>JAPKZB010000029.1 GCA_026393985.1 Acidobacteriota bacterium
ACAAACCCGAAGACCTGCTCATGCGTTTCGACGTCGATCAGCCGGCGGGTGCGCGAGAGGGTGGAATGATCGGGGCTGCGTTCGTCGAGTCCGATTCCCGGAAAGTGGCGGATACCGAGCGAATCGGAGGCCCCCCAGGCGATACCGCGTTCGGAATCGATGCCCTCGAAATAGCCGACGAGGAGGACGCGGAAGGAGATGCCCGGGGTGAGGCTGGGCCGGCCCATTTTCTTGGCGTAGAGCTGCTTGCAGGCCGCTTCGGCGAACTCGTCGAACTTTTCGGCGTCGAGCAGTTCATTGAGCCGAGTGTAAAAGGGGTGAGCGGCCGAGGCCGGCAACTCCTGTTGGGCGATCCACCATGTCTCCTGACGGATCCTTTGCTTCCATGGTCCCAGCGCCATACCCAGTTTTACGCGGAAACATTTTCAGCATCGATTGATTTCAGCAGGGCTACCCGACTTTCGCCACGGACTGCCAGGACCGGGCCACACCAGAGGCCGTCGCCGCCTACAACGACACCACCATCGAAATCATCCGGAAGCTCGGGCGCGGAGCGGCGCATCTACCCGTGCAGGATATCGATCCGGCAACTCGGGCGGAACACAAACCGATGGTGCATGGCTTCGCGGATTACCCGCGGATTTTTAACGCTCTGCATGAGGTTCGCTATCCGGGTGCGCTGGTGCGCGAGATCGGGAGCGATCTGGCCCGCATGCCCGAGTATCTACGCAAGGCACGCGACCGCTATCTCGGCTGGCTCAAAGGTTAGCCTACGCCCGTTCCCGCCCTGCCGTTCTCGCCACCACATACAAGCCCGCCAGCACCAACGCTCCGCCGGCCAGCAAGGTCGGCCGGAGCGGCTCACCGAAAATCCACGCGCTTAACGCAATCCCGGAAACCGGCACCAGAAAGGCGTACATCGAAAGCGCCCCCGCCGGATAGCGCTGTAGCAGCTGCGCCCACAGAATAAAGCACAGTCCCGCCACCACGATGCCCTGATAAGAGATCGCCGCCACCGCCTGCCAGGTCACCTCCCGCAGCACCGGGGGCTCGGAGAGCCATGCTACCAGCAGAAACAGCGGCACCGACCACGCCATCTGCCACACCACCGCCCGCGTCGGATGAATCGTCTGCACCAGCGACCGCGTATAAACCAGACGGAAGCCCAGCAGCGCCGACGACAGAATCATCAGCGCATTTCCCAACAGCGGATCCGGCGCCAGCGTCGACGCCCTCTGCCCGACGGCCAGCACGGTCACCCCGGCCAGCGCCAACCCCAAACCCATCACCCGCGCCGCCGTTAGCGGCTCCTCGAGATGCTTGCAAAAGAAATGCCCGGTCAGATTGGAAAACACCGCGTAGGCGTTCAGAATCACTACGCCATAAGCCGGCGAAGTCAGCGCCGCCGCCGAGTTCAACAGGCCGATCTGTACCGTAAACAGCACCCCCAGCCAGAACAGCGGCCGCCACTCCGCCGGCGTAGGCCAGAAGCCCACTCCCCGGTGCCGCGCCCAAACCCCCACGAAGATCACCCCCAGCAGCATCCGCCAGAACGCGCTCCACAGAGGCGGAATGCTATCAACGCCAACGCGGATAGAAACAATGTTGCCGCCCCACAAAACCGAGACGGCGATGGCGGTAAGAATGGCGGACAGGCCCGGGGATGCACGCAAGAGAGTCTCTTCAGTATCGCAACCGCCAGTATCGCAGCGGCTGACGCCCCCGGCGCTGCTATACTGCGGCTCATGCGGATCATCCTCGCGGCGCTCGCCCTCGCCGGCGCCTTAAGCGCCGAGACCAAGAAAGATATCGTGGCCCTCGACCAAGCTTGGCGCCAAGCCATCCTCGCCAAAGACGCGGCGTCCCTCGACAAGATGCTCGCCGACGACCTCGTGTACGGCCACGCTACCGGCATCGTCGACACCAAGGCCTCTTACATCGCCAAGGTCAAGTCCGGCAAGCAGCTCTACCGGACCCTCGAGCAAAAGAAGGTCACCGTAAACCTCTACGGCGCGTCCGCGTTAACGCATTCCTGGATGCATGTCACCGGCGTCAATCAGGCCGGCCCGTTCGACGATAAAGTCATGCTCATCCACTTCTGGGTCAAGCACAACGGCGCCTGGAGATTGGCGGGCCACCAGACAACCAAAGTGACCCGCATCCCCGACTAGCGCAAACGTCCCGGCCCGTTACCGGGTCGAAAACTTCTTCGGCCGCGCGCCGAAGCTTTTCTTGCCTGCGAATGAACCACCCGCCGGGCTCGCGCCGCGTGCCGGCCCCTTGTGCACAAGCTCCAGCTTCCGGTCCGGCGCCTGCGCAATCCGTTCCGGAATGGCGGCAATGGCCGCCTTATCGGCGGCGTTCACCATCTGCCGCTCGAGCCGGACATTCAGATTGCGCTCAATCCGCCGCACATCGTTCCATTCCGCGCGTGTCACAAACGTCGTGGCAACGCCCCGCAGCCCGGCGCGGCCCGTCCGCCCCACCCGGTGGATGAAGTCTTCAGGTACCTTCGGCACGTCAAAGTTCACCACGTGCGCAACGGCTTCAATATGCAATCCGCGCGCCGCCACGTCGGTGCAGACCAGCACGCGCACCTCGCCGTCCTGAAAGGCCTTCAACGCGCGGCTGCGCTGCCCCTGCGAACGGTTACCGTGAATGCTCGTCGAGCTGATGCCGTCCGCCTCGAGGCGCTTGGCCAGCCGGTCGGCGCCATGCTTGGTGCGCACGAACACCATGAAGGTGCCTTTGTGAATCCGCAGCATGTGTTCGAGCGTACCGATCTTATGGTCCTGCTCGAGTTCGTACATGTGCAGGTCCACTTGGTCGGCCGTCTTCGTCGTCGAACCAATCGCCACCCGCACCGGGTTGTTCAGGTACTTGGTGATCAGGTGGGCGACCGAACTCTCAATCGTCGCCGAATAGAACAGCGTCTGCCGCACCGGCGCCAGCAGCCCCATGATGCGCGTAATCGAGGGCAGGAAGCCCATGTCGAGCATCCGGTCGGCCTCATCGAGAATCAGCAGGTTGATCGAGTCCAGCCGCACCAGGCGGCGCTCGATAAAATCCGACAAGCGCCCCGGGGTGGCGATGATAACCTGCACGCCGCGCTTGATATCGGCCAACTGCGGCCGTTCGCTTAAGCCGCCCACCACTACCGCGGCGCGGATGCCGGTGCCCGGCGACAGCTTGTTGAAGGTCTCGGAAATCTGGACCGCGAGTTCGCGGGTCGGACTCAGGATCAACGCCTGAGAGCCTTTGGCCGCTTTGTTTTTGAGCAGCCGTTCGAGCAAGGGGAGGACAAAAGCAAGGGTCTTACCGGTGCCCGTTTGGGCCGTCGCGACAAGGTCCTTGCCTTCAAGAGCAGGGGGAATGGCCTGAGATTGCACGGGTGTCGGGGTGACAAAACCGTGCTTGGCCAGGTTGCCCTTCAAAATCGAGGACAACGTAAGGTCAGCAAAAGTATTCATTCAGTTGTGTGGGTGGGAAGGCCGATCGAGCGAACCGGCAAACAGGAGGGCAAGCGGGTGCGGTAGAACAAACTTCCAGTACTCCTGTAAGTATAGCGTACTTCGCCCAAATCGACCAGAAAACACTCCGTGAAGCGCAAAGGCCGCTCGCGTTCGGAGTGAACGCAGCGGCCTCTCGATTCCCTGCCAGGCGATGCGCTAAAGTCCTACAGAGCTTTGGCGAGTTCCTCAGCGAACGCGCTCGGCGGACCTGACGGACGGGTCGGCTTCTTATGCTTCTTCCCACCGCGCCGGGACTTGTCCCCCATCATCATCGCTGCTGACGGAGACGGCGGCGGAGCACCAGCCCCAGGGGCAGGCGCAGCACCACGAACAGGGGTCTTGCCTTTCGGCGGTTGGGCAGGATTGGCCCGCAGCAAACGCTCTTCGAGCGGCGCACGGTCAAAACGGCGAATGATGGAATTCATCTCTTCACCATTGGGCGCTTCGATGAATGCGAAACCCTTGGATTCTTGCGTTTCGGGGTTACGAATTACTTTGATGGAGTCGGCGACAAGGTTTTCTGCGGTGAGCCATGACTTGATGTCATCGGCAGTCACCCAAACGGGGAGATTGCCAAGAAAAACGGTGAAACTCATTGAAGGGAAAGACTACTCCTGGGAGGGATGTTGAACCGGCGAGGTCCGCTGAGAGCACTTTTAGCGTAACACAGTGTTCTCAGCGGAAAAAACTTAATCAGAAAACTGAGCAAACTACTGCGCGGCAAATTCAACAGGACGGGCAATCCGTACCGCGGAATTCGCTTTTAATTCAGCAATCACACCTTCGGGCACCAGCGCGTCCACCTCCACCACAGCCACCGCCAGCACCTCTTGACCCGGCGACACCTTCGGCGTCCGGCCTAAGGAAAAGTTGGCAATATTGATCGCATTCCGCCCCAGCACCGACCCCACATGGCCGATCACCCCGGGTACGTCCGCGTTCTTCAAATACAGTAAATGACCGCTCAAATTCGCCTCACACGGAATACCGTCCACCATGATCAGCCGCGGACAGCCCAGAATCACCGCACCCTCCACCACCGTCAACCCCGCCTCGCTCTCGAGCTCCAGCCGGATCGAATCAATGTGGCCGGTCCGCTGCTTCTCATGCGCCTCAGCCACGTTCAAACCCCGCTGCGTCGCAATTGGCATCGCGTTCACCAGGTTCGCCCGGTAGGACAGCGAGCGGTTCAACACCCCCGCCAATCCGGCGTTCCGCAGCAGCACCGTGTTAAAGTCCGCAATCCGCCCGGAATAAACCAGCCGCACCGACTTCGGATTCCCCTGCGCAATGTAGGCCGCAAATCCGCCCAGCCGCTCGGCCAGCTCAATGTACGGCCCCACCGCCTTGTACATCTCCGGCGACAGCGCCGGCATGTTCACCGCGTTCAGCGCCACGCCGTTGGTCAGGTACTCCACCACCTGCTCCACAATTCGGACGCCGACAATCTCCTGCGCCTCTTCCGTCGACCCGCCAATGTGTGGCGTCGCCAGCAAACCCTCGGCCCGCAGCAGCGGATCCTCCGCCGCCGGCGGCTCGCTTTCAAACACGTCCAGACCAGCCCCGGCCACCGTACCCTGATCAAGCGCCACCACCAAATCCGCGCTGTTCACCAGCTCCCCCCGCGCGCAGTTGATTATCCGCACCCCGGGCTTCATCTTGGCAAAGGCCCCCGCGTTCAACATACCGTGCGTCTCCGGCGTCAACGCCATGTGCAGCGTAATGTAGTCCGAGGCCGCATACAGCTTATCGAGCGAAACCAGGTCCACGCCCAGATCCGCCGCCGTCTGCGGATTTACAAACGGGTCATAGGCAATACACTTCATCTCAAACGCCTGCGCCCGCGTCACCACGTGCCGGCCAATCGCGCCCAGGCCCAGCACCCCCAGCGTCTTGCCCCGCAGCTCGTTGCCCTGAAACTTCTTCTTCTCCCACTTGCCGCTCTTGGTCGACGCGCTCGCCGCCGGAATCTGCCGCGCCAGCGACAGCATCAGGCCAATGGCATGCTCCGCCACCGAAATCGCGTTCCCCCCCGGCGTGTTCATCACCAGCACCCCGGCCGCCGTAGCCGCATCGAGATCCACGTTGTCCACGCCCACCCCGGCCCGGCCCACCACCCGCAGCTTCGGCGCCTTCGCCAATACTTCCGCATTCACCTTCACCGCGCTGCGCACGAGCAGGGCATCGCAATCGACGAGGTGCGCCGCATAGCTCTTCGGATCGGCAATCACAATCTCCCAGCCAGCCTGCGCGCGCAACAACTCCACGCCGGCGGCGGCAATCGGTTCCGCTACCAGTATCTTCATGTTGATTTCCTTCGGCTCTTTTACGCCTTTACCATCTGTGGCATCGCCACTTCGGCATACAGCCGCTGCACCGCGGCCACCCCCGCGCCCAACTCCACCGGGTGCCCGTTCTGCAGCAACAGCAGTTCGAGGCCAGCGATCACGGCAAACATATCCGCGAAATCGAAATACCCCAAATGCGCCATCCGGAAGATCTTGCCCTGCATCGAACCCTGCCCGTTGGCGATAATCGCCCCGAAGTGGTTCCGGAAGCCCTTCACAATCACCCCGGAATCAATCCCCGCCGGCGACTTGATCGCCGTTACCGACGAACCCGGATTGTTCGGCGCAAACAGCTCAAGACCAAGCGCCGCCGCCGCCGCCCGCGTCGCCTTGGCCAGCAGTTGCGCATTCTCGATCAGCTTGTCCATGCCCAGATTGTTGATGTACTCGAGCGCCACATTCAGCGCGATCAGGTGCGAGGTGTTCGGCGTCCACGCCGTCTCTCCCTTATCCGCCATCTTCTTCTCGCGCTTCAGATCGAAGTAGTACCGCGGCATGCAGGACCGCGCGTTCAGCCCCCAAGCCTTCGGGCTGATGCTGATAAACGCCAGTCCCGGCGGAATCATAAACGACTTCTGCGACCCGCCAATGCAGATATCAATGCCCCAGCCGTCAATATCGAGCGGCATCGTGCCCAACCCGGTAATCGCATCGACGATGAAGATCGCCTCGGTCCCGGCGATCATCTTCGCCATCGCCTCCACATCATGCGCCGCCCCGGTCGAGGTCTCCGAGGCCTGGATGAACACGCCCTTCACCTCCGGATTCGCCGCCAACGTCTCGGCCAACCGCTCCGGGCTCACCACGCTACCGTACTCCTCGGTCAGCACAATGGCGTCCAAACCAAACGCCGCCACCATCTCCGCCCAGCGTTCACCAAACTTGCCCGCCGAACACACCACCACCTTGTCCCCGCGCGAAAAGAAGTTCGAAACCGAAGCCTCCATCGCGCCCGAACCGGACGCCGTCAGGATGAGCGTGTCATTCGACGTGCCCATCGCCCTCTTGAGACCCTGCATGGCAGACGCCTGAATCTTGATAAAATCCTGGGTTCGATGATGGACATCGCTGGCCATCATCGCCTGCAGCGCCGGTGGGTAAAGGGGCGTCGGCCCCGGTGTTAATAGGCGTTGTTTTTTGATGTGCATGTGTGGGAAATGAGAAAGAGCGGACGAGCTATTAGAATAGCAAATACAATGGCTCTTCTCGATCAGATACAACGCGACATGGTCGCCGCAATGAAAGCAAAGGAGGAGGTGCGCCTCAGCGCCGTCCGGATGATCAAAACGGCCCTCAGTAAGTGGCAGGCCGACAACGCCAAGCCCCTCGACGAAGCCGCCGAACTCCAGGTCCTCTCCGTCCTCGTCAAACAGCGCAAAGAGTCCATCGCCATGTTCCGCGGCGCCGGACGCGAAGACTCCGCCGCCCGCGAGGAAGCCGAACTCGCCGTCGTCGAAAGCTACATGCCCGCCGCCCCCACCGAAGCTGAAGTGGACGCCGCCATCGCCGCCGCCATCACCGAAACCGGCGTCACCGACAAAGCCAAAATGGGCCTCGTCATGAACGCCGCCAAAGCCCGACTCGCCGGCAAACGCCTCGACGGCAAGGTCCTCAGCGACAAAGTCCGCGCCGCCCTCGGCTAGGGAGACACTGGAAAGCTAAATCTTAAAGAAAATCCGCCGCCCGTACAGCCAGTAGCAGAGTCCCCACATCGCCGCCATCACCAGCACGTTGTGGGGCACCGCCCCCGCCGGCCCCCAAAACGCAAACTGCTGCCCGTCAAAAGCCGCCAACCCCCGCGACAACCACCCCCGCAGCACCTGCGAAAACGAGTAGATGAAAATGCTGTTCGCCCCTACCACCACCAGCGGAAACGTCCACCGCCGCGCCCCCCGCATCTCCACCAGCCAATAGAAAAACGCGAACGCCAGCAGTACCCACCCCGTACTAAAAAGCAAAAACGAACCCGTCCACAGCCGCTTCACCATCGGCACCACCGGCGCCAGCGCCCACCCCGCCGCCAACGCCCCGGCCGCCACCCCCACCAGCGTCCGCAACCGCCCCGCCCGCGTCCCCTCCCGCTGCAGCAATAGCCCGGTCCAGCACCCGAACAGCACCGTCAGCCCGTTGCCCAGAAAGTTCAGCGTCGTGTAATGGCCCGAATAGTTGTAGCCCAGCACCGCCAGGTCCACCCGTGCCGCAAAGTTACCCTGCGGGTCAAACGGGCCCGCCGGTCCCGGAAACAGAAAAAACAGCCCGTGGTGCAGCGCAAGAATCGCCCCCGCCGCCCCCACCTGCCCCCGCCCCGGCAACTGCAGAATCAGGTAACACAACACGTAGGAAAACGCGATCTGGCACAGCACATTGATCAACTGCAGCTTCAGCGCCCCGCTCGTCCCCCAGTTCGACAGCACGTTCGACAGCACCACCAGCGCCACCGCCCTCCACGCCACATGCCGCCACGCCGCCGTCCGCCGCCCCAGCGCCAGCGGCATCGCCACGCCCACAATAAACGTGAACGCCGGCTGAATCAGGTCCCATAGCGTACACCCCACCCATGCCGCATGCTCAAACTGGTCGGCCAGCGTCCATTGCCCCCGGAACGCCGCGTGGATCCCGAAGCCATGCGACACCAGCAGCAGCATCGTAAACCCGCGAAAGGCATCAAGCGAAAGCAGACGATCCCCGAAGGCCGGGGGCGAGGAAGCAGACATGGGCGTGGAGCGAGTCTATCGAATTTCCACCCCCAAAATGCTACCCTGCCTCTAACTGCCACCCTGACCAATCCAGGCTCCTGAATTGCCAGGACCAGTTTTTGACTCAATCAATCGGGCGTCTCCGCTAAAGCAATGGTTGTTGGGGAAAGGAGCTCCAGCGGAGACGTTACCGATAGCAAGGTATACGGAATCACACTAGTGTCCGGTTAAAAGTCGAATAGAATCAACTGCTTGGGGTTTTCATTGGTCAGGTCTTGGGAGTCGATATCTTCAAAGGCCCGTAAAATGGGCATTTTCTCGAAAAGCGTGAGACTCAGAATCTGTAGAAAGCCG
>JAPKZB010000030.1 GCA_026393985.1 Acidobacteriota bacterium
GCAATTGTCCACGCGGATTACGCGCAACATGGCTCACCTATCCGATTGGCTGTTTTCGATGACCGAATTGAGATTGAGAATCCTGGCCTTTTGCCGTTTGGCCTCACAATCGAGGACGTCCAGCCTGGAGTGTCGAAGTTGAGGAATCGGGTGCTCGGCCGCGTTTTCCATGAACTCCATTTGATTGAGCATTGGGGAAGCGGCATCCAAAGGATGAACGCGGCTTGCCAAGAGGCAGGTTTACCGAACCCAAAGCTTGAAGAAATCGGCTCCCATTTTCGAGTGACGATCTACAATCAGCGAGTTGCGGCTGCCCATTTGGACGCTACAGATGAGAGCATCCTCACAATTCTCCGACGGCTTGGGTCGGCCGGAACGGCGGCCATAGCGAAGCAGGTTGGGCTCTCCTCGCGCGCAACATTGACTAGGCTAAATGCATTGCTGTCTCGTGGTCTCATTGTAGAGATTGCAACCGGCCCACATGATCCCAAGCGGCAGTATGCGTTGGCCACGGCCGAGCGTTAGGAACAGCGACGGTCCATGGGAAACAACCAACTCCTGACTGCTTTGCTGGCGGAGAACCGGCGATTGCGGGAGTTGCTGCTTCTCCATGGCATTTCGACCGACCCACCAGAGATAGTCGCAGAGACGCCAGAACCGGCGGCGCCGGCTCTTTCAGAGACCGAAAAGATGCGCATCTTTCGAACCCTGTTTCGGGGGCGGGAAGACGTCTACGCCGTTCGCTGGGAGCGGGCGGATGGCCGCAAGGGATACATGCCTCGGTCGGAGCGGGACTGGCGGGCCTACAACGCTGCCCCGCAAGCGGAGAAAGAACGCGTTGACCGGGAGACACGAAAGTACTTCCCACTCGACGATGAGGCAGTTCGAGCTCATCTTCAGGGAAGGCTGACGATCGGGATCTACCCGCTCCTACAAGACGAAACCTGCTGGTTTCTGGCGGCGGAGTTCGATAAGACATCATGGCGCGACGACACGGCCGCGTTTCTCAAAACCTGCGAAAAACATGGCGTGCCGGCGCATCGCGAGGTCTCCCGCTCCGGCAATGGCGGCCATGTATGGATCTTCTTTGAGCAGAACGTCCCGGCGAGTTTGGCCCGGCGGCTTGGCGCATTCCTGCTGACTCAGACGATGGAGAGCCACCACCAGATCGGGCTCGATTCCTACGACCGGTTCTTCCCGAATCAGGACACGCTTCCCAAAGGCGGCTTCGGAAATCTGATCGCCGCTCCCTTACAGCGGAAGCCGCGCAACGAGGGCAAGAGCGTCTTCGTCAACACTGACCTGGAACCGCATCCGGACCAGTGGGCCTTTCTGCTGGGCGTCAGGCGGTTTCGACTGTCGGACCTGGAAAGGCTTGTAGCTGAGGCGCAAAACCAGGGAGACATCATTGGGGTCCGAATAAGCGCGACGGACGATGCCGACAGCCCCGATCCGTGGACACTGCCGCCGTCGCGAATGCGCCCGGATAAGCGCATCGACGGGCCCTTCCCACGCGGGGTTCATGTCGTCCGGGCCAATCAAGTATTCATTGAAAAACAGGGCCTGCCGCCAGCGATGCTGAATCGCCTCCTGCGGATCGCCGCCTTTCAGAACCCCGAGTTTTATAAGGCGCAGGCGATGCGCCTGCCGACCTTCGGCAAGCCCCGGGTGGTATCGTGCGGAGAAGACCTTGCCCGGCACTTGGCGTTGCCGCGCGGCTGTTTGCAGGAAGCCGCCGCCTTGTTCAAGGAGTACGGCATTCAGCTGGCAACGCGGGACGAACGGCTTCCCGGGACTCCGCTTTCGTGCTCGTTTCAAGGAACGCTTCGTGTGCACCAAGCGGAGGCGGTGGACGCGATTATGAAGCATGACGACGGCGTTGTGAGCGCGCCAACCGCATTCGGTAAGACCGCCATTGCCTCCTGGTTAATTGCCAGGCGAGGCGTCAACACGTTGGTGATTGTCCACCGGCAACAGTTGTTGGACCAGTGGCGGGAGCGGTTGGCGATGTTTCTGGAACTGCCAATCGACGAGATTGGACAGATTGGCGGGAGCAAGACGAAGCGCACGGGGCTGATTGATGTTGCGATCGTTCAGAGCCTCTATCAAGACCACGCGGTGAAGGACTTCGTCGCGGAGTATGGACATGTCGTAGTCGACGAATGTCATCATCTCTCGGCGGTCACCTTTGAAAAAGTGCTGGCGGCGGCAAAAGCGAAATACATCCTGGGGCTGACTGCCACGCCGGTCCGTAAGGATGGGCATCAACCGATCATCTTCATGCAGTGCGGGCCTATTCGATACAAAATGGCTGCCAGGCTAATGACTGAGCAGAACCCATTTGACCATGTCGTTCTTCCACGTTCCACCGCCTTTACCGGCATGGCGCCGGCTGGGGATGCGAGCATTCAGGATCTGTATGCCGGAATTGTGAAGGACGCTGACCGCAATGAGCAGATCGTTGCGGACATGATGACCGCGGTGGATGGTGGCCGCTCCCCGCTTTTGCTGACAGGGCGAACGGAACATCTGGCGTATTTTGCATCCGCACTGGCCGGACGCGTCCAACACGTTCTTGTACTTCGGGGCGGGCTGGGCGCCAAGCAGCGCAAGGAGCTATGGCAGCGACTGGCAGCGATTCCGGAATCGGAGCCGCGGGTGATTCTTGCCACGGGCAGCTACGTTGGCGAGGGCTTTGACGATGCCCGCCTCGATACGCTCTTCCTGGCGATGCCGATATCGTGGAAGGGGACGCTACAGCAGTACGTGGGTCGATTGCATCGACTGCACGACAACAAAAGGGTAGTCCAGGTTTATGACTACGTCGACGTCAATGTCCGGATGCTCGCGCGGATGTACGAACGGCGGCTTCGCGGTTACTCCGATATGGGCTACAGGATCGGCGGCATGAATAAGGCGGAATGAAGCCGTGGCCGCCTTTGATGCAAAAAACACCGTCTAGCAGCAAAAGACGATGCATAGAAGTGATTGATAAGAAGACGTTTGTGCTCCTTGCTTGCAGATTCTTTGCATCATTTGAAGTTTGTTGCAATCAATGGCTGCCGCTAGCAGGGTACCAGCGCGCATATCGGCGCGTCTGTCGTTCTCGGAAACCTCATCTTGAGGTCTGATCGTGCGGAGTCCAGGGCTTCTGGGTTTCTTGAGGGAGAGCCTTTGGTCTTCACTCGCCCCGCGTCGTCGGCGGACAATGCCTCTTTCCGCGATGCCAATATGCTCACGGGCGCGGCCTCGGTGACCGTCAATAGGACCGTGCAAGGAAACTGGCCAATGCGAATGGAATTGCGCCAAAGATACCTTTATCCGGCGCGGCGCTCGTAACGATGATGGAGTCCGCCGACTTCCGGCATCGCAATAACCCACCCCATGTCCGCCGATTGGATCGGGCGAGGGACCGGAGAGTCCTTCTCCAATCCCAGGTGCGTCCGGCTCCGATGGTAATAGTCCACGAAACGCTGCAGGTGACGGTACAAGCTCCGTTCGCCGAACACGATGACGTGGTCCAGGCACTCGCGGCGGATGGTGCCGATGACCCGTTCGACATAAGCCCGTTGCCAGGGGGACCGCGGTGCCGACAGCACCTGGTTGATCCCCATGGCTTTTACTTCATCCACGAAATCTTTCCCGAAGATCCGGTCGCGATCGCGCAGCAAATAGCGGGGCGCGGTGTCCCAGGGAAAGGCTTCTCTGAGTTGCTGCGCGGTCCACTCCGCGGTGGGATGAGCGGTCACGGCAAAGTGGAGAATCCGGCGGCGGTTGTGTGCCAGCACCAGAAACATATACAGCACCTGGAATCGGATGGTCGGCACCGTAAAGAAGTCGACCGAAACCATGGTCTTGACGTGATCGTCGAGGAAGGTCGGCCAAGTCTGCGATGGCGGTTTGCGGTGGCGGACCATGTACTTGCTTACGCTCGGCTCGCCTCGGCTCGCCGACGTCGATGTCAAGCTTGAGCAGCTCGCCGTGAATCCGCGGCGCGCCCCACAGCGGATTGTCGCGGCTCATCGCACGAATCAAGGATCGGACGTCCGCCTGGACTGCGGGTCGCCCCGGCCTCCCCCGCCGAATCTTCCACGTCTAGAAGAGTCCGAAGCCCTTGCGATGCCACCCGATCACCGTCGCCGGTTTCATAATGGTGGCACTCGGTTGCCAATCCTCCCAGACCGCCGACAACCAAGCCCACAGGAATGGATCAGCGGCGGTCAAATTCGGCCGCTTCACCGACCGCTGCAGAACACCGAGCTGATGACGAAGGGCCACAATCTCATACTGAAGCGCCGCGCGACTGCGAAAGAAAGCCAAGAAAGCCGCCGCCAGCGCCACCAACGGAGGCGAACAAGGGAATCGAAGGAGGGAAGACAACCCTAAATTTATCAGCAACTTCGAAATGTGCGAGAACCACAATCGGCCTATCTGGTGGTCACTTTGTTGCATCGCCGGGCCCGGGAGCGGGCGGCTTTCGCCGGCAACGCGCAGCGGTTACCAGCCGAACTGGCGACGATTCGTTGTTGCCGATTAGTGGACCGCACGGGCCAGCGAGGCCGGCCGCGTGTGCGGCTACAGATCGAACAGGCAGACCCGGAGATCCTGGCGATGGCCGAGGCCCTCGACGCAGTGCCGAAGAGAGGGCGGCCGGGCCTCGTCGTAGATACGGAACCGAAACGCTATCTTTTGGCCAAGAATGACTTAAGTGGCTTTTTCGAAATTCTCGCGGGAAACTCCCGCTAGCGCCGCGGGTCCGGCCTCACGGATGCGGTCGGCGAGCGTCTGGCGCGGCCCGAGGCGGTCGAGCTGCGCGTCGACCGCCTCCTGATTGCCCCAGACGACGTCGCCGAGCTCGCCGGCGTCCACTCGCGCTGCGATGCGCCGGCAATAGAGGCCCTGGTCGCGCTCGACATAGAAACCATACGTGCGGCAGGCGATGGGGCGCGCTTCGTAGACCAGGCAGACGTCGCGGTCCGGGTCGAGCCAGGGGCAGGTGTAGGGGCCCTGGCTTTGCCGCAGAGTCCCGGCGACCCGCTCGGCTACCGCGGGCCGGTGGACCGTGGGGACGGCGGCTTCGAGGCGCTCCCACTCGGGGGCCGTGAGCGCGGGAAGCTGGGCGAGCGACCGGCAGCAATCGGCGCACCCGGCGCGGCAGGGCCAATCCGGATGCGCCGCTGTTGTCGCTCGGCAGCGGGCGGCGACGGCCTCATCGAGGATCCGCAACTCGGACATGGCCTACAGCAGTTTGGCGACGGCCGCTTCAATGTCGGCGATGGCCGTTTCGCCTTTCCACATCTTCACCTTTTTGCCGGTCCGGTCGTAGAGCACGAGTGCCGGCAGTTCGCCTCCCCATTTGGGGTCAATCTGGCGGATGAAGGCGTCGTCGTTCTTGGCGGCTTTGATGTAGGTGCTGCCTGTAATCCCGGCGTCCTTCAGAAAGGCGCGGGCGGCCGGCTCATTTTCAAGCTCGTCCGAGGAGACCGTGATCACGCGGAAGCCTCTCGCCTTCAGCCGGGCCTCGAGTTTAGCGACCAGCGGCATCTCCTTGCGGCAAGGGGTGCACCAGGTGGCCCAAAAGTCGACCAGAACCACCTTGCCCTTCTGCTCGCCGATGAGCTTGGCATAGCCCGCTTCGTTGAGTTTCGCAAGCGGGGCTTCGGCGGCGCTGAGAAGTAGGGCGACGAGGGAAAGTAACGGCAGTTTCATGATTGATTCCTTACCCGTTTAATGGAACAGCCAAAGGAGCGCATCCGCTCAAGCGGCGCCGCTTCGCCGGCGAGAACCGCGTCGATGGCCTGACGAAGAGCATGCACCCTGACGCGGGCCGGGTTCCGCGCGTCGTCAATCGCGCCCTGGTAGCGTACGGCGCCCGCCGCATCGAGCAGGACGGCCTCCGGGGTCATCCGGGCGTTGTAGCGGTCGGCGGTCTGATTGTTCGCGTCCTTGCGGAGCGGTGTGGGGAACTCGACATCGCGCGAATAAGCGCGACACTCCTCTTCGCTCTCGTTCGCATTCGGATTCAGGAGTTGGAACTCCACGGGCTTGCCGGCGTAGCGGGCGAAAAGCGCCTGAACGCGATCGGTGTAGGCGTTCGAGATCGGGCAAATCGTCGAGAGGAACAGGATCACCGTGACCTGGCCGCCCGCAGGGCCAGCGGCAGGCTTGGCGAGGCCGAACCAGGCACCGCAAAACGCCCGGCGGTTCATTTCTTCGGCTCAAGCCGCAGGTTTACGATCACGCGCTTGCGGTCATCGAAGGTGCTCACGGTGCGCACCGCGCTCTCCATGCCCCGGAAGGTGGCCTTCAACTCGTAATCGACGGCCGTGCTCAAGCCGGAGAAGGTGAAAATGCCATCGGCCTTGGTGATAAAGCTGCGGACCTGCATGGTCTTCGTGTTCTTGATCTGAACCACGGCACCTTCGGCGACGTTCTCGTCCGGGGTCTTCACCGAACCCTGCACGGCGCGGGTGTTCGCGCTCTCTTTATCCTGCTTCTTGTTGCCGCTGCCGGGCAGCCAGTTTCCGTAGGTGCCGCCGGGTTGCTGCCCCCCCTGCTGCTGCGCCACGGCGGCTGGCAGCACAACCAGCATGACGCCAACAGTCAACACGCCAAGGGGGGTGAGAGATTTCATAAGCCTACTGATGATTCTACCTGGATTCCGGTTTCAGTTCGAAGAAGACGTCCACGCGAACGCCGGGCGCCGCCGTGGTTTCCTTCTCCTGGGAAATAAATCCCTTCGCTGCCGCAGTGATCTTGAACTTCGCCTCGGAGGACGGCATACGGAAGCCATACTCGCCATGGCGGTCGCTGGCCACCTTCTGCGGCTTGAAACGTTTGCCTTTGGCCGGCGGGTCAGCCGCCTCAAGGATCACAATCGCGCCGGGCAATGCAAATCCCGGTTCGCGGAAGACGGTGCCGGCGATGACCGAATAGGCCCCCTTGTCCTGGGCCGGGAGCAAATCTGCCCCGGCCCAAACGCAAAGCAATAGAAGGCTACCAATCCTTCTCGTCGTCGTCCTCATCGTCTTCCTCGAGTTCGTCTTCGTCGAACTCGTCCTCGTCGTCCTCTTCGTCGTCCTCTTCTTCGTCGTCGAAGTCCTCGTCATCCTCGTCTTCGTCGTCGGCATCGGCCTCCAACTCAAGAGGTTCGGTACTCAGGACGCGCAAGGCGGAACCGCACTCCTCGCATTCAATCACATCGCCCGCGTCGAGCTCATCCTCATCGACATCGATCGCGGCGTCACACTGGGGACAGGTCACCATCGGTTTATACGCTCCACCGTCTTAGGTTTATACGAAACTATGCGCTTCGGTCAATTCCGTTTTGAGTTGCTCCGCGTACTGGGCGATCTGCCCCGCGGTCAAAGTGACTAGCGGCTTCTCCAGATCGTCACCCGATTCGATCATATACTTCAAATGCAGCGCCGCCAGACGGCTGCACCAGGGATCGGTCAGGGCGTGCCCGGAGTCGGCAGAGACCCGTAACAAATAGGGGTGGGGCAGCGCAAGGACTTTCTCTTCGCGCTGCCCTTCACTGACAATCTCAAACTTCACATCCACCGTATCGGCATGGCGAATCGCTATGCCGTTTTGGATCCAAAGAAATTCCACCTGAACGGGAACGCCAAACAGATCCGGGGCGGTGAACTGACGAAAAGGAACTGACATGCTCCTTTCAGTTTACTAGTCGCGGAGCGAGGAGTGACGGACGAGAGACAAAAATTCGCTGCGGGTTTCCGTGTTGCGGAAATCCCCGAGCATGGCGCTTGTCGCCGTGGCCGAGTGCTGCTTCTCGACGCCCCGCATCATCATGCAGAAGTGACGGGCTTCCACCACCACTCCCACGCCGCGTGGCTGCAGAGTGTTCATCAGGGTGTGCGCAATCTCCTGGGTCATGCGCTCCTGCACTTGCAGCCGCCGGGCGAACACGTCGATGATTCTCGGAATCTTGCTCAGCCCAACCACTTTGCCGTTGGGGATGTAGGCGACGTGGGCCTTGCCGTAAAAGGGAAGCATGTGGTGCTCGCACATCGAGAAGAACTCGATGTCCTTCACCACCACCATCTCGTCGTAGTCGACGTCGAACAAAGCGCCGTTGATGAGCTTTTCAACATCCGCCTGGTAGCCCGAGGTCAGAAAGCGCATGGCCTTCTCGTACCGCTCGGGGGTCTTCAGCAATCCGTCGCGAGCGGGATCTTCTCCCAGACCGGAGAGAATCTCCTTGGCATGGGCCGCGATGTCCACCTGTTGAGACACGGGCATAATTTTTACCACGGCTTTACGTTGCTTCATCGTCGTTTAACTGATGAGGGAGAGTGCCACCGAGTTGCGTTTTGTTTCCTGAACTTTGATGTCGACCAGCCTGGGAGCGTTGGGGCCTAGTGCCGTTTGCCAGTTCGCCTGCAGATGGTCGCGAATCGCGAAAGCCATATTCTCTGTGGTAGACGGCACCGAGGCGAACTCCGCTACATCGAAGTTGAGGTAGCGATGATCGTAGCGGTCGATTACTTCGCGCCGCACGAGCGTATCGAGGTCCGCCACCGAGACCGCCAAGCCCGTGCGTTCGTCAATGGGCCCGTGGACGGTGATCGAGACGACGTAGTTGTGGCCATGCCCGTAGGGATTGTTGCACTTGCCGAACAGCTTCTGGTTGGCCTCTTCGCTCAGATGATCGAGATGGAGACGGTGCGACGCCACGAAGCGGTAGTTGCGGGTGATTCTGACGGTCACTACGCCCCCTGGTACTCGACGCAGGTGTCTTCGGTCTCGAACAGACGCACGGTATGCAGCCGTGCGGGGCCGTGCTCGAAGCGTTTGTCGAGGCGGTTCCAGATCTCTACGGCCAGGTTTTCGGTGGTGGGAATCACCTTGTCAAAGGGCGGCACCTCGTAGTTGAGATGGCGATGATCCATGGGATCGACCACCTCCTCCATCATGACATCCTTCAGATCCTTGAGGTCATAAATCATGCCGGTGGCGGGGTCCACCTCACCGGCGAGGGTGACTTCGAGCACGTAGTTGTGACCGTGGCCGTTGGCGTTGGCGGCAGGGCCGTAGAGGCGCTGGTTCTCTTCGTCCGACAGAAGCGGATTGCGGCAGATGTGGGACGAGGAAAACTCAACGCGGCGCGTGATAAGCATTTCATCCAGTTGGATGCGGGCGGCTGGCACAGGGATACACTAGATCTTGTAAGCCCCATGCAAATCCCGGATAAATGGTTGAAGATTTCGGCCGGCGTTCTGGCGCTGGCCCTGGTCGGGTTGATTGGCGACTCGATTCGCGAGCGGCTCGTCAACGTTGGCGACACGGCGCCCAATTTTGCGGTGACCACCAGCCGAGGCACGCAGATGACGCGCAGCAGTTTCGGCGGCAAGCTCCTCGTGTTGAACTTCTGGGCCACCTGGTGCCCGCCCTGTATCGCCGAACTGCCGAGCCTGAATCAGATGGCGCGCACGCTGGGACCGAAGGGAGTGGTGGTGCTCGGAATTTCCGTCGACCAGGACAAGAAGGCTTACGATGACTTCCTGCAGCGGTTCAAGCTCTCCTTCGAAGTCGCGCATGATCCGAGTGCCGACATCGCCTCCGAGTACGGCACCTTCAAGTATCCCGAGACCTACGTGATCACGCCGGACGGCAAGGTGGTCGAGAAGTTCATTGCCGACCGCGACTGGATGGAGCCCGCTTTGTTGAAGCGGCTGGAGAGCCATATCCGATGATTCCGGCAACCGTAGTAGCGCAATTGAAGAAGCTGGTGGGCGACAAGGGCGTTCTCGACCAGCCTGGGGATCTGACCCTGTACGAGTACGACGGCGGCGTGGATAAACACAAGCCGGACGTGGTTGTGTTTCCGCGGGATACGGCGCAGGTGGTGGCCATTGTGAACCTGGCGCGCGAGGCGGGCATTCCGTTTGTCGGCCGCGGCGCCGGGACGGGGCTGTCCGGCGGGGTGATTGCCCGGCGCGGCGGGATCATGATCTCGTTTGCGCGCATGAACCGTATTCTCGACATCGACCTTGAGAACGAGCGCATCACGGTGCAGCCGGGCGTGGTCAACCTCGACGTCACCCTGGCCGTCCAGGCGCAGAAATACTTCTACGCACCCGATCCGTCGAGCCAGCGGGCCTGTACGATCGGCGGCAACGTGGCCGAGAACGCCGGCGGGCCGCATACGCTGGCCTATGGCGTCACCACCAACCATGTGCTCGGCTTGGAGATGGTGTTGCCGGACGGCAGCGTCGTCACCACCGGAGGCGCGGAGCAGGATCTGCCCGGCTACGACCTGGTCGGACTGATGACCGGATCGGAGGGGACGATGGGCCTGGTGACGAAGGTCGTCCTCCGCCTGATGCGTCAGCCGGAGTTGGTCAAAACGACGCTGGCGATCTTCAACTCGCCAGCCGACGCGGGAAACGCCGTGGGCGAGATCACCGCCCGGGCCATCACGCCGGTGGCGGTGGAGATGCTCGATGGCGTGATGCTGCGGATGGTGGAGGAGGCCACGCATGCCGGCTATCCGCTCGATGCGGCGGCTGTGCTGCTGATTGAGCTCGAAGGGATTCGCGAGGCGGTTGAAGAGCAGGTGGAGCAGGTGCGGGAGGCGTGCCTGGCGTGCGGGGCCCGGGAGTTCCGCATCGCCAAGAGCGAGGAGGAACGGGCGCTGCTGTGGAAAGGGCGCAAGAACGCCTTCGGCGCCGTCGGCCGGTTGAGTCCGTTCTACTACGTGCAGGATGGAGTGGTGCCGCGGACCAAGATCGCGGCGACGCTCGAGGAGATCGGCCGGATCGGCGACAAGTACGGGCTGACGATCTCGAACATCTTCCATGCCGGGGATGGCAATATGCACCCGATCATCCTGTTTGACGCCCGCAAGCCGGGAGAGCTTGAAAAGGCCCAGCACGCCGGCGAAGACATCCTGAAGTACTGCATCTCGGTGGGGGGCTCGATTACGGGCGAGCACGGCGTGGGGATGGAGAAGATGGAGCTTATGGCCGATCTGTTCCGGCCCGACACGCTCGATATGATCGGGCGCTTCAAGAGCCTGTTCGATCCCACCTGCCTGCTGAATCCCGATAAGGTGCTGCCGACGGGTCGCGGCTGCATGGAGATCCGGCAGAAGCCGGTCACCGCGGAAACGATGCTGTAAGCGGCCGCGGCTACCGGCCCGCGAGTTCTTTGGTGAGCACCGGCAGGAACGTCTCCGGGTCGAGCGGGCCCTGGTACTTCTTGCCGTTGACGAACACCGAAGGCGTGCCCTGCACGCCAATGCGGTTGCCTTCGGCCACATCGCCTTCCACCTGCGCCTTCACCGGCGGCGAATCGAGGGCGGCGACGAACTTCGGCATATCGAGCCCCAGCTCCTTAGCCCAGTTGAGAATGTTCATGCGGTTGATCTGCCGGGCCTGCTGGTAGAGACGGTCGTGCATCGGCCAGAACTTGCCCTGCTGGTGCGCAGCCAGGCTGGCCTGGGCGGCCAGGCGGGCCTGCCCGTGCGAGTCGAGCGGAAAATGCTTGTAGACCAGCCGGACGTCCTTCGGAAAGGCCTTCAGCACGGCCTCAAGGTGACTCGTCGCGCGAATGCAGTAGGGGCACTGGAAATCGGAGAACTCAACCAGCGTGATACGGGCGCTCTGCGGCCCGCGCGCAGGCGCGCCGTCGAGGCGGATCTCCACCGGGTCGAGCAGGATCCGGTTGCGGTTGGCCGCGGCCTTCATCTGCGGGGAGGCCGCGAGCGTCTTGGCGATGTCCTGGCCGGCCTTGGCGGCATCCACCGCGTCATTGGCGAGCGCCCGGCTCGTGCCGCAACCCGGATCCTCTACCCGGCACTGCGCGATCTGCATGGGGCAGCCGCAGGGGCAGGCCGTTGTGCGCAGCACCTGGAGTACCTCGCCCTTGCCCGCGGCCGGCAGGCCGGTGAAACTGACGCCGGGAAGCTCCGCGGCGGTTTTCCAATCCTGGGCCGAAAGGAGCGAAGCAAGAAAGAGAGTGCCGAAGCGAAGCATGCTCTTATTGTCTCCGGTCCGGCCCGGCTTTGGGGGGCGCTTCCGCATTGTTTCGCTACACTCGTGTTTATATGTATCGTCTTTCATTTTTGATCTTGGGCCTGGCCGGCTGGGCGGCGGGCCAGACGACGCTTGGTTCCTTCACGGGTCGGGTGCAGGATCCGTCCGGCGCCGCGGTGCCGTCGGCCAATGTCATGGCCACGAATGTTTCCACCGGTTTCGCCTTCAAAACCGTCACCAATCAGGCCGGAGCCTTTTCGCTCCAGCAATTGACCCTGGGCGCCTACGAAATCGCCGTCGAGGCCCAGGGCTTCCGGCGCGCCGTGCAACGCGGCCTCGAATTGAACGTGGCCCAGACCCGGCAGGTGGACTTCGCCCTCGAAGTGGGACAGGTCGAGCAGACCGTCGAGGTCTCCGCCGCCGCCACGCAGCTGCAGACGGCTACCTCCGACCTCGGGACAACCATCCAGCGCAAGAAACTGATCGACCTGCCGCTGTTCGTCGGCGGCAACGTCCGCAACCTCGAGCAGTTTATCTTCCTGTCGCCGGGGGTCACCGGCGATGTGACCAACACGCAGATCTCCGGCTCGCCGTCGCGCGGCAAGGAGGTGCTGATTGACGGCATCGGCGCCACCGGCATCGAGTCCGGCGGCGTCATCCCCGGCAGCGCCCGGCCGTCGGTGGAGACCATTGGCGAGTTCCGCCTGCTGCGGGCCAACTTCAACGCCGAGTACGGGCGGACGGGCGGCGGCATACAGATCTTTACGACCCGTTCAGGCACCAACGATTTTCACGGAGCGCTGTTCAACTATCTGCGCAACGACAAACTCGACGCCCGCGGCTTCTTCCAGCGCGTCCGGCCCATCAACCGGCAGAACGAGTTCGGCGCCACCCTCGGCGGCCCGATCCTGCTTCCGCGCCTCTACAACGGCAAGAACCGCAGCTTTTTCCACTTTGTCTACTCCGGCTTCCGCTTCCGCCAGGGCGCCCCGAACACGCTGCAGAGCCTCATCCCCATGGACCTCCGCCAGGGCGATTTCAGCCGCGTCGCCTCCCCCATCTACGATCGCTCCACCGGCGCACCGTTCCCCGGCAACCGGATTCCGGCGGCCCGCTTTTCGAGCGTGGCACGCAACATCCTGCCGCTGATTCCCCAGCCCATCAACACCGCGCTGTTCAATAACTACCTGTCGGTGGGCCGCGGCGCCTCCGATTCCAACCAGTACAACGTCAAGCTCGACCACGCCTTCTCCGACCGCAACCGCCTGAGCGGCTTCTTCAACCGCGACTACCTGCTCCAGGCCGATCCGGAAACCATCGCCGGCCCCACCACCCCCGGCCGCACCGTCGGCAGCCAGAACACCCTCGCCCGCCTCTCGCACGACCTTATCCTGTCCCCCACCGTGCTCAACCATCTCACCGTGGGCTTCACCCGCTTCCGTGTCACCATCGACAGCTTCTCGCTCAACCAGGGCTGGCCCACGCAGATCGGGCTGCGGGGAATCAACAACGGCGCCAACAACGGCTTCCCCTGCGTCGAATTCGTCGCCGCCGGCTACACGCGCCTCGGCGACCCGAACTGCAACGCCCGCACCCTCCAGGCCAACAACGCCTTTCAGGTCAACGAAAGCCTGGCGTTCGTGCGGGGCGCGCATAACCTGAAGCTCGGCTTCGACTACCGCTTCATGGAGACTAACGGCATCGACAACTTCCAGGCGCCCGGGCTTTTCCAGTTCAA
The DNA here is from genome assembly GCA_026393985.1 of Acidobacteriota bacterium. GTDB lineage: Bacteria > Acidobacteriota > Terriglobia > Bryobacterales > Bryobacteraceae. Next base: position 13,741 of record JAPKZB010000030.1, read on the forward strand.
CTCTCTTGAAACCGGCCTGCCCAACGTGGCCAACTCCGGCAACGCCATCGCCAGCTTCCTGCTCGGCGACGTCAACCGCGGCACCACCCGCGTCTTCGGCTACTTCCCGCGCAATCGCTATCAATACTGGGGCTTCTACGCCCAGGACGACTGGAAGGTCTCCCGGCGCCTGACCCTCAACTACGGTCTCCGCTACGACATCTTCGTGCCCCGCTATGAGAAGCTCGATAACCTGTCCAGCTTCGACCCGGCCCTGCCCAACCCCGGCGCCGGCAACCGACCCGGCGCGCTCGCCTTCCTCGGCAACGGCACCAACCGGAACGGCCGGCGCTCCTTCGCCGACACCGACTTCAAAGCCTTCGGCCCCCGCCTCGGCTTCGCCTACGCCCTCACCCCAAAGACGGTCCTGCGCGGCGGCTACGGCATCTACTACGCCGCCGGCAACGCCGCCGCCGGTCAGCGCGACTCCCTCAACATGTCCAACGGCTTCATCGCCACGCCCGTCTTTCAATCGCTCAACCAGGGCTTGACGCCCGCCTTCAACTGGGACAACGGCTTCCCGCAGAACTTCCCGCGCCCTCCCTTCATCGACCCGACCGCCGGCAACGGCACCGCCATGCGGTTCATCGGGCCCGGCGACGGGCGGATGCCGAAGTTTCAGAACTGGTCGATGACCGTCGAACGCGAGCTGCTCTCGCGCGTCAACTGGGAGGTGACCTACCTGGGAACGCGCGGCACGCGGATCGGCAACGGTCTCGTGCGCGCCAACGAGGTGGACCCGCAGTATCTCTCGCTCGGAGCGCTGCTGAGCCAGCCGTTTGATTCGGCGGCAGCCGCGGCCGCGGGCATCCGCACTCCCTTCCCGGGCTTCCGCGGTTCGGTGGCCCAGGCGCTACGGCCGTTTCCGCAGTACCTCGATCTCGACAACCGCTCCAATCCGGCCGGCAGCAGCAGCTACCACGCCCTGCAGACGCAGCTCTCCGCTCGTACCGAAAAAGGGCTCGACGTGCAACTCGCCTACACCTGGGCCAAAACCATCTCCGACGCCGATATTCTCGCCGGCGGCGGCGTAGCCGGGCAGACCACCTACAACCGGGGTCTCGAACGCACGATCGCCGTCACCGACGTGCCCCACGTCTTTGCCCTGAGCTACAGCTATGAGCTGCCCTTTGGCAAAAAGAAGGTGTGGGGCGGCTGGGTGTTGACCGGGATTCACCAGTATTCCAGCGGCGTGCCGATCACGCTCACGGCCAACAATACACTGCCGTTGTTCAACGGCGTCCTGCGGCCGGACGTGGCGGCCGGCGTCAGCCGCGCGACCAGCGTGGACGGCTTCGATCCGGCGGTGCACGCCTGGATCAACCGCGACGCGTTCCGCGCTCCGGCGGCGTTCCGGTTCGGCACGGCGGCGCGTGGCTACACCGACCTGCGGGCACCGGCCTTCCTCAACGAGAACTTCGGCCTGCTCAAACGGTTTTCCGTCAAAGAGCGCTTCACGGTCACTGTGCGCGGCGAGCTGTTCAACGCCTTCAACCGCACCGTGTTCGGCGCTCCGCAGGGCAATGTGAGCAACGCGTTGTTTGGCCGGATTACGGGGCAGGCCAACTCGCCGCGCAACGGGCAGGTGGCGCTGCGGCTCGACTTCTGAGCCAGGCCGCAAAGTCGTTGAGATCCACCATCGGCTGGTGGATCTCAACCAGGAAACTGCATCCGGTCAGGTCCGAGAGGTGCTTTATGCGAAAAACATTTCTGATCGGCATGGTTTTCCTGATGATGACGCCGGCGCTCGACGCCCACGACCGCCGCGCCCGTTTGGGCTCCGGAATCGGCTACTACCCGGGATTTCCCCTCGGCTGGCCGGGCCCGTAGTCGGCGCCTATACCATCGCCGTGCGCGCTCCGGGCCGGACACGCTATGAGGAGCGGGTCGGTGTCGTCACCGGCGTCGTCGCCGGCCGGACGCTCAAAATCCGGCCGGACTTACGGGTCAACTAACCGGGCGTCACCCCGCCTGCTCAAGCTGCCGGACGGCCGCCTGCCCGCTGCGGATGCAGTCCGGAATGCCGATTCCGTCGAGAAAGTTGCCCGCCAGCGCCAAGCCCTCATGGCGGCCAGCCAGGCCGCGGATCTCCCGCACTCGTCCCTGATGGCCCAGTGTGTACTGGGCCATCGCCTTCCGCCAGCGCTGCACGGTGTGAAAGGCCGGGGTGGCGGTCACGCCCATCAGGTCCCGTAACTCCTCGCGAATCGCGGCGATCAGCGCGTCGTCCGGTTCGTCGATGTGCGCCCCGCCCAGAAAGCAGCGCAGCACGGCTTTGTCGGGCGGCACCCGGTGGTTGAACTTGGTGCCCACCCAGGTGCAGGCCACGAGCTTCCGGCGCTCCACCTTCGGGATCAAAAAGCCGAAGCCGTCCAGGGGGTGGCCGAGCGCTTGGCGGTCGTAGCCGAGCGCGATGGTCATCGAGCTGTTGTAAGGGATGGCCGCGAGCAGCTCCGCCAGCTCGGCATCGAGGCCGGCCAAGATCTGCGCGGCGGGTCCGGCCGGAACGGCGAGGATGACCCGCGCCGCCTCCACCGCCGTGCCGTTGGCCAAGCCGATGCGCCAGCCTTCCGCGGAACGCGCCAGCGAAACCACCGCCCCGGTAACGCGGTCGATCTTTCCGTCGAGCTGCTGCGTGAGGGCTTCGATCAACTGGCCCAAGCCGCCCTGCAGCGTTTTGAACAGCGAGCCCGCGGGCCCGCCCTTCCGCTGGGCGCGCACGGCCAGGGTGCCCTTGGTCAACGAGCCATACTTTTTTTCCAGCTCAATAAACTGGCCCAGCACCGCGTTGGCGCTCAGCGTCTCCGGGTCGCCACCGTAGACGCCCGACAGGAGCGGTTCGGCCAGATAGTCCACCGCCTCCTGACCGTAATGCTCGCGCACGAGCTGCGCCACCGAGCGCTCCGGCGCGTTGGGCGGACTCGAATGGAAATACTCAAGACCCATCCGGATCTTCGTGCCCCAGCCAAGCAGCGGGCTGAAGGCCACCGGCAGCAGCTTGGTGGGGATCATCATCATCAGGCCGTCGGGCATGGGGATGAGCCGGCCGTGCTTCCGGATGTAGGTCACACGCAGATGGTCGTTCGAGCCGATCACCTGGTCTGCAAGGCCCAGTTCGCGGATGAGTTCGAGGGCCGCGGGCTTGGCGGCGAGAAAACTGTCGGGGCCCGCCTCGATCACACAATCCTGCACGACATTCGTGCGGATCACCCCGCCGAGGGCGGCATCCTGTTCAATCAGCACGGCCGGTTGCCCGGCCTTGGCCAGTTCCCAGGCGGCGGCGAGTCCGGAGATGCCGCCGCCGAGGATCGCGGTCCGGTTAGGGCCGGAAGTCGCGGACAATCTGCACCACCGCTTTGACGTTTTCGACCGGGGTTTCGGGCAGAATGCCGTGGCCGAGGTTGAAGATGTGGCCGGGGCGGGTGCCGGTGCGCTTGAGCAGTTCGTGAACCTTGGCCTTCAACTCCGGCAGCGGAGCGAACAGAGCGGCCGGATCGAGATTGCCCTGCACCGCGCTGCGGTAGGAGATATCCATCCAGGCCTGGTCGATATTGACGCGCCAATCGACGCCCATCACGTCGCCGCCGGCCGCGTGCAGCTCTTTGAAAAAGCCGCTCGCGCCGGTACCGAAGTGGATGACCGGAACGCTGGTGGACCGGATGCGCTCGATGAGCGCGCGGGAGTAGGGCGCAACGTAACGGACGTAGTCGTCGGGCGAGAGCGCACCGACCCAGGAGTCGAACACCTGAATCGCGCGGGCGCCGTTGGCCACCTGCATGATGGCGAACGGCCCGAGGACGTCGACGATCTTGCCCATCAGACGGCGCCAGAGCGTTTCGTCCGAATACATCAGCCGCTTGGTGTGGAGGAAGCTCTTCGACGGGCCGCCTTCGATCATGTAGCTGGCGAGCGTAAACGGCGCACCCACGAAACCGATGATCGGAATCTTATTGGCGAGCGCCTTGTGCACCATCTGGATGGACTCACCGACGTAGCCGAGGTCGTCGACGTTCGAAATCGAGAGCGAATCAACGTCGGCCGAATCGCGGACCGGATTGTCGATATGCGGGCCTTCGCCGGCGCGATAGTCAAGCTTCAACCCCATGGGTTCGACGGGAAGCAGCAGATCCGCGAAGATGATGGCCGCATCGACGTCGAGCACCTCGATGGGCTGGAGCGTGACGGTAGCGGCCAGATCGGGCCGCTTGCACATCTCAAGAATCGTATGCCGGGACCGGATATCCCGGTACTGCTTCATGTAACGACCAGCCTGCCGCATGAACCACACCGGACGGACGTCCGTGGGCCGGCGGCGGCATGCATCGAGGAAACGGCTGCTCATTGGAGCCACGCGCATTTGGCCTCCCCCGGGGACTCCGAACGCCCTTCACAGAGATAGGCGCGGAACCCCTTTGGAATGTTTCGGGCCGCCCAGGAGCGGCCATTGATATATACCGGTTTCGTCCAACCCTCGCTGTCAATACCACGAGGGGCGATTACGGAAACGGAGAACATACCCTCAGCCGGATAGCCGGTCCGCGGGTCCATAATGTGCGAGTAGGTCTTGCGTCGCACCGTAAAGAACTTTTCGTAGCTGCCGGAGGTGGCCATCGACTCGTCTTTCAGCAGGACGTCGTGAATGGTCTTCCGGCTGTCGCGCGGGTCGCGAATCTTGACCTCCCAGCCGGGCTTGCCGGGAGGCGTCCCAATAGCGACCATGGACGACCCCCCTGCGTTGATGAGAGCTGACCGGACCCCGCCGCGACGGAGGATCTCGGCCATCCGGTCAACGGCATAACCCTTGCCGATCCCCCCGGGATCGATCTCCAAGCCATTTTTGGCAAAGCGAACTGTGCGCTTCGTTGGGTTCAAGAGCAGGTTCTCATATCCAATACGCGCTAGAGCAGTGCGGATTTCCGACCGGTGCGGCATCCTGCCGCTTCCTTTGTAGAAGCCCCAGATTTTCATCAGCGGGCCAACCGTAATGTCGAAGGTTCCTTGACTGTTTTTACTGTAGGCGTAGCAGGCGGCAAGCAGGTCGAACAACTCCTGGCTGACGGTGAACTCGCGTTCTCCGGCGAAACGATTCACTTGGCTCCATTCACTATCGGGTCGGTAGTTAGAGAGCAGATGATCCAGCCGCCGGGCTTCCTCCAGGGCCTGCTCGACGGAGGCGGAGAGCGAGTCGCGATCCGATCCGTAGGCAGCGATAGAGAATGTTGAGCCCATCGCATCCACGCTGGATTCGTAGCGGAGAGAATCCTCCGACGCCGCCAACGCTGGAGCTACCACTAAAGGTATCACAGCGTGCCAGATGCGTCTCGAAATTTTCACGGAGATGGCGGAATTCTGCCTAACTGACACAATGGAATGGACTTGCCACCTCCAGGCTATCAGGAGGCCTGCCGGTTTGTCAGCAGCTTTTGGTACCTGTGAGGTCCAAATTGCGAAACGAAGCCAAGAGGAAAGAAAATTTCCGGAGCCAACCTTGCCGCACAAGACAGAGCAGTACCATCCTGCGCGGGCTCTGGTGCAAACTCTTCGGTATGGGCGAAAATGGGGGAGTGTCCCGATTCGTTTCGGTCGAAGAGGTGTTCGCCGGTCGCGATTCCGGCAAGGAGATTGTCGTGTTGTGCTTACGGTGGTCGCCTTTGCGCTCCGCGCTACGTTCGTGGGGTACCGCCCGAATCTTCTGCGTCACCTCCGCCTCCATGACGAAGTCGGCCAGCAGTTCGGCCATCGCCCGTAGCGGGTCGTCCGACTCCCCTGGCGTGGCGACGATCTTGGCCATCAGCTCGTTCCGCTCTATCCTGTCTTTGGCCATGCCGTTCCTTTGCTCCTTCTGTGAAAGCAGGTATCGGATGCTCTGAGATTTCCCGATAGAATTCCTCGCTGAGCACCACCACGTTGGCGAACTCCTCGGACAAGAACACCTGTTCCGGGTCTCGGTCATACCAAGTCTGCGCCTCGGAAAGGAAGTTGAACCGAGAGCGATGGATCACCTTAGCAACGGATCAGTTGGATTCTGTCCCAAAGTAGATCGTCGCGCCGAAGATCCGTTCGAACGCAGAAACCAGACGCCTGTACTCCTTGCCACCCTTCGAGAGTCCGAATGTGTCGAGAAACTCGGCCGCCGATTCAAATCGCACGATCCGACTCTGCTGCCGGACGGCCATCGTCGCCAAGAAGATCGGCATAGTGCTTCCATCCAGACTGACGACCCGCCACTGCCGGTATCAGGCGCCTTTGGTTTCCGGCTGGGCGATCGGAGCCACGACCGCCTCATACAGCCTCTTGAGCGGCTCTGCGCCCACGCGGCTGCGCGCTTGCGAAATGCCCGACTTGCCCGCCACTATTACCTTTACCGACGGGTCCAGAAGCCACTGCACGCCCTCGAGCAAACAGCGCAATACCTCCCGGTAGGACGACCGCATGTAAAGCGCTAAGGCGATGACGTAATAAACGACTACTTGTGCCGGCAAATCGCGCTCGCGGATGCTGGCCCGATTGGTGGCCTGCAGGATTCCGTGGACCTTTCGAGCCGGGAAGAACTTGGCCACTACAGCGAGACTGATGTAGTCGGTGATTCGGCTACCAGCTGGCAAGGACCCAATCGTCCCCCCATTCAAGGGGCCTCCGCTCCTGCGAGCAGATTAGCATAGAAATGTTCTGAGTGAACAGTATTGGGCCTAGAGGCAATTTGTATGATTTCGCTCTGGTTGAGCCGACGATGTCCTGAACTGCAAGTTCTTACAGATCATAAGTTCCCTCGAGATCCCGGAATCGTACTCGAATTCTTTCAAAGCACCCAGAAAGACTTCCTTGCAATCATCCCCATGCAATTCGATACAAATATTTCGTACTTTAGGGAGCCAGGAAGAACAGCTACCACTGAAGATCTCCAACTCGCTCCGCTCAATATCGACCTTCAACAGATCTATGCTCTCTCCGCCAGCCAGATGCAAGAGACCCGGGACGTCCCAAGCCTCAACGGTTGCCTCGGTGTCCTTACCGTCGCTTTCGCGAACCTGAGTTGCCCATTCACGGCCATCACCAAACGTTCCCCGAGAGAGTACCAGTTTGCAGCGCTTCGACCAAACCGCACCAAGTACGACCTGGGCCCTGTCCCCGTATGGAGCGAGATTCTTGCGGCACAGTTCGAAATTGCCGGGGTCTGGCTCGACGGCCACAACCTTGGCAGTCGGAAAACAACTCAGCAAATAGGCGCTCGAATAGCCAACATTCGCTCCAAGATCCAAGATGACACGGGCAGGCGAGATGTCTCGTATGCAGGCGTATTCATCAAACGTAAAGATCTCATGGAAAAGACTCATGTCACTTGATCGACCCAAACGAGCCAGCACAGGATACTTTGCCTGGCGTGGCTTGATCTTCAGAATTGTAGTCGGCGAGAATCCTAGCGCCGACTGCGCCCGGTCGATGACGAGCGTTATGGCTGCCCTTAACCCAAATGATTTCCAGAGACCAAGGAAGGCTGGGATGCTGCGTACGATCTTCCTCATGACCTTCTTAGTGTTTTGCACCACGATGACTCGATATTTTCCGTTGTCCGAGCGTTGAGGACGTGTGAATACAATCCTTCCCCAATGCTAGTTTAATCTGAATCACATCCTTGTGGGAAGGCGTGGCTTAGCAGTCCGTGGTTAAAGTCGGCCCTTCTGCTGAAATCAATTGATGCTGAAAATGTTTCCGCGTAAAACCGGGTATGGCGCTGGGAACACGAAAGCAGAGGATCCGGCAGGAGACATGGTGGATTGCCCAACAGGTGTTACCGGCCTCGGCCGCTCACCCCTTTTACACTCGGCTCAATGAACTGCTCGACGGCGAAAAGTTCGACGAGTTCGCCGAAGCTGCCTGCAAGCAGTTCTACGCGAAAAAAATGGGCCGGCCCAGCCTCATCCCGGGCATCTACTTCCGCGCCCTCCTCGTTGGCCATTTCGAGGGCATCGATTCCGAACGCGGCATCGCCTGGCGGGTCGCCGATTCGCTCGGCATCCGCCCCTTTCCGGGAATCGGACTCGACGAACGCAGCCCCGATCATTCCACCCTCTCGCGCACCCGCCGGCTGATCGACGTCGAAACGCATGAGCAGGTCTTCGGGTTTGTGCTGCGCGTCGTCATTTCTCATTGCCCGCTAAAGGGTGCGGGGATTGTTGAAGGGCAAAACCATCGGCGTAGACGCCACGACCCTCGAAGCCAACGCGGCCATACGCAGCATCGTTCGCCGGGACACTGGCGACAACTACCAGGAGCCAATACCGCCTTCGGCGTCAGTCCCGGGGCATACGCCGCCAATCGGTTCTTCAGCGGGACCAGCAAACAGTACCCCAGAAACGCCACCAGGATGTGTGCCTCAACCCGGCGCTGCAACTGATGAAAAATCGGCCGGATACCCAGTTCGCCCTTCAGGGTCTTGAACGCCGCCTCAATCTGCGTCAACTGGATATAGCGTTCCCCCAGCACCGCCGGATCCTCCTCCACCATGTTCGAACGCAGCAGATCATGCCCATCCACCAACCCCGTCTCGCGCAGCTTTTCCTTGCGCACCCGGAACGTAAAACCCTCGCGCGTCACTTCCTGCTCCGCCGCCGGCAACTGGATTTCGACAAAGCGAAACGCCCGGCCCGCCGCATCGCCATCTCCTTAGCCTGCCGTCCTTCGCTCTTGGCCAGCACATACATCTCGCCACCCTCGGCCGCCAACTTCACCGCCACCGAATCCCGCACCTTCCGCCACGGTAACTCCGGCCACGGTTGCTCCATCTTGCGCATCTTCGCCCGCGGCGTCCCCACCAGATAATGCACAGGCTGGTCCGCCTCGCGCATCTCCCGCAACACCGCTTCGGTGGGGATGCC
>JAPKZB010000065.1 GCA_026393985.1 Acidobacteriota bacterium
ACTTTGGATCTCAATACACTTTGGATATCAATACCAGGAGCGGGATCGATTCGACCGGTTGATGGTGCGGCTGCGGTTGATTGAAAGGAAGATGGATGGCTTTATGCCGGTGGTGAACACGCCGCTTCGCGCATAGAGATTGATGCACGGCGCCTCCGCCCGGCGCAAACCAGGGCGGAAGGGAGGACTATCCAAGGTCAAAACAAGGTCAAAACACGTCACAGAACACCGCCTTCCACCCACCCCTGCGAGGCTTCCGGCACGCGGGAGGCGGCGGCTATGCCTGCTGTGCATAATTCAGGTGACATCGGCACCGGCGATGGGATCGGTCAGGGCGACGCCCGGCCGAATGAGATGAAATCCGTGCCGCTCTGGGGCATGCCCTTCCGCAAGCAACCCCTGCATGACGGCGGTGCGCTGAGTCCGGCCTCCGAGACCGCTACCGCGCCCTGCCCGACCGCGACCGCCAGGCTTTGTTAGCCTTCTTCGCCACCATCTTACGACCACTCCACCGGAAGCGGGCCTCGCCGGCCCGCTTCCTCTCTCCTACCCCATTCTGCCGCCGGCCCTCCCCGGTCTGCTCTTCTATCCGGTCTGCGTCGATGGCCACCACTCCAACCACGGCCTTCTGTTCAACTTACTCGAAAACTGCAAGGACCACTACGGCATCGGCGTCGCCTGCCGCAAGCCCTGCAACTGAAATCGCAGCGTCATCTCCTCCCGCGTCCCTACCGCCCCCAGCGCCGCCTTGGCCGGCTTAATCCCGAAGTCCGTCATCTTAAACACCGCCGACCCCTCATATCGCCCCTCCCCCGCCTGCGTCACCGTCACCGTCACCGGCCGGCTCACCCCCCGGATCGTCAACGTCCCCGTCACCTGCTCCCCCGCCACCCCCGTCGAAACAAACCGCACCGCCCGATACCGCGCCGCATCGAGCGTCTCTTTGCCCAACGCGTACTCCAGCACCTTCTTCTGGTCCTTCGCGCTCAACCACGTGTCAAAACACTGCATCGCCCCGACGGCAAACTCGATCTCCACCCGCGCCGGCTCCGTCCTCACCGTACCCGTAAACTCCGGAAATCGGAACCAGTGCCGCTTGCCCGCCATCAGCCCGGTCTTGTCCACATACAAATCCACGGTATTCCCCGGCGCCGGACCCAACTTCCACTCCGCCGCAAAACCCAACCCCGCTGTTAGAATCAGCACAAAGAAGCGCATACCCAATCCTATCCAGTATCCTGAAATCTTGCGCATCGGCATCCACACCTCCTCGTCCGGCTCCCTCGAAAAAGCCGGCCTCAAAGCCCACGAACTCGGCGCCAACTGCTTTCAGATCTTCTCCGGCAGCCCCCGCACCTGGGCCGCCCCACCCCCCGACCCCGCCGCCGTCCTTCGCATGAAGGACGTCCGCGCCCGCCTCGACCTCACCCCCCTCGTCATCCACGCCAACTACCTCATCAACCTCTGCTCCATCGACCCCGCCAACCGCCCCAAGTCCGTCACCGCCTTTCGCGGCGAAGTCGAACGCGCCCTCACCATCGGCGCCGAATTCCTCGTCGTCCATCCCGGCTCGGCCAAGGACCAAACCCCCGACTCCGCCATCGACGCCTTCAGCCACGCCCTTGCCGAAGCCTGCCACGGCCTCGCGAGCGCCCACCTCACCATCCTCCTTGAAAACACCGCCGGCCAGGGCAACGTCCTCGGCTCCCGCCTCGCCGAACTCAGCGCCATGCGCGACCTCGCCGCCCCCCACGTCCTTCTCCCCATCGGCTACTGCCTCGATACTTGCCACTCCTACGCTGCCGGCTACGACATCGCCACCGAAGCTGGCCTGGAAGCCTTCCTCGCCGAAGCCGACACCACCCTGGGCCTCGAAAACGTCCCCGTCATCCACGCAAACGATAGCAAAGGCGCCCTCGGCTCGAAGCTCGACCGCCATGCCAACATCGGCGAAGGCTATATTGGAAGGGAAGGGTTTCGGCGCATCCTGAACCATCCGAAACTGCACTCCCAAGCCTTCATCCTCGAAACCCCCATCGACAACGAAGGCGACGACCGCAAGAACGTCGACGCCCTCTGGAGCCTCTCTACCTCGCATGCCCGAAAGAACCTATAGCCACTCGGAAGTCGAAGCCAAATGGTCCGCCCGCTGGGCCGCCGACCCCACCATCTTCGCCGCCGAAAAGAACAGTTCGAAGCCGAAATACTACGTGCTCGAAATGCTCCCCTACCCGAGCGGCACCCTCCACATCGGCCACATCCGCAACTACACCATCGGTGACGCTCTCGCTCGCTTTAAATGGATGCGCGGCTATAACGTTCTCCATCCCATGGGCTGGGATGCCTTCGGCCTGCCCGCCGAAAACGCGGCCATCAAGAACAACCGCCACCCCCACGAATGGACCAACTTCAACATCGCCGAAATGAAGCGCCAGCATCGCCGCATGGGCTTCAGCTACGATTGGTCCCGCGAAGTCTCCACCTGCGAACCCGAATACTATAAGTGGAATCAGTGGTTCTTCACCCGTATGTGGGAAAAGGGCCTGGTCTACCGCAAAGAAGCGCTCCTCAACTGGTGCCCGGAATGCGCCACCGTCCTCGCCAACGAACAGGTCGTCAATAACTGCTGCTGGCGCCACGAAACCACCCCGGTCGAGCAGAAAGAACTGACCCAGTGGTTCGTCAAGATCACCGCCTACGCTGACGAACTGCTCAACGAAATCAGCGGCCTCGAAGGCGGCTGGCCCGACCGCGTCCTCGCCATGCAGCGCAACTGGATCGGCCGCAGCGAAGGCGCTGAAGTCGACTTCACCCTTGACGGAACGGACGAAACAATCCGGGTCTTCACCACGCGCATCGACACCATCTTCGGCGCCACCTGCCTCATCCTCTCCCGCACCCACCCCATCGTCAAAGCCCGCCCCGCCCTCGCCGTCCACGACGCCATCTTCCCGGAAGAGCAGGGCTACGGCGAAGTCGAAAAGATCGGCTACGACACCGGCCTCTGTGCCATCAACCCCTTCAGCGGCGAAAAAGTCCCCGTCTGGGTCGGCAACTTTGTCCTCTCCGGCTACGGCACCGGCGCCATCATGGCCGTCCCCGCCCACGACGAACGCGACTTCGAGTTCTGCACGAAGTACGGCCTCCCCATCGTCCCCGTCGTCACCCCGGCCCTCAACGAAGAGCCCGTCCTGCCCTTCACCGACTACGGCGTCTCCCAGAACTCCGGCCCCTGGTCCGGCCTCCCCACCGCCGACGCCCGCCGCCAGATGGCCGCCCACGCCGCCCAAAACGGCTTCGGCCAAACCGCCATCACCTACCGCCTCAAAGACTGGGGCATCTCCCGCCAGCGCTACTGGGGCACCCCCATCCCCATGGTCCATTGCGCCGCCTGCGGCGTCGTGCGCGTGCCCGACAAAGACCTCCCCGTCATCCTCCCCAAAGACGCCCAGCTCACCGGCAAAGGCGAAAGCCCCCTCGCCCGCACCCCCGCCTTCGTCAACGTCGATTGTCCCCGCTGCGGCGCCCCCGCCCGCCGCGAAACCGACACGATGGACACCTTCGTCGACTCCTCCTGGTACTTCTACCGCTACTGCGACAACCAGAACAGCGACGCCCCCTTCGACCCCGCCGCCATCCAATACTGGTTCCCCATCGATCAGTACATCGGCGGCGTCGAACACGCCATTCTCCATCTCATTTACTCGCGCTTCTGGACGAAGATGATGCGCGACCTCGGCCTCATCACCAACAACGAACCCGCCGCTCGCCTCTTCACCCAGGGCATGGTCATCAAAGACGGCGCCAAAATGTCCAAAAACAAGGGCAACGTCATCAGCGCCGACACCATGATGGACGAGTTCGGCGCCGATACCGGCCGCCTCTTTGAACTCTTCGCCGCCCCCCCCGAACGCGACCTCGACTGGACCGACGCCGGCGCCGAAGGCGCCTACCGCTTCCTCGGCCGCGTCTTCCGCTTCGTCACCCGCAACGCCGACCGTCTCGAGGAAACCGGCCAGCCCGGCGAGGCCGACCGCAAGGTCCTCCGCAAGCTCCACCAGACCATCAAGAAAATCACCGACGACTTTGAAAGCCGCTGGCACTTCAACACCTCCATCGCGGCCTTCATGGAACTCGTCAACGAACTCTACACCCACGAAGCGGCCCTCGCCCCCGCCACGCGCCGCGAGGTCCTTGAAAAGGTGGTCCTCCTGCTCGCCCCCTTCGCCCCCTTCATCTGCGAAGAGATGTGGGAGGCCATGGGCCGCACCGGTCCCGTCTTCAAGCAGCCCTGGCCCGCCTACGACGAATCCCTCGCCGCCGAAGAGGGCGCCGACGTGGTCCTCTCCGTCAACGGCAAGGTCCGCAGCCGCCTCCTTGCCCCCTTCGGCACCGCCAAAGAGGAGCTCGAACGCCTCGCCCTCGCCGACGAGAAGGTGCAGTTCTTCATCGCCGGCAAGCCCATCGTCAAGGTGATCGTCGTCCCCGACAAACTCGTCAACGTCGTCGTCAAGGGATAGGCCGCCACGTCCCCACGGCCCACTCCCACAACTCATCCACCGCCGCCTCCGGCGCCTCCAGGCCCAGAAACCGCATCGCCTGCCGCAGCACCGGCGCCGGCGCCGTGAGCGGCAGCGCCGGCGCCCGCGTCTGCTTACTCAACTTATCCCCCCGCGCGTCCCGCACCAGCCGAATATGCCGGTACCGTGGCGGCGTAAGCCCCAGCGCCCGGTGGAGATAAATCTGCCCCGGCGTCGACTCCAGCAGATCCTCCCCCCGCACCACATCCGTCACCCCCTGATCCGCATCATCCACCACCACCGCTAACTGATACGCATACAACCCATCCGCCCGCCGGATCACAAAATCCCCGCCCCGTACTTTCAAGCTCCGCCCTACCCGCCCCGCCGGCAGCCCCCGCGCACATCCGCACACCTCCCGCCGCGAACACCCGCACGGATACACCAGATCCCCCAACTGCCGTACCGCCTCGGCATACGCCGCCGTCCGCGTCGATTGGTACAGCACCGGCCCGTCCCAGGCGAACCCGTACGCCTCGAGCGCCCGCAGAATCTCGCCGTCCGCCCCCGGCACACACCGCGGCCCGTCCAGATCCTCCATCCGGACGAGCCACCTCCCCCCGCGCCCCCGCGCTTCGAGATAACTCGCCACCGCCGTCACCAGCGATCCCAGATGCAGCGGCCCCGTCGGCGACGGCGCAAATCGTCCCGTGTAACTCACCGCAGCAGATAGTCGCGAATGACTAACTCATTCATCTCGTCAAAGTAGCGGTAGTAATACTGCGGCCCCTTCAGTTTCACGATGTTACTGTTCCAGTCCGTCGGCTGCACCCAGCGCACCGTCCGCCCCTTGGCCAGATCTTCGAGGTCCCAACTGCGCAGAAACCCCGGAATCACGGCGTCGTGCAGAAATTTATGCACCGGCGAATCGAGCGCGCTCGCCAAACTATACGGCGCCCGCTCAAGCCACAGCTTGCTCAGCCGCGGTTCGGCCGCGCTCGCCAGCAGCAGCCACACGGCCGCCGTCCCGTCCGCCACCCCCCGGATCGGCCCCGGCGCCACGTCCTCCCGCGCCGCCAGAATCTTCACCGCCGCCGCAATATCCTGCGCCCGCATCCCCGGCAGGTTCCGGCCAATCATCCAGCTCCGCGTCGCCGCCATCCAGTCTCCGTACTCGGCAAACTGCTTCGGCGCCGGTAGCCCCCGCGGCATCACCGCCAGCACTACCGCCCCGGCCGCGGCAATCTCCCGCGCCCGCGCCGACAGCGTAGGCCCCGCCTCCACATGCACCACCCCCGGCAGCTTCGCCGTCCCCGGCGGCCGCACAATGTGCCCCGTCACCACCACCCCCGGCTCCGGCTCAAACGTAAACGTCTCCTCGGTCCCCTTCACCGCCGGCGCCGCCGCCAGCGGACGCACCAGCCGCTGCACCTCGGCCTGCAGATCGCCCGGCCGCGCGTTCTCCTTCTGCCGCTCCCGCAGCAGCTCCACCAGGTCCCGGCTCCTCAAGTCGGCGGCCACCTGTCCCGTCGGCAGCACCAGCAACTCCTCGTTCGTAAACATCCGGATGTTCGGATCCTCCGCCGTCGATCCCGCCCCGCCCAGCAGCCACTGCTGAAACCACCCGTAAAGCGCCGTCCGCACCTCCTTCGGCGTCCCGTGCCCTCCCGGTCCCACCACCCACTTCACGCTCGACTCGGCGTCGAAGATCCGGTAGAAGCTCCGCGCTGCTTCATAAATCACCTTCGCCCCGGCCGGCGTGAAGAAGTCCTCCTCGGTCGAACCGATCAGCCACGGCTTCGGCGCAAAGTGCAGCACGTAGTCCGTCTGGTCGAGCCCCTCGGATAGAAAATTCGGCAGGCTCTGCTCAGAGTCCCCGATCGAGCCCGGAAACAGCACCTCAAACGAGTTCATGTAACACAGCGGCGCCGCCACCCGGATCCTTGGATCGAGCGCCGAAATGTAAGTCGTCTGCGTCCCCCCGCCCGAACACCCCGTCGCCCCGATCCGCGCCGCGTCCACCGCCGGATGCGCCACCAGGTAATCGAGCGCCCGCTTGGCGTCCCAGATGAAGTACCGCGCCAGCGTATCGCCCACCAGCAGCGCCTGCGTCCCGGCCAGCCAGTGCTCCTGCACCCCGCCCGGCACCAGCGCCCGGTTCAACCGCCGGTCAAAGGCCTGAATCCGCTCCCCCTGACCCATCGGGTCGAAAGCCAGCACCACAAAGCCCTGCGCCGCCAGGTTGGCCGCAATCCGCTGCGCCGCCGGCTTGCCCTCGTTCCAGTGGCCAATCGAAAACAGAATCGCCGGATGCTTGCCCGGCTTCTTCGGCAGGTAGAGATTCGCCGTCATCCAGTAGCCCGGCAGGCTCTCGAGCGCCACCATCTCGATGGAATGCGTCGGCGCCTCCAGCCGCCCGGTAATCTTCGGGTTCAGCGGCCCGGAGTAAGTCGGCAGCCCGCCAATTACCCGCAGCAGCTTCTCCCGCAGCACCTGCTGCCGCGCCACCGCCTCGGCCTTGGTGCGCACCGGCGCAAACGATTCGCGGCGTTCGGCCAGCAGTTTCTGCGCCTCCTGGTTCAACCAGCCATCAAAATCCTGTCCGGCCAGGGAGGCCGCCAGTGCGAGCAGCAGCGGTAACGGTTTGGTCACTCCTGCATTGTATGCGCTGCCGGCAGCAGCTTGGCGAGGATCTCCGGAATCTCAAAAATCGCCCGGTTCTCCATCGCCGCCACCCGCTTCCGCAACTGCTCAAGCCGCCCCGGCGCCAGCATCCGCTCCACCGCCGGCACAATCCCCCCGAAACTCCGGAGCGACTCGCCCACCCCCTGCTGCTTCACCCAATCGGCATTAAACCGCTCCTGCGGCAGCGTCCAGGCGTTCTTTTCTACAATCACCGGCAGACCCATCTGCAGCGCTTCGCTCACGCTCCCCGGCCCCGGCTTACCGATGAAGAAATCCGCCAGCTGCATGAACGAAGGAACCTGCCGCGTGAAGCCCTCGACATGCTTCCGCACCCGCCCCTGCCGCGCCCGCAGCTTCGCCGCCAGCTTCTCGTTCTTGCCGCACAGCAGCAGCAGTTGCACGTTCAGCCCCGAAGCCTCAATCCGGTCGTAGATGTCGAGCATCTTCGACGACCCCTCTCCCCCAAACAGCACCAGCCCCGTCGGCACCCCCGGCTCCAAACCATAGCCCCGCAGCCCCGCTGCCCGGTCCACCGGCGGAACCTCGTAAAACCGCGGGTGCAGAATCATCCCCGAAACCCGGTGGACCTCCGAACCCGGCGCGGCAATCGCCCGCGCCTGCTCCACCGCCCGGTCCGTCCCGCAAACCACCACCTGCCGCTGGTCCTCAAGCCAAAAGTTCGGCGGATAGTCCGCCATATCGGTCAGGATCGTGACGTAGGGCACCCCCGGCGCCGCCGCCCGCAGCCCCTCGAACAGCGCCCGGTTGAAGTTCGGAATCAGCGAAACCACCAGATCCGGTCGCCTCTCCCGCCAGAACCGCGTCATCACCCGGACCTGCGCCCGGTGATAAATCCGGATCACCCCATGCATTAACGGCAGCAGTTGCGTCGACCCCAGCGTCCAGCCTTTGGCCAGCAGTTGATTGTAAATCTCCTCAAGGCGCAGTCCGGTGAGTTTGCGAAAGACGTCGAGTTCATCGAGAACGTCCTGCAAATCAACCAGTTCCACCTCCCAGGGCCGGTTCTGGGTGGTGATCACTTGCTGCAGAGCCGTGGCGGCCGCGCGGTGGCCTCCACCGGCGTCAAAAAACAGGAATTGGATCCGGGGGCGTCGGGACAAGATGTTTCTCTTAGTGTTTCATAAATATTTTTCAGTTTTGTCACGGTCTCGTAAACAATTTACCCTTACCATGTACTCATGCGAGTGACAGGAGCCGTCGTCAACTTCATCGCAGAGCGGGATCATCGGCTGATGCGCCGATGCAACCGCTGGAAGGCGCCCCGCTGGGTCCGCTTGGCCTCCCTCTACGCCACCCGGGCCGGTGACGGCTGGTTGTGGTTCGTCGTCGCCGCCACCATTCTCGCTCTCGGCGGCGAAGAGCGCTTCCGCGCCGTCGCCGCCGGCACCCTGGCCGCCACCATCGGCGTTGGCCTCTTCCTGCTTCTTAAGAAGGTTACCGGCCGCCGCCGGCCCTGCGCCCTCGAACGGCACTGCTGGGCCACACTCCTGCCCCCGGACCAGTTCTCCTTCCCCTCGGGCCACACCATGACGGCTTTCGCCGTCAGCGTCCCGGTGGGCTTGGCCTACCCCCTGGCCGCACCGTGGCTTATGGCCAGCGCCGTTCTCATCGCCGCCTCCCGCATCCTGCTCGGCATGCACTTCCTCAGTGATGTCGTCGTCGGTTCCATCCTCGGCGCGTTTCTCGGCTACTTGAGCTTCGCCCTGTTCCTGGTCTGAGCCGGAGCGCCTGAGCCGGAGCGCCTGAGCCGGAGCGCCTGAGTCAAAGCAGCCAGACCGTTCCGTCCGCCACCGCCACCGCGCTCTCCGGCACTCCCACCCGATCGGCCACAATCAGCGTCGCCGACATCGAACGCAAGAGCTCAGCCGCCCGCGGCGGAGTCAGCCTCGCCATGCCCGGTAGGAACACCCCGGCAAACAGGACGAACCGCTCTCTGCGCAGATCGCAGCGGGGCGCACCCGCAAACTCATCCCGCTCCACCCACCCCAGCACCCCATACGGAATCCCCGCAAAGCCTCCGATCATCCGGTTCAGCGGGTTCCCAGGGATCGTGGCCGCGCTGCCCACATTCGCATCCATCGCCACGCCACCCCCGCGCCGGTCCGGCACGGGAAGGCAAAACGCAGAAGGACAACCTGGTTCCGCGCGATACTGGAATAAGAGTGGATACCCCCTCGGAAACCTATCGCGCCCTGCTCGCCGCCCGGCGGCAAGTCTGGACCGCCGCCGTCGCGCGGCACGAACAGTTCGGATACCTCCGCCTCCTGCTCTTCGCCCTGCTGGCCTTCCTCGCCTGGAAGACGCTCTATCAGGCCCTCTGGTCCGCCTGGTACCTGCTCCTGCCCGTCGGCGCCTTTCTCCTCGCGGCCCTCTTCCACAACCGCGTCCTCGCCCGGCGCGACCAGGCCGCCCGCAGCGTCCGCTACTTCGAACGCTGCCTCGACCGCCTCGACCGCAAATGGGCCGGCGTCGGCAGCCACGGCCAGGCCTGGCTCCCGCCCCATCACGTCTACGCCGCGGATCTCGACCTGTTCGGCCCCGGTAATCTCTTTCAGTGGTTGAACCAGGCCCGCACCCGCATGGGGGAAAAGACCTTGGCCGATTGGCTGCTGCACCCAGCCGACGCCCACCAGGTCCAGGAGCGCGAGCAGGCCGTGCGCGAACTGGCCCCGGATGGTGACCTCCGCGAACGGGTCTACCTCGTCTCGGAGGCCGTCGCCGCCAGCGTCCACCCCGAACCCCTTCGCCGCTGGGCCGAAGCGGCCCCGGAGATGCCCCCCGCCCAATGGCGCTGGCTCGTCGCCGCCTGGAACCTCGCCTTCGCCGGCGCTCTCGCCCTCGGGTATTTCACCGGCTTCTGGAGCGTCGCGCTGCTCGTGCTGGCCGCCATGGCCGGCCTCGGGCTCTGGCTCCGGCCCCGCGTCCTGCACGCTCTCCACTCGGCCGAAGCCGCCGCCGCAGAACTCGAAGTCTTCGCCGCCGCCCTCGCCCTGTTCGAGAACCGGACCTTCCAGGCCCCCAAGCTCCAGGCCCTCACCGCCAGCCTCCGCGCCGCGGGCCTGCCGCCCTCGGCCCGCGTCCGGAAACTCGCCAAACTCGCCATCTGGATCACCTCCCGCGACCATCCCGCCATGCGCGTCCTCGGGCCCCCTCTCCTGCTCGGTACCCATCTGGCCTTCGCCGCCGACGCCTGGCGGCAAGCCAACGGCCCGCTCGTCGCCGCCTGGCTCACCGCCCTCGGCGAAATGGAGGCCCTGCTCTCCCTGGCCGGCTTCGCCTACGAAAACCCGGAATTTGTCTGGCCCGAATGGGTCGACGAACCCTCCCCGTTCCTCGACGGCGAGGCCCTGCGCCACCCCTTGCTCGAGCCCGCCCGCGCCGTTCCCAACAGCCTCGCCCTCTCCCCCGCCGACCCGCTCGTGCTCATCAGCGGCTCCAACATGAGCGGCAAGAGTACCTTTCTGCGAACCCTCGGCCTGGCCGTCGTCATGGCCCACGCCGGCGCGCCCGTCGCCGCCCGCCGCCTCCGCCTGTCCCGCCTCGTCGTGGGCGCCTCCATCTCGACTCATGATTCGCTGCAGGAGGGCGCCTCGCGCTTCTTTGCCGAAATCTCCCGCCTCCGTGAGATCCTCGCTCTCGCCGAATCCGGCGAACCCGTGCTCTATCTCCTCGATGAGCTCCTCAGTGGCACCAACTCCCGCGACCGCCGCATCGGCGCCGAAGGCATCCTCCGCGGCCTGCGCGAGCGCGGCGCCATCGGCCTGGTCACCACGCACGATCTCGCCCTGGCCGAAGTGTCGCAGTCCCGGCAAGTGCACTTTGCCGACTCGCTCCGGGATGGAAAGATATACTTTGACTACCGGATGAAATCCGGCGTCGTGCCCGGCAGCAACGCGCTCGCCCTCATGCACGCCCTCGGACTGCCCGTCGACGGGAGCTGACCACCGCCATGCTGCGCCACCTGTTTCTCTCGCTTTCGCGCCAGCCCCATCTGCGCCGATTCCTGGAGAGCTCGCCCGCGGCGCGCCCACTCACCACCCGCTTCATCGCCGGCCGCACCCTCGCCGATGGCATCGCCGTCAGCCGCCAACTCGCCGCTCGCGGCATCTCCACCGCCCTCGACCACCTCGGCGAAAACGTCACCACCGAGGCCGCGGCCATCGCGGCCCGCGCGGAAATCCTCGCCGCCCTCGACGCCACCGGCGCCACCGCCACCCCCGCCCCCTCTCCCTCCACCGTCGCCATCAAACTTACCCAGTTCGGCCTCGACCTCGGCGACGACCTCTGTCTCCGCCAGGTCGATCCCCTCTTCGCCCGCGCCCGTGCCCTCGGCACCCGCGTCGAGATCGACATGGAGTCTTCGGCCTACACCGCTCGCACCCTCGCCATCGTCAAGCAGATGCACGCCGCCCACGGCTGCGTCCGCGCCGTCCTGCAGGCGTATCTGTACCGGACTGAAAACGACGTTGCCGAATTGAACCGCCTCGGTGTTCCCGTCCGCTTGTGCAAAGGGGCGTATCAGGAACCGCCGGACGTCGCCTTTCCCCGCAAGGCCGACGTCAATGCCAACTTCGTCAAGCTCATGGAGACCCTGCTCGGAGAAGGAACCGATCCCGCCATTGCCAGCCACGACGAACGGATCCTGCTCCGGGCCCTCGCCTACGCCCGGCAGCGGGGGCTGCCGCCCGAACGCTATGAGTTCCAGATGCTTTACGGCATCCGCCGCCAGTGGCAACAGCGCCTCGTTGACGAGGGCCAGCGTCTGCGTCTCTATGTCCCCTACGGCGAGGCCTGGTATCCCTACTTCATGCGCCGTCTGGCTGAGCGCCCCGCTAACGTCCTGTTTCTGGCGACTAACTTGCTCAGGAGATAGCAGAACCGTAAGTTTCTGTTCGCTTCCGGCAACCTTCGGGCCCGGTTTGGAGTCTACACACGTATGAAGTACTGGTCGTTTCTTCTTGCCAAGCTAGCGATCGTCGCCGCCTTGCTGCGGGGCCTCTGGTGGTTCATGGAACTCGTCCTGCCCGCCCCGGCCACCATCGCCACCTATCAACTCGGGCGCTTCGGCCAGGATCTGCCCTGGACGACGGCCATCTTTTTGTACTTCCTGACTGGGGCCGGACTGGTCTTCCTGTGCTTCCTCGACCAGCGCTACCGGTGCCGAACCTGCCTCCGCCGTCTGCGCATGCCGCTATCCACCGGCTCCTGGGACCAGATGCTGCAGTTCGGCCGGCCCAAGATGGAGTATATCTGCCCGTTCGGCCACGGGACGCTCGATGTCCACCAGATCCAGTTCACCGGCCGGGAAAAAGACGATTGGCGGAAGCATGACGACGACATCTGGCGGGAACTCGAGAGCCTGAGCGGAAGCGAGAAGTAGCCTGCGTTACCATAGAGGAGTATGGCTCCACGCCCTTCCGCAACGCGCGAATCCGCCATGCCGGCTCCTGAACGCGGGCGTTGGTTCCGGATCCTGGTCGGAGCGGGGGTGTTTACGGCCACGACGGTTCTGCTGGCGTCGATCTTCCTGTACTTCCACTACTCCCGTCTGATCGATGACAAGTTGAAAGCCGGGCCTTTTCCGAATACCTCGATGATCTTCGCCGCGCCTAAGTCCGTGGCGGTCGGCGACGAGATCACCGTGGCCAGCGTGGTGTCCACGCTGCGCAATGCCGGCTTCAGCGAATCGGAGAACAACCGCCTGGGGTGGTACCGCGTCGAAGGGAACTCGGTGCGCATTCTCAAAGGGCCCGACTCGAGTGCGGATGGCGAAAGCGTCCTGTTGTCGATCGATAACAACAAAGCAACCGCCATTGTCTCGCTGTCGGACCAGACGGCGCGGCGGCAGATTGCGCTGCCGCCCGAACTGATTACCAATTTGTTTGATCAGAAGCGGGAGAAGCGGCGCATTCTCGGCTTCAAGGATTTTCCGCGGACGCTGGTCGATGCAGTGACCTCCGTCGAGGACAAACGCTTCTTCGAACACGCTGGCTTCGACCCGCTGCGGATCATGAAAGCGATCTATGTCGATATCAAGGAGCGCCGCGCGGCCGAAGGTGCTTCGACCATTACGCAGCAGTTGGCGCGGAACCTGTGGTTGACTCTCGACAAGAACTGGAAGCGGAAGCTGGAAGAGCTGGCGATTACTCTGATTCTCGAGCAGAAGCTTAGCAAGGAAGAGATATTCGAGTACTACGCCAACCAGGTCGACCTCGGCCGGCGCGGCAGTTTCGCCATCCGGGGCTTTGGCGAGGCGGCGCAGGCCTATCTGGGCAAAGATGTTCGGTCGCTCACCCTGCCCGAAGCGGCGATGCTCGCCGGCACGATTCAGCGGCCCAGCTACACCAGTCCGATCCGCTGGCCGGAGCGCGCCAAGCAGCGGCGCAATTTGGTGCTGCTCCTGATGCGGGACAATGGCAAGATCACGGATAAGCAATACGCGGAAGCGATCGCCGCGCCGCTCACCGTGGCTAAGGGCGGCGGCGACAGCTCCGACGCGCCGTACTTCATCGACCTGGTCAACGACTCGCTGCAGAGCGAGTTTCAGGACTACGACTTTCAGAGCCGCGGCTACCGGATCTACACCTCGCTCGATCCCGAGTTGCAGCGCGATGCCCAGGAGGCGGTCCAGATCGGCATGAAGAAGGTGGACGAGGTCATCAACAAGCGCAAGAAGAAGAACCCGGGTCCGGCGCAGGTGGCCCTTGTCGCCATCGATCCGGCCAACGGGCAGATTCTGGCGCTCGTCGGCGGTCGGAGCTACGGTCTCAGCCAGTTGAATCGCGCCCAAGCCCGCCGCCAGCCCGGCTCGGTGTTCAAGCCCTTCGTCTACGCGGCCGCCTTAAAGAACCGGACCTTCACGCCCGCTTCGATTGTGGATGATGAGCCCACGCAGTTCTGGTTCGGTGATCAGTTGTATGAGCCGGACAATCATATGTCGCATTTCTTCGGGAAGGTGACCTTGCGTACCGCGCTGGCCAAGTCGTTGAACATTCCGGCCGTCAAGGTGGCGCAGGAGACCGGCTACGACGAAGTGGCGCAGCTGGCCCGCCAGGTCGGCCTCGGCAAGACCATCAAGGCAACGCCGTCGATGGCGTTGGGCTCCTACGAGACAACGCCGATTGAGATCGCGTCGGCCTATACTGTCTTTGCCAACCGGGGCGTCTACATCGCCCCGAGTTGGATCACCGGCATCCGGGATTCCGCCGGACAGGAGATCGCCAAGAAGCCCACCTCGTCCCGCCGCGTGCTGGACGAGGATGTGGCCTACATCATGACGAATATGCTTGAGGAGGTGGTGCAGTCCGGCACCGGCGCCGGCGTGCGCTCGATGGGCTTCACCTTCCCGGCGGCGGGTAAAACGGGCACCTCCCACGATGGCTGGTTTGCCGGCTACACGACCAAGCTGATCTGCGCCGTCTGGGTCGGCTTTGACGACAACGCGGAGCTCGACCTCGAAGGCGCCCGGTCAGCGCTGCCCATCTGGGGCGAGTTCATGATGCGGGCCCACGCCCGGCGCCCCTACCGCAACGCGAGCGAGTTCCCGCAGCCGAGCGGAGTCGTCGTGGCCAACATCGATCCCTCGACGGGCAAACTGGCCTCCGGCACCAATACGAACGCGCGGGAGGAGGTCTACCTGCAGGGGACGCAGCCGCAGGCCGCCGACGGCGGCAACGGACCCGGGACGGCGGTGTCGGACTGGGGCGCCGAGCCGGTGCGTCCGCAGAAACAGCCAGGCGGCGGGCGCGAGATTCGCCCCGTGCCGGTTCCTCCGAAGCCATCGTGGGCGCAGTGACGGCGTTTGGCCAGTTGCGTTAAACTGCATTCAGAAAGGAGGTTCGTTGCCATGCGTTCCTTGCTCTTTACCCTTTCCTGTTGTTGGGCGGTGGTGGGGCTGGCGCAGACCCCGGATGCAGGCGGTTTACGGCCTTCGACCAACGACGCTCCCTTGCCCCGTCCGGTGTTGTCGCCCGAGATGCGGGGTGATATCTACATGGCCCGGAAGATGTTCCGTGAGGCCGTCGATGTCTACCGCGAAGCGCCGGACAGCCACATACTCGCCAACAAGATTGGCATTGCTTATCATCAGATGATGGCCCTGCCGCAGGCGAGGCGGCAATACGAGCGGGCCGTTAAAATGAAGCCCGATTACTCGGAAGCCATTAACAACCTCGGGACGGTTTATTACGCGCAGCAGAGCTATCGGAAGGCGATTTCGCACTACCGCAAGGCGCTGAAGTCGAATCCGAACTCGGCTTCGATTTACAGCAATCTGGGGACGGCGTACTTTGCCCGCAAGAAGTATGATCAGGCCTTTGCGGCTTATCAGAAGGCGCTTTCGATTGATCCGGAAGTCTTCGAGCACCGGAGCACGCAGGGTGTTCTGTTGCAGGAGCGCACGGTGGCCGAGCGGGCGAAGTTCCACTACTATTTAGCCAAAACGTATGCCAAGTCGGGAGACACGGAGCGGACATTGATCTATATGCGAAAAGCCCTTGAGGAAGGGTTCAAGGAACGGGGCAAGTTTCTGGAGGAGCCGGAGTTTGCCACACTGCAGGCCAATGCTGAGTTTCAGGCGATTTTGAAGTTGGAAGCGCGTGTTCTTTAACCGGATTTTGCTGGTTGCCGGGCTCATGCTGTGGATGAGTGGTTGTGCCCGCGGTCCGGCGCGGCCGGATGTCGTGCGAGTGGTGCTCCTCACCCCGCAGGATGTGGCCGGAGCGGCGACGGAGCAGAGCCGGATGCTGCGTTTGGCCTTGCTGCTTCCTTTTACGGGTTTGGCGGACGCGATGGTGTTTTCTTTGTCCAACCGGCGGCAGGCGGCGGATGTCTCGCCGCACTTTATCGTCGAACCGCAGATGGACGGGAAGGGGATTGTCCTGGTGGTTTTTGACGGCGAGGCGAACCGGCATCTGCGGGATATTGAGTGCCGGTTGACGGAGTGCGCGGCCGCCCTGGGCGCCGCGATCGGGGTGACGCCGCGGCAGGTGGAGTCGCCGGCGGTGAATATTCCGCTGCATCCGAGCGAGGAGCAGCTGGCGGCGCTGGCGCGGCAGTTTCCCGGCAGCGCCTTGGTGTACGAGGAGTGGATGAACCTGCTGGCGGGGCGCGGCGAGCGGGAAGCGGCAGGGCGGGTGGCGGCCGAGGCGTTGCGACGGCCGTGGCCGGCGCTCGAGAAGGCGCAGTTTGAAGTTGCCGCGGCGACGATGCGCGGCGATGCGGCGGGGCGTTTGACGGCGGTGGCGGCTGCGGCGCGGGCGTGGCCGGGCAATGCGCCGCTGCAGTTGCAGGCGGCCGAGGGGTTGAATGGGCAGCGGCGGTTCCGGGAGGCGATTCCCTTTTTCCGGGCGGCGCTGCGGGCCGAACCGGCGAGCTTTCCAGTTTATGGATCGCTGTGCTTTACGCAGGCGATGGCGGGAGAGAAGCCGGAGCTGAAGCCGGCGCGGACGCCGGCCGAACACGAACTGACGGGCGATGTGGCCTATCTGCGCGGCGAGTTCGCCGCAGCCGAAGCGGCCTATCTGAAGGCGGCAGAGATGGACAACAGTACGGCGCCGGGCAAGGGGTACGCCAAGGCCGCCGAGGCGGCGCTGCTGCAGAATCAGATTGGCCGGGCGGATGGGCACATGCAGCGTTACTTTGCGGGGGCGGGCAATGACGTAGTGCGGGGATTATGGCTGTGGCGGACCGGAAGGCGGGCCGAAGCGCTGCGGCAGACTGAGGGCGTGCCGGCGGCGAAGCCGCTGTTTGCGTTTTTGGCCAATCCGGCGGCCGGTGGTCCCGCGCCGCTCGGTCCGGTGCTGCAGGCGCTGGCGCAGGGCCGGGCGGCCGAGGCGGCGGAGGCGCTGGCGGGCTTTATCGATCAGCAGCCGCTGCCGGTGGGGCTGCGTTGGGAGCCCGTAAGAGCGCTGGCGCTGGCCGAGGCCGGCAAGCAGAGCGAGGCTTGCGCGCTGTTGGCCCATTGGGGCTTGCCGTCTCCGCCGGATGATTGGTCGGGGGCGGTGTTCTGGCCGCGGCCGTTGGCGGTGCGGGCGGCGTGCCTTGAGAAGACCGACGCGGCGCGGGCCGGGCAGTTGCGGGCGCTGGTGCAGGCGCTGCAGCCGCGTTGAAGCGGTTTGTCGTGATATTGTGCTTGCGTGCGACTACTTACTGGCATTCTGCTTTTGGGCGGGGGGATGTTCGCGGCGGAGTTTCCGTCGGCGGAGATCTCGAATGGTTTGATCACGGCGAAGCTGTATTTGCCGGATCCGGAGAAGGGGTACTATCGCGGGACGCGGTTTGACTGGTCGGGCAATATGTACAGCCTGAAGACGAAGAACCATGAGTACTTCGGGCAGTGGTTTGAGAAGTACGACCCGAAGCTGCACGACGCGATTATGGGGCCGGTGGAGGAGTTCAAGACGAACAACGCCGGGTTGGGCTACGACGAGGCCAAGGCGGGCGGGACGTTCATT
Organism: Acidobacteriota bacterium; assembly: GCA_026393985.1. GTDB lineage: Bacteria > Acidobacteriota > Terriglobia > Bryobacterales > Bryobacteraceae. The sequence goes on from JAPKZB010000065.1 coordinate 17,681, forward strand.
CGCATCGGGGTGGGCGTGGTGCGGAAGCCGGACGAGCCGGCGTATCAGAACTTCAAGACGTACGAGATCCTTGATCCGGGCCAGTGGGACGTGAAGGTGGAGAAGAGCCGGATCCGTTTCACGCACGTGCTGAAGGGGCCGGACGGGTATGCGTACCGCTACACGAAGTGGATTGCGCTCGACAAGGGCAAGAACCGGATGCGGATTGAGCATACGCTCGAGAACATTGGCCGGAAGCAGATCCAGACCCAGCAGTACAACCATAACTTCTTCGTGATGGACGGGCAGCCGACGGGTCCGGAGTCGGTGGTGCAGTTTCCGTTTGAGCTGCGGCAGACGCGGGCGTTTCCGAACGGTTTGGCCGAGGCGCGGGGCAAGGAGATCCGCTACACGGCGGAGCTTGAGAAGGGGCAGAGCACGTACGGGGAGTTCGCGGGCGCGGCGCCGTATGACATCCGGATGGAGAACCGGAAGGCGAAGGCGGGGGTGCATATCACGGGGGATGTGCCGATTGCTAAATTGGTGTACTGGTCGATCCGGACGACGTTCTGTCCGGAGCCGTATATCGACCTGACGGTGGATCCGGGGAAGAAGACCCGGTGGACCTACGTTTATGAGTTCTACGATTTGCCCTAAGGGCTAGGGGGAGTGTGATGGATAGAAGAGCGTTTCTGGTGACGACGGGGGTGGCGCTGGCGCAGACGCCGGCGGCGACGCCGACGGCGGTGATCGGGGTGGGCAACCGGGGCAGCTATCTGCTGGACAGTGTGCTGGCGCAGCCGAATGCGAAGGTGGTGGCGCTGTGCGACAACAAGCCGGACCGGCTGGACAAGGCGGCGACGAAGGCGGCGGGGCATAGCCCGAAGACGACGACGGACTGGCGCCGGATTATCGAGAACCGGGACGTGGAGGCGGTCTACATTGCGACGCCGCCGCATCTGCATGCCGAGATGGCGGTGGCGGCGCTGGGGGCAGGGAAGCATGTCTACTGCGAGAAGCCGATTGGGGTGACGCCGGCGCAGGTGGCGGCGGTGGTGGCGGCGGCGCAGAGCGCCAAGCGGGTGTTTGTGGCGGGGCAGCAGCTGCGATCGCATGCGCAGTTGAGCGAGGCGGTGGGGAAGATCCACGATGGGATCATTGGCGAGATTCTGGCGATCAAGGCGCAGCGGCACGCGACGGGGGATCTGCCGTACGACAGCACTTCGGGGGACTGGTACTACGATGTGACGAAGTCGGGGGGGTATCTGATTGAGCAGTCGGTGCATAACCTGGATGTGTGCAACTGGGTGCTGGGGCAGCGGCCGGTGCGGGCGAACGGGTTTGGGGCGATCCGGCTGCATAAGAATGAGCCGGCGGGGCGGAGCATCTTTGACTGCGGGACGATGAGCTTTGAGTATCCGGGCGGGGCGCAGGTGTCGTTTACGCAGAACGTGTTCCACCCGCGGGGGATGCCGCACGGGGGGCAGAACGTGCTGGTTTATGGGAGCAAGGGGGCGGTGGATCTGATGTATGCCTGCATGCTGTATCCGCTGGGCGGGGGGGAGCCGGTGGAGATTGCGGCGAAGCGGCAGGAGCCGGCGCATGCGCATACGGTGGCGTTCTTTGAGGCGATCCAGAAGGGGAGCCGGGTGCCGGCGGATGTGCGGGTGGGGGCGGAGGCGGCGCTGACGGCGATCCTGGGGCACGAGGCGATGGTGAAGGGGAATACGGTGACGTGGAACAGCCTGGGGGTGAACCTGTAGGGGGGCTTGGGGGACACGCGCACAACGGACTCGCTTCGGCCTGTGCGCTTCATAGCAGGCGGGCGGCTGGTCTTGGCGGTGGGCTGGCTGGCATGCCGATCAGTTCTTTGTGGTCCTCGACCGCTTGCCAGACGGCCAGGGCGAGGGCCATGACGAGGTCGTCGTGCTCCAACTGGCGTCCGCCGGGCTCGAACTGGACCAGTTCCCGCTCCAGGATGTCGACCCCGGCGGCGGTGCGCTCGATCTTCAGGACTCCCCGCTCAAAGAGCAGCTTCAGGCGCGTCAACAGGTCCGTCCGCGGGATGCTGTAGTAGTTGTCCGGCAACTGCCGGGCCTGGTAGCCGCTCGAAATCGACACCGGCTTCAGCAGCAGACCGTTGCGGTCCGCACGCAGCAGCTCAATCACCGTGTGGCCGTTACCCGTGGCGTCCACCAACAGGGTGCCCGGTTGCCGCAGCGCGGCCCACAACGGGAAGGTTTGGGCCGCCTCGCGGACGAAACGGGGGATTCCCGTCGTCTCAAATCCCAGGGGCAGGCGGGCCGCGTAACGGATGGTCAGGTGGGGCAGTTGCCTGTGGGTCCGGGTCGCCGGGTCCTGAGGGCCCAGGGACCAGGTGAGTTCGACGGTCACCAGGGCGCTGTGGTCCTGGCGCTTGCCGAGGTCGAGGCCGAAGTAGTAGCGGGTTTGCCCCTGCAAGGCCAGGGCCGGCACGGGCGCCGTGGGCAGGAAGGCCGCGCGGACCTGTTCGCGAGTGAGTAACTGGACGCCCTGGGAGATGAACTCGCAGAGATACTCCTGGGCGTAAGATAGCTCGCCGTGCATTTTGCGTTCGGCGGCGAGGAACTCGGCCGAGAAGCGGGGGCATTGGTCGGCGGTGATCTGGAAGCGGGTGAAGCCGCTTTCGGCGTCCTGCCAGAAGCGGGCGAATTCGTTGGCCTGGCCGTGCGGGGTGGATAGGAGCCAGAGGCTGCCCTGGCTGGTGGCCAGGCTGGGCGTGAGGGACCGGAAGATGCTGTCGGGGACGAAGGCGGCTTCGTCGATGATGATGAGCCGGGCGCGGGAGTAGCCGCGGGTGGTTCGCGCGATGGCCGGCCGGGCGATGAGCCGGGAGCCGTTGGGCAGGCGGAGCGACTGCCGGTGGACGCCGTCGCCACGGACGGGGAGGCCGAGTTCGGCGACGAATTCGCGGGCTTTTTCGAGGATTTCGCCGGCTTGGGAGCCGACAGGGCCGATCATCAGAATGAGCGACCGGGGGTAGCGCATGGCCAGATAGAGGGCGCGCAGCGCGGCGACCGTGCTTTTGCCGACCTGCCGGGAGGTACAGGCGATGACGCGGTGGGCGTCGCAGTCGAGAATGGGTTGTTGGAGCGGATCGGCGACGAAGCCGAAGGCTTGTTGGGCCCAGGCGGTTACGCTTTCGGGCAGGACGCTGGCCGGTTGGGTTAGCACCTTGCTGATTTGTTGGGCGATGGCGCCCCAAAACTTCGGAACTTTGCGGGGTTTGGACACGTCAGGCCGCCAGTTTTGGCTTGGGTTTCGGGTAGCGCTCGCGCAGATCGGCGTAGTCGTAATCGGGAGCGTATTTGCTCATAAGTTCCTTGTCATGAATGACTTCGATGACGAATGCAGGTAAGGCCGCGGTGGGTTCGTTTTTGGCCTGGTCGGCGATTTTGAGCAGTTCTTCGATCACATAGGCGGGCGGATCCGGGTCGACGATCAACTTCGAGTCGGCGGTGATGTCGACCGGCTCGGGCGGATTGACGGGAAAGTCTTTGCGGTTTTGCGCGAAGAGGCGCTGCAGTTTTTGCCAGGCGGCGAGGTGCTCCTTCTTTTTCCGGGCGAGGAAGCGATAGACTTTGTCGTCGTCCGCGGCGCGCTGTACGGCGTAGTAGCTGAAGTGTTCGTCGGGCACGTCGGGCCATTCGCGGAGCAGTTTGTCGTGCTCGACCTGAAACTGGAGCGATTCGAGTTTTCGGCAGCGTTCATATTCAAACTGTTCGGAGGATATGTGCCGGAGTAACTGGTGTTCCTGCTCGGAATCGGGCCGGAATTTGCGTAAGTTGGCCTGATGGAGCCGGACATAGGCTTTGCGGTCGTCGACCGAGAGCAGGGTAGCGAAGGCCGGCAGGTCTTCGTCGTGGACGTCGTTTTGGCGAGCGGTTTCGGCGCGTTTTTGTTTTTGTTCCTCGGTGAGGATTTTCTTCATGACGGTTGCTCCGTGATTAGAAACTGGTGGCTCTCGCGCGGGCGAGGACCCTGATTTCAGAGTAGGTGAGGCGGAGCGGCAACCGGAACGCGGGGGAGACGGGGGTGTTTGGAAGTGATTGATAACGGGAGGGTTGTCAGTTGAAAAAATATTTGAATGATCTGTGACGGCGGTTTTGGGGGGTAGGGCGGTGGCCCGGGGCTCGAGGCCCCGGGGTGCCGCTGCCGGGGGGAGGTCGAGCGCGCCAGGCGGTTTTGGTGGGGACTGCGTGGAGGTGGCTGGTCCTTGTCGACACGTTTCCGGTCCTCAGGCTTGGCGGCATAGTAGGCCTTCCAGTCGCGCTCCGTGTTTGGCCTGTACCCAGCGCGACCTTCGGGGCTTTCCGAACGCCTCGCGTCCACATCCTTGCGTCCACGGAACAGAGAATAAAATTGGGCGACCTTCGCTGGAGTCCTGAGATGCGATATTGGGGGCGGTACTCCGTTTGGAGCGGGCTTGGAGCGGGCTTGGAGCAGGCAGGGAGGGCAGGATCGCGATACTGTGCTGGTCAAGCAACGACCGGAGCCGTTCAATCTCCCGCTCCAGTTGCTCACACCTCGGAGCCAGATCGGGACGAGGGTCGTCGGCTCCCCTTGAGTCGCTCATTTCACTTTGTTGGCTCGGGCCTCCAAGTCCCGGCATTGTTCAAGCAACGCCTCAAACGGTTCGGCATCACCCTGCAACAACCCATCGTCCAGCATTCTCGCGTAGTCGAGGGAAAGGCTGGCGAGCGCCTTTTCATTGGGAACCAGTTGCAGTCCACCGGATACGGCAGCGACGTAGTCGATCAAGGCCCCGGCCGAATCCTTTTCGGAGAAGAACATTGACTTGTGTTTGGCAACGGCAAGCGCGAGTGCGCGATCGGCGATTGCAGCATCCGCCATGCCTGCGCGGTCCAGTCGGGTTAGATCGTGCCAGTGCCGCGAGAAGCGCTCGCCACCGCGAAACTCGCCTTGCCAACAGAAGACGTGAATGGCCGTGGCCTTCTCCCAGAACGTCCGCTCCGGGCGCATGACCCTGGAGCCTGCCGATGGAAATACAAGGCCGGCGATCGTCGGCGCTGCATCGCATGTGATGGTTCGAGACTCCCATGGCTCGCCCGTGGAGCGTGCACCAAACTCAAGCATGACTACCGGGCGGACGTAACCAGAACCCGCTGCCAACGGTGCGTATTCGAGAAACACCCTTTCACCCTCCGCTGAAAGCGTTCCGGTGAGTTCTTGATCCCTAAGCGCGGCGGAGATCCGCGGAACGACCTGCTCTGTGATCCAGACCGGCAGGCGCGAACGGATCTCCTTGGTCCAGCGCTTCTCTTGACTGCGCGTGGCCGGCAGCGGGTCCAACCCGGAACCGGACAGGTCCGGCGCCAGCGCCCGGATGTCGTAAGTCAGGTCAACGTCCTCGGAGAATCGGCTGATGATCTGATACCCCTTGGACAATGACGAACCACCTTTGCATACGAGGTGCTCGCCAAATGGCGAACGGAACAGGACGTCGAGCAGCCAAACCAGCCACACGTCTTTGTCTAACAGATGGAGCGGGCGGCCAGAAACCGCCGCGGCGAAGGCCAGCGCTTCGCGCCGGTCGGCCGCAGACAGTTTCAGAAATACGTCAGGCATGGGAAGCCAGTTTGCTTACCTGCTGTGCCATCCAGGTGGGAAGCATGCGACGCAGTTCAACAACGGCGTTCAGTTCTGATTCCGATAGTCTGCCGCGCACCGCTTCGATGGCGTGAGTTGCCTGTTCCGGCCCGAGCCAAGCTAACGCTCGGATGAGCGCGCCTGCCTTACGTCCCGGAAGGGCCAACTGCCAGGAGGGAGCGTGGCGAAGCTCGACGATCTGATTGCCCAGTTTCAATTTCCGTGTTGGTCCGGAGGTCAGGTATACCTCGCGCATAGGGACTTGCGTCGTCAGCCCCAATTCGTTGGCCGCCGCCGCGCCGTGGGGAACCACAATCTCGCCACGCCGTTCCACAATGGCTTGGACGACTGTTGCCGGTTCGGGGGGCCGGACTCCAAAGCGTCCCTCGACCGGGCGAACATAGAGTCCGCGGCCCACGCGGATGAGGCTGCCACGCCGGACTAAACGCGAGAGCGTCTGATCCACGGCCGCACGGCTTCCAAAATGCAGAAGTTCCTTTGCGGCCACAGGCACTCCTTCTGGAGCCTTGCCGATTTGATTAATCACGGCTACTGCGAGTGCTTCCATGGCTGTCAGAAGTATATCATAGTTTCTGACAATAGCCTCTAGTTGGCTTAAGACGAGGTTCGCCCTCCGTATGCAGTCTCCGTTAAAGGATGTCGGCTTAGGGGGATAGGACGGGAAGGCCAACTTTTGTGTGTGGGCTGTGTGCGGAATCCGCCAAACTGGTCCAAACAGCCCGAAGTGAGCCCAACACAGGCAAGGCCGTATCTGCAATCGGATCAATACTTTACGAAGGAGAATGAACCCGGGCCAAACAGCCGAAAACAAGTCGTTTCCGTTTCAGGTTCTAAAATATCTGCCGCCGAAACCCAGCGAATTCAAAGAGCGCTCAAACGTCACGTGGAAGGGTTGCGGGCAACATGACCCCAAAACCACATCAGGCGGAATGGCCTCGCAAGCCCATTCCAGCGTTACGCTAACTGAAGGGAACCTGTAATCCTAAAAACGGCATTTAGCCAGCGGATTGTGGTCTGATCCCGCGCATAGTAAGCCGTGTAGCCGTCCCGGCAGGCCTTCTGCGCCAACGCGGAAGCGACAAAGCTCTTGGGGGCGTCTGCAGCGTGGTCTGCAACGTCCGCGCCGCGTTTGGCAGCGCCGGTTGCGGCCCGAGATGCGAATTCAGCAGGCGCCGCGAAGATATGTAACGCTTGGCTGACCAAGGGAACGAGGGCAATCCATCCAATAGTTGGACCTTACGGGACTGGACCGTGGTGGTGTCACCCCGGAGAACGCTGTCGCCCCAGAGGGGCGAGCTTGCCTAGTGGGTTGCGGTGGAGGAGTTCGTAAAGAAGGAGTCGGGGGTCTGGGTAATCTTGACGCAACGGGACGCCAGAGCTTAGCGGGGGGGCGGCCAGGCGGTTTGGAGGCGCTTGGCGAATTGGGCGACGAGGGCAGGGTTGTTGAGGCTGACGGTTTCATGGGAGTCCTGGACGAGGTCGTAGAGCTCCTGGCCGGCAAGCTCATTCGAGGGCCAGCGGCGCCATTCCACGTAACGGTGGGTTTCCGTGCGCAGGGCGCGGCCCATGTACTCGATGCCGTCAGGGGCGGTCCAGATGCCGGAGCGCAGGAACTGGGTGAAGATCGCCGGCTTGCCCGGCCGGCGCGGGTGGCGGAGCAGAGGAAGGAGGGTGGTTCCTTCCTGCCCGGGGGGCGGGGGGAGAGCCGCCAGGTCGCACAGAGTGGGGAAGATATCGACGGACTCGACCAGGCCGGAGACGACGCCCGGGCGGAGGCCGGGGGCGCGAATCAACAGAGGCACGCGGGTGTCGACTTCGTAGTTGGTCATCTTGCCCCAACTGTTGTGGTCGCCGAGCTTCCAGCCGTGGTCTCCCCAGAGTACGATGATGGTGTTGCGGTCGAGTTGATGTTGCGCCAGAGAGGCGAGGAGGCGGCCGATTTGCGCATCGATGTAAGAGACCGAGGCCAGATAGCCGTGGCGGAGGAGACGGGACTCGGCTTCGGTGAGCGAGCCTTGATCGGGACGGGGGGCCGATTGGAAGTCGAGGTAGCCGCGGAGTTCGCGGTTGGTGTTGCCGGCCATGAGGGGGGCGTGGGCGGAGAGACGGGGATGGGGGCTGAGGGGGAGTTGGCGGCGGTCGTACAGGTCCCAGTAACGCTTGGGCGCGTTGAAGGGGAGATGGGGCCGGTAGAAGCCGAGGCCGAGGAAGAAGGGCTGGGCGGAGGCTTTGAGGGTGGCTAGTTTGGCGATGGCGGCGGTGGTCTGGGCGCCATCGAAGTAGGCGTCGTCGGGGACATTGGGAGCTTCGGTGGCGGCGTTTTTGAGATACCACTCGCCGTAGCGGTCGAGGTAGCGGGGGGCCTGACCGGCGGCGGTGAGTTCGCGCTGCCGGATGGCGAGTTCGGCCAACTGCGCGGGGCTGCGGTAGACGGCGTCGGGGTCGAAGGGGAAGCCGGGGAGGCGGGGGGCTTCCGACCAAGAGGGGGCGTCGGGGAAGCTGTTGTGGAAGATCTTGCCATAGCCGATGGGGTGGTAGCCGTTCCGGCGGAAGTACTGAGGGATGGTGGTCGCGTTGGGGCGCGTGGAGCGGAAGTCGGTTTGGAGGTCCCAGACGCGGAGAGAG
>JAPKZB010000026.1 GCA_026393985.1 Acidobacteriota bacterium
CCATTGCGGGTTCGCATACTGACGAACGCGGGTCGGCAGCGCGCCGGGAAGCCCCTGGACCACTCCTCCACCACGACCATCGAGCCAGCGCACGATGCGCGCACCCCACTGCCGGGCGGTTTGATCGTTAAGCAGTATCGGGGCCGCACCCATGTCGTGACGGTGTTGGATGACGGCTTTCGATATGAGGGCTGCCGTTTCTCCTCGCTGAGCGCGATCGCCTTGGCGATCACGGGAACGAAGTGGAATGGCTACCTCTTTTTTGGATGCACCAAGGAGAAGACGAATGGCCGGAAGTAACCACAGCGCGTTGGGGCTGACGGGGCGGCGCGAGGTGCGCTGCGCCATCTACACCCGGAAATCGACCGAGGAGGGGCTCGACCAGGAGTACAACACGCTGGACGCTCAGCGCGATTCCGCCGAGGCCTTCATCCGCAGCCAGCGCCATGAGGGCTGGGTCGCCCTGCCGGACCGCTACGACGACGGCGGCTACACGGGCGCCAACATGGACCGCCCGGCTCTGAAAAAGCTGCTCGACGACGTCCGCGCCGGGCTCGTCGATTGCGTGATGGTCTACAAGGTAGACCGGCTGACGCGCGCGCTGCTCGATTTCTCCCGGATCGTCGAGGTGCTCGACAAACACGGCGTCAGCTTCGTTTCCGTCACCCAGCAGTTCAATACGACGAGTTCCCTTGGGCGACTGACGCTTAACATCCTGCTGTCGTTCGCCCAGTTTGAGCGGGAAATGATCTCCGAGCGTACGAGGGACAAGATGAGCGCGGCCCGCCGAAAGGGGCGCTGGATCGGCGGGCACATTCCGCTCGGGTACGACTTGGCGGAGAAGGGCGGCGCGCTCGTGGTGAACGCGGACGAGGCGGCACGCGTGCGGGAGATCTTCCGCCTGTACATGGAGCATGGATCCCTGATCCCCACGATACGGGACTTGAACAACCGCGGCTGGCGGCTGAAGGAGTGGGGCACACGCCGTGGAAAACTCACTGGTGGCAAGGAGTTCACCAAGAACCGGCTGTACAACCTGCTGACAAGCATGGTGTACATCGGCAAGGTCGAATTTGGCGGCCAGATCTACGACGGCGAGCACGAAGGAATCGTCGACCCGGCGGTCTGGCATCGCGTACAGGAACAGTTGCGGTTCAACGGGCGCACCGGCGGGCGGGAGGTTCGGAACCGCTACGGGGCGGTGCTGAAAGGAATCCTGCGCTGCGGCAGCTGCGACGTCGGCATGGCGCACACCTACACCCAGAAAGCCGAGAACAAGCTCTACCGCTACTACGTCTGCATCAACGCGCATCAGCGCGGATACGATCAGTGCCAAACGCGCTCGGTATCGGCGCCGCAGATCGAGCGGGCCGTCATCGACCAGATCCGGGGCATCGCCGCGAATCCATCCGTCGTCGCTGACGTTTTGCGGCGGTTGGACGAGCAGACCAGCAGCCAGCAGGAGGCTCTTGAGCGGGAGAAACGCGTGATGGAGCGGGAGCTGAGCCGACTTACGGCGGAGATTCCAAACTTGCTGCGGACGGGAGGACAGCACCTAGCCGACCGGATGGCCGAATTGCAGGAGCGAATCGGGGGCCTGGAGGGCCAGCTCCGCGTCGTGCAGCAACAACTGGCCGAGCGGGCCAACCAGAGTGCAGACCCCGCCGCCGTCGTTCAGGCACTGCGGGAGTTCGACGGATTGTGGGAGCAGATGACTCCGCGCGAGCAGGAGAAGTTCGTGAAGGCGCTCGTCGAGCAGGTAAGTTACGACGGTCGGACAGGCAAGGTGACGGTCGGCTTTCGGACCGGCGGGATCCAGCAAATGTGCATTGACGTGAGGGATGGAAAATGGACCAGACACTGAAGAAGTTCGAGATTGAATTCCAACTGAAGCCGAGCATTCGCGTGCTCGACCGATCGGGCGACAAGCAGCCGAGGGAGCCAGTGGGGCGCTGCCGCTTCGACCGTTACCCGCGGATTGTTCAGGTTGTCGCCCTGGCGATCCACTTTCAGGATCTGATCGACCGGGGCGAGATCCGGAACTATGCCGACCTAGCTCGCTTGGGTTGCATCAGCCGCGAACGGATAAGCCAGGTCATGATGCTTGCTTGGCTGGCCCCGGATATTCAGCAGGAGGTACTCGGCCTTCCTAAGACGCCCGGGGGCCGGTTCCCGGTGTCAGAAACGGCGTTGCGTACCATTGCCCGGGTAGCGTCGTGGGCCGAACAACGGACGAGGTGGGAGAGGTTGGCGCAGAGTTGATCGCGGACGATTACAGAGACGGGGCAGAGGCAACCGGATCACCTGAGGCGAAATCCGGTTGCCCTGATCAATCACGAACACTCCTGTTCCTCTTCGATGCAGCTGCAGAAGGCGGCGAGACGTTTCACCGCCGGTACATATAGGTCTCGCTTCATCTGTGGTTCTCGCAAATCTCGAAGTTGCTGATAAATTGGGGGTTGCCTTTCTTCCTTCGATTCCCTTGTTCGCCTCCGTTGGTGGCGATGGCGGCGGCTTTCCTGGCTTTCTTTCGCCAGCGAGCGGCGCTCCAGCTTGAGA
>JAPKZB010000072.1 GCA_026393985.1 Acidobacteriota bacterium
CCGCCCCGCCCTAAACGCGTCGCCCTCCGGGCGCCGCAGGGCCGGGCGGAGGCAGGCCCCACGGAGCATTACTAACCCCCCAGGGTGGGCCAAATCAAAGCATCAAAGTGGGCCAAATGGAGTTGACAGAAGCACCGTCGAAGCCTCAAGTGGTCTACAAGGACAAAGGATGGGTGTCGTGGCCCGTGTGGTTGGGTGTTGACAAAGCCAGTCGAAATTCGTCGGAGGCCGCATAAACGGTCGGTCTCAAGAAAGACTTTAGTACAACCAGAAAGGATGAAGGCAACGAACCGGGGTGCAAGACCGTCGTTCGTGGCTGCAAAGAAGATTATGCAGAACGGACTTGAACGATCCACTCCGGGAGGGCTGATTCCACCGGATCTTTACAAGCCTCTGATCACGGCAATCGCTGGTGCGGTGGCCCAAAAAGCGCTGGAGGAAAAGCCTCCGGTCAGACCACGGCTCCTGGATGCCGCCCAAGTTGGAATCATCATTGGCCGCACCGAACGAGGCGTCATGCAGGCTTACCACAAGGGCAAGATCCCCGGCTTCAAGCTTATGGGGAAGATCGTGTTCGATGAAGTGGAGATCCACAACTGGATCAACGAAGAGAAGGATCGCTGAGATGTTTGCAAGCACTAGATCAAACCATTACTATGGAGATGTGCCTCCACCTGAACACAAGAAGCGGAAACTGCCCAAGGGCGTCTACGAAAAGCAAGGAACGCTTTGGTTCTCGGTCTATCGAAACGGCGAACAGTTTCACAGACCCGCTGGTACGAACCTTGTGCTTGAAGCTCAGGCAGCACGTGACAATTTCATAGCCGAGTTGGTGAAGGGCGAGATCAAAGCTGGCGGAACCGGAAACGTGACCTGCTCGGCCCTTCTGGATGACTACCTAAACAACGTCAAGCGGACCAGTCAGAAGAACTCCGATTGGCCATACATCGCTGAGAAGACTGTGAAGAAGCACCTTGAGCCGTTTTTTGGCCCTCGCAAAGCTGACAAGGTGGACCGAAAACTTCTGGAGAAGTATCACGACCAGAAGGTGGCCGAGGGCTATGACGGAATTTCGGTGAATCGGCAGTTGGGGATCTTGCGAACTGCCTTCTCAATTGGGCGAAAGAACAAGCGCACGAACAACACCCCAGACTTTTCCACCACCATCATTCGGCGGCTGGAGCGAGAGAATGCCCGCCAAGGCATCATCACGGATGAGCAGTACCAGAAACTCGCCTCGATTCTTCCTGCACACATCAAGCCGCTATTCGTCCTTTGCTGGAAGACGGGCGTTCGACCAGCGGAGGCGTTCCGCATCCGGTGGAATCAGGTTGACTTCTCGAAGCGGCTGATCGCCCTTAAAGCCGGGGAAACGAAGACAGGTCCATCCCGGTTTCTCCCAATGGTCAAGGATGTCGTCGAGGCGTTGCAAGAATGGCAAACGCATCTGATGCGCTACCAACCAAAGGCAGTCTTCGTGTTCACGGACCCGGTGGAAGGGTGTGTCATGAACAACGACTATTACAAGACGCCTTGGGCGACGGCGTGCCGGGAGGCCAACTACATGGTGGAGGGCACGAATCGGAAGGGCAAGGCCGTCACAAAGCCTGCGTTGTTGTTCTACGACACCCGGCGGTCATTCCGCAGCTACCTTCCTGAGGAGATCGCCAAGTCTGATGGCATGGCGGCGATGGGCCACACTCAAGACACGACCTACGGTCGCTATCACGTCGATGCTGAACGCTCGGCCCTGCGAGTATTGGACGCACTGGATGGAGGGCCCTCCAGCAAACCAAATCCGACTGGTCTGAATGAGCAGATCGCTGGTCTTTTCGAGTTGCAGAAGGCAGGGGCGCTGACCGAATCGCAGTATCAGGCGGCTGTGGCGAAGCTTCTTGGGTAGCGTTCAATCCGCTGTGAGCAATGCCGCCCCATTGCTAAACCCATTCCTAACGTTCAAAAGGCACCCGTTTCTGGGTGCCTTTTGGTTTTCATAACTGCTTTAGAATCTTATTGGTGCGGATGAGAGGACTTGAACCTCCACTCCCTTGCGAGAACTAGAACCTGAATCTAGCGCGTCTGCCAATTCCGCCACATCCGCACGCCAACTGAACCAACCTCATGCTAGCAACCAGTTCCAGGGGCTGTCAACCTAAACGCCACGCAATTTTAACCGAGCGGGACGCGGCTCCGGCGCTGCCGCGGGGCGGTTCCGTAACTCGAGCAGCAGTTTCATCACGCGCCCTTCGAGGTGATCGCGCACCTGCCGATAGACGCCTTCACTGCGGCCATACGGATCGGCCACTACCCACTGCTCCACCTTGCCCAGAATTCCGGAAGGCATCGCCATGCCGCTCATGTTGATGATGTGGTCAAAACTCTTGTGGCGGAACAGTTCGATTCCTTTCGGATACTGGTCGTCGATCGGAATGTTCTTTTCGAGCATCACCCGGCGGGTCAGCGCCGGTACGGACAGCAGCGGCATCATGCCCGCGCTGGAGCAGGCCACCAAATCCCCGCCGTAGTGGCGGGCAAACCCCTCCGCCATCTGGCTGCGACAGGCGTTTCCGATGCAGACAAACAAAATCGCCTGGCGCTTCATCCGCTTTATTGTACCTAGTCCAGGGGGCCGAGTTTTGCCGCCAAGTGTCCGGTCAGTTGGGAGATCAGGAGGTTTCCGACATTGTCGGGGCTGTAATCGGTCCGGGGCATGCCGTCGACCGTGATGGCCAAGATCAATTTCGCCTGTTTTCCGTAGATGATACCCACGTCGCTACGGAGCGCATCGAGGGCGCCGCTCTTGCTCGCCACCGGACGCTCTTCATGTCGGCCAATGCCATCGGTGTACTGCTGCCGGCGAAGGATTTCGAGCATGCTCCGCGACGCCTCGGGGCTGACCAGGCGGCCTTGCTCAAGAGCTTCGAGAATGCGGCCCATCTCGGCCGGGGTGGAGACCCCGATGCCGTACTTTTTATTGTCCCCCTGTTGGCTGAACTTACTCCAGCCGCCGGGGTTGGGCTTGAGGCTCTTGCCGTCGCCCATGATCTTGCGGTTCGACCGGGTTTGGGTGAAGCCGTAACGGTCCATGACCTCGTTGACGTAATCGGCCGTAAAGCGTTCGAGCAACAGGTTGGTGCAGGTGTGGTCGCTGACAACGATCATCAAAATGGCCAGATCGCGGAGGGGGAACTTTTGGCCGGGGGTGAACTCACGCAGCACGCCGGAGCCGGAGACGGCCTCTTCTTTTTCGAACAAAATTGGCTCGTCCCAACTGGCCTTGCCGTCGTGAACGGCCTGGGCGGCGGCGATCAGAATGGGCAATTTGATGGTACTGGCCGTGCGGACGCGTTCGTTTTCGCGCACGCCGAAAGTGGCACCGGTGGCGAGGTTTTTGGCGTAGATCGCCACGGTACCCGTAAAGCCGGCGATGAGCCGCTTGATTTCGGCGTCGGGGTCGACCGTACGGGAGCAGCGGAAGCCGATGTTGGGCTGCCGCATGGTGGGCCGGACCCAGTTACGGAAGAAGACGGTGACGCGGCGGGGCTGATCGGACCAGGCGCCGCCGCGGATGACCTTGTACAGACCGGTAGCCGGCGGGCCACCCTTGCTATAGGCCTCGCGGTCGAACCAATCGGCGGTCCACTCGGTCATGTTGCCCGCCATATCGTAGAGGCCGAAGGTGTTGGGGGGGAACTTGCCGGGCTCGCCGGGGCCGCGGTCGGTGCCACTGCGGAGGAGTTTGGCGTCGAATTTGTCGCCCCACGGGTAGTCCTGGCCTTCGAGGCCGCCGCGGGCGGCGCGCTCCCATTCGGCTTCGGTGGGCAGGCGGCCACCGCGGAACTCGCAGTAGGCTTTGGCGTCGTCCCAACTGACGTTGTAGATGGCGATCGGGGAGCGGGCGAGTTCCGGCTTCCAATGGTACGGGGCCGGGCGCTTGGTAGCAGCGAGGAATTCGGCGTACTGCGCGTGGGTGACCTCGTGGGTGTCCAGGTAATAGGCGGGCAGGGAGACCGAGCGGGTGGGCCGGTCGTCGAGCAGGACCTGGGGCCGCATGCGGGTGGCGTCGTCGGGGGTGGTGCGGCTGCGGCCCATGGTGAACGAGCCGGCGGGAATCAGTACCTGTTGGGCAGCGAGCAGAGCCGGGATAAAGAATGCTATATAGCGCATTTAAGCAAACAGATCAGCGATCTCGTCGTCGATGACCATCTCGGTGGCGCCGAGCACATCAACATAGCGGTAGGCGCGGCGAGACGGGGTGTTGGTGATCTCCTTGGTCCAGTCGATGCCGAGGGCGGAGTAGATGGAGGCGTAGACGTTTTCGGTCTTGATCGAAGCCTTCTTGTAGCGCCAACCGGTGTCGATGACATGTTCGCCGGCGGCGTCGGTCTTGCCGATGATCCGGCCGGGCTTGGTGCCGCCGCCGGCGTAGAGCGAGAGGTAGGCAAGATTGTAGTGGTGCCGTCCGGCGATGCCGTTCAGTGCGCCCGGGGTGCGGCCGAACTCGGTGGCGACGACGACAAGGGTATCGTCGAGGAGCGTCTTGCCCGGGGTGCGCGGAGAGGGGGCGGCGCTGAGGTCGGTGAGCAGTTGCGCGAGCGCGCGGTCGAATTCGTTGCAGCGGATGTAGTGGTTCGACTTCTTGGAATGGTTGTAGATGTCGCGATGATGGTCCCAATCGGGGTGGACGATGTGGATGTAGCGAGTGCCGGCGTCGGCCTGAATGACGTTGCGGGCGAGCAGGCAGCCGAGGCCGACTTCGTTCGAGCCGTAGCGGTTGATCTCCTCCTTCGACATGGCAAAGGCGGCGGGCCAGCGGGGGTCGCCGAGGATCTGATAAGCGGATTTCTGGAAGTCGCGGAAGCCGCCGAAGTTGCGGTCGCGCCCGGTGCGGCCGGGCGCCATGACGGCGTCGAGTTCGCTCAGTAGGCGGTAGCGTTCGGCTAGTACGGCCATGGCCTCGGCCGCACTGGGCGCGGCGCCGGCGCCGGACTTTAGATTGAGATCGAGCACCGAGTGCCGGGGCGCGAGAAAGCCGGTAGAGAGCGCGCCGCAGCCGGAGGTGTCGAGATTGCAGCCGAGGTAGGTGGGGAAGGTATCGGTGGGGCGGCGCTGGTTTTCAAGCTCCATCGCAATTACCGAACCGACGCTTGGAATCTCGCTCGCCTGGGCCGGGTTGAGAGGTCGGCCGGCCTGGGTGTAATACTGGCCGCGGAAGTGGACCACCTCGTGGCTTTTCATCGAGCGCACGATGGATAGTTTGTCCATGTGGCTCGAGAGCTGGGGGAAGAGGCGGTAGGGGAGATAGAGGTCGTTGCGGACGGGACGGACGTCGAAGTCCTTCTGCGTGCCGGCGTTTTCTTTAAAGTCGAACGAATCGATGTGGGAGAGCGCACCGGCGAGTTCGATCAGGACGCAAAACCGGGCCGAGCCGCGCGGTTTGCCGCGGCCGGCCGCGCGGAGCTGCACGGGGGCGAAGGTTTGGCCCGCAAAGGAACCCAGCAACCCGTAGCCGCCGAGCCGCAGCAGGTCGCGGCGAGCGGGAAGTAGGTCGGCAACACGTTTCTGCATGTTAGTAATTGAAGAGGAACTCGGGGCTGTTGAGCAGGGCCCATTGCAGGTTGGCCGCGCCCTTGGCGCGGTGGGATTGGAGCGCCTTCAGACTTACGGCGGTTTCGGCGGCCGTGGGGCGGCGGGAAAGGGTGTGGACGAAGATCTGGCGGACCAGTTCCGGGTCATCCGGCGTAGAGCTGAGCAAGCTCTTGATCAGGCCGGCTTTGTTGGCGTCCAGCCGGTCGGTGACGACCTTCGACTGCATCAGCAGCATGGCCTGCAAGGAGGACGGCGGCACTTTTTTCGGCATATCGTCGCGGTTGGACTGGCCGAAGGTCTTCATAAAACCCTGGACGCCCGCGTCGGCCTTCTTGGGTTCGGGCATTTGCATCACCAGGCCGACCTGCTCGCTGCCCGTGGTGAACTTGGCGGGCTGGCCGGTGGCGAGCGCGATGGCGTCGTGTAACTCGGGGGCGCTCAGCATGCGGACATACTTGCGGGCGTAGTAAGTGGCGTACTCGGGCTTCCACTCGCCGTCGAAGCGGCTGCTGAGCTGATAGGCGCTCGACTTCATTACGGTTTGGACAAAGTGACGGAAGCTGTGGTTGTGCGCCTTGAAGTCGTCGGCGAGGGCGTTGAGCAGCGCCGGGTTGGTGGGCTGATCGGGCTTGAGCAGATCGAAGTCGTCGACCGGCTCAACGATGCCAAAGCCCATGAGTTCGGCCCAGATGCGGTTGGCAAAGGCACGGCGGAACTGCGGGTGAGTGGTGAGAATGCGGGCGAGGGCGTCGCGGGGGTTTTCGCCTTCGCGGGGGCGTTCGGCTCCCAGGATGAAGCGCGGAGAGGCATCGCCGCCGCGGCGCGGGACGCGGACGATCGACTCGGCCTTGGGATCGTACGCCGGACCGATGTCATCGACGGTGTACTCCGTGTTGGCCTGGTAGCCATTCTCCCAGTTCATAATCTGCCGGGTTTTGCCGAAGAAGGCCGCCTGGCCGAAGAACTCGTCGCGCTTCTTGGTGGTCAGAAACAGATTTACCTTCTCGAGATGCCCGGCGCCATCGTGGCAGGAGATGCAGGCCAGATTCAGGCCGAGAAAGACCTTGGAGTAGGTGACGGTGAACTCGTCCACGGTGTCAGGTTGGTTGACGAGATCGTGCGCGTCGGGGGCTTCGGGGTCGTCTTTGGCTTTAACGAAGTCGCGGGCGTAGTACATGCCAGCCGGCACCGAGAAGCTCGACTTCCCTGCCCCGGTCAACAGATCGGTGACCATGTCGGTGTAAGGACGGTCGAGCGTCAGCCATTCGCGGAGCCAGTAATGAAACAGGTTCAAGCCGCTGCCCATGCGTCCGCCGGCGCGGAACAAATCCTCGAAGTAGTAAGTCCACTTATCGATGAAGGCGTCGGAGTTAGTCAGCTGATCGATCAACGTGGCGCGCTTTTGCGGATCGCGGCTCTGGAGAAATTTTTCGAGATCCGCGCGCGGTGGAATGCGGCCGGTCGCGTCGAGCCACGCCCGGCGGGCGAACTCCTCGTCGCCGGCGAGGCCGGCATGGGGGATGCCGTCCTTCTGCATCCGACCGAAGACGTGTTGGTCGATGAAGTTCACGCGGGCAATCGCCGTCCGCGGCCCGGTGCGGGGACGAGCCACTTGCTGGGTGAGCTCCGCGGCGGCCTTAGCCTTGTCGGTGGGGGCCTGATAAAGGGGAGCGTGGGCGTGCTCCAACTCGGGCGTCTGGGCCGCCATCAGGATGGGAAGGAAAAGAAGTAGCCGTTTCATTTCGCCTTCTTGAAAATCTGGACGCGTTTGCCGTTCACTTCGGCGACGTAGAGGTTGCCCCGGCGGTCGACCGACATCAGGTGCGGGAGCTTCAGAAGATCCGGGTCGCCCCACTCCTTCACAATTTTGCCATCGCCCAAAGAAAAGTGAAATATCTTGTTAATGTCGCCTTCGGAGACCAGCAGCTCCTCTTTCACGACCAACAGCCCGAACGGGTTCCCGAAGCCCTTCCACTCGGCGACGAACTCGCCAGTGGGTCCGAAGACCTGGACGCGCTGGTTGCCGCGGTCGGCGACGTAGACGCGATTGTTTTTGTCGATGGCCAAACCATGGGCGGTGGCAAACTCGCCCGGTCCTTTCCCTTTCTTGCCGAACTGGCCGAGGAACTTGCCTTCGCGGTCGAGATGCACGATGCGTCCGTTGCCGGAGTCGGCCACGTAGAGATCGCCGTTCGAGGCAAACACGACGTCATCGGGGGCGCGGAAGTGCGTCTGGTCCGGCCCGGGGACACCGACTTCGCCGAGCGTGCGGAGCAGCTGCCCGTCGGGCGAGAACTGGCGGAGGACGTGGTTGCCGTTGTCGGTGGTCCAGACGTTGCCGGCGCGGTCGACGCGCAGGCCGTGCGCCACCTTGAACATCCCTTCGCCCCAGCCTTTCTGGTATTGGCCCTTGGCGTTGAACTTGATGAGCCCGGGTTCGCCGCGATGCAGGACATAGATGTTGCCTTTGGCATCGACTTCTACGGCGGACATGGGGCCGAGTTTCACCTCCGGCGGGATGGTGAGAAAACCGGTCGACAGATAGGGTGTTCCGGCGGCCGCAAGCAAAAGGGTAAGGAGTGGAAGCATGAGAGTCTTCGCCGTCGTGATCGTACCAGATGGATCGCCCGGACCTGGGGGAGCAAGGTGGGCGCCGGGCAAACGTCCTCGAACGACTCCGCTATTGTTTCACATTTCAGATTCGGGCTGGGGCCGGGCGGGATTACACTAAGAGTTATGCGGTGGCTGCTTGCTGGTCTTTTTCTTGCCGGGTCGGTCTCGGCCGCCAACGTGAAGTTGTTCCTGACCGATGGCACTTGGCATTGGGTCCGCGAGTATCAGGTGCTGGCCGACCGGGTCCGCTATTACTCGGTGGAACGCAGCGATTGGGAGGAGATTCCGCT
Source organism: Acidobacteriota bacterium (assembly GCA_026393985.1). Lineage (GTDB taxonomy): Bacteria > Acidobacteriota > Terriglobia > Bryobacterales > Bryobacteraceae. The sequence continues at coordinate 8,493 of JAPKZB010000072.1, forward strand.
CTCGCTGGCCGATTTGGGGCGCACGCAATCGGCGGTGGCCTCCGGGCGCCGGGCGGAGGCTGCGGCGCAGAAAGCCGAGGCTGAGGAGGCGCAGGCCGAGCGGGAGATGCGCCGCGAGATACGGGCCGTCCCGACCGCCCCCGGGGTCTATCACCGGCAGGAGGGGGCGGTGATGAAGCCGCTGGAGCAGGCAGAGTTGAAGGTGGTCAACGACAAACGCCGTTCCATTTTGAAAGCCATCACCCCGGTGCCGATCCTATCGGGCAAGAGTACGCTCGAAATCGACGGCGGAGGCAGCCGGAGCACCTTGGCCGAGGAGCGCCCGGAGTTCTACATCCGGCTCTCCAATGTCGAGCGTTTTGCTCTGGTGCGGCTCTGGCCGGGAGCCAACAAGAAACTGCCGAGCCGGATCGTGGAGAAGTGGGATATTGTGCCGGTGGTGAAAGAAGTGGTGGCGGAGCGCCAGGAAGTGGAAGTTTTCAGAAAGCAGGTGGGCGACGATCTGTACAAAGTCTGGCCCATGGAGACGCTGCCGGCCGGCGAGTACGCCTGGATTCAGTTCAGTGAAGGCAAGGGCAACACGCAAGCGTGGGATTTCGCGATTGTGCGGCCATAGTAGCCATTTCGGCGGCTGCGGGTAACGCAGCGTCCGTCAGGCTGCTCTTCTCTCCGATTACTGGGGAGCCGGCAGCGGCGCGGCCAGAGCGTTCCGGTCCGGTGCCATGGCAGCGCTTCGGACGATAAGTTGTTGGCACCAAAAGGCTTTCGTTATACTATGAGAGAGTTAAGGATCTAGACCACACGTGCAGAAACAGAAAACCACACTAGAAAAGACAGGAGGATCCTCGAGTATGATTCGCTCGATTCTCACTACGCTTTCCCTTCTTGCGTTCCTGGCCTCGTCGCTGCTGGCGCAGGGACTGAATACGAACGCAATGAAAGATGACTGGGAAGAGATCAACTTTGAAACGGGTTCGGCCGTGTTGGTCGATGGATTTCCCAGCCTGCTGCGGCTAGCCGAGCTGCTGGCCAAGAACGACGGTTACCGGGTGAAGGTGGAAGGCCATGGCGACCCGAATACACCGGTGCGCATCGCCGAGAAACTTGGAATGGCGCGTGCGAACACCGTCAAACAGTTCCTTGAAAAGTACGGGGCGCGTCCCGCCCAGATCTCGGTCGCCACGGCCGGCAATACCTCGCCCAAGGTGGGTAACGGCACCAAAGAGGGCCGGTTTATGAACCGCCGGGTGAATCTCAACGTGACCGATCCGCAGGGACGGAACGTGTCGGCGGCCGGGGTGGGCGATGCGATCCGCAACCTAAACGCCGCCACCGGCGGACCCGCGGTGATGGCCGATCCGAAATGCTGCGACGAGATCCTGAAGCGGCTCGACAAGCTCGACGACATCCTAGCCTTGCTGCGCGGCATGAAGGCGGATCACGATAGTTTGAAGCAGGAAGTAGCCGCACTCAAGGCCAACGCCGGCAAAGCCAACGAGCAGGCGGCCGCGGCCGCCGCTGCTGCTGCCGCCGCCCCGAAACGGGAGGAGGTGGCCGCCGCGGTCACCAAGGCCACCGAAGAGGCCATGGCCAAGGTATCCGGCAAGAAACTTTCGCTGCTTGGCCTGAACGCGGGCGTCGACAACGAAGGGCGGCTGACCTTCACCGGCAAGGGCCGGTTCTTCAACCCGTTCAACAACAATTTTGCTTTGCAGTCAGAAGGCGAATACATGTACTTCCGCGACCGCCAGGAAGGTCAGTTCGACCTCGGTCTGGTGAACCGGTATAAGAAAATGCAGATGGGCCTGTTCTCGAGCTTCAAGCAGGTCAACTTCCGCGAGTTCCAAAGCGGGGGGACGCTGGGTCAGGCGGCGGCGACGGTCGACTACGTCTTTAACCGGGGCCGTGTGGGCGTGTTCGGTACCAAGGGTTTCCTGAACAACGCCGTGGTGAACCGTACCGCGTTGAGCAACAACGTGATCCTTGAAAGGTATCTGCGGATTGTGGATCAGGTGGGTGGTTCGGGCTCGGTGGCGCTGTGGCGGGATGCCTATTTTGAAGGCAACCTCGGGTATCTCCGCACCTACAGCGGCTCGAAGCCTGGTATGACGGCCCGCCTGGTGCAGCCGTTGAACACCCATCTGGCTCTCTCGTTTGAAGGTGGCCTCAATGAAACTCTGGTTGCCCGGAACAACTCCGGCGCCTTCCGCGTGGGCGTTCTGTTCGGCGGCAGTTGGCTGCGCCCGAAGGATTACCGCACGGCGGCCGGACCGGTTCCGGTGGATATTCCGCGGGTTCGTTATGAGCTGCTCTCCCGCCGCGTCCGCACCGGCAACGATGCCCCGGTGGCCGATGCCGGACCCGACCAGATTGGAGTGACCGCCGGCACCATTCAGCTCGACGGCTCGGCCTCCTACGACCCAGACGGCGACCCCATCACCTATGAGTGGCGCCAGATCGCCGGACCGGCGGTCACGCTGACCGGCGGCGCCACGGCCCGGGCCTCGTTTACCGCGGCCGAAAACCAGAGCTACGCGTTCCGTTTGACCGTGAAGGACGATCGCAACGCCATCGGCACGGCCCGAGTGACGGTTACCACGCGGGCGCCGCAGCAGGTGCGTATCCTCCGCTATCAGGCCAACCCGACCAACATCACGGCCGGGCAGACCGCCAGTCTCTTGTGGCTGGTGGAGAACGCCGACTCGGTGGAAATCTCGGGCCTCGGCCGCGTCGACGCCAAACAGGGCACGACGCAGGTCACCCCCACCCAGACGACCAGCTACCGGTTGACCGCTAAGAACGCCAATAGCGAAACCTCGGAGACGGTCACCATCACGGTCACCCAGCCGCAGGTGCGCATCCTAAGCTTCAACGCCGTTCCGACCACCATCAGCCGCGGAGAGTCCTCCACCCTGGCCTGGCAGACGGAAAACGCGGAGTCGGTCACCATCAGCGGCGTCTCGGCGAATCTGAATGTGAACGGGACGACCGTTGTCAGCCCCACGGCGACCACCACCTACACCATCACGGCCACCGGCCGAGGCGGGGCCACCACGACGGCTACGGCCACGGTGCTGGTGGGCGTGAGCGGCGGCGGCGGGCTACCGCGAATCATCCGCTTCACCCCCTCCCCAATGGATATCCAGGCCGGCAACAACTCCCGGTTGAGCTGGCTGGTTGAAAACGCCGATCAGGTCAACATCACCAGCCTGGGTACCGTCGGCCTCACCGGCGAGGCGCCCGTGTCCCCCACGGCGAATACGCTCTACACGCTCACGGCTACCAATGCCTTCGGCAGTGTAAGTTCCACGGTGGGTATCAACGTCCGGCCGGCCCCGCCGGTTCCCCCGCCGGCCCCGACCATTTCGTGTACCGTCTCGCCCTCCGTGCTGACCACGCCGGGCGAAGCAGTCAATCTGAGCTTCACCGCACAGAACACCCGCGTGGTAACCTTCAACGGCCTCGGGACGAGCAGCCCGGTGGTGGTGCGCCCCACAGCCACAACCACCTACACGCTGATCGCCTACGGCGCCAATGATCAGACGGCGCAGTGCCAGGCGACCGTTACGGTCTCCGGCCCGCCCGCCGTGGTCCGCCCGGTGGCCGATGCCGGCGCGAATATTGACACGATCGAAAGGCAGGTCACGCTGAGCGGCGCGGCCTCGAGCGATCCCGAGGGCCTGGCGCTCACCTACCGGTGGCGAGCGATCGAACGGACCGCGGCCGTGCTCGACCCGAATTCGGCCGTCACCCGCGTGCAGCTTGGGGAGCTGTTCGGACCGTACACGTTCGAGCTGACGGTGACGAATTCGAAGGGCGTCAGCGCTTCGAAGACCGTCACGGTCAACTACCTCAAGACTTCGATTCGCTAAACCAATCCCCAACCAACCCAATGGCCGGCAGCTCCCCAGCTGCCGGCCATTGGCTTTGCCATAACGTGGTATACCTGTCGATACCATGCGCATCCTCCTGCTCGGGCTCTCCGTAAGCACCCTCCTGCTGGGCCAAACGCCCCCTGCCGAAACCTGGCGATTCGACCGGCTCGACCGCCTCGGCGCTCACCCCACCCACGTCGAAGGCGCCCCCCGCGTGGTTGAAACGCCGCAAGGGAAGGCGGTCTCCTTTGACGGGGTGCGCGACGCCCTCTTCGTCGATGTGCACCCATTGGCCGGAGCGGAAACCTTCACCCTCGAAGTCATCTTCCGGCCGGCGGCGGACGGCCGGCCGGAGCAACGGTTCTTTCACCTCCAGGAGACCGGCGCGCCCACGCGGCTGCTGCTCGAAACACGGCTGCTCCCCGGCGGCTGGTGCCTCGATAGCTTCGCCGCCAGCAGCTCCGGCTCCAAAGCGCTAATCGACCGCCAGAAACTCCACTCCCTCGGCACCTGGCACCACGTTGCGATGGTTTATGACGGAACCACGTTCCGGCACTTTGTCGATGGGGTTTCGCAGGGCGAGGCGGCGGTCGGCCTGGCGCTCCAAGCGGCCGGACGGACCTCGGTGGGAGTGCGCATCAACCGGGTGGACTACTTCAAGGGCGAGATTCTGGTAGCGCGGATGAGCCGGCGCGCCCTTGCGGTGAAAGAGTTCCTGCCGGTTCCCCGCTAAGGCAGGGCGTAGACGGCATAGCCGTCGTTGACGAAGACCGGCCGGGCATCCGGGCGGGAGTGAGCGCGTTGGAGAACCACATAATCGGCCCCCAGCGCCCGGTATTCGGCCAGCGGCCGGGGCTCGTACGGCCGTCCGATCGTGGCGTTGTAGCGCCGCCACCACTGCGTCGCCAGACCGTAGGCGAAATTCACCTGCCCACCGCCTTTGCGGTCCACCCAGACGTTGCGCAGCGCCCGGGCGCGAAAAATGCCCGGGTAGAGCGCCAGGCCGGAGTCTGGAAAGTGAAACACGGCGTCCGAAGGCGTCTGCGCGCGCGCCCAGGTGCTCAAACCCGTCAACTCAGCGGTGTGCAGATCGGGATAGTTCCGCACCCCGCCAACGGTGGGATAGGCTAGCAGCGCCGCCGGGATGATGGTCCAGGCCCATCGCGTCCGCACGAACGCGGCCGCCGGCGCCGCCAGCCACCACAACCCATGGCCCGGCAGCCAGAACGGCGCCGCCAACCAGGCAAACCGTTCGGCCCACCGGTCGGCGCGCGCGGCGGCTAGCGCCCCGTTCAGGATCGCCGCCGCCGTTACCCAAAGCAAGGCCCGGGCTGGTTGGACCTGCGGAATCACAATCCACTTGGCCCCATCGAGCAGCAGGTAGCTCAAGCCGACGCTGGCGGCGCCGACCAGCGGCAAGGCCAACAGGATGGCCCGCAACGGCGCCGGCAGCGTCGCTCGCATCCGCCACCAGGCCCCAACGGCAATGCCGAGCAGGACCCCGTGCGGCAACCACCGGTCGGCCTTCCACATCCCGACCCAGACATAGGCAGCCCGCAGCCGCTGCAGCGCTTCGAGATCCGGAGGAACCGTAGCCCAGAACGCCTGCGCCTCGGACTCGCCCACCTGCCCCTTGGCCGCGAGCACCAGCAGGGCTACCCCTCCGGCCAAGCCCCAGCCTACCGCATAGTGCCGGCGCCAGAGAGCATAGCCGCCCACGACCAGCCAAACCGGCCATACCGTGGGCGGATGCAGCAGCAGAGCAACTCCCAGGGCCATGCCCGCCGCGCGCCAACGCTCGTGGCCGCACCAGCCCAGCGCGAGCAGCAGAAACGGCAGCGCCATCCCGCGGGGAATCGGCTCGTACTCCACCGTCAGAACCTCCGGACCGGCGATGAGCGCGCCGAGTCCGAACAAACCGGCTAGAAACAGGGCCCCGGAGGCAGGCAGGCCCGCCGCCGTCCCCAGCAGGAACACCCCGTATAGAGCCACCACGCGGGCGGCGAACTGCAGCAGCCCAAGGATCGGTTCAAAATCAGCCCCGCTGACGCGCCGCAGCGCGACGGCCAGTTCATCGAAAATCGTATAGCGCAGATGCGGATGCGTGGCGATGATATCTTTGCTGAGAACGGTCGGATCCGCCGCGCGCTCGAGCATTGGCAGATAGATCTGCGTGTCCGACTGCAGGTAGGTGTGGCCGGGAAAAACGAAAAAACCCAGCAGCGCAAACACGGCCAACCCGGCCCAGGCAAACCTCATGGCGCAGGCGTCTTCTCGAGCTGCTGCTTGATCCAGATCCGCTTCGGATTCAGCACCTGCGCCTTTTCGAGCGCCTTGCGCGCCTGGGGGATACGCCCGGCCTTCCGGTGTGCCAACCCCACCCACAACCACGCCTCGGCCAGTTGCGGATTCAACGACGTCGCCTTCTCAAAGTCTTTCAACGCCAGATCCAGGCCCCCGCCGAGCATCGCGGGCAGGTAGTACTTGCCGACGCCGCTCGACACCCACGCCAGCGCTGATTTCGGATCCAGACCCAGCGCTTTTTCAATCTCCTGCTTGGCGCACTTCCCATGCTGCAGGCCGGCGAGCGGATCGGCCGGAATCACCTGACCACACAGCGTGCCCAACAGCCGGTGGTACTCGGCTTTGTTGGGATCGGAGGCGATGGCCTGGCGCGCCGCGGCGATGCCCGCTTCGGCCGCCGTCCGGGCCTCCCGTTTGTCGCGCAACTCCAGAGCGACTTCCGAGAGGTAGGAGTGGGCCAGAGCCACCTGATAGGGCGAACCGGTGGCCAGTTTAGCCAGCGCGGCACGGTCCTGGCGGTCACGCGCCGATTCGAGCTCACCGGCCCGGGCCGGAATAACCAGGAGGAGCAGACAGAAAATCAGCGGCATCGTTATCAGTATCCGCTATCCGTGGTCGGACAGCCTCCGTTGCCCAAGTAAAAACCAGAGCCCGATGGCGGAAAGCAGGGCGCCATTGAACGCCAGAGCGTTGGGCACCGCTACCAGCGTGATCATCTGACCGGTGAGCAGACTCCCCATCGGACGCCCGCCACGGAAGAAAACGTTGTAGACGCTCAGAACCCGGCCGCGCATGTGGTCTTCCGTGCGCATCTGCACAAGGCTCATGACCAGCGCGAACGAGGCAATCAGGCAACCGCCGGAGAGGAACAGAATGACCGTGCTGAGAAAAAAACTGGTTGAATACGCAAAGCCGATGTTCAGTAGGCCCAGCACCACCAGCAGCGCGCTGGCCACCGAACCCTTCCTTTTAACGTTGCCCAAGCCAGCCACAATCAACGCGCCGCAAACCGACCCGATGCCCGAAATCGACATCAGCTGCGAGTATCCGTTCGCGGAGAGTTTCAACCCATCCCGGGCCACGACGGGAAGAAACGTCATGGACGCCGAACCAAAGAATGTCATAAGAAAACCGAGCGCCACCAGCGCGACCATGCCCTCCCGATGGCGAACGAAGTTGATCCCAAGCTTCATCGACTCAAGCGGACTCTCGTTTTTCGGCACCACCGGCAGGCGGTTGGGCAGCGAGAGCAACGAGGCGATCACGGCAAAGTAGCTCAATCCGTTCAGGCCAAAGCACCAGATGGGCCCGAGTCCTGCCATGGCGATTCCCGCCAGGGCAGGGCCGATCACCCGGGCCAGGTTGAACTGAATACTATTCAACGCAATCGCGTTCGGCAGGTCTTCTTTGGTCACCAGCGACGGCACCAACGCCGAATAGGCCGGTCCTCCGAAAGCCTGCGCGCAGCCAACCACGAAGGAGATGGTCAGGATGTGCCAGATCTGAATGGCCTCAAAGTAGAGAAGGCTGGTGATCGTAAAGGCGCAGGTCAGTTGCACGACCTGAGAGGCAAGGACAATCTTGCGGCGGTCGAAACGGTCGGCAGTGACCCCGCCGACCAGCGAGAGCAGAAAGATGGGAATCTCGCCGAGAAAGGTATCCAACGCCAGCAGTTGCGGCGAATCAGAGAGCTGATAGACCAGCCAACTCTGCGCCACCTGCTGCATCCACGTCCCGATGGAAGAGGTGCAGGCCCCCAGCCACATGTTGCGGAACTGGGGGTATGAAAAGGCCTTGAAAACCTTGTCGAGCAATTGGATGTCCGGATGCGGCTCAGGGAAGCGGCGCGGGGCGGGCGATCAGATGGAGAATATTGCCATCGCAATCGGTGAAAAACACGAGCCGGTTTCCCTGATTGTTGAAAGGTTCTCCGAGGAAGTGGACGTTTTTCTCTTTGAGCGTGGCCAGACCGGCGTCGAAGTCCTCCACGTCGATGGCAAGGTGGCGGATGCCTTCATCTTTCATCCGGTTCGAAGGGCGCTCCCCTTCGCTCGGAATGATCTCGAGCATCGATCCGTTGGCCGCACGGACAAAAAAGTTACCGGCGTATTCGAAGTTGATCCGGAACTCGAGGTGGTCGCGATACCACTCGGCGAGCCGTTGGGGGTTGGGCGAGGCAATCGCCGTGTGTTCCAAGCCTTTAAACATAAACCCGATTGTACCCTAGGATACTGTCCGGAACGCATCACCCCGGGAAGTCGCGATAACGAGTAGGCTCTGGCCGCCCAAACTGCCTGGCCCCGCCAAATTAGAACACCTGGAAGAGGAAGACCTGATTGGAACCCTCCGGCGTGAGGGCATACTCGCCCGGAAAGAGGGTTTCATTGGCCTCAAGTTTGGACAGGCCGGGGGCCAACCGGGTGACCATCAGGCGCAGCGGACGAGCGGAGTCTTTTCGTTTTTTGGGGTTATCAAAGAAGAAGACTTCCCGGGTATTGCCCTTCACCTCGAGCTTATACAGGGTAAGCTTCTCCGCCGGAAGGGATTTGGACTCGAAGACAAAAAGGGGCTCCGCCATGGGCGTGCGGGCCGAAGAGGCCGCGCCGGCAGAGACGTACGCCGTGCCCTCCTTTCGTTTCTCCTCCTTGGCATCGCCCACTTCAAGCGGGATGAGTTGCGTGGCATGGCGAAGGTAAGGCAGATCCGGCTTTTCCGGCCTCGGCCCCTCGTACTTTTGCGCCCACGCGGCGCTCAGGCAAGCTACGGCGATCAGGAGGATGCGCATGCTAGTATCTTACGCAACCGGAACCGGCTGGGTCACTTCGGCCAGGGCGGCGAGCAGTTCGGGTACCTCCCAGGGTTTCCGAAGAACCCGAATTCCGTCCCCTCGCGGCGAGGCGTCGAAACCCTCGACGAGCAGGACGAAAGCCCGGAGTTGTGGGCGGGTGGCTTCGAAAAAGTCGAGCCACTTCATCCCGGACAGCCGGGTAGCGCAGAAGACAACATCGAAGTGGATGCGCCGGAGCAAATCGACCCCCTCCTCGGCACTCGTAACGGGCACGACGCGATGTCCCGCCTCTCCCAATCCCGTCAGAAACCGCCGTTGGGAGGCTTCATCGGGTTCAACGACTAAGATGGTCATCGGGCTGGGCCCGCCAACGGCGCCAATCTGCGCGTGCGGGCACATCGGCGGCGCGGCGACCGATGGCAGTTCCACCGCGAAACCTTCGGCCGAAACGAAAAGCTCTCCCCCGTGGGCACGCAGGAGGCTGCGGCAAAGCGCCAGTTCGACCTGATTGTCCGGGTTGGGGAATTCGAAGCGAAGCAACGCCAAGCCCCCGGTTTCGCGGATGGTTAAGCCCAGCCGGAGGCTGGCTTGCTCGGCATGAAAAAGGAGTTGGAGCATCACCTCTTCGAGTTGGGCGCGGACGCCCTCCACATAGACCGCTTCCCGGCACCAGTCCGGCTCCACCACAAAGCCACGGTTGCGATGCACGGCATCCCGGAGCTGGAGCAGTCCGCGCAGCAAGCTGTTCAAATCGAGCCTGGCAATCTCATTCCGGTCGGTCCGCGCGAAACCGACCAGCCGCTCCACCGTTGCCGCGGTTTCCGCCGCGTGCCGGGCAATCCGGCGGACCTCCTGCGCGGTCAACGAATCGGCGGGCCGATCGAGCAGTTCGTCCGCCTTCTGCTGAATCTCCCGAATTGGTTGGCGCAACTCGGCGGCCATGGCCGCAAACATCTGGCCGGCCATGGCGAGTTGCTCAGTGCGGCGAAGATGTTCGCGCACCTGTTGCTGTTCCTGCGCTTGGAGGGCGGCGGCGACAATCACGCCCAGGTGGCGGACCAGCCCGGCTTCCCACTCCGACGCGGGCGCCTGACACAGTTCGATCGCCCCAAGAAGTTGACCCTGCGCGCGAATCGGCAGCAGATCCGGGCGAGTCGGGAATGCCGCCATGGAAGCATCCGGAAGTTCGATCGAAGGATACCCGCCGCGCACTGCTTCGAGAACTCGCTGCGGTCGGCGATAGTAATACAACAGAACATCTGCCGTGCCGAAAGCAGTCCGGGCGTGAGAATGCAAAACGGCGGCCAGCTCGGTTGGCGCGGTCGTGGCGAGAATCTTTTCTTCCACCTCGTGAACCTCAGAAAGTCGGGCGCAGCGCCTCGTCCACCGGCGGACGGAGATCATCCACGCCGCGCCGAAGCCGGCAGCGGCGGCGATCGCAAGGACCAGAACCAGAAGTCGCATCGTTAGCTAAACGTGCTCCTGCACCGACAGCCAGTTCGCCAGGGCCGGGTCGGCAAAATCCCGAATGGAAAGTTCGGTACCTGGCAGTTGACAGCCCTTGCGGCAAACGCCCACCACCCGCCCGCCCATGGCCCGGGCGGCGGCGATCCCCGAAGGAGAATCTTCAAAAACAATACAGTTGCGCGGGGCGACCTCCAACAGGGTGGCCACGCGCAGGTAGATATCTGGAGAGGGCTTGGGCTTGGACACCTGATCCCCATCCACAACGGCCCGGAAGAAGTGCCGCAGGCTGGCGCCGTCTAGCACCATATCGATATTGGCCGGTTCGGCGTTGGTGCCAACACCGAGCGGCAGGTGCCGGTTGCTTCCGAGAAGGGTGCGGAGCCCGGGCATCAGGTTTTCTTCCAACTGGCCGGCCATGTGCTGGCGGAAAAGCGCCTCTTTGCGGGAGCCATGCGCCAGGATCTCCTCCTGGCTAAGATCGCCGCCGAACAACTCGCGGACAATATCATCGTTACGTTTGCCCTGCATCCTCGTATCAATGCCATCGGCAGAAACATTAAACCTCTGCAGGTACTCCCGCCACACTTTTGCGTGGAGAAAATTGGAATCTAGGATCACTCCGTCCATGTCAAAGACCAGAGCCAGGCCCGCAGCCGCGGTTAACGGTTCGTTTAAGATCATATGCCTATGGTGCAATGATCGGATTTTCCTTGCATGCAGATAACGCACCGATCATCCGATAATCCAAGATATGGAATCTGACCGGTTACTCAGTCAGGACGAGATTGATGGCGTATTTCGCCGCTTGGCCGAAGAGAAAGCCAAGACGGAGGAGGACGACCCGGCAAAACGCGCGCAGCCCTACGATTTCCGCCGCCCGGACCGGATTGCCAAGGATCAGCTTCGTTCGATCCACCTGCTTCACGAAAACTTCGCGCGGAGTCTGGCGTCGAGCCTGTCGGCGTATCTCCGCGCGTACGTAATGGTCAACCTGGTGTCGGTCGAACAGTTGTCCTTCCTGGAGTTCAGCCAGTGCCTGCCCTCGCCAAGCTGCATTATCGCCATGGGCATGCGTCCGTACGATGGCAACGGCGTTCTCGAAATCAATCCCACCCTCGTCTTCCCGATTCTCGAAATGCTGCTCGGTGGAACGGGCAAGCCAACGCCCTCCAACCAGCTCACCCGGGAATTGACTGAAATCGAGCAGAGCATCGTCGAAGTCGTCTTCCGCATCATCCTCCATGACCTGCGGGAGAGCTGGCGGCAGGTGACCAACGTCTCCTTCTCGATTGAGAGCCACGAAACCGAGCCCTCGCTGCTGCAATTCATGGCGCCCAACGAGGCGGTCGTCACCATTTCGCTGGAAATCCGGGTGGGTGAAGTCACCGGAATGATGAACGTCGGCATTCCGTCGATCATCATCAAAATGTTGCGGCAGAAGTTCGACCAGGGTTGGTCCAACCGCCGCAGTGAGGCGACCGAGTCCGATCAGCGGCGGGTGCTGCAGTTGGTGAAACCCGGCCTCATCCAAATGGACGCGCGCCTGCAGGGACCAACGCTGACGGTGGAAGATCTGTTGGCCATCGAGGAGGGGGACCTCCTGATGTTCGACTTCTCCACCGAAAAGCCGCTGAACCTGCTTGTCAATAGTCGGCTGAAGTTCCAAGGTCAGGTCGTCGCGCACGGCAAGAAAAAGTCGTTCATCATCCGTTCCCTGAATATCCCCTCGGAGTAATCGCGTTGGCGGTGATGAGCCGGGCGTTGCGGTTGAAGGAGACGTATTGAAAAGCCCAGTGAATCAACACCTGCAGGCGATTCTGAAACCCAACCAGGAACATCAGATGAACCAAAAGCCACAGGAGCCAGGCCAACAGACCCGTGGCATGCATCCCTCGGCTATCGGCAACGGCAGACCGGCGCCCGATGGCGGCCGGATTTCCCCCGTCAGAATATCGAAACGGCGGGGGGGCCAGTGCGCCAACCGGTCGAGAATCGCGCCGGCGGCGTACCGGCCCTGCTGCATTGCCACGGGCGCCACCCCGGGCAGTATCTGGCCGCCGCTATCCACACAGGCCGCCATATCGACGAGGGCAAACACCCCGGGAAAGCCTTCCAAGCAACAGTGCGCCGTCACCGGAATCCGCCCCGGGCGGTCGGCCACCAATCGAGCGGCGGCAGCGAGTTTCCCCGCCAGAGGCGAGCCCTTCACCCCCGCCGCCCACAAAATCGTCGCGGTCTCGATGCGGTCTACCCGGTCACCGTTTCTGGCCGTCACCCCGCCCTCGTTCACGGAAGTCACGTAGCGTTTGTTCAGCCAGCGGACCCCCAACTGCCAGCGGACCCCCAACTGTAAGAGCGCCCTCTCGGCGGCAGCCCCGAAATCAGCCGGAAAGGTGCTCAGAATCTACTCCCCGGCATCGAACAAAAGCATCCGGGCTTCCTCCGGCCGGAAGCCGCGGAAGTCCTCGCGAAGGGTATCGTTGGCGATCTCGCCCAGCGCACCGGCCAGTTCCACGCCAGTTGGCCCTCCGCCGAAAACCACAAAGGCAAGCCAAGCGCGTCGCTTTTCGGGGTCGGGCTCCCGCTCGGCACACTCAAAGGCCTACAGGATCTTCCGGCGGATGGCCGTGGCGTCTTCAATCGATTTCAAGCCGGGTGCCAGCGGCTCCCAATCGTCATTGCCAAAGTAGTGGTCACGGGCGCCCGTAGCGACAATCAGCGAATCAAACCCAACCGCGCCGTCGGCAAGCAGCACCCGTTGGCCACCCAGATCGAACCCGATCACCTCCGCCAGAATTGTCCACACGTTCTTGCCGTGCCGCAGCACGGCCCGAATCGGTGCCCAGATGTTGGCGGGTGATATTGGCCGGTGATATCGGGCAGCGGCTGGAACAGATGGAAGTTGCGCCGATCAATCAGGGTAACCTGCACCTCTTTTTCCCGCTCAGCGCTCTCGCCGCCGCCAGACCCGCAAAGCCCCCTCCGACAATCACAACATGGTGTTCGGCCATATCCCCTACCATAACAGGAGGGATGGAGATCTTATTCCGGCCGGAGGGCATATACCTGCCGGCCATCGACCTCTGGTTGGACCCGCGTACCCCCGTCGAGTGCGCCTGGCTATCGCACGCCCACAGCGACCACGCCCGCGGTCTGCACCGGACCGTGATCGCCACCAAAATCACCGCCGGCATCTATCGCCATCGCTGGCCCCTGCCGGAAGGGCGCCAGCAGGAGGTGCTCCGTCTCGATCCCGGCCAAACCCTCGAGTTCCACGGCGCCCGCCTAACAGCGTTGCGGGCCGCGCATATTCTGGGCGCGGCCCAGCTACTGATCGAGTACAACGGCGAGCGGACCGTCTACACCGGCGACATCAAACTCGCCGCACCCATCTGCGGCTGGGCCACCGAAATCGTTCCCTGTGACCGGCTTATTGTCGAATCGACCTTCGCCCTGCCCATCTACGACTTCCTCCCAGCGGCCGAAGCCAAGCGCCGGATCGTCCGTTTCGCCTCCGAGTCAATCGTCGCCGGGCTCGTGCCGGTCTTTCTCGGATACGGTCTGGGCCGTGGCCAGGAGATCGTACACACCCTGACCGAAGCCGGCCTGCCCTGCGCCGTCCACGGCGCCATCGCCGGCCTCATTCCCTACTACGAGGCCGAAGGAATCTCCTTTACCGGCTGGGAGCCGTACCAACGGCGGAAGGACGAGACCCGGCCGCTGGTCGTCACGCCGGGACTGCAGGATTCCCTGGCGGCGCCGCCGGCCCGGGTCCGCGTCGCGCTGGTTTCCGGATGGGCGGCCGTCGACAGCGCCCGCGCCCGCTCCGGAGCCGATGTCCTAATTCCCTACTCCGACCACGCCGGCTTCCTCGAACTGCTCTCCCTGATCGAGCAAACCGGGGCGCGGCGCATCGACATCGTGCATGGCTACGCCGAACCCTTCGCCCGGCTCCTCCGCCACCGGGGCTGGGACGCCGTGGCCGCCGGCGCCAGCACGGCCGAGGTCCAGGTATGAACGCCCTGGCGGCATGCGCCGAGGCCGTCGCGGCCGCCCCGGGAAGAAACGAAAAGATCGCGCGGGTGGCCGCCTACTTGGCAACCTTGTCCGATGAGGACCTCGCCCGGGCCGTCCTCTATCTCTCGGGCCGCGCCTTTCCCACCAGTGACCGGCGGAAGCTTTCCGTCGGACACGCCACGCTGCGCGAGGCGCTCGTACAGGTCACGGGGTGGGATCTCGAGATGATCGCCACCTGCTACCGCGAAGTCGGCGACACCGGAGAAACCGTCGCCCTGCTCGTCCGGCGCCACACCGCAGGTGCGGAGATGACGCTAGCCCAGGCCGAAACTCTCTATCACGAACTGGAGCACGCCCGGCGAACCACGCAAAAAGTCGACTTGCTCGCCAATGCGTTCCGGACCTTCGACTGGCTCGCGCTCAAGTACTTCGTCAAAGGCATTACCGGCAATCTCCGGATCGGCCTGCAGGAAAAGATGGTGGAAGAGGCCCTGGCCGCAGCCACCGGACTGGCCGGCGAGGCGGTCCGCGCGGCCAACAACCGCTCTGGCGATCTGGCGCGTGTCGCGCGGGCCGCGCGCAGCGGCACGATTGGCGACATTGAAGCGGTGTTGTTCCATCCGCTCGAGTTCATGCTGGCCAAGCCGCTGGACGCCGCCGAAGATCTGGCCGATCCGGGCGAGTGGTGGGTCGAGGATAAGTACGATGGGATCCGCGCCCAGGCGCACATCGACGCCGGCAGGGTCCGCCTGTTCACCCGCGGCCTCGAGGAAACCACCGCGGCCTTTCCCGAAGTGATCCTCGAACTCGCGCCGCTAGCCGGGCCGTTGGTGCTCGATGGCGAGATCCTCGCCTGGCGCGACGGGCGGGCACTCGCGTTTAGCGTCCTACAACAGCGCATCGCGCGCAAGCAGGTCTCCGCCAGGACGATGGCCGCGGTGCCAGTGATCTTTCTGGCCTACGACCTGCTCCTGTGGGCCGGCCAACTCCAGTTCGCCGTTCCCGTCGAGGAGCGCCGGCGGCGGCTCGAGGACCTGGGCCTCCGGCATTTGGCCCCGCAGCTGCGCTTACAGTCCCACGCCGAAATCGAAGAGCGTTTTCTTGCCGCGCGCGACCGTGGCAATGAGGGGTTGATTCTGAAGCGGGCCGCCAGCTTGTACGAGTCCGGCAAGCGTGGCGGCAACTGGCTGAAGGTGAAGCGGCCGTACGCCACGCTCGACGTCGTCGTCACCGCCGCCGAGCAGGGCCACGGACGGCGCGCGAGCGTGTTAAGCGATCTCACCTTCGCCGTACGTTCCGGAGACCGCTTCCTCAACGTTGGCAAGGCCTACAGCGGCCTCACCGACGAGGAGATCCGGCAGTTAACCGCGCTGTTCAGAACCGCCACCCTCGAACGCTACGGCCGGGTAAGTCTGCTGCGGCCGGAGGTCGTCCTCGAGGTTGCCTTCGATGGCGTCCAGAAGAGCCCTCGGCACAAGAGCGGCTATGCCCTGCGCTTCCCCCGCATCGTGCGGTGGCGGCAGGACAAACGGCCGGTCGATTGCGACACGCTCGAGCGCGTCTGTGAGTTGTACGAGGCGAGCTTGCGTTAAGCCCGCCTCGCCTCCTGTCCTTTACCGCACTCGCACCAGCGACTGGGCCACCGCCTTCAGCGCCGGCGTTCCGGAGGTGGCTTCAAACCGCACCGCTGTACCGGCCGTCACCGCCGCCGTGGCAGTCGCCGTGAGGTTGACGACACCCGAACGGCTCGTCGCCGGAATGGTGAGCGCGCTGGCCGTGACGCCGGCCGGCAGACCCGTGACGGTCACCGTCACCGGCTGCGCAGTGATGTTGGTCCGCGTAACGCTGACCGGTACGGCAACGGTTTTCCCCGGTGGCACGGTGATGTCCACCAGAGTTGTCATACTCAACGACGGCGGAAGGGCCACCACCTCAATCTTCAACGTCCCGCTCTTCGTGATCCCCATCGTGGAGGATTCGGCCACCACCGACAGGTTATACGTACCCGCCGGAGCTGTGATTGCAACCGCGATCGGAAGCAACGCCGAAGAGGCAGTCCCCGCGCCAATCGTCGCTGCAGCGACCGACACCCCCTGCGGCGGGTTGATTACCCGCAGCACAACGGGCGCGGAGAACTCCGGGTCCCGGACAATCCGTGCCGTCACCCGGACCTGCACGCCCTGGTCGATCCGCACAGTACCGGGAAAGTCGGCCAGAGTGAAACTCGGCGGAGGCTGCACAGAGAGTGCCAGCGGCAGGAAGCTCTTGAGCGTCCCGGCCGTCAGAGTCGCCATCAACGTGTAGTTGCCCGGTTTCGCGCTCGCGCTCGCGGTCAAAGTAATCGTTTGCGCCACGTCAAAGCGCGAAGCGGCAATCGGCGCCATCGTCACACCGGCCGGCAACCCGGTCACCACCAAAACCGGCTGAGCCGTCACTTCGCCGCTCTTGCGCGGGGTCAGCGAATAGGTTCCCGTCGCCCCCGGGCGGACCCGCAAAACCGTCGAGACGGCGTCCAACCGGATGGCCGGCGGCGTGCTCGACCCTCCGCACTTCTGGATCGCGCGATCCACGTTCAACCGGCCGCCCGTCGACACCATGTCCACCAAACCGACACGGGCATCCACGTTTTGCAATATCGAGTCCCGCAGCCGGTCAAACGGCAGCGAACAAACCGCGAGCACCAGCGCAGCCGCGCCGCTCACGTGGGGCGCAGCCATCGACGTACCGGAAGCCGTGGCATACTGGCCGCCCTTGAAGGTAGACACAATTCCCGCCCCCGGGGCCGCCAGATGCACGAAACTCTTGCTGCGGTTCGAAAAGGAAGCCAGCGCATCGTTGCTATCGGAGGCCGCTACCGCGATCACGTTCGTGTTCGCCTGCACATACTGCGACAAAGCCGCGTCCGCGCCATTCTCCCGCCCTTCGTTACCCGCCGCGAACACCATCAGCACGTTCGCCTGACGAGCCCGCCCAATCGCGTTGTTCAACGCAGTCGAAAAACCGCCGCCGCCCCAACTGTTGTTCACCACCCGGATGTCCGCTTCCGTCGGAAACTGCTTGCGCAGTTCGAGAGCCAGATCGATCGCCGCGAGCGCATCCGAAGAGGCCCCCTGGCCGCTCGCATTCATAAACTTCAGCGTGACAATCGAACTTTGCCAGTTCACCCCCACCACCCCTACTCCATTGTTGCCGGTCGCTCCCACCGTTCCGGCCACGTGGCTGCCATGGCCGTGCTCATCGTCAGGCACACAATCGTTGGCCACGAAATCGTAGCCGCGGCTACCCTCCGGGCAGGTCACCAAACTGCCGTTGCGCACGAATTGGAACGGACGCGGAGCGCTCCACAGATTGCCCACCAGGTCCGGATGCGTCAAATCGGTTCCCGTATCAATCACCGCCACGGCCACGTTGCGCGAACCCGTCGTCACATCCCACGCCAGCGGCGCGCCAATGCCCGACGCGCCAGACCCGAGCGCCCACAACTGGCTGTTGAAGGGGTCGTTGGAAGTCCGGTCCACCGTAAGCACATAGTCCGGCTCAATGTACTCAACCGCCGGATGTTGGCTAAGTTGCATCAACACATCTGCGCCACCCCGCACGGTCTGCAACAAGTGCACCCCGGACTGGCCAATCGGCTTCACACTCCGCACGCCCCCGGGCGCATAGACAGCCAGAGAATCGGCGTCCGGCGCGAACGTAGAATCATGAAACTTCACGAGGAACTGCGCCGGCATATTCGGAGTCCGGAGCAGGCGTGCCGCCTGCGTGCGGTCAAAGCGCTGCGCTAAGGCAGAGCCGCACGGGAGCAGAAGCAAAAGGGGGAGAAGGAGGGCACGAAGGCGCACACTGGCTACTAAGTTAGACAACATAACAACAATCCTTAATTGGCTGGGATGCAGGGCATTTCGTCGGCCCGGCCCGGAGTGTGAGCCGGATTTTCCAATTACGAAAAATTGAATCTAATCCCCCCGTCAGTACGGATAACCAGACCGCTGGTAATGCCCCGCTCCCAGTCTTTTCCCTTGCTTCTTTACTCAGGCCCCGCGCCTCTTCTCACTTATCTTTCTACTTACTCCCAGGGCCTGCCCGTTGTTTCCCTTACTCCCCCTCCCCCTCCCCGCGGTTTGCTATCCTGATCGGGCATGATTGAATTCGGAATTGGCGTAGACCTCGGCGGCACCAACCTCCGCGCCGCGGCCATTGACCGCACCGGCCACCTGCTCGACGATCCCATCAGCGTCGACACCAACTACCACGGCGGTCGCGACGCCGTCATCAGCGATATCGTCAACGCCGTCACCGCCCTCAAGCAGCAGTTCTCCTCCGCCCGCCTCGCCGGTGTCGGCATCGGCGTCCCCGGCTTCATTCGCCTCCGCGAAGGCTTCATCACCAACTCCAACAATCTGCCGTACCTCGAAAACTTCCCCGTCCGGGACGAGATCGAAAAGCGCCTCGGCACGCCCATCATCCTCGAAAATGATGCCAACGCCGCCGCCCTCGGCGAAACCTGGCAAGGCGCCGGCCGGGACGTCGACAGCCTCGTCCTCCTCACCCTCGGCACCGGCATCGGCGGCGGCATCATCCTCAATAACCAGGTCCTCCACGGCGCCGTCGGCATGGCCGGCGAACTCGGCCACCTCACCATCGACCCCAACGGCCCGCCCTGCGGCTGCGGTAACAACGGGTGCCTGGAAAAAATCGCCTCGGCCACCGCCGTCGAGTCGATGGCCTATCTCATGTCTCTTGGCGACAACCTCACCTCCCGCGACATCTACAACCTCGCCGCCGCCGGCGAAGTGAAGGCCCAGCGAATCTTCGAACAGATGGGCCGGGCTCTCGGTATCGCGCTGGCGAATCTCATCAACACCTTCAACTTCCCGCTCTACCTCCTCTCGGGCGGCATGCTGCCCGCCTGGGACTACTTCGCCCCCGCCATGATGGCCGAAGCCTCGCGCCGTTCGTTCACCTTCCGCAACGCCGATACCCGCATCGCCCAGGCCCAACTCGGCAATCTCGCCGGCCTCTACGGGGCCGCCTACCTCCCGCTCCAGCACCTTGCTTAGACCGTCATGACCTACTGGCTCGGAATCGATATCGGCACGGGCGGCTCCCGTGCCCTGTTAGTGGACGAAGCTGGCCGCGTGGCCGCCGCCGCCACCGAAGCCCACCAGGAGATGGCCATGCCCCATCCCCTCTGGGCCGAACAGCAGCCCACCGATTGGTGGCGGGCCGCGGCGGATGCCATCCGCGCCGTCCTCGCCGCCCAACCCGGCTGCACCGTGCGCGGCGTCGCCCTCTCGGGCCAAATGCACGGCCTCGTCATTCTCGATCGCCAAGCCAACGTCATCCGCCCCTCCCTCATCTGGTGCGACCAGCGCAGCCAGGCCCAGGTGGACTGGATCAATTCCCACGTCGGGCCCGATAAGGTCCTCGCCTGCACGGCCAATCCCGTACTTACCGGTTTCACCCTGCCCAAGTTACTCTGGGTCCGCGACCACGAACCAGCTAATTACGATCAGGTCCGTCACTTACTCCTGCCCAAGGACTATATCCGCTACCGCCTCACCGGCGAGTTCGCCACCGAAGTCAGCGACGCCTCCGGCACCGCCCTGTTCGACGTCGTCAAACGCCGCTGGTCCACCGAACTGGCCTCCGCCCTCGGCCTCGATCCCGCAATTCTCCCCACCGCCGTCGAATCCACCGGGCAAACCGGCGTCATCTCAGCCGAAGCCGCCGCACTGACCGGCCTCGCCCCCGGCACCCCGGTCTTCGGCGGCGGCGGCGACCAGGCAGCCTCCGCCGTCGGCAACGGCATCGTCGAACCCGGCATCGTCTCCGACACCATCGGCACCTCCGGCGTCGTCTTCGCGCACATGGACGAGGTCGCCTACGACCCCGCCGGGCGCGTCCACACCTTCTGCCACGCCGTCCCGGGCAAGTGGCACGTCATGGGCGTCACCCAGGGCGCCGGCCTCAGCCTCCAATGGCTCCGCAACCAGCTCACCCCCGGCCTCAGCTACGATGACCTCACCGCCGAAGCCGCCCTCTCGCCCGTCGGCGCCCGCGACCTCTTCTGGCTCCCCTACCTCATGGGCGAACGCACCCCCCACCTCGACGCCACCCTCCGCGCCTCCTGGGTCGGCCTCACCGCCGCCCACACCCGCGCCGACCTCATCCGCTCCGTCCTCGAAGGCGTCTGTTACTCCCAGCGCGACTGCCTCGACATCATCGCCTCGCTCAACGTACCCATCATGAGCGTGCGCCTGTCCGGCGGCGGCGCCCGCAGCCCCTTCTGGTCCCAACTGTTCGCCGATATCCTCGCCCAACCGGTCTCCTTGCTCGAAACGCAGGAGGGCTCGGCCTATGGCGCCGACCTGCTGGCCATGACCGGCACGGGCCACTTTGCCTCCGTGCCCGAAGCCTGCCGCGCCACCGTTCGCGAAGTCTCGCGCCTCACCCCTGCCCATACGGAGTTCTACCGCACCCGCCACGCCCGCTACCAGGCCCTCTACCCCGCCCTCGCCCCCTTCTTCCGTGCGGTACTGTGACCTTAGTCTGCCCGTCCCGGTCGATCAGCTCTTCACCTACGAGCTGCCAGAGTCCCTGCGGCACCGCGCCCTCCCCGGCGCCCGCGTCGTCGTCCCCTTCGGCCCCCGAAAACTCACCGGCGTCATTCTCTCTCTCCACGACACAACGCCCCCCTACGCCGTCAAACGCGTCGAACGCCTCCTCGACGAGGTCCCCGTCCTCGACGCCGGTCTCCTCCAACTCGCCAAATGGATCGCCCACTACTACTGCGCCCCCCTCGGCGAAGTGCTCCGTTCGATGGCGCCCACCACCGCCGAAACCTCCCGCTCCAAGGTCTACACCCTCACCGACACCGGCCGCGACGTCCTCCGCCAACTCCTGTTCCAAACCACCGACGAAGAGCCCGCCATCCAGGTCCTCCGCCTCCTCGAACGCCGCTCCCTCTCCGCCGCCCATCTCATTAAGAAACTCCCCACCGCCAAAACCGTCCTCGCCAACCTCGAAAAGAAAGGCTGGGTCGCCGTCGAACAGGACATCACCGCCAAAGACCCCCTCCGCGCCCCCGCCGATCAGCTGCGCGTCCGCTTCACCATCCGCCCCGAAGGCCTCAAGCTCCCTAAGGCCGAACGCGAACTCCTCGCCTTCCTCGAACTCCATCCCGGCGAACACAACCTCGCCGAACTCGAACAAACCCTCAAAAACGCGAGCCAAACCGCCCGCGCCCTCGCCCGGCGCCAACTCCTCGGCCTCCGCCACGCCCCCCTCGCGCTCACCGCCTCCGACCGCCCGCCCCACACCCTCAACCCCCACCAAAGCGCCGCCCTCGCCCGCATCCAGGCCTCGCTCGACAGTGGCAGCTTCGAAGCCTTTCTGCTGCAAGGCGTCACCGGCTCCGGCAAAACGGAGGTCTATCTCTCGGCCATCGATCACGTCCTCCCGCAGGGCCGCAGCGCCCTCCTCCTCGTCCCCGAAATCGCCCTGACCCCCGCCGTTGCCGGCCAGTTCTTCACCCGCTTCGGCGACCGCGTCGCCATTCTCCACTCCGCCTTCTCGGACTCCGAACGCGCCGAACAGTGGCGCCGCATCCGTCAGGGCGAGGCCACTGTCGTCGTCGCCACCCGCTCCGGCGTCTTCGCGCCCATGAAGAATCTGGGCCTGCTCCTCGTCGACGAAGAGCACGACGGTAGCTACAAGCAGCAGGAAGCCCCCCGCTACCACGGCCGCGATGTCGCCGTCGTCCGCGCCTCGCAGGCCGGCGCCACGGTCGTCCTCGGCTCCGCCACCCCGTCGCTCGAAACCCGCTACAACGTCGAACGCGGCAAGTACCAGCTCCTCGAACTCCCCGAACGCGTCGCCCGCCGCCCCATGCCCATCGTCGACATCGTCGACATGCGCCAGGAGTTCCTCGAAACCCGCACCCAGAACCCCTTCTCCCGGCAGCTCCTCGACGCCCTCCGCGAACGCCTCGACGCCGGCGAGCAGACCATGCTCCTGCTTAACCGCCGCGGCTTTGCCAGTTTCGTCACCTGCCGCTCCTGCGGCGAGCGCGTCGAGTGCCCCAACTGCTCCGTCACCCTCACCTATCACAAGCGCGACCGCCGCCTGCTTTGCCACTACTGCAACCACGCCGCCCCCATCCCCAACCGCTGCCCAAAGTGCGACAGCGACTACCTGAACTTCCTCGGCACCGGCGCCGAAAAGGTGGAAGACGAACTTTATAAAGCGCTCCCCGGCGCCCGCATCGCCCGCATGGACCGCGACACCATCACCACCAAGCGGCACTTTGAAACCATCCTCACCGGCTTCCGCGAAAAGAACTACGACATCCTGGTCGGCACCCAGATGATCGCCAAAGGCCACGACATCCCCAACGTCACCCTCGTCGGCCTCGTCAACGCCGACATCGGCCTCGGCGTACCCGACTTCCGCGCCGCCGAACGGACCTTCCAACTCCTCACGCAGGCCTCCGGCCGCGCCGGCCGCGGGGAACTCCCCGGCCGCGTCATCCTGCAAACCATCAACCCCGATCACTACGCCATCCGCCTGGCCGCCACCCAGGACTACGCCGGCTTCTATGAGAAGGAGATCCTCTTCCGCCGCAGCATGAAGTACCCCCCGTTTGCGGCCCTCGCGAATCTTCTGGTCCGCGACGAAAAACAGGAAGACGCCCTGCGCAAAGCCACCGAACTCGAACGGCTCCTGCAGCCGGAGCCCGCCGGCATGAAGATCATGGGCCCGGCCCCCGCCCCCGTGCCCCGGCTCAAAGCCGAGTTCCGCTACCAGATCCTCATCAAAGCCAACGACCGAAAAAAACTCAACGAACTGCTCCACCAGATCCGCCGCTACGCCCTCGAACAGAAATGGGGCGCCACGGCCCTGGTCATCGACGTCG
The DNA here is from genome assembly GCA_026393985.1 of Acidobacteriota bacterium. Lineage (GTDB taxonomy): Bacteria > Acidobacteriota > Terriglobia > Bryobacterales > Bryobacteraceae. The sequence goes on from JAPKZB010000072.1 coordinate 31,864, forward strand.
ATCCACTCAGCCTCCAATAGCCCCCCACCAACCTCCAACAACCGGCACCCAACCGCGGCCGCCCCACCCGTCCCCAACCGCACGACCAATCCCCCACCACGCCCACCCTCCCCAACCACCCTCCCGCCACCCGTTACCTCCCGGCCTTCGTCCTATACTCAAATCAGACGTGATCCTTCGCCGCCTTCTGCTCTTTGCCCTGCTCCTCGGATTGGCCGCCGCGGCCTGGTGGTTCACCCAACGCCCCGCCCCGCCCCCCACCGTCTATGGCATCGTCGAATCCCGGCGCGTCGAAGTCGGCTCCAAAATCGGCGGCCGCGTCACCGAAGTCCTCGTTGAAGAAGGCGCCCTCGTCGACCCCGAAACGCCCCTGGTGCGCTTCGACTACGCCGAACTCCGCGCCCGCCTCCGCCAGGCCGAAGCCCGCATCGCCGAATCCGCCGCCCGCCTCACCCAACTGACCCGCGGCCTCCGCCCCGAAGAGATCGCCCAGGCCACCGCCGCCGCCCAGCAGGCCCGCGCCCGCTGGCAGGCCGCCCGCAACGGCCCCCGGCCGCAAGAGATCGCCCAGGCCCGCGCCGAACTGCAGGCCGCCACCGCCGAACTCGAAACCGCCTACACCACCGCCAAACGCCTCGAACAACTCGCCCGCTCCGGCGACGTCTCCCCCCAATCGCTCGACGAAGCCACCGGCCGCCGCAACACGCTCAATGCCCGCGCCCGCGCCCTCCGCGAGCGGGTCCAGCTCCTCGAAGCCGGCACCCGGCCCGAAGAGCTCGAAGCGGCCGAACAGCAGGCCCTCCAGGCCGAAAAAGCCGCCGCCGTCGCCCGCCTCGGCGCCCGCCCGGAAGAGCTCGCCCAGGCCCGCGCCCGCTGGGAACAGGCCCAGGCCGAAGCCGCCCAGCTCGCCACGCAACTCGCCGAAGTAGAGGTGCGGGCCCCCGCCCGCGTCCGGGTCGAAACCGTCTCCGTCCGCCCGGGCGATCTCGTCCCCGCCGGCCGCCCCGTCGTCTCCCTGCTCGAAGAGTCCCAAACCTGGGTCCGCGCCTACGTCCCGGCGCCCGAACTCAGCGCCTGGCCCGTCGGCACCCGCGTCGAAGTCCGGCTCGATAGTGGCCAGAGCCTCCCCGGCGCCGTGCAGCAGGTCGCCGCCCAGGCCGAGTTCCTCCCCCGCAACATTCAGACCCGCGAGGACCGCTCCCACCAGGTCTTCGCCATCAAGATCCGCACCACCGGCGCCGAGCTCCGCTCGGGCATGGCCGCGACGGTCCGGCGGATTCCCTGATGCCCCCCGTCATCGAAACGCGGGAGATCTCCGTCCGCTTCGGCGCGTTTACCGCCGTCGACCGCGTCAGCCTCACCGTCGACCGCGGCGAGGTCTTCGGCCTGCTCGGCCCCAACGGCTCCGGTAAAACCACCCTCATCAAATCCCTGTGCGGCCTCGTCAAAATCTCCGGCGGCGAGGGGCGCCTGCTCGGCCTCGACGTGCGCGCCGAAGCCCCCGCCATCCGCCGCCGCATCGGCTACATGTCCCAGCGCTTCGGACTCTACGAGGATCTCACGGCCCGGGAAAACCTCGAATTCTATTCCGGCGTCTACGGCCTCACCGCGGACCGCTACGCCCGGCGCCTGGCAAGCGTCGTCGGGTTGACGGCCATTACCCCCTACCTCGACCGCCGCGCAAGCCAGCTCTCCGGCGGCTGGAAGCAGCGCCTCGCCCTCGGCTGCGCCATCGTCCACGAACCCGAAGTCGTCTTTCTCGATGAGCCTACCGCCGGCATCGACCCGGTCGCCCGCCGCGCGCTCTGGGACCTCGTCTTCCAGCTCTCCGGCCAGGGCGTCACCTTTCTCGTCACCACGCACTACATGGACGAAGCCGAACGCTGCGGCCGCGTCGGCTATCTGTACAACTCCACCATGGTCGCCATGGGTACCGTCGAAGAGCTCAAGCGCCTGCCGGCCGCCAATCCCCCGGGCACCGCACGCTACGAAATCACCTGCCCGAACATCACCGAGACGCTCGCCACGGTCCGCGCCCTGCCCTTCGTCCGCGAAGCCACCATCTTCGGACAGTCCATCCACGCCCTCGCCGATGCCGCCGCCGCCCCCGCCTTGGCCACCGCCACCGGCGTAGCCCCCCGGCCCATCGAGCCCTCGCTCGAAGATGTCTTCGTCACCCTCACCAACCGCATCCTCGCCGACCGGAGTGCCTTATGAGCCTGTTCGCCGGCGCCTGGCCCATGCTCCGCAAAGAGTTCGTCCACCTGCGCCGCGACCCGGGCACGGTCATCTTCGCCCTGCTCATTCCCGTCATCCAGCTCATCATCTTCGGCTTTGCCCTGAACATGAACGTCCGGCAGATCCCCACCGTCGTCTACGACCAGGCGCCCTCCCAGCGCAGCCGGGAACTCATCGCCCGCTTCCGCTCCACCGACACCTTCGCCCTCGTCGCGCAGGTCACCTCCGACGCCGAACTCGAACACGAAATCCGCAGCGGCCACGCCCAGGCCGCCTTGAAAATACCCTACGACTACGCCGACCGCGTCCTCGCCGGCCGCGGCGCTACCGTCCAGTTGCTTGTCGACGGCTCCGACTCGACCGTTTCAAGCGCAGCCCTCAACGTCTTCAACGCCCTCATCCTGCTCGAAAACCAGCGCCTCGCCCGCGCCGGGCCGCCCATCGTCGAAGCCCGGCCGGCCGTTCTGTTCAACCCGGCCACCCGTTCGCCGAACTTCTTCGTCCCGGGCCTGGTGGCCGCCCTTGTCCAGATCATGGTCATCATCCTGGTTGCGCTGTCCGTCGTCCGGGAGCGGGAACGCGGCACCCTCGAGCAGTTAACCGTAACTCCCGTGCAGCCGCTGGGAGTAATGTTGGGTAAGATGATCCCGTATGTCACGCTCGGGTTCCTTGAAATCTGCTGGGTGCTGCTCATCATGCGGGTCGTCTTCGCCGTGCCCATCCATGGCAGCTTGGCGACGCTCCTTCTGCTCGCCGTGCCCTTTCTGGTGGCTTCGGCGGGCATCGGGCTATTAATCTCAACACGCGCCAACTCCCAGGCCGAAGCGTTTCAAATGGCCTTCGGCACCATGCTCCCGTCCATCTTCCTTTCGGGGTATATCTTCCCGATCAATAACATGCCGGCGCAGTTCCAGCTTGTAAGTAAGATAATACCTACCACTTACTTCATCGAAGTTACTCGCGGAGTCATCCTCCGCGGCGCCGGCCTCGCCGACTTATGGCCCAACGGCGCCGTCCTCACCGCCATGGCGCTCGCCGCCGTCGGCCTCGCCGCCCGCCAGTTCCACCGCCGCCTCAGTTAACCGGCCTTGGCTTCGTTTCGCAAAACAGCCCTCCGCGCCGCCGGCCCGGCCCCGCGCCCAGCATCCCGGCCCAACAGTGGTACCGTTAGGCAGTGATGTCTATCATCGCGATTCTGGCCGCTCTCGGCATCGCCCTCCACCTGGCCACCGGCTTCCCCTGGCCGCTCTACACCGTTCTGGTGCTCGGTGGCCTCCCCCTCCTCTGGGGCCTCCTCCAACGTCTCCGCGCCCTCGACTTCGGCTCCGACCTCCTCGCCGGCATGTCCATCCTCACCGCAGTGCTGCTCGAGCAATACCTGGTCGGCTCCCTCGTCGTCCTCATGCTCTCCGGCGGCACCGCCCTTGAAGAGTACGCCATGCGCCGCGCCTCGGCCGTACTCGCCGCCTTAGCCAAACGCATGCCCCGCATCGCCCATCGCCGCACCGAGGCCGGCATCGCCGATATCCCCCTCGAGCAGGTCGCCCTCGGCGACACCCTGGTCGTTTTCCCCCACGAAACCTGCCCCGCCGACGGCACCGTCCTCGCCGGCCACGGCGCCATGGATGAGTCCTTCCTCACCGGCGAACCCTTCCACATCGCCAAACTCCCCGGCGCCACCGTCCTCTCGGGCGCCATCAACGGCGAAGCCGTCCTCGAAATTCGCACCGACAAACTGCCCGTCGACTCCCGCTACGCCCAGATCATGCGCGTCATGCAGGAGGCCGAACAGGCCCGCCCCTCCATGCGCCGCCTCGCCGACCGCCTCGGCAGCTGGTACACCCCGCTCGCCCTCGCCGTCGCCGCCGCCGGCTGGGCGCTCAGCGGCGACCCCAGCCGCTTCCTCGCCGTCCTCGTCATCGCCACCCCCTGCCCCCTGCTCATCGCCATCCCCGTCGCCATTCTCGGCGCCATCTCCCTAGCCGCCCGGCGCGCCATCATTATTAAAGATCCCGCGCTGCTCGAACGCATCGACACCTGCCGCACCTTCATCTTCGATAAGACCGGCACCCTCACCTACGGCCGCCCCGCGCTCACCGGCCTCGTCACCGCCCCCGGCATCGCCCGCGGCGAGGCCCTCGCCTGGGCCGCCAGCCTCGAACAGTTCTCGAAGCACCCCTTGGCCGCCCCCGTCCTCGCCGCCGCCCAGGCCGAAGGCATCGCCCTCGCCCCCATCCTCTCCGTCAGCGAAAAACCCGGCCAGGGGCTCACCGGCCATCTCGACGGCCGCCAAATCGCCATCACCGGCAGCTCCAAGGTCAACCTGCCCAACCTGCCCCCCACCCAACCCGGCATGGAGGCCCTCCTCCTGCTCGACGGCGCCTTCGCCGCCGCCCTCCAGTTTCAGGACGCCCCCCGCGCCGAAAGTAAGTCCTTCATCGGCCACCTCCACCCTCGCCACGGCGCCCGCAAAGTACTCCTGCTCTCGGGCGACCGGGAGACCGAAGTCCGCTATCTCGCCTCCGAAGTCGGCATCTCCGAAGTCCTCTCGAACAAGAGTCCCGAAGAGAAGGTAGCCATCGTCCGCCAGGAGACCGCCCTCGCCCCCACCCTCTTCGTCGGCGATGGCATCAACGACGCCCCCGCCATGCAGGCCGCCACCGTAGGCATCGCCTTCGGCCAGAACAGCGACGTCACGGCCGAAGCCGCCGGCGCCGTCATCCTCGAAGCCTCGCTGCACAAGGTGGACGAACTGATCCACATCGGCCAACGCCTCCGGCGCATCGCCCTCCAATGCGCCATCGGCGGCATGGCGCTGAGCCTCATCGGTATGGTCGCCGCCGCCACCGGCTACCTGCCGCCGGTGGCCGGCGCCGTTGCCCAGGAGTTCATCGACCTCGCCGCCGTCCTGAACGCTCTCCGAATGGCGTTACCCACCGGAGAGCTCAGCGACATCGACGCCTAGAACAACCCACCTAGAACAGGACCTTCATCACCAGCACCACCTGCCGCGTTACATTGTTCTGGGCCGGATTCAGTTGACCAAACCGCGGGTCCGTCAC
>JAPKZB010000092.1 GCA_026393985.1 Acidobacteriota bacterium
CACCGCGCGGCCGTCGCCCGCGCCAATGGCGCCAAAAGCCGCGGACCCAAAACACCCACCGGCAAATACATCAGCTCACTCAATTCCATCGTCACCGGCGAAAACCTCGGCAAACTCGAAGCCGACATGCCAACCTGCATGCAAACGCTCACCGTCGAAGAGAAAGCCGTCTATCGCCGCCTGCTCCAAATGAACACCCGGCACATGCAGCCGCAGTCCGAGGCCGAACTCGAAGCCATCCGGCACATCGCCTACCATCAATTCGCTCTCAAACGACTCGAACGCATCCAGGAAACCCTGCACCAGATCGGCAAGGACGAAATGCTCGAACGCTACCCCCGCATGAACGAAATCGAACGCGAGGTCAGCGCCTATAAAGCCAGCATCGCCGAGGACAAACTCGGCCGCGCCCTCAATCGAGACCGCCGGTCTCACGAAGCCTCCGTCATCCACTACCAGAAGGTCTTCCGCACCCTGCGCCGGGATATCCCGCTCGTGCCGCCGGAACCGGTCAGCGTCGCCCGCGAAATGCAGCCCGACCAGTCCGAACTTCCCTCGACCATGATGGTCGACCAAGCCATCCAGCATGCCGCACGCGTCCAGAGCGAACCCAGCTATCGGGCCCCCGAATGGGTCGACACACTACTGAATAACATAGAGTTAGTCGAAATCATCGCTCGCCGCGACAATCGCAAAATAATCGACGGCCGCCTCGAAATTCCGTGGCTGCCGCGGGCCGCCTGACCCAGAATCACTCTCGCCGACCCGTATGCCGCATCCCCAAACAGCGGGCGATTTCGCCATTCGCCCAGCCCCGTGCTGCTACAATGAAATTTCTATGAAAGCTGGTGTGGTTGTCTTTCCTGGAAGCAATTGCGATCACGACGCCTACTATGCCGTGACGCAAAACGCCGGTGCGCAGGCCTCTTATCTCTGGCATCAGGAATCCGTGATTCCCAACGATATCGATGCCGTCATTCTTCCGGGCGGCTTCAGCTACGGGGACTATCTCCGCTGCGGCGCCATCGCCAAGTTCTCGCCGATCATCGGCGCCGTCAAGAAGTTCGCCGCCGCCGGCGGCATCGTCATGGGCTTCTGCAACGGCTTCCAGATCCTCACCGAATGCGGCCTCCTGCCGGGCGCGCTAATCCGGAACACCGGACTAAAATTCCGCTGCCATCCGGTCGACCTCCGCGTCGAATCCACCAATACCCCGTTTACCGCTCTGGCGGAGAAGGGCCAGATTCTGACCATCCCCATTGCCCACGGCGAAGGTTGCTACACCGCCGACGCGCACGTCCTCGACCAGCTCGAAGCCGAGGACCGCGTTGTTTTCCGCTATGTGCAGAACCCCAACGGCTCCCAGCGCGACATCGCCGGCATCTGTAGCGCCGGCCGCAATGTGCTGGGCATGATGCCGCACCCGGAACGCGCCGCCGACCCTCTGCTGGGTTCCACCGATGGCCTCGTCGTGTTCAGCTCCCTCCTGTCCGCCCTCGCAGTCAAATAATCAATGAGCACCATCACTCCGGAAGTCGTCGCCGCGCACTCTCTCACGCCGGACGAATACCAGAAGATTCTCTCCCTTCTCGGGCGCGAGCCCTCGCTCACCGAACTCGGCATCTTCAGCGTCATGTGGAGCGAACACTGCTCCTACAAGTCCTCGAAGGTCCACCTCAAGAAGCTCCCGACGCGGAGCCAGCTCGTCCTGCTCGGCCCGGGCGAAAACGCCGGCATCATTGATATCGGCCACGGCTACGGCATCGCCTTCAAGATCGAGTCCCACAACCACCCGAGCTTTATCGAGCCCTTCCAGGGCGCGGCCACCGGCGTTGGCGGCATCCTGCGCGATATCTTCACGATGGGCGCGCGGCCCATCGCCGTGCTCGACTCCATCCGCTTCGGTCCCCTCGACGATCCCAAAACCGGGCCGCGCAACCGGCGCATCCTCGAAGGCGTCGTCAGCGGCATCGCCCACTACGGCAACTGCTTCGGCGTCCCCACCGTCGGCGGCGAATGCGTCTTCCACAAGTCCTACGACGGCAACCCTCTCGTCAACGTCTTTGCCCTCGGCGTCATCCCCAAAGACAAGATCTTCTTCGGCCGCGCCGAAGGCATCGGCAATCCCGTGATCTATGTCGGCGCCAAGACCGGCCGCGACGGCATCCACGGCGCCACCATGGCCTCCGACGAGTTCACCGAAGAGTCCAAGCAGAAGCGCCCCAACGTGCAGATGGGCGACCCGTTTCTTGAAAAACTCCTGCTCGAAGCCTGCCTGGAGGCGATGTATACGGGCGCCGTTGTCGGCATTCAGGACATGGGCGCCGCCGGCCTCACGTGTTCGACCTGCGAGATGGGCAGCCGCGCCGGCACCGGCGTCGAGATCGACCTGCAGTACGTCCCCCAGCGCGAAACGGGCATGTCCCCCTACGAGATCATGCTCAGCGAGTCGCAGGAGCGCATGCTGCTGGTGGCCGAAAAGGGCCGCGAGCAGGAGATCTTTGACGTCTTCAACAAATGGGGACTCGACTCGGCCACCATCGGCTTTGTAACCGACGACGGCATGCTCCGCGTGCGCGACCACGGGGTGCTCGTCGCCGAAATCCGGAACCGCGATCTGGCCGACGAAGCGCCGCTCTACGACCGTCCGCACACCAAACCGCACCGCAATGTGCCGATGGACGCTCCGGCGTTCGCCTCGGCTGATCTCAAGGCCGACCTCGTCCGGCTCCTCTCCAGCGGCGACCTGTGCAGCAAGCGCTGGATCTACGAGCAGTACGACTACATGGTCCGGACCAATACGCTCTCCGGCCCGGGCGGCGATGCCGCCGTGGTGCGCATCAAGGAAACGGGGACGTCAGTCGCCATGTCCCTCGACGGCAACGGCCGCTACTGCTACCTCGATCCGCGCGAAGGCGCTAAGCTGGTGGTGGCCGAAGCGTGCCGCAATGTCTCGACGGTTGGCGCCCTGCCGGTCGCGGCCACCAACAACCTGAACTTCGGCAACCCGCAGCGGCCGGAGATCATGGCGCAGCTCGTCGAAGCGATTGAAGGAATGGCCGAGGCCTGTCTCCACTTCGAAACCCCGATTACCGGCGGCAACGTCAGCCTCTACAACGAAACCCTCGGCGAAGGCATCCTGCCTACCCCGGTCATCGGCATCGTGGGCCTGCTACCGACGCTGCCCCCCGTTCCCAGCCGCTTCCGTGCCGAGGGCTGTACCGTAATGCTGCTCGGCGGCATCGGCACGAGCGACGAGATCCACTTCGGCGGTACGCAGTACGCTCATGTGCTGCTGGGCCAGATGTGGGGCCTGCCGCCGGCGCTCGACATGGCACTGGAAAAGCGGGTCCACGCCGCTATTCGCGAACTGGTCGCCGCGGGCCTCGTCGACTCCGCGCATGACCTCTCCGACGGCGGTTTCGCGGTCGCACTGGCCGAAGCCAGCTTCGACGGCATCGGCGCCGCCGTGACGATTCCCCCTTCCGCCCTTCGTCCGGAGCTCTTGCTATTCCACGAAGGGCCCTCCCGCATTCTCATCTCTACCGCCTCCCCCGAAGAAGTAACGAAACTGGCCGATAAGCATGGAGTTCCCGCTATCGCTATCGGCTCCACCGTCAAAGGTCAGGTTGTCATTGAGGGCTACCTCAAGGCGACAGTGGAAGAACTTCATCAACCTTGGGCTAACGCCTTGGAGAGCGCGCTTCATGCATGAGACCCCTTTCGATGACGACAAGCTCCACGAAGAGTGCGGCGTATTTGCGATATACGGCCATGAAGAGGCGGCCAATCTAGCCTATTTGGGTTTGTACGCCCTGCAGCATCGGGGCCAGGAGTCGGCCGGCATCGCTTCGAGCGACGGCCGCCAGCTCATTTGCCACAAGGCGATGGGCCACGTGGCGGACATTTTTACCCCGGAGCGGTTGGCGGCCCTGCCCGGCCACATGGCGATCGGCCACACCCGGTATTCCACCACGGGCGATTCGAAGATGCTGAACGCGCAGCCCTTCAGCGTGGCCTGCAACAAGGGGCTGATTGCGGTGGCCCACAACGGCAACATCACCAACGCAGCCGATCTGCGGCGGGAGTTGGAGGCCGACGGGTCGATCTTCCAGGCGTCGAGCGACACCGAAGTGATCCTCCATCTGGTGGCCAAATCGCGGGAGCGCACTCTGGCCGGCGCGCTGCGCGAGGCGCTGCTGCAGTTGGAAGGCGCCTTTTCGCTGGTCTTCCTGGCCAAGGATCGCATCATCGTCGCCCGCGACCCGCACGGCTTCCGGCCGTTGGCGATGGGAAAGATGGAGATCTCGCATCACAAGATCGGCTATGTCTTCGCCTCGGAGACCTGCGCCTTCGATCTGGTCAACGCCGTGTATCAGACCGATGTGGAGCCGGGGGAAATGGTGATTGTGGGTCCTGAAGGGGTCACCCGCGAACAGTGGGCGCCGCGCCGGAACAAGGCCCACTGCGTGTTTGAGCATGTCTACTTCGCCCGCCCGGATTCGCTCGTCTTCGGCCGCCCGGTGCAGAAGTCGCGGGAACGCATGGGCAGGCTGCTGGCGATTGAGCATCCGGCCGAAGCCGACATCGTCGTGGCGGTGCCGGATTCGGGCGTGGCGGCCGCGCTGGGCTTTGCCAGCCAGTCCGGGATTCCCTACGGCCAGGGCTTGATCCGCAACCACTACGTCGGCCGCACCTTTATCGAGCCGTCGCAGGCGATCAGGGATTTCGGGGTGAAGCTGAAGCTCAATCCGGTCCGTCATCTGCTCGAGGGCAAGCGCGTGGTCCTCGTCGACGATTCCATCGTGCGCGGTACGACGTCACGCAAAATTGTCCGCATGGTGCGGCAGGCCGGGGCGCGGGAGGTGCATCTCCGCATCTCGTGTCCGCCGACCATCAGCCCCTGCTTCTACGGTGTCGATACGCCGAACAAGCAGCAGTTGATTGCCGCCAACTCCACGAACGAAGAGATCCGCAAGTTTGTCGAAGCGGACTCGCTCGGCTATCTCTCCATCGGCAAGCTCACCGAAGCGGTGGAAGATCACCAGCGCGACTTCTGCTATGCCTGCTACAGCGGGCAGTACCCGACGCTGATCAACCTCGGCGAGATGTCGCAAGACAATCCACCGCTCGGGTAGCACGCATGCAGGCCACTGTTTCGTCCTCCGCTCTTGCTGTCGCGCCCTCCCGGATCCGGGAGCTGGCCGAGATTGCGATAACAATGGAGGGGGTGCAGAAGCTCTACTTCGGCGAGTCGAACCTGCCGACCCCCCAGTTTCTCAAACAGGCCGCGGCCGATGCCATGGCTGCCGGCTTTACCACCTACACCTCCAACGCCGGGCTGCTCTCGACGAGGGAGGCGCTGGCCGCCTACTACCACCGCCATCATGGCGTGACGCTCGATCCCTCCCGCGAAATCATCGTCACCAGCTCCGGCGTGCAGGCGTTGAATCTCTCGATCGGTTGCCTGCTCGACCCGGGCGACGAAGCGCTGATTCTCACCCCGGCATGGCCAAACGCCAGCGCGATGGTGGCGATGAACCAGGCGCGGGTCATTGAAATGGCGCAGCCGCTGGCCGGAGATCGCTATGAGATCGACTTCGCGGCGCTTGAAGCGGCGGTCGGGCAGCGGACGCGGTTTCTGATGTACACTTCCCCGTCGAACCCTCTGGGCTGGGTGGCGAAGCGAGAGGACCAGGAGCGGCTGCTCGAGTTCACGCGTAAGCATGGGCTGTGGCTGCTGGCCGATGAGGTCTACGAGCGGCTGACCTATGGCCCGGCCAACCCGGAGCCTTCGATTCTCCGCCTGGCCACGCGCGAGGACGCCGTGCTGGTGGCTCAGTCGTTCTCGAAGTCCTACTGCATGACGGGCTGGCGCCTCGGCTGGCTGGTAGGCCGGGCTGACCTGATCGCCAAGGCGACGCAGCGGAATGAGTTTATCGTTTCCTGCGCGCCGGGATTCGTGCAGAAAGCGGGCGAAGTGGCGCTGCGCGACGGCGAGCCGTTTATCGCCGAGCTGCTGGCCATGCTGCGGGCCAACCGGGACTACTGTGTGCGGGAGTTGCGCTCGATGCCGGGCGTGACGGTGCCGGAGCCGGACGGCGCCTTCTACCTGTTCCCGCGGATTGCCGGATTGACGGACTCGTTTGCCTTTGCCAAGCGTCTCTTGCTTGAAACCAAAGTCGGCCTGGCGCCAGGGGTGGCGTTTGGCAACGGCGGAGAGGGATCGGTGCGGCTCTGCTACGCGGTGGAGCTTCCAATTCTTGAGACGGCACTGGCGGCGCTGCGCGGGTTCCTCGCGGCGGCGGGATAGGACGCATGGCGGGACGAACGATTGCAGAAAAGCTGGCACCCTTTTTTGACCGGGACTCGCGGAACCGGGGCTGGGAGTACGTGCGTGCTAACCGGATCGCGATCCGGCAGGGGAGCAAGCACGCCATCAAGGGAGTAGCGCGGGGGACGCAGGAGTACCGCTTCACGATCCGCCTCGATGGGGCGGACGTTCACATCTACTGCGGGTGCGAGGCTTTCCGGAAGCACGGACCGTGCAAGCACCTGTGGGCGGCGGCGATTGAGGCCGAGCGGCTCGGCTACCTTTCCGAGATTCGCTGGACGAGCCTCGAACTGAACCTCGAAGAGGACGACGATCCAGACGCGATTCCCGGCGAAGCGGTGCTGCCAAACTGGCGCCTCTACCTGCGGGAGATCGACGCCAAGGGCCCTGTTTCGCACATGCAGCGCCCCGCCGAACGACCCGCCGAGGAGCAGATCCTCTACTTTCTCGATCCGCTGGACACGCTGCGCAACACCCGGGCAATCTCTCTACAGGTGCTCGCCCGCACGCCGAACAAAAAATCCGGCGGATGGAACCGGACCTACCCGCTCCGGCTATCGCAGGACCAGTTGCAGGCGATGCCCCCCTGCGACGACCGCGAGATTCTGTTGAGCTTGGCGGGATCCCGCGGCGTGGTGGCCACCTATTCGACCTATGTCCCCGACGAGATCCACAACGCCTACGAACTGACCGCGGCGCTGGGCCAGCGGCTCCTGCCGGTAATCTGCGGCACGGGGCGCTGCTTTCTCAAGAGCCCGACTTCGGAGGACCGGTCGCTCGCGCAACCGCTCGATTGGGATCCGGAGCCATTCTCCTTCCGGCTGCTGTGGCAGCAGGGCGGCGATGGGGGCTGGCAGGTCTCCTCCGAGTTCTACCGGGAAGACGAGATGCTGGCGCTCGATGCATCGACGCTGATCCTCGCCGGTGCCTATTTGCTGCGGAAGTACACCATCGGACCGCTGCGCGCCGCCACGGCGGTGCCTTGGATTCAGTTCTTCCGGGCGCAGGGGCAGGTTGCGATCGGCGCGGCCGAGACCGATGAGTTTGTGCGGGAGGCCATGAAGCGGCTGCCCGAGGATGTGCTGCACCTGCCGCTCGCGCTGCGCTACGAACGCTTGGCCGGACAGCCGCATCCCAGCCTGAAACTGCGGCAGGCGCAGCGGCGGATGGACCAGGATCCGTTCACGGGCCGTCCGGAGTTCGTGTACGCCGAGGGGGTGGCGGCCTACGCCGAAACGCAGTCGGCGACTTTGTTTTATCCCGCTGAACGGAAGCTGATTGAGCGGGATTTAGAGGCCGAACAGGCCGCGCTCCAACTGCTGGCCGAGTCGGGGTTCCGCCCGATGCAGTATGTGGGCGTCGAGGGGCAGAGTTGGGATATCGCGCCCGGCAAGCTGTTGGCCGGCTTGCGGAGGCTCTTCCAGGCGGGCTGGTACATCGAACTGCAGGGCCTGCCGATGCGGTCGGCGACCAAGATGAACGCGACGGTGAGCACTGGCATCGACTGGTTTGAGCTGACCGGCGACGTCCACTTCGACGATCTGTCCGTGCCGCTCCCGCAGCTGCTCAAGGCGATGCAGCAGGGAGATTCGATGTTCAAGCTCGAGGATGGCAGCATCGCCATCCTGGACGAAGGACAGTTGGGCCGGCTAAAGTCGCTGCTGCAACTGGCCGAGATGGAGAAGGGGCACGTCCGTTTCCGGCGCAACCAGGTGGCGCTGCTCGATGCGCTGCTGGCGTCGCAGCCCGAAATCGAGGCCGATGCGATGCTCGAGCGCGCCCGCAAGGAGCTACAAAACTTCAAGGGCATCGCGATGGCGGAGCAGCCGGCGGGATTTGCCGGGGAGCTGCGTGGCTATCAGCGGGAGGGGCTCGGCTGGCTGCAGTTTCTCAACCGGTTCCAGTTCGGCGGCTGTCTGGCGGACGACATGGGCGTCGGCAAGACGGCGCAGGTGCTGGCGTTGCTCGAAATGCGGCGGGCGGCGCGCGCGGCCGGCGAGGCGATCGGTCCGTCGCTTGTGGTGGCGCCGCGGTCGCTGATCTTCAACTGGCAGCGGGAAGCGGCACGGTTTACGCCGCAGTTGCGGACGCTCGACTTTACGGGACTAGGCCGGTCGCTCGAGGAGATTCAGGACTACGACGTGATCCTGACCACGTACGGAACCCTCCGGCGGGATATTGTCGCCCTGCAGAATCATCAGTTCGACTACGTGATTCTCGATGAAGCCCAGGCGATCAAGAACTTCGGGTCGGCGTCGTCGAAGGCGGCGCGGCTGTTAAAAGCCAATCACCGGCTGACGATGACGGGTACGCCGGTGGAGAACCATCTGGGTGAGTTGTGGAGCCTGTTTGAGTTTTTGAATCCGGGGATGCTGGGCAAGGCTTCGGTGCTGCGGCTTTCCGGGGCCGGGTCGCGGACCGTGGCGCCGGAGACGCGGGAGCTGCTCGCGGCCGGCTTGCGGCCGTTTCTGCTGCGGCGGACCAAGGAGCAGGTGGCCAAGGAGCTGCCGGCCAAGGTCGAGCAGACGCTGTTCTGCGAACTGGAGGCGGACGAGCGGAAGCTGTACAACGAACTGCGGGACCACTACCGGGCCTCTCTGCTGGCCGGCACTTCGCGCACCTGGAACAAGCGGAAGATGCAGGTGCTCGAAGCGCTGCTGCGGCTGCGGCAGGCGGCGTGTCACCCGGGCCTCGTGGACAAAAAGCGGGCGACCGGGTCGAGCACGAAGCTGGACACGCTGCTCAGCCAGTTGGAGGAGGTGCTGCAGGAGGGGCATAAAGCGCTCATCTTTTCGCAGTTCACCTCGCTGCTGGCGCTGGTGCGGGCGCAGCTCGACGCGCAGGGCGCAACCTACGAGTACCTGGATGGAAAGACCAGGGACCGGCAGGCGCCCGTCGAACGCTTCCAGAACGATCCCGACTGTAAGCTGTTCCTGATCAGCTTGAAGGCCGGCGGCGTGGGTTTGAATCTGACGGCGGCGGACTACGTGTTTCTGCTCGATCCATGGTGGAACCCGGCCGTCGAGGCGCAGGCAATTGACCGGACGCACCGGATCGGGCAGGGTAAGCCCGTGTTTGCCTACCGTCTGATCGCCAAGGACACGGTCGAAGAGCGGGTGCTCGAGCTGCAGAGCAGCAAGCGCGAGCTGGCGACGGCAATCCTCAACGAGGACAATGCGCTCGTCTCCAACCTGAAGCCGGAAGACCTGGAGCTCCTGCTCTCTTAAAGAGCCCTATCGCGACTCTTCGAGGCGGTTGATGGCGACGCGGTCCACCCGGTTGCCCTCCATGGCGGTCACCTCGAACCGCCAGCCGTCAATCGTAAAGGAATCCCCGACTGCCGGAATGCGGTGGAGATGGGCCAGCACCAGGCCGCCGAGCGTGCTGAACCCATCCTCGTGGCCGGGGACCTCGCGCCAGGCGAGGGCTTCTTTGACATCGGAAATGGGCATGGCGCCGTCGACCTGCCAGGAGCCTTCGGCTACCCGGGTAATGCGGGAGCGCACGCCCTCTCCCGGGCCGCGCAGGTCCCCGACCACGGCCTGCATCAGGTCCGTCAAGGTCACCATGCCGTCCACGCCGCCGTGCTCGTCGACCACCAGCGCCATCTGCTGGCCGGTCTGCTGGAGCTGCTCGAGCACGTCCAGAGCCGGCGTCGTCTCCGGCACCAGCAGCGGAGGGGTCGCCAGGCTCCGCAGGTCGAACGGCTCGCCGGAGTCCAGCGCCAGGAACAGCTCGCGGACATGAACGATGCCGACGACCCCGTCAAGGTCGCCATCAACGACGGGGAAGCGCGAATGGGGCGATTGGCGCATGGTGTCCCGGTTCTCCGGCCAGGAGGCCGTCAGGTCGAGACAGACCACCTTGCCGCGCGGCTGCATCAGGTCCACCACGCGGCGGTCGCCCAGCCGGAAGACCCCTTCGACCATTTCCTGTTCAGCCTCTTCAAAGGTGCCGTGTTCGGTGCCCTGGGCGATCAAGACTTTGATTTCCTCTTCGGTGACCGGGGCATCGTCGTTGGGGCGGATGGGGAGCAGTTTCATGACGAGGCGCGTCGAGAGCGTAAGCAGGCCGACGGCCGGCGCGCCGATCCGCGCGAGCCAGAGCATGGGTGGCGCCAGAGCCGAGGCGATGCCTTCGGCGTTACTCAGCGCCAGATTTTTGGGCACCAGTTCGCCGAGGATCAGCGAGAGATAGGAGATCACGAGGACGACCACCGTGATGGCGATCGAATCGCTGTAGGCCGCCACCGCCGGAAACTCGCGCAGTTGGGCCGAGAGCTTTTCGGCCAGGGTCGCGCCGCCGAAGGCGCCGGCCAGGGTGCCGATCATGGTGATGCCCACCTGCACGGTCGATAGAAAATCGTGCGGGTTAGCGGCCAGGCCGAGGGCGACCGAGGCGCCTTTGCTGCCCTGTTCGGCCCGCTGCCGCAGCCGCGCCTTGCGGGAGGAGACGACAGCCATCTCCGCCATCGAGAAGATGCCGTTGGCCACCACGAGCAGCAGGATGAGCGAGACTTCGAGGCCAATGTTCCCCATGGGCCCTATCTTACTTCTGAATGTCCCGATGCAGCCCCTTGACGCGATAGCCCATCTTTCCCAACCGCTTCCGGATCTCTTCGGCCATCATCACGCTGCGGTGATGCCCGCCGGTACATCCGAACGAGATGGTGAGGTAGCTTTTGCCCTCCTCGATGTAGTGCGGCAGCAGGTACTGCAGTAGATCCGAGATCCGCTCCATGAATTCGTTGGTCTGCGGGAAGCTACGGATGTACTTGGCGACGTTCGGGTTCTTGCCGGTCAGATCCTTATACTGCGGTATGTAGTTGGGGTTGGGCAGAAAGCGGACGTCAAAGACGAGATCAGAGTCCGGCGGAATCCCATGGCGGTAGCCGAAGCTGGTGACGTAGATCAGGATCTGCGACTCGTCCCGTCCGGCGCCGAACTTCTCGCCGACCACTTCGCGCAGCTCGTGAACGTTGAACTTCGAGGTATTGAGGACGATGTCGGCCAGCGCGCGGATGGGTTCGAGCAGCTTCCGCTCCTCCTGCACGCTAACCGCCACGCTGCGGTCGCCGCCCAACGGATGGGGGCGGCGGGTTTCGCTGAAGCGGCGGACGAGCGAGGCGTCGTCGGCTTCCAGATAGAGCAGCCGGGTGGGCAGCGACTTCCGGATCTGCTCATAGATGGCGGGGAAGCGCCGGAGCGCGTCCCCTTCCCGCACATCGACTACCAGCGCCGCCGAGGCGATCTGCGGACTGCTGCCGGTTAACTCCGCGAACTTCGGAATCAGCGCCAGTGGCAGGTTATCCACCGAGTAGTAGCCCAAGTCCTCGAGGGCCTTGAGCACGGTGCCTTTTCCCGAGCCGCTCATGCCGGTGATGATGACGAGTTCGGAACGGCCAGCCTGCTTTAAGGGTGTCTTTTTTGCCACGGGAGCCCGTATTTTCGGCCGGAACGTCAGGCCTGGAAGAAGTCGAAATCGCCATCGGCGCGGCGGATGACCACGCTGATGCCTTCGGTTTCGGCGTCGCGGAAAGCAACGTAGGGCACGCTCTTGCGGATGGCCACGAGGACGGCCTCATCGACGCTCATCGGCTTCTTGCTGACTTTGGCGGCGTGGACCTTGGTGCCGGTCTTGACGGGCGGCGCCTTCTTGGCTGCTTCCTTGGCCGCTTCGCGGGCGACGGTCTCGACGAGCTTGACGCCCACGCGGACGGATTCGCGTTTCTTTTCGCGGAGCTTGATGACCTGCTTTTCCAACTTATCGAGCGCCTCGGTCAGGGCGGGCAGATAGGCCGGGCCCTTGGCGATCGAAACGAGGGAATGATGCTGGAAGTTGACGGTGATTTCGGCCTTCTTCTTCAGCTTATCGGGGTTGAGGATCACATGGGCTTCCTTCTCCCCCTTGCCGTCAATCATCTTGCCAAGCTTGATGAACCGCTTTTCCAACTTTGCGAGTTGCGCAGCAGTCAGCTCTCCGTTACCGCCGGTGTAGTGAAGATTCATAGTCGATTTAGTCCCTTACGCGCCGCTGGTGAGTCGACGGGATTTTGAGGTCTTCCCGGTACTTGGCCACCGTTCGGCGCGTTACATTAATCCCTTCGGCCTGTAGTTTGGCGGTGATCTGATCATCGGTCAGAGGTTTGCTGGGATCCTCGTCCTCGATCATCTTTTTCACCATCCGTTTGAGCAGGAGCAGCGGGGTCGAACTGCCGCTGGGCCCCTGTACCGCTTCGGAAAAGAAATAGCGCAGCTCAAAGACGCCCTGCGGGGTATGGGCGTACTTGTTGGCGACGGCGCGGCTGACCGTGGAGGCGTGGACGCCGATCTCTTCCGCGAGGTCCTTGATCATCATCGGCCGCAGTTGGTTGAGCCCGTGCTCGAGGAATTCGCGCTGGCGCTCGATGATACAGTGGCAAACCTTCAGGATGGTCTGCTTGCGCTGTTCGATGTTCTTCAGCAGCATCGAGGCCGCGTTGAAGCGGTCTTTGACGTAGCTGCGAACCTCTTTGTCCGGCTCCTGGTCGCGGTCGAGCATGCGGATGTACTGCCGGTTGAGCCGGAGTTGCGGCATGTCGTCGTCGTTGAGTTCGATGTGGTAGCTGTCGCCGTCCTTGTAGATATAGACATCGGGTTCGACGGTGCGCGCGCCGGGGCCGGAGTAGCGCAGGCCGGGGCGCGGGTCGAGATGCTTGATCGCCTCGACAGCCACCTGGATATGTTCGAGCGGCCGGCCGAGCAGCTTGGCCAGTTCGCGGTACTGCCTTGTCTCGAGCCATTTCATGTGCTGGTCGAGAATCTTCCAGGCCACGCTACCAACCGCCCGGCGGTTTTCCAGTTGCAGCATCAGGCACTCCCGCACATCCCGCGCGCCCACGCCGGCCGGGTCGAGCGACTGGACCTCTTCGATGGCCTTTTCGACATCGTCCACTCTGTGCGCGCCATAGGTGGCAATCTCTTCGGCCGTGGCGGTGACGTAGCCGTTATCGTCGAGGTTGCCGATGACGCTTTCGCAGGCGTCCCGCACCTCTTCCGGCATGACGACCAGGCTCAACTGGCTGCGCAGATGGTCGCCGAGCGTGACGGGCGCTGAGGCGAACGTCTCCCAGCCGGGCTTTTCCGGGTTCTCGCCGGCCGGGCTCTTGAAGCCCGGTTCGAGGTAGTCGTTGAAGTAGTTGTCAAAGTCGATCTCGTCGAACGGATCGGTGGTGGTGGCGGCGACGGGTTCGTCGCTCGAGGCTTCGGGCAGATCGCCGGACCGCTCGGCCTGGAACTCGGCTTCGGTGCCCGTGGCGGCCAAGAGCTCCTGGTCCGCCGGGACGGCGACGCTCTCCCGCTCGAGAACCTCCTGCAATTCTGCTGGGGTCAACTCATCGGAGGCGTCCAGAGACTCCTCCAGAACAGGGTTTTGAGCCATCTCCTGGGCGATCATGTCCTTGAGCTCAAGCCGGTTTAGCTGCAGAACCGTCACCAGCTGGACGAGGCCAGGGGTTAGGATTTGCTTCTGCGCGACGCCAACAACCAGTCGCTGGGAAAGCATACTCATCTTATTTCTATTGTAGAAGATAGGCCGCTGAGCGAGCGCAGCCTCTCATAAATCTGTTGCATCGGTACCTCCGGTGTTCTTTGCGCCCGCAACCCCTTGCCCCATGCCAGATAGACGGCCCGATAGCGGGTAGGCCAGTGGCCGTGGTTGCCGGTTTCGCGGGGCTGCTGGAGTAACTTGACGTTGCCAAAGCCGAACCAGACGCCTTCGGCGCTTTCGAGGATCATCTTGGCGCCCGCCAAATGCGGGGCCAGACGTTGTATCTCGTCGGCCGGGATCTCGCGGCCGAGGCCGTACTTGGAATCCTTCTTCGCGGAACGAAGCCAGGCGGCGGCCTCGTCGTCTTCGGCCAGCACGAAGCCGCCCATGGGCCGGACGCCCCGAGGGGCCTCGGCGCGCAGATGCACCTCCGACTTGGCGGCCTCGAAGCCGTGGTCGGACACTACCACGAGCCGCCCTCCCTTGGGCAACGCCGCCGCCATGGTCCCGATGAGTTCATCTGTGTATTCCAGTAATGCATTTGATTCAATCGAGAAGGGTCCTGTTTCATGCGCCTCGCTGTCGAGGTCGACCAGGTGCACGAGAACGATGTCGGTTGGCTGGGCGAGGAAGTAGCGGACGGCCAGGGTGCGGGTGCGGTCGTCCATCCACTCCTGCCGGAAGCTGGGGAACCGGCTCGCGATCTGTGCGCAAAGATTGGCGGGTTTGGCCTTGGCGCAGATGGAGGGGGTATCCATGGCGCCGCCGCGGCGTTTTTTGAAGTACTCGGGCAGGTTGTAGGTGACGGGGGCGTTGACGGTGACCGGCCAGGTGATGACGGCCGTGGTCTTGGCCGCCTTGGCAGCTTCGTCGAGCAGGGTGGGCCGCTTGAGGAGGTTGACGTCCCAGTAGTAGTCGCCGCCTTCGGAGGCCGGCCGCCGGTTCGAGAGAATGCCGTGCTCTTCGGCCGTGGCGCCGGTGATGAGCGTGGTGTGGGAGGGCCAGGTGACCGTGGGGACGATGCCAAGGACGCCGCGGGACCATTCGCCCTCGCGCATCAGTTTACGGAGGTTCGGGATCTTCAGGCCCAGACGGTCCGCATCTTCGAGATATCGCTGGTCCAGACCATCGACGGAGACAACGAGCAGGGTAGCGAGGAGGAGATTCATTTGCGAAACACCGGCCAGGCGCAGAGCGCCGCCACGAAGATAAAGACCGCGCCGGACCAGTAGGGCGAGCCGGCCCCGAGACGGTCAAACACGAGCCCGGCCCAGAGGGGGCCGAACACGCGGGTCAGGCTGAGCACCGCCTGCGTGGTGCCCAGAATCGAGCCCTGCTCCCGGTTGCTGACGCGCTGGGAGATGAACGAGGTTAGGGTGGGGTTGGTCAGGCTGCTCCCGGTGGCGATTAGGCCGCTGGCGAGGTAGAGCATCCAGCCTTCGGTGGCGACGGCGATGAGGACGAAGCCAGGGGCGAACAGCGCAAAGCCCCACATGGCCAGCGTGCGCTCTTGGGCCACCTGGGTTAACCGCCGGATCAGGAAGCCCTGATTGAAGGCCACCATAAGGCCGATGAAGGCAAACGTCCAGGCGTTGTCTTCCGGCCCCCAGCCGAAGCGGGCGAGGGTGAAGACCGAGAAGTTGGTCTGCAGCGCCGCGAAGGCGAAGTTCAGGAGGAACAGGCTCACGAGCAGCGCCCGGAGAGCCGCATTTTGGAAGGCCGCGACGACGGGCCGGAGCGGGTTCAGGTCGCTCCACTGCGCCCGGCCGGTCTTTCGGCGCTCCGGCGGGAGGGTCTCCGGCAGCAGGAAGAAAGCAAAAACGGAGGTGATCAGCGCCATGCAGCCGGCCCCGTAGGCGGGAGCGTGAATGCTGATCTTGCTGAGCAGACCGCCGAGGGCGGGGCCGATGATAAAGCCGAGGCCGAAGGCCATGCCGATGAGGCCAAAGTTCTTGGCGCGGTCCTGCGGAGTCGAGATGTCGGCCAGGCAGGCCTGGGCGGTGGAGATGTTGCCGCCGGTGATGCCGTCGACGATGCGGGCGAAAAACATCAGCCACAGCGTGGCGGCCCAGCCGAACAGAAAGTAGCCGAGGGCGGAGCCGAGAATACTGAAGACGAGCACCGGCCGGCGTCCGTAACGGTCCGAGAGCACGCCGAGCACGGGCGAGGCGAGGAACTGCGCGGCCGAGTAGGACAGACTCAGCAGGCCCACCGTGGTGGCATCCGTTTCAAACTGGCGGACCAGGTAGGGGATGATCGGAATCAGGATTCCAACGCCTAGCAGATCGAGGAAAACGGTTACAAAAACGAGGGTCAGCGTCCGGCGCTGCAGTTTTTCGTCAGTCAGAACGGGAGCTGTCATTCCGATCTTCCAGTCTCCCATACCGGCTCATCTCCACCACGGTGCGGACGCCGAAACTGTCGGGGAGTTCGTAGCGGTCGACGAGGCGCAGGAACATCCGGTGCTTCCGGGTTTCGGCGGCGGCTTCGGCGATTTCGGTTTCGGCGTCGGGCCCTTTATAGAAGAACGCCCGGGTGCCGGCCTTGACCGCGGGGGCGAACAGCCCGACGGCGCGGGAGAGCGGGGCGACGGCGCGGGCCGTCACCACGTCGGCCTTGGCGGTGCGGAGGACCTCTTCGGCACGCTGCGGGAGAACGGTGACGTTGGGCAGGTTCAGTTCGGCGACGGCCGCGTCGAGGAAACGGGCCTTTTTCTGCAGGCTTTCGGCGAGCAGGAAGCGAACCTCCGGCAGGACGAGCGAGAGCGGCACGCCGGGAAAGCCCGGGCCGGAGCCGGCGTCCACCACGCGCCGGGCGCCGGCGAACAGGCGCCAGGGGAGCACGGCATCGAGCACATGCTTGATGGCGGCTTCGCGCGGGGAGGTGATGCGGGTCAGGTTCAGGTGCTCATTGGCGGCGATGATCAGTTCGAGATGCCGGGCGGCGTGGGCGAGCACGCGGGCGCGGTGGGGCAGGTCGGCGGGGAGCACCTGCTCCAGTTCGTCAGCGAATTGCATGCCGGCTTATTGGCCCTCGGCGATCATCTTGTCGATCTGTTCGAGCTGCTTTTTCACGGTTTCGGCGTCGCCGGCGGTGGGGCTGGCTTTGAGGTAGGCCGTCAGGCTGTCCTTGGCGCCGGGCAGGTCGCGCTTTTGGGCGAGGACGATGCCGAGCACGTGGTCGATCTTGGGGATCCGGTTTTTGGCGTCGAGTTTGCGGGCTTCGCGGGCCGATTTTTCGGCGTCGTCCAGCTTCTGCAGGTTGAGGTTGGCCACCGCGTTGTAGAAGTACATCGTGGGGTATTCAAACGGATTCAGCTTCACCGCCTTGGCGGTGAGTTCGGCGGTTTTCTCCCAGTTGCCTTCCTTGGCGAAGATGCCGGCGAGATTCAGGTAGGGGCTGACGTATTTGGCGTCGGCGTCGATGGAGGATTGAAAGGCTTTGCGCGCCGGCTCCACTTGGTTCTGGGCTTCGTAGACCCGGCCGAGATCGTGCCAGGCGGCGGCGTACTTCGGGTAGAGCGACGTGGCCTTTTCGAGTTCCTTCTGGGCTTCGGGCAGCTTCTTTTTCTTAATCAGCTCCCGGCTCTTCTCAAAGGCCTTGCGGGCGTCTTTGGGCGCGAGGCCGGAGGTGGCGCTGAAGGTGAAGCCTTCGACGTTGGCGAGGCGATGGAGCACGATGGTGCCGACGTCGGGGTTGTCCATCACCCGCCGGCCCGCCAAATTGATCGAATCGCTGCGAAAACCGGGTAGGGAGGCGCGCAATTCGCAGCCCATTAGTTGCTGTTCGACGTTGGAGTTGCCGCCAAAGCCGCCGCCTCCGAAGCCACCCCGCTGGGGTTGGCCCGGGATGCTCCCGCCAAAGCCATCGCCGTTCATGTTGGTGCTGGCGTCGGCCATCATGCTTGAGTTGCGCCCGAGTTCGAAGCTGAAGCGGCCTTTCGAGTCCGTGTAGCCCTCCGGGCGCGGGTTGCCGTTGCAGACGCGTTCGATCGTGACCGGCTCGGGGGGCGGGGTGCCATCGTCGAGCATGACTCTGCCCGAGAGAAAGATCGCCCGCTGCATCTCCGGCATGCGCTGCTGCTGCTGTTGGTTGGGGTCCTGCGTGGGAAAGGGATTACGGCCCTGGCCCGGCTGCTGCGTGCCCTGGCCGGGGCTCGGCATGGTGGGCTGCTGCATGCCGCCACCAGCGGCCCCGCCGGCGCCTCCCGGCCCGCCCCCACCGGTGGGCGCGGGCGCCGGGGCCGGCTCCTGTGCCTGCATGATTCCGGCTAGCGCAAAAGCCGCCAGAGAAACTCGAAAACGTGCCATAGGAACTCCCTCCTGCCAGCTGACCTCAGTATGTCATAAGGCGCGAATGTCGAGAAGGTACATCTGGCGACCGCCGGCGTGCGCGGAGTCGACTACCACGCTGCGCCCATCGGGGCTCGAGCGCGGGTGGGTGTCGCAGCGCCATTCACCGGTGTACTCTTTGGGCGAGGGCAGGCTGGCGAGGGGGGTGCGTTCGTTGGTTTTGGTATCGAACAGATAGACGTTCTGATTGCGTTCTTTGTCGGGGTAGGTATCGTTGAGCACCCAGCGGTTGGCGCGGCGGGGCAGGTAGGTGCAGTGGCCGTTGACGGTCATGACGCCATCGCCGACGACCTCCACTTGCTCGGTCCGGTCTTTGTAGAGGTAGAAGCGATCTCCCTTTGACGGGTGCCAGGCCCAGGCGATGACGCTGTCTTTATCCCGCCAGACGAAGTGCGAGGTTTTGCCGTAGGGGTCGAGCACGTGCAGGTTGCGCCCGGAGGCGTCGGCGGTGAACATGCGCGTCGAGAAGCTGGCGCCCTCTTTTTTGCCGCGCCAGCGGTGGAGGAAGATGAAACGCTGGTCGTCCGGGGAGATCAGCAGATGGTTGAACCAGTGCTTGGCGTTTTCCGAGTAGCCGCCGGGGTAGGGGATGCGGGCGGCGTCGGCGACGGAAATTAACAACTTGCGCTTGCCGGTGGTGAGATCGACCTTCCAGATGCCGACGTCTTCCGGGATGAGCTGGTCGCGATTGGGGTCGACGATGCCGGCGTAGCCGTAGCCGGGGCGGACGTCGTTGAGGCGGCGGAAGTCGCAGGTGATGCCCCATTTGCCGCTGGCGGCCAGGGTGTAGACGGCGTGCGGGATGGTCCGCTTCCGGCCGCTTTTTACGTCCAGGATGTGGGACACGAAGGCGCCGTCGACGCGGTCGTTCCAGAGCACCTCGGTGCGGCTGCCGGGCACCCACTGCAGCATGCAGCCCTGCTGCCAGTTCCAGGCGCGGGTTTCGCCGAGGTCGATCCAGCGGTCGTTATCTTTGAGGTCGACCATGCCGACGCGGATCTTGTCTTCGGCGCGGGGGGAGCGGCCTTCGAAGTCGACCTCGTTGCCGAGGACGTAGCGGCCGGTCGGGTCGAACTCGAGCTTGTCGTAGTAGCCGAACCAGTGGAACTTTGGCCCCTGGGTGATCGCCCGCATGGGGACGGGCTGTTTGAGGGCGAGCGCGGCGAGGAGTTGGCGGCGGGAGAACACCATAACCGGCTACTTCATCACATTTTGGGCGCAGCCGGCTCGCTGTTGCGGCGAAAGACGAGAAACTGCCCAATCAGGAAGTTGATCACGCCGGATCCTCCAATAGCGAGCGGCGTGGCTACCAGCGTGGGCAGGCCCATCCCGCCGACCAGCAGGCGCATGGCAAACAGGTTGGCGAGCAGCGCCACGGTGCCCGTGCCCAACTGATAGCGCCAGGCCCGCCGCGGCCAGCCGGGCGTGGCGGCGGTCTTCCACGTCCAATGCTCATGCCAGGTGAAGTTGTGCGCGAGCGTAATCTCGACGGCCAGCACCGTCGCCGCCAGATAGTGCAGCCCCGCCAGGTCTCGCGCCAAGTACAGTGCCGTCGTCTGCACTACGGAACCCAGCACCCCCACGGCACAGAATCGCAGCCAAAGTCGGAACACGTAAATTTCAGTGTAGCCGGTTAGAATAGAAGGTTATGGCCAGAACCTACGAGCTCACTCCGCGCCCGGTCCCCCGCGTGGAAACCGCCCTCCGCCGCATCGTGACGGACTTCCCGGTCCCCGAGTCGATCCCGATCCTCAAACAACTCGCCGAGTACGAGCCCGCCGCCATGCAGGGCCAGCCTCCGGTCGTCTGGGACTCCGCCATCAACACGACCGTTCGCGACCGCTGGGGCAACCAGTGGATCGACTGGTCCTCCGGCGTGCTCATCACCAACGCCGGCCACGGCCGCCCGGAAATTGTTGACGCCATCGTCAAACAGGCCCAGCACGGGCTGCTGACCAACTACTGCTTCCCGAACGAGGTCCGCGCCAACTTCGTCAAGCGCCTGTCGGATCTCATGCCGGAGCCCCACAAGAAGGTGTTTCTGCTGACGGTCGGCTCGGAGACCGTCGAATGCGCCATCAAGCTCTCCCGCGCCCACGGCGTCAAGGTCGGCGGCCCCAATAAGACCGTCATCGTCTCCTACGAAAAAGCCTTCCACGGCCGCACGCTTGGCTCGCAGCAGGCCGGCGGCATCCCCGCGCTGAAGGAGTGGATCGTCAATCTCGATCCGGGATTTGTGCAGGTGCCCTTTCCGGACGGGTTCCGTACGGAAGACACCTCGTTTGAGTTCTTCCTCAAGTCGCTCGCCGACAAAGGCGTGGGCCCCGAGCACATCGCCGGGGTAATGCTTGAAACCTATCAGGGCGGTTCGGCCTCGTTCGCGCCGGTTGAGTACATGCAGCGCATGCGGCAGTGGTGCGACGAAAACCAGATTCTGCTCACCTGCGATGAGGTCCAGGCGGGCTTCGGCCGCACCGGCAAGTTCTCGGGCTTTGAACACTACGGCATCGTGCCGGACCTGTCCACCTGGGGCAAGGGCATCTCGAGTTCGCTGCCGATTGCCTGCATCATCGGCTCGCGCGAAGTGATGGACCTGTTCCCTCCGGGCTCGATGACCTCGACGCACTCGGGCAACCCCGTCTGCGCCGCGGCCGCCCTGGCCTCGCTCGACCTGATCCTGAACGAGAATCTCGTCGAAAACGCCCGCGTGATGGGCGACCGCATGCTGAACTACTTCCACGCCATGAAGGCCAAGTACCCGCAGATTGGCTGGGTGGACGGCAAGGGGCTCGTCGCCGGTATCGCCTGCGTCAAGCCGGGCACGAAGGAGCCCGACGCGGACCTGGCCTGGAACGCCATCCGCGCTTCGATTGAACGCGGCGTGCTGATGTTCTCGCCCGTCGGCTTCGGCGGCGGCACCATCAAAGTCTGCCCGCCGCTGAACATTACGCAGGAAGCGGTGGACGAGTCGCTGGCTGTGTTTGAGGAAGCCTTCGTCTCATGCCTCTAACGCCAACTCTGGTCATCGGCGGGGGCATGATCACACACGATCAGCTCCTGCCGGCGCTCTTCCACCGGCAGCGGCAGGGTCGCCTCGGGGAGATCACCATCTGCGCGCAACACCAGCGCACCGTGGCCGCCCTCGCCAGCGCCCCGGCTATTTTGAAAGCCTTTCCTGAGCAATCGTTCCGCGCCTTCCCGACCACGGAGGGCGCGCAGCCCCATTTGTATAAAGAACTGCTCAAAGAGCTGCCGCCGTTCTCGACGGTCCTGGTCGCCCTGCCCGACCAGTTGCACTTCGCCGCCGTGATGGACGCGCTTGAGGCCAACCAGCACGTGCTGTGCGTCAAGCCGCTGGTGCTGACCGCCAAAGAGGCCGAGACGATCGCGGAGACGGCTCACGCCAAGGGGCTTCTGGTGGCCGTTGAATACCACAAGCGTTTCGACGACCGCGCCCACAAGGCCCGCGGCTTCTACCGCGACGGCCGCCTGGGCGACTTCAAGCTCGGCACCGCGCGCCTGATGGAGAAGTGGTACTACCGCGACTCCAACTTCCAGAACTGGTGCACGAAAGAGAACACCGACACGTTTACTTACATCGGCTGCCACTACGTCGATCTGGTTCACTTCATCACCGGCCTGCTGCCGGTGGCGGTTTCAAACTACGGCATCGTCGATACCTATCCGAACGGCCGCGAGGGCTACCTGTGGTGCGATACGCGCGTCCGCTGGAACAACGGCGCCGTGTTGAATGTCCAAACTTCGCTCTGTTACCCGAACGAGGCGGCCGGGCCCAACACCCAGGGCATGACGCTCTACTGCAGCGGCCCTTCGGGCGCCCTGCTTGATCACTCGGACCAGTACCGCGGTCTGGCCTATTCGCTCACATCGAAAGCCAGTTCCCCCGGCGCCACCTTCTACACCGAGCCCAGCCCGGACTACTTCCAGTACAACGACCTTGGGGGCCCCGGCCTGGTCCCGGTTGGTTACGGCGTCCGCAGCGTCGACTACATCCTCGACACGATCGACTCGCTCGCCGGCCTCGACCTGACGGCGCGGCAGGCGGCGTTAAAGGCCATCGATCGAAAGGGCATTCTGGCGACGCCATCCAACTCGCGTTATAACGAACTCGTCGTCGAGGCCGGCCGGCTGTCGATTCTCAACGGCGGCCGCGAGGCCGTGATTGACTACGACAGCCATACGGTCGCGTTGGCGTGACCAACGAAGAGGTCCAGGCCTACCTCGACGACAACGGCTATCCGGCCCACGTCGTCGAGGCGGGCGCTCTGGGCCTGGTCCATCGCTGGAACGCGTTTGTGGCCGAGGTGGAGCGTGGCTACCCGTACCGCCTCCGCGACTACCGCTACGATCTTGACCTGCGCGGCGTGATTGACCTGGCCGGGCTCGCCCCGGAGGTCGCCGCAGCCGATGCGCGGCTGGCGGCGCTGCTGACGGAAACCGAGCTGCGCATCTGGGAATCGTCCGCGGCCGACCCCTGGTGGGACTTCGGCTACCCGCGCAACGCCGGCCGGGATTTTCTGCGCGATCTGCGAAACGAAGCCAATTTGGGATAGAGTGGGGCGCATGGAGCCCACTTCAAAATCCCGCCGTCACTTTCTTCAGGCCGCCTCCCTGGCCGCCCTTGCTGAACAGGCCATGGCCCAGTCTCCGGGCGCCGGGCTGCCGCAGCGCACGCTCGGGCGTACGGGGGTCAAGGTCTCGATCGCCTGTCTGGGCGGCTGGCACATCGGCAGCGTCAAGGATGACGCCGAGGCCATCCGCATCATGCACGCCGCCATGGACGAAGGTCTCACCTTCTTCGACAACGCGTGGGACTATCACAACGGCCACTCGGAAGAGGTGATGGGCAAGGCGCTCAAGATGGATAACCGCCGCGGCAAGGTCTTTCTGATGACCAAGAACTGCGAGCGTGACTATGCGGGCTCGATGCGCAACCTGGATGAATCGCTGCGCCGGCTGCAGACCGACCACCTGGACCTTTGGCAGTTTCACGAGATGGTCTACGACAACGACCCGGATTGGGTTTTTGAGAAAGGCGGTTTGAAGGCCGCGCTCGAAGCCAAGAAGGCTGGCAAGGTGCGCTTCATCGGCTTCACCGGCCATAAGGATCCGCAGATTCACCTGAAGATGCTCGGCAAGCCCCATGCGTGGGACTCGGCGCAGATGCCCATCAACGTCTGCGACGCATACTACCGCAGCTTCCAGAAGTCGGTGGTGCCGGTGTGTCTGCAGAAGAACGTCGGGGTGATTGGCATGAAGGGGCTGGGTGGCGGCAGCACGCAGGGCCGGCTGCTTGAGCAGTTGGGTCTGACGGCCGAGGAGTGCTACCGCTACTGCCTGAGCCTGCCGATCACTTCGCAGGTGATGGGGATTACTTCGATGGCGCAGCTGAAGGCCGATGTGGCGTTGGCGCGCAACTTCAAGCCGATGCCGCCGGCGGAAATGGAGGCGCTGCGGCTCCGCGTGAAAGACCACGCCGGAGACGGGCGCCACGAGCTGTTCAAGAGCTCGAAGATGTACGATGGCCCGCACCATCGCAAGCAGCACGGCTTCTCCACCGAGGGTTAGAGAACGAAAAAGGGCGCCCGTTGCGGGGCGCCCTTTTTGTTTTGGTTACGACCTTTTTTACCAGAGGAACTTCAACCGCACCTGCATGGTGCGGGGGCTGAAGTTCTGGTTCGAGGTCAAGGCCGGGAACAGGGTTCCGAAGTTGGCGTCGTTCGGGTTGGTGTTGAAGTTATCGTTGCGGCCGAAGTAGTACTTGTTGATCGCATTGAAGGCTTCAAAGCCGAACTGGAAGCGGTAGCGCTCGCCGAACTTCGTTGTCTTCAACAACGAGGCGTCGAGCGTCGGAACGCGGTGCTTGCGCAGGCTGGGCTGCCGGTTCGGCGTCTGCCGGCCGGGAGCGGTCTGGCCGGGCGAGTAGTCGCCGACCCAGAGCCAGTCGTACTTGGTGAGGTCCGTACCGCAGCCTGACGCCACCGAGTAGGCCATCGGGGTCCGCGAGCCGTCGTTGTTCTGACGGACGACACAGTTGCCCCAGCCGCGGACCTGATGCTGGTTCCAGTTGATGTTCTTCACGCTCGAATCGCGGAGCGGGAGCACGTTGGCCGGGTAGTCGGCCGGTTCGCCGGAGGCCCACTGGAAGAAGCTGGTTACCTGCCAGCCGCCGATGAACTTGTCGGCGAGGCCGCTGATGTTGCTGGCGAACTGCTTGCCCTTGCCGAACGGCAGGTCATACGAGCCGGTCAGCTTGAAGACGTGCGGCCGGTCGTTGAAGTAGAGGCTGCGCTGTTCGACCCGGTTGAACGGATCGATGAAGCCCCACTGTTCGAGCATCCGCGACCAGGTGTAGTTGGTCGTGATGGTGAGCCCGCTCATGCGGACGTTGTAGTTGATCTGCAGCGAGTTGTAGGCGATGTTGCCATCGTTTAAACCCTGCTGGAGCAGGTTGCCGTTGAACTGCGGGAAGGGACGGTTCAACTGGTAGCGGGACAGCGTCGAGGCCGTGAAGAACGGGGTGCCGGTGAAGGCGGTATTCCCGCGGAACGGATTCGGCAGCTGATCGTTACAGAAGTTCGGGATGCCACCCTGCAGCGCATCGCACTGCCGCATGAAGGAGGCGTTGGGGATGTTCAGCGGGATTTCGGTTTCGTGGTTGCGGGTGCGGCTGCCGATGTAGCTCACGTCGAGCACGCTGCGCGGATTCACCTGGTACTGGAAGCCGAGCGAGAACTGGTCGATGCCCGGCAGCTTGAAGTTCGGTGTCCAGTGGTTGAAGTCGCGGCCGACGAAGGTGGCCGAGCCCAAGCCAGCGCCGGCCGGGCGGGCGAAGCCGTTCGGCAGCGGGTTGGCAAGCAAGCCGGGAATCGGGGTGCGGCCGTCATCGAGGCTCGCCACGACCGGGGTGTTGGTTTCAAAACCCAGGCTCCGGAGGTTGTTGTTGCTCGGGTTCATGTAGTAGCGTCCGAAGCCGCCGCGCAGCACGAGCCGGTCGGTAAGCTGGTAGGCCATGCCGATGCGGGGCTGCCAGGTGTTCCGGTACAGGTCGCCTGAGTTGGCCGCGTTGCTGCCCACGCCCGCAAACTGCAGGCCGCCACGCAGGTTGAGGCCGGGGACGGTGATCGAGGAAGCCGTCGGGTCGAAGCCGCGGTTGATGCGGTTGTACTTCTCGCCGGCCGGGGCGTTGATGTCGTAGCGCAGGCCGAGGTTCAGCGTGAGCTTACGGCTGACCTTCCAGTCGTCCTGGAAGTAGAGCGCCGTGTACCAGTTCTGGTAGAAGGGGTACAGCGGGAAGAACTGCTGGCCGCCCACGGTGCGGTCGCCGCCAAAGCCGCCCGGCATGCCGAGCAGGAAGCTGGCGAAGGAGTCGCCGGAGTCGGCTTCGGCCTGGTTCCAGTTGCGGCGGGTCCACTGGTCGCTAAAGGTGAACTCGAGGATGTTGCCGCTGTTCTGGGTGATGAAGTGAATCCGGCGCAGATCGACGCCGCCCTTGAGCGTGTGGCTGCGGACGTTCTTGGTGAGGCTGCCGGTGATGCTGTAGT
Organism: Acidobacteriota bacterium; assembly: GCA_026393985.1. GTDB lineage: Bacteria > Acidobacteriota > Terriglobia > Bryobacterales > Bryobacteraceae. The sequence continues at coordinate 25,779 of JAPKZB010000092.1, forward strand.
TGTTGGTGATGTTGATGCTCTGGCCGCGGCCGAGGGGGCTGTAGCCGTTCAGGTTCCAGCGGCCGAAGTAGGCGGGCGAGGGCAGCTGGTTGACGAGCGAGGAGGGCAGGCCCAGGCTGGTGAGGTCGAACTTATCGTTGTCCCGGCCAAAGCCTTTCTCGATGAAGCGGTTATAGGAGGCGCGCACGTTGAGCACGGTGGTGGGGTTAATGGTGGAGACCCAGTCGAGCACGTAGGCGTCGTTGATGCGCTGGAAGGGCTGCTGGCCGTCCATGCCGGGGCCGGCGCAGATGCCGTTCGAGCAGCGCTCTTCGGTGCGGTCGTTCGAGGCGTGGCGGATGAAGCTGCGGTGCTTGTCGCCGAAGTTCCAGTCGAACTTGAGGATCAGGTTATAGAAGTCGTCCTGGTTGACATAGGTCGGCAGGATGAAGTTGGTGGTGGAGTAGCGCTGGCCGGGTTCGATGTTGTTCGGCGTGGGCATGAAGGCCATGACGCGCCGGGCGACCGGGTCGATGCGGCTGGCCGGGATCTGGTTATTCGGGAACTGCAGGCGGATGGGGTTGCCGCTCGCGTCGAGGGTCGAATTGAGCGGGTCGAAGATGCGGATAGGCTGGAGGTTGGGCTGGGTCATCCGGCTGAAGTCGCCGGTGCGCATTTCGGGTTGGGCGAAGCTGTTGCGCAGGGGGTTCGGAGTTCCTTCGCGGTAGCCTTCGTAGGCGCCCATGTAGAAGAGCTTCACGGGGGCGTCCTTTTTGAGGAGCTTGGGGAAGAAAATGGGTCCGTCCACCTGCACGCCGTACTGGTCCATGTTGCCGTTGGGGCGCGGGGCGTTTTCGACGCCGTTGGTGCGGCCGCGGGCATTGTTCTGGAACGAGTTGGCGTTCAGCGGCGCGCGGCGCAGGAACTCGAAGGCGGAGCCGTGGTGCTGCGCGCCGCCGGACTTCAGGATGACGTTGACGACGCCGCCGCCCGTGCGGCCGTAGGCGGCGTCGTAGGAGTTGGTCTGGATGGCGAACTCCTGCACGGCGTCGACGACAGGGACGTAGGCGATGTTGTTGCCGCCGAGCTGCGCGTTGTTCGGCGCGCCGTCCATCAGGAACTCGTTGCGGCTCTGCTGGCCGCCGTTAATGGACCATTCGGCGATGGCGCCGTTGTCAAAGGGCCGCTGCCAGATGGCCGCGCCGCGGAAGGTGACGCCGGATTGCGTGGCGCCCAGCATGAAGGGGTTGCGCGCGTTCAGCGGCAGGTCAGCAATCGTTTTAGTGTCGATAACACCCGAGCGCGAAGCGGTCTGCGTTTCGAGCACAGCCGCGTTGGCTTCGACGGTGATCGAGTCGGTCAGCTGGCCGACCTCCATCGTGATGTCGATACCCGCCACCTGGCTGATGGCGAGGGTGATGTTACTGCGCACGGCGGTCTTGAATCCGGCTTGCGTGGCGGTTACAGTGTACTGCCCGGGACGCAGAAACGGGATGGAATAGACGCCGGAGGCGTCGGTTGTTACCGTGCTGGTTTCGTTGGTGCCAGCATTGACGGCTTTGACGGTGGCGCCGGAGATCAGCGCACCGGAACCGTCCAATACGCGGCCTGTAATGGTTGCGCGGAACTCCTGGGCCCATCCGGCCAGGGAGCAGAACGCAGCCATGGCGCCGACCTGGAAAGATCGTTTCATCATGGAAAACCCCTAGTGAGAAATTGGGCAACTGGCGAGAAGAGACAACTGCCCAGTGTTGGGCATCCTATCACGTATTGTTAACACGTTGCTTAACCTTTCTTTACATAACGCCGACCGGCGTTCGGCCCTGCCCACGCGCCCTCGCGGGTTCTGCTAACGTCTAGGAAGACACATGACTGGATCCACGGACACGCTTTTTGCGTCCAACCTTGCCAGCGTTGACGCCGCCGAAGCGATGGTTGTCGAATCGGCCGCCGATCTGGGGTTCGATGAAGACGCGCGCATGGATCTCGGTCTAGCCATCCGCGAAGCGATGGTCAACGCCGTGGCCCACGGGAACGCCTACAGTCCGGATAAGCAGGTTCGTCTGCTCCTCGCCGTTGGCACCGGCTCGATTCGCGTCACTATCATTGATCAAGGCGAGGGCTTCGACCTGAATCAAGTCCCGGACCCGACCCGGGGCGAAAATCTCTTGCGCGAATCCGGGCGCGGTCTGTTGCTGATGCAGGCGTTTGTCGACGAATTCAGCGTCAAACGCAGCGCGCAGGGTGGCGCCGAAGTGGTTCTGGTTAAATATGCATCCGAAACAGGGAGATAAGTTACCGTGAGTGCTCGTTTCACTACCCGCCAGGTTGGCGATGTTACTGTCATCGATGCCGTGGGCCGCATTACGCTTGGCGAAGGCTCGGCGCTGCTCCGCGAAACTGTGAAAAATCTGGTGGTGGCGGGCAACCGAAAGCTCCTGATGAATCTGGGGGATGTCAGCTACATCGACTCGTCCGGCGTGGGGGAACTCGTCTACAGCTACACCACCGTGACCAGCCAGCAGGGCCAGTTCAAGCTCCTCAACCTCAATAAACGGGTTGAAGATCTGCTGCAGCTTACCAAGCTGTACACCGTCTTTGAGGTGCATGATGACGAAACGCGGGCGGTGCGAAGTTTTTCCTGAGAATTTTTTTCGCCCTCCCCTACTTCTTGCTGTAGGGTCATGCCAGATCGAAAAATAGTCCGCGTCCTCATCGCTGAGCCCCAGCAGCTCCTGCGCGAAGCACTCGTAGCCCTCTGCGAGCGCAACCCCGATCTTGAGGTTACCGACCAATGCGCCGATGGCGCGGCTGCTCTCCGGCTGATGCTGCAAAAAGCCCCGGACGTGGCGCTGCTTGAGCTCGATCTGCCAGAGTTGCATACCCTTGAGCTTCTCAGCCAGGCCCGCGAGAGAAATTGCTCCACCCGGATCGTTCTGATGACCTCGCGGAGCGATCGCAAAACCGTCATTGAAGCTCTGCGCTGCGGCGCGCACGGCATTGTGCTCAAGAGCGGCTCGGCGCGCCATCTGATGGACGCGCTACAACAGGTTACCTCCGGCGGCGTCTACATCTCGCCGGCCGTCGAGGTGGACAAGATCTTTGCCGCCCACCGCAATCGCAAGGAAAACGAGGATCCGTTTGAAACGCTTTCGGCCCGCGAGCATCAGGTTTTCACCATGCTCGTCGAAGGCCACCGCGCCAAAGAGATCGCCGCCCGCCTTGCGGTCAGCCCCAAGACGATCGATACCTATCGGGCCAGCATGATGCGCAAGCTCGACATCCACGACGTGGCCGGTCTGGTGAAATTTGCCATTACCCGCAAACTCACCAGTCTCCCGGGCAACGACTACAACGGGAACGGCACTTCCGCGGTGCCCCCCCAGGTGATGGCTAAAGCCGCCGGTTAGCCGGTGCTACCGCACAATCCGCCCAAACAGCTGCCCGCCCCGCCCGGGTCCCAGCCACGTGCCCGCGTACTGATCCTTGTAGAGCACCACCCGGGCCGAGTAGGGGCCGCCGGGCATGGCTACGTCCGTCAACTGAATCATCGGCGTATCGCCGGCCCACTCAATCGTCACCGGCACGGGCAGGGGCCACTCGGTCTCTCCCAGTTTCATCCGAGTCCGCAACAGCCACGTTTTTCCCGCGAGCTTCGTCATGCCGTCGATCGAGTACCGCTCCTCGCCCGACAGCCCCGGCTTGTTCCAGGTGGTGGAGTGCCCTACCAGCGCGGCGCCGGACAGCATCGCCGTCAAGTGCGCCTCCAACTGCTCCTGCGGCGTGGGTCCCTTCGTCCCGCCGCATCCCAGCAGCAACAGCAACAATAGAATGCTCAACAGCCTCTTCATACCGGCATCCTAACCCGCCAACACGCCAAACCCAAGGCCGCGGTCAACCCCGCCAAGACTCGGAACATGAGATCGTAGGACCCGGTCCGCTCCAGCGTCCCGGCCAGCAGCACCGGCCCCACCGCCGAGGCCACCACCGTCATCATCTGCGCCGCGCCCTGAATCCGCCCCAACTCCACCCGCCCGAATACCGCGCTCCATACCGAGAAGAACACCACCGTCACCACTCCCCCGGCCACGCCCATCGCGATGCCGTACCCCATCACCCCCGCCATCGTCGTCACCAGCGGCAGCGCGCCGACCGCCCCGGCCAACAAGGCCATACCCAGCCCCATCAACCGCTGAATCGGCCACCGCATCGCCAGCCATCCGCCGCCGAAATTGGCGAGCAACCCTAAAAGAGTACTCACCACCAGCACCATCTGATAGACATTGGCGTCAAAGCCGCGCTGTTCGAGGATCGACTGGTTGAACAACGCAATGCCCGAATAGACGAGCCCGAACATGGCGCTCGCTAACCCGAACACCCAGAACGCCGGCGTCCGCAGCGCCTGCCGGAACCGCATGCCGCCCGGCGCCCCGGCCACCTCCTCTTCGGTCGCCGGGGCCTCCCGCACGGTGGCCCAGGCCAGGGGCGCGAACACGGCCACCAGTGCCACCCCCACCCCCATCCACGCCGCCCGCCACCCGTAGCGCAATACCGCCTGCCCTACGCAGGGAAACGCCGCAATGAACCCCATGCCAACCAGCAGCGCGTAGACACCCATCGCCAGGTTGATGCGCCGCGCAAACCACTTTCCCGCCAGCGCCAGACTCACTACCGAAAGTGCGCTCTGCCCCAAGCCGCGGGTCAGCGTAATCGCCCCGGCCAACACGGCCAGGCTCCCCGTCCCCGCCATGGCCATCACGGTAGCCCCCAGCAGCAGGAGCAACCCGGTCATGACCACTCGCGCTCCCCAGCGGTCCACCAGGCGCCCGCACGGCACGTTGCAGGCCGCGCCCAGCAGCGTCGCCCAGAGGTTGATGGTGGCGTAGGAGACCCGGTCGAGGCCGAACTCCCGCAGCAACGGCTCCGTGACCAGTCCCAAGCCCTGCGTCCGTCCCGGCAGCGTCCCGACCATCGCCAGCGCCGCCATCGCTAACACCACCCAGCCGCGATACATGGAACAATGGTAGCCCAGTGCTCTGGACCATTCGCCTCAGCGCGCTGCTCTACGCCGCCGCCCTTTTCGCCTACTGGCGCCGCTCGCCCGGCGCCCGCTTGCTCTCCGTGGCCGCCTACGCGCTCTACCTCGCCCACGTCTATCTGGCCTTCGACCAGCGCTACGCCTGGAGCCACGCCGCCGCCTATGCCGAAACTGCCCGCCAAACCCGCGAACTGTTTGGCCTCGACTGGGGCGGCGGCATCTATTGCAACTACGCCTTTACGCTCCTGTGGCCGCTCGATTTCTTCTACCCGCGCAACCGCTGGCTGCACGGCTTTCTCATTTTCATGTTCGTGAACGGCGTCTTTGTCTTCGGCAAGTGGTGGCGCTGATCGTTCACTGCTTGACGATCGTTCCGTCGCGCCGCCGCACCTCGCCCCAACCCCCGTGCAGCCGCTGCCGCTCGCCGTTCTCCCCGTAGCCAAACGGATACTTCGCCGCGGCCTTCTCGTTCACTTCAATGCCCCAACCCGGCGCCTCCGTCGCGTACAGATAGCCGCCCTTCGTGACCGGCGCCCCCGGGAACACCTCCGCGACCGGCTCGCTGAAGGCCACAAACTCCCGGATCCCGAAGTTCGGGCAGGCCAGATCCAGCGCCAGGTTGGCCGCGTGGCCGATCGGGGAGACATCGCCTGGGCCATGCCACGCCGTCTTCACCCCGAACATCTCCGTCAACGCCGCCAGCTTCCAGGCCGGCGTCAGCCCGCCTACCTGCGAGAGGTGAATCCGCAGGTAATCGATCAAGCGCTCCTGCACCAGTTCGCCCCACTCGGCCGGGTTGTTGAACAGCTCTCCCATGGCCAGCGGCGTCGAGGTCAGCTTCCGCGCCAGCCGGAAGTAGCCGATGTCTTCGGGGGCGAACACATCTTCGAGGAAGAACAGCCGGAACGGTTCGACGTCTTTGGCAAACTGCAGACCCAGCGCGGCTGGCAGCCGCTCATGGGCGTCGTGCAGCAGTTCGATCTCGTCGCCGAACCGCTCGCGGCAGGCGGCGAACATGCGCAGACTCCGGCGGGCATACTCGGCCGGCTCGAACATAGGCCCGTCGTGCAGCGCCCCGGTGGCGGCGCGGCCCAGAGCGGCCGGCGCCCGTCCGCCGCCGTAGGTCCGGCCGCCTCCGGAGCTGTAAGCGGCCTGGTTGGGCACCCCCACCTGCACCCGGATGTACTGAAAGCCCTCGGCCCGCAGCTTCTCCGCGCTCGCCAGCACCGCCGCAATCTCGTCCCCGCCCGCATGGACGTAGCACGCTGCCGCCTCCCGGCACTTGCCCCCCAGCAACTGATACACGGGCAGGCCCGCCATGCGCCCCTTGATATCCCACAGCGCCAGATCCACCCCGCTCAGCGCGTTGTTGAGTACCGGATCGTTCCGCCAATAGGAGCTTTGCATCGCGGCATGCCAGATGTCCCCCACCCGGTCCACCTCCTTGCCGAGCAGCAGCGGCCGCAGGTACCGGGTTACCGCCGGGCCCACCAGTTCGGCCCGCTGCGTGAAGGTGCCGCACCCGTATCCGTACAGCCCCGCCTGGTCGGTCACCACCTTCACCACGGTGAGCCGCAGTCCCACCGGGGCCGTCTCGATTACTTGAATATCGCGAATCTTCGGAGTTGCCATCGAGGGACTCTCGACCATTGTAGGCGGTCTATGCTACGATTCTTAAATTGCAAGCAACTTGCATCTAGCCATGCGCCGTTTCCTGTTTTGGCCTCATCTGGTTGCCGGTGTCCTCGCCGGCTCCGTCATCCTGCTGATGTGCATTACGGGCGTGCTGCTCACCTATGAAAAGCAGCTGCTGGCCTGGGCTGACCGCGCCGTGAACACCGTGCCGGTTCCGGCTGGCGCAACTCGCTTGCCGATTGACGAGCTGCTCGCCGCTCACCCCCGGGCTGCCGCCCTCACGCTGGCCAACCGCCCGGCCGCCGCCGTGCAACTGTCTCTTCCGGGCAACCAACTCCTCTACGTCGATCCCTACACCGGCCGCCCCACCGGCGAAGCCTCGGCTGGCGCGCGCGCCTTTTTCCGCCAGGTCCTGCTTTGGCACCGCTGGCTCGGGGAGAACACCCCGACGACCAAAGCCATCACGGGCGCCGCCAACCTCGCCTTTCTCTTTCTCCTGCTCACGGGCGTCCCCATGTGGATCCAGCGCCCCATTGTCTGGTTCCGCCGCGGCCTCTCGCCCAAGGCCCGCGACTATAACGGGCATCACGTTCTGGGCATCTGGAGCGCCGTCCCGCTGCTGCTGATCGTGGTGTCGGCCGTCTTTTTCTCCTACTCCTGGGCTACGCCGCTCCTGTTTACCGTCACCGGAGAAAAGGTGCCCCCGGAAGCCAAGCCGGCGCTGGCCGGGCCCGGGCCCTACGAGCCGCTGCTGCGTCAGATCGACGCGCCGCAATGGCAAACCATCACCTGGCGCCCCGCCGCCGGCACGTTTGCGGTCGAGGAGGGGGGGTGGGGCCGGGTCGATCTCCGGAGCACCTGGACGATTCAGAACCAGTCCGTGGTGCGCTCCGCCCGTTTTGAGACGCTGCCGCTGGCGCGTCGCCTCCGCCTCTGGGTGCGCACCGTGCACACCGGAGAGGCCGCCGGTTTGCCGGGGCAAACCATTGCCGGCCTGGCCTCCGCCGCGGGCGCCGTGCTGGTCTACACGGGTCTGGCGCTCACCTGGCGGCGGCTCCGCGCGGCCAGGACGGCCCGGTCCGCCGCTCGGCCCACGCCAGCCGCTCCTGCCGCCGGGTAATTGTGCCGCTGCCGCTCCTAGGCACTCCAGGCGGACAGATGCTACCATGAGAGGTTGGAAGAGTATTGTTGTGGATAAAGTAGAACGCGAACAATTGAAGCATGATCGCTTCGTCGAAGAGGTCACCCACTCGGTCGAGTACGCCGTCGGGCACAAAAAGCAGGTAACGCTTTATGGCGGCATTGCGGCGGCGGTGCTGGTGGTAGGTGCCGGCGCCTGGTACTTCCTGGGCAAACAGGCTGAGGCTCGCCAGGCCGACCTGCGGGAAGCCATCCTGATTCAGGATGCCGCCGTCGGTCCGGGCTCGAACCCCTACGTCAAGAGCTTTCCCACCCAGGCCGAGAAGGAAGCGGCGGCTCTCAAGTCCTTTAGCGCTCTGGCCGCCAAGCACTCGTCGAACGAAGTGGGGGCGATTGCCAAGTACTATCAGGGCGTGATCTACGCCGATCAGGGCAAGTTTGCCGAAGCCGAAACGAACTTCAAAGCGGCGGCCGACTCGGGCGAGAAGGATTACGCCTCGCTGGCGAAGTTGTCCCTGGCTCAGATGTACTCCCGCCAGAACAAGAAGGACGAAGCCGAAAAGCTACTCCGCGCTTTGGTGTCCTCCCCGACCATCATGGTTTCCAAGGAACAGGCTGAAATCGAACTCGCCAAACTGATTGCGCCGACCAAACCGGATGAGGCCAAAAAGCTGCTCGAGCCGCTGCGCACCTCCGAACGCAGCACCGTCTCCCGTTGGGCCGTCACCGCCTACGGCGACGCCAAGCTGAAGTAGTGAACCCGGCCAACTCCGACAAACCGTTCGCTGCCCTCCGCCTTCGGCCGGAGATGAGCCGCGGGCGCCGTTACCCTGAGTTGGCCCACCCCTATCGCACGGAGTTCCAGCGCGACCGCGACCGCGTGATCCACGCCCGGGCCTTTCGCCGTCTTGAAAACAAGACGCAGGTCTTCCCGGCCGGGGTCTCTGATCACTTCCGCAACCGCCTCACGCACACGATGGAGGTGGCGCAGATAGCCCGCACTGTGGCGGCCACGCTTGGCGTGGATGAGGATCTCACCGAGACGCTGGCGCTGGTCCACGATATCGGCCACCCGCCGTTTGCCCACGCCGGCGAGGACGAACTCCGCCGCCAGATGGAGCGGTTCGGCGAAACGTTTGACCATAACCTGCATGGCCTCCGCATTGTGGAGAGCTTTGAGGCGCGCTACGCCCGTTTCCCGGGTTTGAATCTCACCTTCGAAGTCCGCGAAGGCATCGTGAAGCACTCCCGCGACCTGACCCCCGGGGAGTCGCCCGAACTCGACGCCTATCTGCCGGAGCAGCGTCCGCCGATTGAAGCGCAGATCATCGATCTGGCCGATGAGGTGGCTTACAATACCGCCGATCTGGATGACGCCTACTCGGCCGGCTTCTTCACCATCGACGAGGTTCGTGGCGCGGTCCCGGCCTTTTCCGACATCTGGGAGGCGGTCGAGATGCAGTTTCCTGGCGCTGAGGAGCGGGTGCAGTTCCTTGAAACGCTGCGGCAGGTGATCAACCTGCTGGTGTCGGGTCTGCTCGATGGCACGGCGAACGCGATACAAGCGGCCGGTGTCGCGACGGTGGAGGAGGTCCGCCGGCACCCGCGGCGGCTGGTGGGCCTAACGGAGTCGGCCGCCGCCACGGGTCGCGAGCTGAAGCGTTTTCTCCATCGCAGGGTCTACAACTCGGAAGAGTTGCTCAGGGAGCGCCACCGCTCGGTGCGCATGATCGCCGAGCTGTTCGCCTACTATGAGGCAAACCCGGACCGTCTGCCATCCCTTTACCGGGATCAGGCCGAGGAGGGCCACTCGCATCGGGTGATCTGCTCCTACATCGCGGGCATGACGGACGGCTACTGCCAGCGAATTTATAACGAACTGCTGGCCTGAGCGCCGCGCTGGCCTTGGGTTTTATGCCCCGTGGTGCTGTAACCCGCGCAGCACCGTATCGATGTACTCGCGGGCGCGGCGGGCGAGGGCGTCGATGGCCGCGGGGTCGGTGGGCCGGGGGACGAGCGGCTCGAAGATGTTTTCGAACGTGAGGGGGATAGTCAACCCCGTGCGCAGAACCGGCGCGAAGAGCCTGTAGTGGTCGATCTCGCCGAAGCCGGGGCCGCAGTCTTCGTCCTTGGGGGTGTTGCGGTGGTCTTTGATGTTGAAGGCGCGGATGTCACGCCAGCAGGTTTGGATATCGGCAATCGGATCGTGGTTTTCGTAGTCGAGGACGTTGCCGGCGTCGTAGCAGATCTTGACGCCGTCGTCGGCCACTTCGCGGACGATGCGGGCACAGTGTTCGCCGGTGGCGGTGTTGCCGCCGTGCTGCTTGATGACGACCAGAACGCCGGCCTGGCGGGCGGCCGGCGCCATTTTTTGCAAATTGCTCACGAAGGCTTCGTACTGGCCGGGTGTGGTTTTGCCGAAGGTGAGGAGAAAGGGGATGCGGGCGGCGGCGGCCTGTTCGATGCGGCGGAGGTGGGCGGCGAGGGCGTTGGGCGCTTCGAGGTTGACGGTGCTGAACATCATCACCGGTTCGAGGCCGAGGTCGCGGCAGCGCGCGGCCAGCGCGGCGGCGTCGCGGGCGGGCGCATCGACGGCGAGGGCGGGTTGGGTGCGTCCCTGCGCGTCTTTGTGGGTGACGCCCCAGGCGACGTGGGCGTAGCCGGCGCGTTGGATGCCGGCGAGGGCGCGTTCGAAGGGGTGGGCCGAGTAGGGGAGAGTCATGCACGCCAACGGGAAGCGGGTGGGCGCGGGTTGGGCGAGGGCGGCGGGTAGGACGCTCGAGAGCAGATGGCGGCGGGTCAAGGGAACTCCTTTCTCTACTCTATCCCGCGGTTGAGCCGGATTCCCGTTACGCGTTCCTATAGAATTCAGAGATGTTTCTGAGCCGCCGCAGTTTCCTATCCGGCGCCGCCGCCACGGCGTGGGGCGCGCCTTCGCCCTGGCGGCTGGGCGCCAACACCGCCGTGCAGGGCTACGGGCTCTATCAGGCCATCGACCTCATCCGCCAGCTCGATTTTCCGGTCATTGAAATCCATCCCATGGGCCGACCCGACCCCGTGCCCCGCACCTTTCCCGGCTTTCAGTTCGACCAGCTGGACCGGGCGGAGAAGACGAAGCTCCGCAGCGCGCTGCGCCGGTTTCGCCGCATCACCACACATCTTCCCTACACCGGCCTGAACTGGCTGAGTCCGGACCCGGCCACCCGCGCCCACGCCGTCCGCACTATCGATATCGCTCTCGAAGGATCCGCCTATCTCGGTGCCCGCCTGGCGGTGCTCCACCCGCAGTCGGTGACCAACGAGCCGTGGGAGCGCCGGGAGAGCGAGTGCGTGGCCGCCATCCAGCGCTGGGGCGAGCAGGCGCGGCGGCTGGGCGTACAGATTGCGGTTGAGACCGGCTGGCCGCCCAGCGTGGCCTCGTTTGTCCGGCTTCTGGAGAAGGTGAACCACGCGGCGGTCGGCGCGACGATCGACGTGGGCCACCAGGGGCGCTACGCCGAGCTGGTGGCCAAGGTGAAGACGGAGGATCGGGCCAAGCCCGCAGCGGTGGCGGCGTATAACGACACGACGATCGAGATCATCCGGAGACTCGGCGCCAAAGTGGTGCATCTGCACGTGCACGACATCGACCCGGCGACGTGGGTGGAGCATAAGCCGATGGTGCATGGTTTTGTGGATTATCCGCGTATCTTTGCCGCCCTGCGCGAGGTGCGCTACCAGGGCGTGCTGGTGCTCGAAATCGGGGGCGAGCCGGAGCGCATGCCGGGGTACTTGCGGGAGGCGCGGGGGCGGTTTCTGGGATGGCTGGGGGCTTAGTCGACCCCCTCCACCTGGCCGCACCAGGAGCAGACAAAGTGGAGCAGCGCTGTCGTGGCGGTGACCAGCGAGTCGATTTCGACATACTCGTCCGGCATGTGCGCGTTGCCGCCGGAGGGGCCCCAGAGCAGGGCGGGGATCCCGAACTCGGGAAAAACGAACAGGTCGCACGGCCCTTCAATGCCCTGTACGAGGGGCGCCTGGCCGGTGGCGGCGCGGACGGCGGCGGCGACCTCGCCGAGTAATGGGGCGTCTGGCGAAAGCGTCGAGCCGGGGAGCCAGCGGATGGGATGGTGCACGGCGGGCGGCACGGCGAACAGGTCCGGGTGGCGGGTCAACACGCCGGTCAGCCAGGCGGCGAACTGCTCATCGATCGCCGCTACCGTCTCGCCGGGCATGGTCTGCCAGAAGAGTTCGAGGCGGCAGACGGGCGGGATATTGGGCGGCTCGTCGGTGGACCAGGGCGCGGTGTGGATACGGCCGACGGTGACGGGAACGGGATCGGCCAAGTGGGCAAAGAGCGGATGCGGCGGTGCCGCGCGGCGGCGGAGGGCGGCGAACGCCGGCAGTTCGTTCAAAAAGACGCGCAGTTGTTCAACGACGCCGCCGGCACCCGTCGGGGCCAGGATGCCGTCGTTGGGCGCCGTGAAGGTGAGGTGCACGGTGCGACCGCCCCGGTGGGCCGGACAGAGGCGGAGGCCGGAGGGCTCGCCGACAATCGCCGCATCGGCCCGATAGCCCGCCAGGCGAGCGGCCAGAGTACCATGAACCCCGCCGAACTCCTCATCGATCACCGACTCGAAGATCAGATCGCCGCGGAGGCGGATGCCGAGATCGCGGATGGCCTCGAGAACAAAAAGATTGGAGGCGACGCCGGCCTTCATGTCCCAGGCGCCCCGGCCATAGAGCCGGTTGCCTTCGATCGTAGCGGCGAAAGGGGGACGGGTCCAGGGGTGTGAGCCGGCGGGAACGGTGTCGATGTGGCCGCTGAGCAGGAGCGAGCGGCCGCCGCCGGCGCCCGGCAGGGTGGCGGCAAGGTTGGGGCGGTGGCGGTAGTCGCGGCCGGGCCAATAGAGGGGGTGGGTGGGCAGGCCGGGCACGGAGTCCGGCTCGTAGAGATGGGGGGTGCAGCCGGCGCGGGCGAGGCGGTCGGCGAGCAGTTGCTGGCAGAGGAGTTCGGCGCCGCGCGGGGCGCGGTTTTCTGAGGGAGTGCGGACCAGGTCGGAGAGCAGCGAGAGGAGATGGTCGCGGCGGGAGGCGACGTAGGCGGACAGTTGAACAGCGTGCATCGGAGATTGGATTATAGGACGATGACACGACGTTGTTGGCTGGCCGGAATCTCTCTGCGTGCCGCCGCGCAGGAAGCGCGGCAGGAGATCCCGCCGCTGCGCGGGCTGAGCCGGACAAACCTGCTCGAGTACCGCGAGGCCAGCGGCAAGATGCGCCTGGCCCGGAGCCGCGGCGACTGGGAGATCCGCCGGCGCGATGCGCTCGCGGCGATGCACGAGGTGACCGGCCCGCTGCCCGGGGACGAGAAGCGGTGTCCGCTGGCGGTGACCTTGCACGAGGAGACCGATATGGGCAGCTATGTCCGCCGCTCCATCTCCTACGCCGCCGAGCCGGGCGGCAGGACGACGGCGTATCTCTGCCTTCCGAAGAAGGCGCTGGCGGGCCAGCGAGCGCGGGCGGTGCTGTGCCTGCATCCGACGGACAACACGGCCGGCTACAAGGTCGTCGTCGGACTCGGCGGGCGACCGCACCGGCAGTACGCGGCGGAGCTGGCGGAACGCGGCTTTGTGACCATCTCGCCGAGCTATGTGCAGCTGGCCGACTACCAGCCGGACCTGCGGAAGCTGGGCTACGCGAGCGGGACGATGAAGGCGATCTGGGATAACATCCGGGCGCTCGACTTGCTCGACAGTCTGCCGCAGGTGCGCCGCGGTCAGTACGCGGCCATTGGGCATTCGCTGGGCGGGCACAACGCGATTTATACGGCGGTGCACGACAAGCGAATCAGCGTGGTGGTTTCCAGCTGCGGGTTCGATTCGTTCCTCGACTACTACGGCGGGAACATCAAGGGTTGGGTGCAGGAGCGTTACATGATGCGGATGGGGCAGTACGTGGGTGCGCCGCAGAATGTGCCGTTTGATTTTTACGAGCTGGTGGCCGCGCTGGCGCCGCGGGCGTTTTTTGTGAACGCCCCGCTGCGCGACGCCAACTTCCGGTACGCGAGCGTGGACCGGATTCGCGAGGCCGCGCTGCCGGTCTACCGGTTATACGGGGCGGCGGACCGGCTGCGCGTGGAACATCCGGACTGTGAGCACGATTTTCCGGATGCCGTGCGGTTTGCCGCCTATGAGTGGATTGCGCGGTATCTGTAGGGGTCAGGCCAGCTGCGGCTGATTGGGGTCGCGGCGGATCCAGCGGAAGGCGGGAATAGAGTTCTTCCAGAAGATTTTTTCGGCGGCGGCCGGGCCTTTGGCCAGGAAGTAGGCGCGGAAGATCTCGATCGCTTCTTTGCTGCGGCCGGCGTAGACGAGGCGGTCTTCGCCGAAGATGTCGTAGATAAAGTCCATGACGGGCAGGTAGACGCCCGGCTCGAACGGGGCGCCGGCGGCCGCGCGCGGGCGGTGGAGGCCAGAGAGTTTGACGAAGACGTTGCGCTGCCGGAGTTGGCGCAGATGGCTGGCGTAGGCTTTGAGGACGGCCGGGTCGGTGGGCAGGGCGAGCGCCTGCAGATGGCCGAGGACGATGCGAAGGTCCGGGATCTGATCGCTCAGGCGCAGGGTGGCTTCGATGAGGTCGAGGCGGGGGTTGGCGACTTCGAGCGTGAGGCCGGTTTGGGCGTAGGCCTTCATGTTTTCGAGGAACAGCGGTTGGTGGATCGCGGTGACCAGGTCCTGGCCCTTCCAGACGTTGCCGTAGCGGATACCCAGGAAGAGCTTGTTGCGGTGGTAGCGTTCGAGATACTCGCGGAACTGCGGGATGGTGGGGTCGAGGTTGCCGATCATGCCGGTGATGAGGGGCTCGTTCTCGATCATCATGAGGACCCAGAGGTTGTCTTCCACCCACGGGCTGGCCTCGACCTTAATGCCGCCCACGATGCCGAGCGGGAGCGCGGAGGCGCGGTAGTGCTGCGGGAGGAAGGGCGGGTTGTTGGGGGTGAAGGGGAAGGGCGCGCCCTGGGGGCGGGTCTGGTCGTAGAGATGGAAGTGGGTGTCGATGATGGGAATGGCGGCAGGTGCGGCGGAGGCGGCGGTGGCTGCTGCTGCGGCGGCGAGGAGGGTGCGGCGAGGGAGGGGGTAGGCGCTGTTCATAGGGGACGCGGATCGGTTCCGGTTCCCGATTCTACATCAGGCGCCACACTCCGGGCGAGATGGCGATAAACTCGAATTGGTCGAAATAGGACGCGAGCGAATGGAGTGATGCGGAGAACGAGTGCCCCTGTTTACGCGGCGTGGATGGTGCTGTCCGGCACGGCGCTGGCGTATGCGCCGAACGAGAGCCGGGAGGCCTTTACGCGGCGCTACTGCGCGGGCTGCCATAACGGTCAGGCGAAGGCCGGCGGACTGTCGCTTGATGGATTGGGCAGCGTCGAAACGGCGGCGCGTCCGGAGATTTGGGAAAAGGTTCTGAAGCGCGTGCGGGCCGGCGAGATGCCACCGGCGGCGATGCCCCGTCCGGAGGCCGGCCTGTCGCGGAGTTTCGTCGCGGGCCTGGCGACCGAGTTGGACCGCGCTGCGCAGCGGACGGCGTTTGCCGGGGCGCCGGTGATCCGGCGTTTGAACCGGACCGAATATGCCAACGCGGTGCGGGACCTGCTGCATCTGGAGACGGCGCTCGACGCGGAGCTGCCGCCGGATCAGGTGGCCGCGGGGTTTGACAACATCGCCGACGCGCTGTCGATGTCGCCGCTGCTGCTCGAACGCTACCTGAACGTGGCGCGGCGGGTGAGCGCGTTGGCCACAGGCACGGGCGAAGCATCGCCGGTCGTTGAGATCTATCCGGCGACGGGGACGCAGGCGGTCTGGCAGGGCGAGGGGATGCCGTTCGGCACGCGCGGCGGCATCCGCGTGACGCACTACTTTCCGAAGGACGGCGACTACGACCTACGGGCGTTTCTCGCCAAAGAGAGCTTGACGCCCATTGAGGGCGTGCGCTTCTTCCGGCTGCGGCTGACCAAGGTGAAGGCCGGCGCACACACCGTGATTGTGACGTTTCCCGATGAGTATGCCGAGCGGGAAGGCCCCGTGCTGAACGTGGGCGGGCCGGGCGGGCTGCCGCTGGGCGGGCCGCTCGATGTGCTGGGTACGGCGGTGCGTCCCACGATTGAGTTCCGTGTGGACGGCCGCCGCGTGAAGCGGTTCGACATCGGCGGCATGACGGCGGGAGAGGCGGCCTTCGACGGCTTGCCCGGTCCACCCGTGCTGGGCCGCATTGAGATTGCCGGACCATACAACGTGACCGGCCCCGGCGAGACGCCGAGCCGGGCGCGCATCTTCACCTGCCGGCCCGCGGCGGATGCGGAGGAGGGCGCTTGCGCTCAACGCATTCTCGCGCCGCTCGTGCGGCGGGCGTTCCGCCGCGACGTGAACCCGCGAGAGTTGGAGCCTTTCCTGAAGAGCTTCCGCGCTGCGCGGGCCGCGAGGAAGCCATTTGAAACTGCGATCGCCGCGGCCATCCGCGACGTGCTGCTCGCGCCCGATTTCCTCTTCCGCTTGGAGTTTGACGCGGCGGGAGCGGCGGCGGGGGCGGCGCATCCTGTCAACGAATTTGAACTCGCCTCGCGCCTGTCGTTCTTCCTGTGGAGCAGTCTGCCGGATGACGGCCTGCTGAACCTCGCGGCGGCGGGTAAGCTGCGGACGCCGGGGACGCTTGAGCGGGAGGTGCGGCGTATGATGGCCGACGGGCGTTCGGCGGCGCTGCTCGATAACTTTGCCGCGCAGTGGCTGGGGCTGCGGATGTTGTCCGGCACGGCGCCGGATAAGGAGTTGTATCCGGAGTTCGACGCCGCGCTCGGGGCAGCGTTCGCCACCGAGACGCGGCTTTTCGTCAACAGCCTGCTGCGCGAGAACCGCAGCGTGCTCGATCTGCTGCGAGCGAACTACACCTATTTGGACGAACGCCTGGCCGGGCACTACGGCATCGCCGGGGTGACCGGCCCCGGCTTCCGGCGCGTGGCGCTCGACCGGCATCCGGAGCGGAGCGGCCTGCTTGGGCACGGCAGTGTGCTGCTGTTGACCTCGCACTCGACGAAGACTTCGCCCGTGCTGCGCGGCCGCTGGATCCTCGACAATCTGCTGAACTCGCCGCCGCCGGCCCCGCCGGCCAACGTGCCGCCGCTTGAGGAGAAGGCCGGCGACGGCCGCCGCCTGACGGCCCGGGAGCAGGTGGAAAGGCACCGCGCCAACCCGAGTTGCGCGGCCTGCCACGACCGCATCGATCCGCTCGGCTTTGCCCTCGAGAACTTCGACGTGCTTGGCCGGTGGCGGAGCAAGGACGAAGGCGGGCCGATTAACGCCTCCGCCAAGCTGCTCGGCGGCGGCGAGTTCACGGGCCCGCAGGGATTGAAGACGATGCTGCTCAGCCGGGGCGAAGAGTTTGCCCACGCTACGGTCGAGCGGCTGTTGACCTACGCGCTGGGCCGCGAGTTGGACGGCCGGGATCAACCGGCCATCCGCTCCATCCTCCGCGAAACCGCAGCAAACGAATACCGCTTCCATGATCTGGTTCTGGCCATCGTGCGAAGCACCCCCTTTCAAAGGAAACAGAAGCAGGAGCGCTGAAGCCATGTTTGTCGAGAAAAAGCATCTGCCCCGCCGGACGTTCTTGCGTGGCGCCGGGGTGTGTCTGGGGCTGCCGTTGCTCGAAGCAATGGTGCCGGCCCTGACGGCCGAGAAGTTGACGGCGGCCGCGCCGGTGCGGCGCTTGGGTTTTGTGATCTACCCGCTGGGCGTGGATCAGGACCGCTGGCGGCCGGCCGGCGAAGGGGCGAACTTTCAATTCAGCGAGGCGCTGGCGCCACTGGCGCCGCACCGCGGCAAGATGGTGGTGATGAGCGGTCTGTCGTCAGACCCGGACCGCAGCAAAGCCGGCTTCCACGACCGGGCGCTGGCTTCGTTCCTCACCGGCGTTGAGCCGGCTAAGGGTAAGGTGCAGGTGGGCATCTCGGTCGATCAGCTGGCGGCGCGGACGCTCGGTAAGGATACGCCGTTTGCTTCGCTTGAGCTTTCCACCGAGAACAATAACGGCGGGGCGGCGCACGTGGGTCCGGTGTTTAAGAGCGCTACAACGCCGCTGCCGTTTGAATATAACCCGCGGCGCGTGTTTGAACGTTTGTTCGGCGAAGGCGGCCGCATCGATCCGGTCGCCGCGGCCGCCCGCGATGCGGCCGATCGCAGCAGCCTCGACAGTGTCACCGAGCGGATCGCCGAGTTGAAACTGCGCCTGGGCGCCGCCGACCGGCGGAAGCTCGACGAGTATGTCGAATCGATCCGGGACGTGGAGCGGCGGATTCAGGTGGCCGCGCAGAAGCGGCCGATGGATCTGCCGGCGATGGCCCGGCCGGCCGGCGCGCCCGACTCCTGGCCCGAGCACGTCAAGCTCATGTTCGACCTGCAGACGCTGGCCGTGCAGGCCGACCTCACCCGCGTCTGGACCTTTATGTACGCCCGCGAGGCGACCTCGATCAACTATCCGCACCTGGGCATTTCGATGGGCCACCACGAGATCTCCCACCACAACTTCGAAAAGGACAAGCTCGACGCGCTCGCCAAGATAAACGTGGACCAGTCGCGGTTGTTCGCTTATTTCCTCAGCAAACTCGATGCGATTAAGGAGGGCGGCTCCACGCTGCTCGACCACTCGCTGATCCTTTACGGCAGCAACCTCAGCGTGCCCACCTCGCACAGCCAGCGCGACCTGCCCATCATCCTCGCCGGTGGAGCGGCGGGGCGGATTGCGGGCGGCCGCTACCTGAAGTTCCCGGGCGATGAGACGCCGCTCACGAACCTGTACCTGACGATGCTCGATAAGGTGGGCGTACCCACCGAAAAACTGGGCGACAGCACCGGCCGGCTGAACCGGCTGGAGGTATAAGCGCGATGCGGACCGCAGCCGTAGCCTGGTGGGCCTGGTTTCCGCTGGCGCTGAGCGCCGCCACGGATGCCCCGGACCTGTTCCGCGCCGTGCGGGACGATGACCGGGCCGCCGTGCAGCAACTGCTGCGGCAGGGCGCCAACCCGAATGCCCGCGAGCCCGACGGGACCACGCCGCTCGGCTGGGCAGCCGTGCGCGCGAACGCCGAAATCACGGAGCTGCTACTGAAAGCCGGGGCCGACGCCAACCTGACGAATGAGCTCGGGCTCGGGCCGCTGGCGCTGGCCGTGGCCAACGGTCCGCTCACGCTGGTCGAACAGCTGCTGGCCGCCGGGGCGGACCCGAACGTGGCGCGGGAGAACGGCGAAACCCCGTTGATGACGGCGGCGCGGCTGGGGCGCGTCGATGTCCTCGAGCGGCTGCTCGCCAAGGGCGCGGCCGTCAATGCGCGCGATGAGAAGTTCGGGCAGACGGCGCTGATGTGGGCGGCGGGCCGGCCGGAGGCGGTGCGTCTGCTGCTCGCCCGCGGCGCCGACCCGCGGCTGACGACCAAGACCTGGGACGTGAAGTACACCTTCTACCTGCCGACCACAGTGACGCTCGGCAAAACCGGTATCCCGTGGAACAACGACGGCGACTACACCGTGAAGAAGGGCGGATTGAACGCGCTCTTTTTCGCCGTGCAGAAGAACGACGTCGCCTCGGCCCGCCTGCTGCTTGAAGCCGGTCTCGACGCTAACGCGACGGCCGCCGACGGCACCACGCCCCTGCTGGCGGCGCTCTATAAATGGGACGCGCCGGCGGGCACCTTTATCCCCGGCCGCGGGGCCCCGGCCACGGCGGGCAGCTCGCAGCGCTTCCGGCCCGACCTGGCCATGGCCGCCCTGCTGCTCGACCGCGGCGCCACCATAAAGAACGTCGACGGCGCGGGCTACACGGCGCTGCATGGCGCGGCGCTGGCCGTAGCGAAAGCGGCGCGCAGCGGGGTGCGGCAGAGCGGCGCCTACGGGCAGACCGCGGCGGCGCTCGCCTTGGGCGCCGACGACGGATCCTCCCCGGCCAACGCCCTCGCCGAATCGCTCGCCATCGTGCGCCGGCTGCTCGCCGCGGGCGCCGATCCGAACGCGCAGACCATCTATCCTACCGGCGGACCCGCCGGCGATGTCCGCATCAACCCGGCCCCGCCCGGCTCCTCGCCCATGCATATCGCGGCCAGCTCCGGCAGCGTTGAACTGCTGCGTCTGCTGGCCGAACGCGGCGGCAACCCGAACCTCGGCCGCCGCGACGGCCACACGCCATTCTCCGTAGCCGTGCTGGCCGGCGATGTCGCCATGGCCCGCGAACTGGTGGCTCGCGGCGCCGATGTGCGCGCGCGCTGGAACCCGCAGGATAAGATTCCCGATCCCGTCGAGGCCATCACTCTCCCGCGCCAGCAGCAGAGCATTCTGCACCTGGCGGCCATTCAAGGCCGGCCCGAAATGATCGAATTCCTCCACGCGCAGGGGGCGCCGCTCGAGGCGAAGAACTCGCTGGGCGAAACGCCGCTCGACCTCGCCGACCATCAGGAGCGCTACCGCGAAGCAATTCAGCGGCAGGGCGCCGAAGGCGACCCGGCGAAGCTGAAGAAGATCGTACGGGGCCGGGCCGGGTCCGACACCTTGAAGCGGTTGATGGGCAGGTAGCCATTTTGCGAAACGAAGCCAACGTAGAATTGAGGTCGATCGCCGTGGTGCCCCGTATGTCTCTTCTTCGTCTCCTTGCCATTCCCACGCTCGCCACCTCCCTGGCTGCCGCGGACGACGCGGCGATCTTCCGGGACAAGATAGCGCCCCTGCTCGCCACGCACTGCGCCAGCTGCCACACCGGCCCGCAGGCCCAGGCGGCGCTCCAGGTCGCCTCGCTCGACGACCTGCTCCGCGGCGGGAAGCGCGGCCCGGCGCTCGTACCCGGCCGGTCGAGCGCCTCGCTGCTGGTGCAGTTTCTGCGCGGCGAACGGAACCCGCGCATGCCCATCGGCGGCAAGCCGCTGCCCGACGCCGCCATCACGGCGCTCGCCGCGGCGATTGATAGCCTGACGCCAGCCGCCGCGCCCGCCCCCGGCAGCCGCGACCACATCTCCTGGGTGTTCCGGCCCCCCGTCGAGCCAAAGGTGCCCGCGGTGCGGAACGGCGCCTGGGTCCGCAACCCGATCGACGCCTTCCTGCTCAGCAAGCTCGAAGAGAAGGGGATAGCGCCCGCGCCGCCGGCTTCGAAACGCGCGCTCCTGCGCCGCGTCTACTTCGACCTGATCGGCCTGCCGCCCACCGAAGAGGAGGCCCGGCAGTTCCTCACCGATCCGGCCCCCGATGCCTACCCCAAGCTCGTCGACCGCCTGCTCGAGGACCCTCGCTACGGCGAACGCTGGGGCCGCCACTGGCTCGATCTCGTCCGCTTCGCCGAGAGCGATGGCTTCGCCATCGACGGCGAACGGCCCACCGCCTGGCGCTACCGCGACTATGTCATCCGCGCCTTTAATCACGACAAGCCCTACGACGAGTTCGTGCTCGAACAGCTCGCCGGCGACGAGTGGCAGCCCCGCCCCGGAGCCCGCGGCGCCAACGCCGAAAACGAAGGCCTGCTTGCCCTCGGCTTCCTGCGCATGGGTCCGTGGGAGCGCGACACCAATTTCGATGCGCAGCTCCGCCTGGACTGGTTGAACGAGATGGCCGGCACAACGTCGCAGGTCTTTCTCGGGCTCACCGTCGGCTGCGCCCGCTGCCACGATCATAAGTACGACCCGATTCCACAGAAGGACTTCTACCGGCTCCAGGCCTTCTTCGCTGCCACGCGCATCGATGACCGGCCGGTGCCGCATCTGAACGCCGAAGGCGGCCGCCTCGCCTGGCGCCACCGGCTCCGCGCCCTCGAAGACCAGCTCGAAGCCGCCAACGAAGCGGTCAAGGAGCTTGAAACCAAACTCAAGGCCAAGCTCACCGCCGCCGGCCTCAAGGAAGGCGAGCTGCAGAAGCTGCTCAAGGAGAAAGAGTCTCCGGCCTTCACGGCCGCCGAACGCCAACAGCACGCCGCGGCGGCAGAACGCGCCGCCCGGTTGACGCTCGAAGTGGCGCGCCATCAGCCCATCGCCTACAGCGTCAACGAGGTGGCCCCGCCGGCGGTGATGGAGGTGGAGCCCACCTACGTGCTCGCCGGCGGCGAGCGCTCGGCGCCGGGGGCGCGCGTCGAGCCGGGCTTTCTCAAAGCCATCACCGACAACAGCGACCCGGCCAAGATCGCCTTCCCCGGCCGCTACCGCTCCGGCCGCCGCAAAGCGCTGGCCGAATGGATGGTGAGTCCGGCCAATCCGCTGACGGCCCGCGTCATGGTCAACCGCATCTGGCAGCACCATTTCGGCGAAGGCATTGTCCGCACCCCGTCCGACTTCGGCCTGAACGGCGACCGGCCCACGCACCCGGAGCTGCTCGACTGGCTCGCGCTGCGCTTCATCGAAAAGAAGTGGAGCATCAAAGCCATGCACCGGCTGATGCTGACCTCGAACGCCTACCTGCAGTCGACGCGGCACCCGGAGGCCAAGGCGATTAGCGAGATCGACCCCGCCAACCGCCTGCTGTCGCGCATGAACTGGATACGCCTCGAATCCGAGGCGCTCCGCGACTCGATCCTGACGGCGAGCGGGGGCCTCAACCCCGAAGCGGGCGGCCCCGGCATGTTCTTCCACGTCAAGGACGAGATCGCGCAGGGCTTTCAGATGTTCAAGTGGTATCCCTCGCCTGAAAGCGCGCAGCGCCGCCGTTCCGTCTACGCCTTTCAACGGCGCTCGCTGGCCATGCCGCTGATGGAGGTGTTCGACGCGGCCAACATGAGCGAGAGCTGCGCGCGCCGCAGCGTCACCACCGTATCGCCGCAGGCTCTCACGCTGCTCAACGGCGAGCTTACCGACGCCGAATCGCGCCGGTTTGCCGCGCGCGTGATCGAACTGGCTGGGCCCGACCCGGCGCAGCAGATCCGCAAAGCCTTCTCGCTCACCCTGCAGCGCGAACCGGCCGGCCTCGAACTGGAGCAGGCCCGGAAGCTATACGCCGGCCGCGAGGCCGCCGACGCGCTGGCCCGTCTGGGCGTCGTCCTCTTCAACCTGAACGAGTTTCTCTATCTGGAGTAGCGCCGCATGAGCCACGAATGGAACCGCCGTAACTTCCTCTACCGCAGCCTGGTGGGCGTGGGCGGCCTCGCGCTGATGGATCAGCTGCGCGCCGCCAACCCGCTCGCCTCCCGCGCCCCGCACCATCCGGCCAAGGCCAAGTCGTGCATCTTTCTCACCATGCTTGGCGGCGTGGCGCAGATGGACACGTTCGACCCCAAGCCCGCTCTCGAGAAGTTCGACAACACGACCCTCGACTGGACCAACGAGAAGCGCACCGACCAGCCGGAGCTCTACACCAAGCCGCGGTTGATCCTCAAGAGTCCCTGGAAATTCGCGAAATACGGCCAGTGTGGCATGGATGTCTCCGAGCTGTTTCCGCAGCTGGCCACCTGCGTCGATGACCTGGCGTTCGTCAAGACCATCACCGGCGAGAACGGCAACCACCCGGCCGCCACGTTTCTGATGAACACGGGCCTGGTGCTGCCGGGGCGCCCGTCGGTGGGTTCGTGGGTGACCTACGGCCTGGGTTCGGAGAACCAGAACCTGCCTGGTTTTGTAGTGCTGCCGGACTTCCGCGCGCTCCCCTTCAGCGGCTCGCAGCAGTGGGGCGCCGGGTTTCTGCCGGCTTCCTATCAGGGCACGATGATGCAGTGGAAAGGCGACCCGATCAATGACCTGCAGCCGGCCGGCAACCTGACCGAGAAAGACCGCTACGACCAGATGGAGCTGCTGCGCTCCTACAACCACGCCTATCTCGACGGCAACTTCACCAACCCCGATCTGCAAGGCCGCATTGATGCCTACGAGTTAGCCTTCCGGATGCAGACTGAGGTGCCGGACGTGCTCCGCTTAGCCAAGGAGAACGAGGCGACGCGGAAGATGTACGGACTGGACGACGAGACGACGCGGTCGTTTGGCACGCGCTGTCTGATGGCGCGGCAACTGGTGGAGAAGGGCGTCCGCTTCGTGCAGCTGTATACGCCGAGCCAGTCCTGGGACAGCCACACGGATATTCTCAAAGGGCACGCCAAGAATGCCCGCGAGGTGGATCTGCCCATTGCCGGGCTCATCCGGGATTTGAAGCAGCGCAACCTGCTCGATTCGACGCTGATCGTCTGGATGGGCGAGTTTGGCCGTACGCCGGACCATCCGGCGGACCTGCGGGACAAAGCCGGGCGGGACCACAACACGAAGGCGATGACGATGTTCTTCGCGGGCGGGGGCGTGAAGCCGGGGGTGAGCGTGGGCGCGACGGATGAGCTTGGCTGGAAGGCGGTGGAGAAGGTCTACCGCATGCGCGATGTCCACGCGACCATTCTGCACCTGATGGGGCTGAACGATATGCGGCTGTCGCACTATCACGCGGGCCGCCAGATGCGGCTGACGGACACGGGCGGTGAGGTGATCCGCGGGGTGGTGGCTTAGGGGCGCGGTTGGCGCGGAAGTTCGCTACCGTATCTGTATGCAGCTTACGCGCCGGCAGATCCTTGCTTCGGCGGCACTCCCCTGGGCTCCCAACCGGCCCAGGATCGCCGCACTTGTTACCGAATACCGGAAGTTCTCCCACGGCCAGCATATCGTCGACCGGTTCCTTGAAGGCTACGGGTGGGACGGCGAACACCACCATCCCGCCATGGATCTGGTGGCGCTCTACGTCGACCAGCATCCCAACGGCGACCTGACCGCGGACCGCGCCAAGCGCTTCCCTGGTATGAAGGTCTACCCCACCATCGCCGAGGCGCTCACCGGCGGCACGGGCAAGCTGGCCGTCGACGGCGTCATGCTCGTCGGCGAACATGGCAAGTATGAACGCAACGAGAAGGGGCAGACCAAGTACCCGCGCTACGAGTTTTTTAAAGAGATCGTCAAAGTGTTCGAGTCGAGCGGGCGCGTCGTGCCGGTGTTCAACGACAAGCACCTGTCGTGGAACTGGGAGTGGGCCAAGGAGATGTACGACACGGCCCGGCGGATGAAGTTCCCGCTGATGGCGGGTTCGAGCCTGCCGGTGACCTGGCGGACGCCTTCGCTTGAGTTCCCCGCGGGCGTGAAGGTGGAAGAGGCGATGTGCGTCTGTTACGGCGGCGTCGATAGCTATGACTTCCATGGCCTTGAAACCGCGCAGTGCATGGTGGAGCGGCGGCGCGGCGGCGAGGCGGGCGTCGAATGGGTGCAGGCCTACCGCGGCGAAAACTTCTGGAAGGCCTATCAGGATAAAGTGTGGCCCACGGAGCTGGTTGAAGCCGCGCTGTGCCGGAGCCATACGCTCGTGCCGGCGCGCGAGGGCTTCAACAATATCTTTCCTACCGTTGATGACATGAAGCGCATCGTGAAGAATCCGGTGGCCTACCGCTACCGGCACGCTGATGGGTTGCACTCGACGATGATCCTGATGAGCGGACTGATCCGCGACTTTAATTTTTCGGCCAAAATCAGCGGGCAGAAGGACCTCTTCTCGACGCAGATGTACCTGCCGATGCCGGACGGCCGCACCACGCTCGCCAACTTCTTCAGCCCGCTCGTCTACAACGCCGAGCTGATGTACCTGACGGGCAAGGAGACCTATCCGCTCGAACGGACGCTGCTGACCACCGGGCTCACCGCGGCCGGCGTCGAGAGCCTCTATCAGGGCCAGAAACAGCTGGCGACGCCCCACCTCGGCATCCGTTACCAGGCGCCGAAAGAGTCCACTTTCTGGAGAAGCTAATGAAGCGCATTGCCATTGTCTCGAGTATTTATCGCTATCTGTCGCACGCGCAGCACATGGGCGACCGCTTCCTGATCGGCTATCCGCACGAAGGCAAGTGGCACAAGCCGGACGTGCAGGTGGTCTCGCTCTACGTCGACCAGAAGCCCCCGGGCGACCAGAGCGCGGAGCGGGCCAAGGAGTTTGGCTTCACGGTCTATCCCACCATTGCCGAAACGCTGCGCTGCGGCACCGACAAGCTCGCCGTCGACGGCGTCGTGATCATCTGCGAGCACGGCGAGTATCCGCGCAATGAACTTGGGCAGGTGCTCTATCCGCGCTACGAGTTCTTCAAAGCCTGTACGGAGGTGTTTGAAAAAGACGGGCGGGCCGTGCCGGTCTATAACGACAAGCACTTGTCGTTCAGCTTCACCAAAGCCAAGTGGATGCTCGACGAGGCCCGGCGGCTGAAGTTCCCCGTGCTGGCGGGTTCGTCGCTGCCGGTGACCTGGCGGCTGCCGGATATCGAGATTCCGCTGGGCAGCCAGATTGACGAGGCGCTGATGGTCGGCGTGGGCGGGTCGGACCCGATGGACTACCACGCGCTCGAAGCCATGCAGTGCATGATTGAACGGCGCAAGGGCGGCGAGACGGGCATCAAATCGGTGCAGTTGCTCGAAGGCGAGGCGGCGTGGAAGGCGCCGTATTCGCAGGACCTGCTCATTGCCGCGCTGTCGCGCAGCGACACGCCCCTGGGGCTCACCGACAAGGACGGACGCACGCAGGACCTCGTCCGGACGGGCGAACTGAAACGGTTGGTGGCCAAGCCGGCGGCCTACCTGATCGAACACAACGATGGTCTGAAGACCACGCTGCTGATGCTGAACGGCGCCGTGAAAGACTACACCTTCGCGGCCAAGGTGCGGGGCCGCGGAACGATGTCGACGCAGTTTCTGCTGACGCCGGTGCCGAACGTGACCTACTCGGCGTGTCTCGTCAGCAAGATTGAAGAGATGATTGTCACGGGCCGCGCGCCCTACCCGGCCGCGCGGACGCTGATCGTCTCCGGGATGCTCGAAAGCTGTCTGCAGTCCCGGCAGAAGGGCGGCGAAAAGCTGGCGACCCCGCACCTGGGCGTTCGCTACAACGCTCCGGCGCAGAGCCAGCACGCGCGGCGGTAAGCTAAGAAGCTATGAAGCTCCCCGCTCTATTCTGCCTGGCGAGCGCGCTGCTGGCGCAGACGCCTACCCTTGAGCAGTTGAAAAAAGAGGCCATCGCCGGCGTCGAAGCCCGGCAGAAGATGGTGCAGGAGATCGTCGATTCGGTCTTCAGTTTCGGCGAACTGGGCTTTCAAGAGGTGGAGACGTCAAAGTATCTGACGGGGATCCTTGAAAAGAACGGATTCACCGTGCAGCGGGGCGTGGCGGGCATGCCGACGGCGTGGATCGCCACCTACGGGCAGGGCAAGCCGGTGATCGGGTTCATTACCGATCTGGACGGCATTCCGCGGGCATCGCAGAAGCCGGGCGTGGCGT
The DNA here is from genome assembly GCA_026393985.1 of Acidobacteriota bacterium. Lineage (GTDB taxonomy): Bacteria > Acidobacteriota > Terriglobia > Bryobacterales > Bryobacteraceae. The sequence goes on from JAPKZB010000092.1 coordinate 52,841, forward strand.
ATCACGATCCGCTGATTGAGGGCGCGCCGGGCCACGGCGAAGGTCACAATACGGGCAACGCCGTGAACGTGGTGGCCGCGATTGTTTTAAAAGAGCTCATGATCAAGTACAAGATCAAGGGGACGCTGAAGCTGTTTCCGGGCGTGGCCGAGGAGCTGGTGGCCACCAAGGCTTACTATATCCGCGCCGGGCTGATGAAGGATCTCGACATCATGCTGGGCTGCCACGTGGGGCACGAGCTGGCGACCGACTACGGCCATGCGCACAACAACAGCGGCCTCATCTCGATTCAGTTCACCTTCAAGGGCGAGTCGGCGCACGCGGCGGGGGCGCCGTGGCGGGGGCGGAGTGCGCTTGACGCGGTCGAACTGATGAACACGATGTGGAACTTTAAGCGCGAGCATCTGCGGCCGGAGCAGCGGTCGCACTATGTGATCACCAACGGCGGCGACCAGCCGAACGTGGTGCCGCAGGAGGCGACGGTCTGGTATTACTTCCGCGAGGAGGATTATCCGCGGATCAAGGAGATGCAGGAGTTTGGGGCGACCATGGCCAAAGCGGCGTCGATGGCGACCAGCACCACCGTCTCGCAGCGAGTAGTCGGCCAGGCGTGGCCCACCCACTTCAACAAGCCGCTGGCCGAGACGCAGTACAAGAACATTCAGATGGTGGGCATGCCGCAATGGAGTGAGGCCGACCAGCTGCTGGCGCGCGAGCTGCAGCGCGAGATCCGGGCGCCCAAAGTGGAACCGTTGAAGGACAAGCCGCAGGAGTTGAAGGCGCCCGAGGCGTGGAAGGGTGGCGGGACCGATGACGTGGGAGACATCTCCTGGGTGGTGCCGATGACCTATCTGCGTTACCCGGCGAACATTCCGAACCTGCCCGGGCACCACTGGGCCAACGCGATTGCCGAAGCGACGCCGATTGCGCACAAGGGCTCGGCGGTGGGTGCCAAGGTGCAGGCCGCAACGGCGCTCGACTATCTGCTGCGGCCGGAGTTGATCACCGAGGCCTGGAAGTACTTCAACGAAGTGCAGACCAAGGAGCTGAAGTATCAGCCGCTGATGGCCGAGACGGACCAGCCGGCCGTGGAGCTGAACCTCGAGAAAATGACCAAGTACCGGGAGCAGATGCGGAAGTTCTACTACGACCCGACGAAGTACGGGACCTATCTCGAACAGTTGGGCATCACCTATCCGACGTTGAAGAAGTAGCGCGGTTACTCGCCGCGGACCAGGTCTTCGTAGGTTTCGCGGCGACGGACCACGCGCCAGTGGGCGCCGTCGACGAGCACTTCGGCGGCGCGGGGGCGCGTGTTGTAGTTGCTCGCCAGAACGAAGCCGTAAGCGCCGGCGGTGACGAGCGCGAGGAAGTCGCCGGGCAGACACTGCGCCATGTCACGGTCGCGGGCAAAGAAGTCGCCGGATTCGCAGACGGGGCCGACGACGTCAGCGACAAAGGTCCCGGGGAAGGCGCGACGCAGGGGTACGATCTCGTGGTGCGCTTCGTAGAGGGAGGGGCGGATGAGGTCGTTCATCGCGGCGTCGACGATGACAAACTCTTTGGTTTCGGTTTTCTTGCGGTAGAGGACGCGGGTGAGCAGCACGCCGGCGGGCCCGACGATGGAGCGGCCGGGTTCGGTGAGCAGTATCAGGCCCAGGCCGGCGCAGCGAGCGCAGACGGCGGCGAGATGGTCCGAGACGACGGGCTCGACCTGGCCTTCGCGATAGGGCACGCCGAGCCCGCCGCCGATGTCGAGGTGGGTGATGGGGACGCCGGCCGCGCGGAGGCGCGTAATGAGGGCGAGCAGGGCGTCGAGAGCGGCGAGGAGTGGTTGGGTGTCGAGCAGCTGCGAGCCGATGTGGGCGCTGACGCCTTCGAGTTGGAGGTGGGGGAGCGTGAGCGCGCGCTGATAGACGGCTTCGACGGCCGTGATGTCGATGCCGAACTTGTGGTCGCGGAGGCCGGTGGAGATGTAGGGGTGCGTGGCGGCGTCGACATGGGGGTTGACGCGGAGCGCGATGCGGGCGACTTTGTTCAGGCGGGCGGCGATGGAGCTGAGCAGGGAGAGTTCGGCCTCGCTTTCGCAGTTGAAGGAGTGGATGCCGGATTCGAGGGCGTATTCGATCTCTTCGCGCGTTTTGCCGACGCCGGAGAAGACGACCTTGGCCGGGTTGCCACCGGCCTGGAGCACGCGGTAGAGTTCGCCTCCCGAGACGATGTCGAAGCCAGCGCCGGCTTGGGCGAGCAGGCGCAGGATGGAGAGATTCGAGTTGGCCTTGACGGCGTAGCAGATCTGATGGGGGAAGCTGCCGAAGCCGGCTTCGTAGGCGTGGTAGCGGGAGAGGATCGCTTGTTTCGAATAGACGTAGAGCGGGGTGCCTTCGCGGCGAGCGATGGCTTCGAGGTCGCAATCTTCGACGAACAGATTCTGATTGCGGTAGGCGAAAGGAGGGAGCAGCATGAAGGGGGTAAATCCCATGGTAGCCGAGGGCGGGCTAGCGGCGGACGAGGGCGGTGGCGGCGCCGGTGCCGGTGAGGCGGGCGCCGGCGGGCAGGCGGAGCGGTTGGCGCAGAATGAGCCAGCGGGGGCTGGGGCGGAGCCCCCAGACGAGGGGGGTTGCGGCGGTCCAGAGTTTGCCGGGGCGGTCGATGCGGAGGGCGAGGATGGTGGTGGGTGACGGCAGGGTCAGGCCGGGGCGGAGCGGCAGCATCTCGCCGCGCGGGAGTGCGGTGGGGATTGGCGCGGGGGAGAAGTTCGGCGGTTTGAGAAAGGCGGGGTCGCCTTCGGGCGCGCCGCCTTCGACCCATTCGGCGATGCGGACGATCTCTTCCTGCGTGAGCGAGAGGTCGTTGGCGAACTCGCCGAAGCCTTTGGCGGCGGGCCAAGGCGGCATTTGGCGGGTGAGCACCGCCTCTTTGATGGCGACGGCCCAGGGTTTGGCGTCGGTGAAGGATTCGAGGGCCATCGGGGCGGGTCCGCCGGCGCGATGGCAGGACTGGCAGCGTTTGGCGAAGAGGCGGGAGATCTCGCGGGTCCAGGTGAGGGAGGTGGAGATGGGGTCGTGGGCAAAGGCAAGGGCGGGCGTCAGCACGAGGAGGCTGAGCCCGCCCGGAGGGAGGAGTTGCCGCCAGCGTTTAGTCACCGGCGGGCTTTCGCTTGGGCTGGAGCAGGTCGCGCTCGGTGGTGCCGGGCGGGACGGAAACATCGAAGAAGCCGATCATCATCTCCTACCAACTCTGTTCGCCGAAGCGGACGGGCTGGGTGGGGTCGGGGTTGGCCTTGTTGTTGGCGGAGTTGTCGAAGTGGGCAACGGCCTGGATTCTGGTGCCTTTGGGGAGCAGTTTTTCGCCGGCGGGCTCGTAGATGAGCTGCCAGGCGAAGTCGTAGCGGGGAACGCTGAGCAGGACTTCGGATTCGCCCGTGGGGTAGGTGGCGCGGAAGAGGAAGTCCTTACCCCGGAGGTGCATGTGCGGCATCAGCGCCAAGAGGGTGGAGTCCTTTTGGAGGACGAGTTCGGCATTGACTTCGTGGTTGGCTTCGTGGGGCGGGATTTTGAAGCGATCATTCTGTACCGCGAGGGTGAGCACCTGCTCCTGCGGCGGTTGCTTGGCAAAGAGGATGCCGATTTTGGAGGCATCGGATTGTTCTTTCCCGTTGGCAGTGTAGTGCATCTGTAGGACGATGTCGGAGCCGGCGGGGACGCGACGGGCTTTGCCGGGGGGTAGGACCTGAGGGGGCATGCCGGGAGCGTAGGCGGTGAGCCATTGGCCGCCGAAGGCATTTTCGCGCTGTGGCGTGAAGGGTTCGCCTGGGACGGCGTTCTTGAGCCAGCGGCTGCCCGGGGGGCGGACGAAGGCGATGACATGGTGGAGGACGGCGCGGTTCCCGGGGCGGACCTCGGCGCGTTCGACCCAGAGGTCCTCTTTGTTGCCGACGGGGATAACGTAATGGACGTAGTTGATGGTGCCTTGGGCGGGGACGGTGAAAGGTTTGGGCATCTCGAGGACGAGGTCGGGTTTGCCGATGTTCCAACCGTCGATGAAGGAGACGGGCTGGGGGGCGTCCTTGGGATTACCCTCTTTGGCGCCGGAGTCGGCCCAGGCGACGAGGGTGTTGATGTCGGCCTGGGTCATGGATTTGTCGTTCGAGAATTTGCCGAAATGGGGATCGGCGTGCCAGGGCGGCATCCGTCGGATGGAGGCGGCTTCTTTGATGGCTTTGGCGAAGGGGCGGGTGGATTTGTAGGTGAGGAACGACATGGGCGCGGCCTCGCCGGGGCGATGGCAGCCTTGGCAATTCTTTTGCAGGACGGGGAGTACGTCTTTGTGGAACGTAACTTGCAAGGGGTTAGGTGCCGCCAGCGCGGCGACGGATAAGAAAAGGAAGGGTATGAGAGATTGCATAAACGCACACTACTTTTCATCATACGGAATCCTGAACGGGTTGGTTCCAGCCCAAAAATAGTTCAGGCTTCGCGCTATCCTTCCGATAAGCGCTTTAAGGCGTTCTAGGTATCCGATTCGAGGTGCTCTATGAAGATCAATGATTTGTACACCAGTTCGCAGGCGGCCGCGACCTACCAGAGTCAGACCCAGAAGACCGAAGCCGCGCAGGGTGCGGCAGCGGGAAAGGTAAGTGGAAACAAGGGAAGTGGCGGCTCGGATGAGGTGAACCTATCGAGTTTGGCCAATGTTTTACAGGACGCGATCACCGAAACTCCGGAGAAAGCGGCGTATCTGGAGAAGTTGGCAGCGCAGTATGCGGCCGGGAAGTATCAGCCGGATGCGGGGGCGGTGGCGAAATCGCTGATTGGCGAGACGTTGGCGGACAGCTCCGGGGCGAAAGGCGGCATTTAGTTGGCGTTGGGCAGGGCGTTATGAGTGATTTACGGAATTCCAATCTGATGCAGGTTCCCGATTTGGGATCGGCGATTCAGGATTTGTCCCAATTTGAGACATCTTCGGCGCTGCTACAGCTGGAGGCGGCGCTGGGGGCGCTGCGGGTGCTGGCAGTGGAGTTGGAGCGGGGTAAACGGATGGATCCGATGGAGCAGCGGGCGACCGAGCGGGCGCTGCTGGAATTTCGGGAGCAGTTACGGGTGGCGAATTTGCTGACGCGTCAGGGTCTGGCGTATTGCCGCAACTGGTCGGACGCGCTGATGCCGCCGGCGGATTCTTACGGCAGCCAGGGACAGGAGCGACCACGGGACCTGGATTTTCATGCGGTGAGGCTGGAGGGATAGTATGGGCGGTATCTCGTCTGCGATGATTTCGACCGCTGAGGCGATGCGGGTGATTCAGCGCCAGGTGGGCGTGGTGCAGAACAATATTGTCAACGCCTCGACGCCGAACTATGTGCGTCTCGATCAGGCGACGATGGCCAAACGGTTCAACCCGAACGTGGAGTCGTCGTCGGGGGGCATCAGTGCGGCGCCGCTGCTATCGGGGCGGGACCGGTTTCTCGAACAGGCGGTTTGGGAGCGGCAGTCCTCGAATGGTTATTCGGAGCAGTCGCTGCGGAGTCTGCGGGGAGTGGAGGCGGCGCTTCCGGTGACGGGGGACCGGGGTATTCCAGCGGCGATGGAGAAGTTTTACAGCAGCGCGGCGCAGTTGGCGCTGGCGCCGAACTCGGACCTGTCGCGGCAGGCGGTGCTGGACCGGGCGCGCTCGGCGGCGCGGAGTTTCAACGAGGCGGCCAATGAGTTTGGGACCTTGACGGCGGGGGCGGGGACAGAGTTGGGCTCCGCGGTGCGGGACATCAACACGTTAGCCAAGGAAATTGCCGCCATTAACCAGCAGCAGAAACAGGGTAGTCGGGGTGGGACCGATGCGGGGCTGGATTCGCGGCTGCATGAGGCGCTCGAAAAGCTTTCGACGCTGGTGGATCACAACACGCTCACGCAGGAGGATGGATCGGTAGTGGTTTTCGTGGCTGGGCAAGTGCCGCTGGTGGTGGGAGAGCAGGCCTATGCGTTGACTTCCACGATCAGTAACGAGCAGTACCAGATTTTTGATAGCCGGGGCGAGAATATGACCTCGGCGATCAAGACGGGCCGGTTGGGGGCGTTGCTGGAGATGCGCAACACCACGATGCCGGACTATAGCGCGCAACTGGATACGTTAGCTCGCGGGTTTGCGGATCAGGTGAACGGGATTCTGGCGGGCGGTTTGGCGGCGAATGGGCTGCCTCCGGTGCAGAATTTATTTACCTACGATGCGTTGGCCGGAGCGGCGGCCACTTTGGCGGTGACCGGGATTACGACGGGAGAGCTTGCGGCGGCGGGCGCCGGTGAGCCGGGTGGTAATGCGAACGCCAACCGGCTGGCGCAGCTTTCCAAGAAACCGGCCATCAACGGGTTGACCTTGTCCGGGTACTACGGGGCGATGGCGACCACGCTGGGAACGCGGTTGGAGTCGGCGCGGGGGCGGAATACGTCGGATCAACAATTGGTTTTACAGGCGCGGACCCTGCGGCAGCAGGTTTCGGGTGTGTCGGTGAACCAGGAAGCGGCCAAGCTGCTGGAGTATCAACGGGGATTTCAGGCCGCTGGGCAGGTGATGGGCGTTTTGAACGAGATGACTGACACGCTGTTCAGCATACTGCGTTAGGAGAGGGAGCCGTCATGATCAAGAATCTGACCAGCCGGGACGAGCAGTTCCTGAGTAGTTTGAGCCGGATCCAAGGCCGGATTGACCGGGCGACGGCGCAGGTATCGAGCGGGCTGCGGGTGACGTCGGCTTCTGACGCTCCGGACGAGATTGGCCCGCTGCTGCAGAGCCGGGCGGAGCTGGCCTTGACCGAGCAGGCGCGGTCGAATCTGAACCGGGTGAAGGGCGAGGTGGATTCAGCGGAAGGGGCACTGCGGAGCGTGATTCGATTGACGGAGAGGGTTCGCGTTCTGGGGACGCAGGGTCAAACGGGCACTCAGACGGCGGCGATGCGGCAGACGATCGCGGCGGAGGTGCAGGGTGTTTTCCAGCAGATTGTCGGGGCGGCGAACTCGAGTTTTGAGGGACGATTTCTGTTTGCCGGGAACAACGACCAGGTGGAACCTTACCAGGTGGATCTCACGCAACCAGACGGGGTGGCCCCCTACGCGGGTACGGCGGCGACGCGGAGCGTTGCGGACGCCAATGGGTTGCTGATTCCGGTGGCGCGCAGCGGGCAGGAGATCTTCAACTCACCCACGTCCGGGAAGAACCTGTTTGGCGCCATCAATGCGCTTCGCAGTGCGCTACTGGCGAACGACGAGACCGCCCTGTCGACCGCCAATAAGAACCTTGCTTCGGCTTTGAACGCGGTGAATGTTCAGCTCACGCGCTACGGGCACACGCAAAACGATATCGCTTCGGCCTTAGAGACGGCCTCCAAGCGCAGCCTGGATCTCAAGAGCAAGATCTCGTCGATTGAAGATACGGACCTGGCGGATGCCATTCTGGAGTTGCAGACCGGGCAGACGGCACGGCAGGCGGCGCTCCAAGCGAAGGGCCAGGAGGATCGGCGAACACTGTTTGACTTCCTGCGCTAGGGGTCGTCAGGGGTTTACGATTCGAAGCCAGCGGTTAGGCAGGGGCGGGGCGGAGGCCGGGGTGTCGGGGGCCCGGATGGTCGCTTTGCGGTTCGAAGCCACGGGACGGGGTTACGGGCGGGCACAGTTCGGGTGAGCCGGATTGGCCAGGTTCAATTTTCAACGGGCAGACAGCGGTTGCAGGCGGCGGGGTAATCCGATGGCGGATCCGTCAGCAGCAGTCGGTGAAGGACGGGATGGCCGGGGCGGACCAGACGGGGAGTTTGGCGTCGTCTTCGCGGCAGAGGAGTTGGCCGGCGGCGGCGAAGAAGAACAGGGTGAGACGGTTGTCGAGGGGGCCGCGTTCGGGTTCCAGGCGAGGAAACAGATCCGATTGCAGGATGTGTGGGAGGTGCGAGAGGCGAGTGAATCCGGTATTCTGCGTGGGGTTGGTTGGAGAGACTTTTGTGGAGCCTTTGCGTTCTGCTTGGCGTTGAAATTCTGACGCTTTTTCGGGGATTCTCGAACCACTCAAGTCGCATCCGCCCACAGAAACGGGAGGGGCGGAGCAGAGTTTTCCACCGGGCGGGACGAGTTTTGCCAGTGGCTCCGGTGAAGCAGCCGATGTCATACGCCAGTTTCAAAGACACTTCGCCCAGGCGATGGGAGTTTTGGAGACGGGCATCGACGAGGGGCTGAGCTACCTGCACTGCCTACCGTCGCGCGCGGGAGGTTGGCGTATTCCCGCAACGCGGGGCCCGCCTGAAGTTGTACGACGCGCCGGCCGAGGAATCCGCGGCCAAGGTGGTTGCCGGGGCGGCAGGCCGATAAGGGAGGACGTCTTCTTGAGGTGAGGCTCTGTCCTCGCGCTCCCGGGATGTATCGTTTTCGCGCCGGAATGGCTGCGGTGCGGTGCGGCTTGGCGCGACCCCCGCCATTCTGGTCCCTGAGGCGGCGCGCGCATTGCTTCCCAGCGTTGCGCTAACCTCCGCTCGGGTAACTGGAATCTTGAACTCAACCGCTCGAGTCGCTGGGAGATTTACGTACACTTAAACACGTACACTCAAACATGGACATGTCTTTACTATTTCGGAGCGGAGATCGCCGAAGCACTTAGCCCTGACCTCGAAGACGGAAGCGACAAGCGGTTCCGAACTGCGAACAGCCGATTTGATGCTTCCGGTAACGAAGTGGAGGTCAGTGTGTCCGGCGTGGCGACAACATCGATCGTCTACATTCTGCCGATCCGATGAGCGCCGGAGAGTTCTCGGACGAATCGGCTGGCTCGAGCGAGTTCGTTTGGTTTGGACCATCATGGCTGCCTGGCGTACTTTGTTCCACAGGGCGGTCCACAGGGCCCAAGTTGATTCCTTTCGGTTTATCGGCCAGTGCCAGATTAGCGCGATACCGTCCCGCGGGAGTCGGAGCGGGTCAATCCACGGCAGCTTCGGCCCAGTGGCGGGCGAGCCAGCAGCGGGCGAACTGCCAGTCCTCGTAGACGGTTCGCGTGGCAATGCCAAGGTAAGCTGCCGCCTCTTCGTTCGAAAGACCGACGAAGAAGCGCAACTCTACTACTTGACGGGAGCGGGGGTCTATCTTGCCAAGTTCGTCCAGGGCCAGTTCGAGGTGGACGAGGCCGGCTAAGCGGTCGTCGAGATCGGCACTGGCCCCCTCGGCGTTTTGGTGCTTAACGCGGGTACGGAGCCGGCGGCCGGAATCGATGAGGATGCAGCGCATTTCCCGAATGCCATAGGCTACGAGACGACGGGGGTCCCAGCCGGCCGTCTCCCGGCGCAGAAGACGCAAGACGGCTTCGTTGGCGAGGGCGGTGGGTTGCAGGGTGTGAGAGGAGCGCTCGTTGGACATCAGCGCCCGGGCGATGCGGCGTAACTCCGGGTAGATTGCGCTGAGCGTCTGGCATGGCTCAGCGGTTGGGCACGAAGTAGCGTTGGGGGGTCCGGCGACCTGCATAAAAATTCCGCGCGTATTTTGTCTCTGCCGCGCCTTATCGAGTATAGTGCGATCGTATTAACAGCGGAAGGCCGGTGGGTCAAAACCACCGTAATAGAACCGGTCGCTCCCTCTTACTCCGGGCATGGAATACACCAACAAAGATCGGGATGTGCTGCGGCAGATTAAGCGGTTACTGGCCGTGGCAATGGCGCGGCCGGAAGGGGAGCAGGCGGCCTTTGTGGCGCGGCAGGAGGGGGTGAGCGAGGAGGTGCGGCAGGGGGTATTGCGGCTGCTGGAGGCGCAGCACGCGTTGCCGGCGCCGCTTGAGGCGGGGACGCTGGCCGCGGTGTTACAGGGGGAACGGCACGAGGAGACGCCGAAGGTGGGGGAGATGCTGGGGGAGCGGTATCGCGTCGAGAGAATGCTGGCGGCGGGGGGGAGTTCGCAGGTGGTGGAGGCGGCCGATCTGCGTCTGGCGGGGGCGCGGGTGGCGATCAAGATTCTGCGGGGAGGGCAGACGGGCGTTGCGGCGGTGCGGGAGCGGCTGTGGCGGGAGATCCAGGCGATTGCGCAGGTTTCGCATCCCGGGGTTTGCGGTTTGGTGGATGAGGGGGTGTGGCGGGAGCGGTATCCGTATGTGGTGCAGCAGTTTCGGGCGGGGGAGAGCTTGCGGGAGCGGTTGGCGGCGGGGCGGTTGGCGGCGGCGACGGCGCTGGCGATTTTCCGGCAGTTGGCGGATGTGCTGCAGACGTGCCACGAGGCGGGGGTGCTGCATCTGGATCTGAAGCCGGAGAACATTCTGGTGCACGAGGGGGGGAGCGCGGAGCCGCGGGTGACGGTGGTGGATTTCGGGATTGCGCAGGCGGTGGGGGGCGTGCCGGAGGAGGTTTCGCTGGGAACGGGAGGGTACCGGGCGCCGGAGCAGTTGGAGGGGAGGGCCCATGTCGGTTCGGATGTTTATGCGCTGGCCCGGATTGCGGGGGAGCTGTTTCCGGCGGCGCCGGGCGGGGTGCGCCGGGAGATCGAAAAGGGGTTGGCGATGGATCCGGCGGAGCGGCCGGAGTCGGTGCGGTGTTTTCGGGAGGGGGTGGAGCGCGGGTTGCGGCGGCAGCGGTGGGGGCGGCTGGCGGTGGGGGCCGGGTTGGCGACGTTGGTGGTGGGGGTGATTTGGTGGAATACGGGGGGTGCGCCGCGGAAGCCGGCGGTGGTGCGGGTGCTGACCCAACTGAAGGGCATGGAGTATAGCCCGGAGTTTTCTCCCGATGGTAAGCTGCTCTATTTCTCTCATGGTGTTTTTCAAGCGGGGAATCGCAATTTGTATGTGCTGGATCTGGCCAGTGGACAGACAAGAGCGTTGACGGCCGGGGATAGCAAAGACGAGCGTCCGGTGGTTTCGCCGGATGGGCAGTGGCTGGTGTTCCTGAGACGGAAATGGAACGGTCCGCAGACACTGCTGCAGATGCCTGCCGCGGGGGGCACGCCTCGTTTGGTGCATGCCGGCGAGGTGCAAAGCTATGCGTTCAGCGGCGACGGCCAACACCTGATTCTTAGCGAGGCGGCCATTTCGGGAGGTGCACATACCCTGCGCACCTTGGCGCTCGCTACAGGTAAGTGGGAGATCTTCCCGGCGCCGCCGGGTTTTATTGACGATATTGATGTGGTCTTGAGCCGCGATGGGCGGCAACTGGCGTTTTGCCGTTACCAGACGCCGGAGAAGGGGGACGTGTATGTAACGGCGGTGAGTCCGGAGGGCAGGCCGGAGGGCGAGATCCGACGGGTGACCCGGTTAGAGCGGCGGGTGTTTCATCCGAGCTGGTACGCGGATGGGGACGGCTTGGTTTTCACGGCCGGAACTTTAACTCGGCGGGGGCTATGGAAGCTCCGGATGGGGCGTGAGCCAGAGGCGATACCGGAGTTTGCCGAGGCGGTTGAGGAGGGAGTGGTGCGGGTGAAGGGGTCCGGTCTGGTGGTGGTGCGGAACCGGGAGGACTGCGACATATGGCGGTTCCGCCGGGGGGTGGCGGGGGAGTACACGGGAGAGCGGCTGGCGTCGACGACGGCGCTGGATGAGGAGCCGCGGTATTCGGCGGACGGTAGGCGAGTGGCGTTTTTATCGGAGCGATCGGGGGCGCTGCAGGCTTGGGTGAGCGGGGCGGACGGGACGAATCCGGTACAGGTGAGCCGCTTTGACCGGGCGGAGAAGGCTTGGTTGACGTGGGGGCCAGCGGCGGTGTTGTCGGTATTTGCGCAGCAGCCGGAGCAGGGGGCGGCGTTGTTTCAGGCCGATGGGACGGGAGGCTCGGCGGTGACGGCGAAGCTGCGGGTTCCGCAAGGCGCGCGACTGGTGGGCGTGGGCAAGGACGGTACGGCAACCTACATCAGTTTTCCGCGGGAGAACAGTCCGCTGCTGGAGCGCTGGCCGCTTTCCGGAGAGGGGCGCCGAGAGGCGGTGGCCGCAGTGGAGGCGGCTTTTGTGCGGGAGACTGACGACGGCGAATGGATCTACTTTACGAAGCGGAACGAGAGAAACGGGATTTATCGCCTGCGGCGGGGGGGTGGGGCGGTGGAGCAGGTGGTGGGTTCGCTGAGCCACCGAACGACGTTTACGCTACGGAACGGGTGGGTTTACTATGCGAGTCCTGTGCCGCGGCCGGGGGTTTACCGGCAGCGGATGAGCGACGGGAAGAACGAGTTTCTGTTTGCGCTGGACAAGCCGCCGGGATGGGGGATGGATGTTTCACTGGATGAGCGGGATGTTTTGATTCCGCAGTATGAGTTTGACGATGCGGACCTGGTGATGGTGGAGGGGCTGCCTTGAGGGAGGGGAGGGGGGATAGAGCGGCCAGGAGCAGGCGAGGCCGAGGGCACCGAGGAGCCGGCAGGTGGTCGGGCTGCTGAGGCATTCCGCGGGCCATCAGCGCAAAGGCGGCTGGCATAAACGGCGACTCCGCGAAGCCGGGCAGCGCGCGGCAGAAGAGGAGGCCATCGCCATAGGGGGCGAGGCAGGGAGAGCCGCATGAAGAAGATCCAGAGGAAGAGGCCGCCCATGATGCCGAGGATGGTGTTCGGGGGGCCGAACTCGTCTTGGAGACCCGGGGAAGAGGGTGGAGAGGGCTTGGCGGTCAGCGAGGTTGAGGACCGACGTGGGTTGGCTCATAGGAGCTCGTTAAGCGGCTGGCCGGTTTGGTCCTCGAGCGAATTGGCGATTTTGATGGGGCGGCCGATGGGGGTGTCGTACTCCTTGGTCCAGTCGATGCCGAAGGCTTTATAGATGGTGGCGAAGAGGTCGCCCATGCTGGTGGCGCGGCTCGAGACCTGAGCGCCGTCAGCATCCGAGGCGCCGACGACGCGGCCGCCGGCGATGCCGCCGCCGCCGATGGCGAGGGACCAGCAGTTGGGCCAATGGTCGCGGCCGCGATCGTTATTGACGAAGGGCGTACGGCCGAATTCGCCCATGGCGAGGACGATGGTGGAATGGTAGAGGCCGCGGTCTTTGAGGTCGTCGAGGAGCGTGGAAAGGGTGCGGTCGAGGGGTGGGCAGAGGCGGTCGCGGTGGCCTTCGTCGTTTTTGACGTGGGTGTCCCAGGAGTTGGAGTGGAAGCCGGCGGCGGTGACGAAGCGGGTGCCGGCTTCGACGAGGCGGCGGGCCATGAGGGCGCTTTGGCCGACGGAGTCGCGGCCGTAGCGGTCGCGCAGTTTTTCGGGCTCCTGCGACAGGTCGAAGGCTTCGCGGACCGCGGGGTTGAGGAGCATCTTGGTGGCTTGGGCTTGGAAGGCGTCCATTTGGGCGTGCTCGGCGCCTTCGACCAGGGTGCGGTAGCGGCGGTCGATCATCTGCAGGAAGCTTTTGCGATTTTCGACGGCGGCGGCGGAGACGGACTTGGGGAGGGAGAGATCGTTGATCTGGAAGCCGGGCTTGGAGGGATCCGGGATGCACATGGGATCGTACTCGGGTCCGAGAAAGCCGGAGCGGAAGTAGTCTTCGTACTGACGCGTTTTTTCCCAGTGAGGGGTGAGGACGTGGGGCGGCATGCTGTTGCGGGCGCCGGTTTCCCTGGCGAGGATGGAGCCGATGCTGGGGAACTGCATGGCGGGATTTACTTCGTGGCCGGTGATGGCGTAGTGGGTGCCTTGGGGGTGGTCGCTGCCGCGGGTATGCATGGAGCGGACGAGGGAGAGGCGGTCCATGCGGCGGGCGAGTTGGGGGAGGAGTTCGGAGATTTGAATGCCGGAGACGTTGGTGGAGATGGGTTGGAAGGAGGAGGTGGGTTTGGGGTCCCAGGTGTCCATCTGGCTGGGGCCGCCTTCGAGCCAGAGGAGGATGCAGGACTGGGCTTTGCCGTTGGGTTTGGCGCGGAGGAGGCCGGCGAGGTTGAGTCCGAGGAAGCCGAGGGAGCCGGCCGAGAGGAAGCTTCTGCGCTGCATGTTAGTGGTTCTCCGCGAATTCTCTCGAACAGAGGACGGCCCAGAAGAGATCTTTCCAGGCTTCGTTGCGGTTCGGTTGGGTGGATAGGGCGTTGAGGATCTGCCGGCGCTCGGCGGGTTCCGGGGGGCGGCTGAGGGCGGTGAGGTAGAGCTCGTTGAGGATCGTGTCGTCCGTGGCTTGGCTCGTCAGCAGATGTTGGAGACGGCCTTCGGGTGCGGCGAGTTTTTGATTGTAAATGGGCCCGGCGAGCATATGGAGCGCCTGGCCGAGGTTCGCTTTGCGGGTGCGTTCGGGAAGAGCGAGGCGGTTGGGGCGTCCGTAGAGATCGAGGAAGCGGGAGTGGAACAGGTCGGGCTCGCGGAGGTGGATGGCGCGGGTGCCGGCGGGGGTTTGCTGGGTGACTTTGCCGTTGGCGGTGACGGTGGTGGTGAAGCGTTCGGCGACGCCGGTGACTTGGCCGACGGCATCGAGGAGGACCTCGGCGAGGAGGGGGCGGGGGAGGGCGTGGCTGTAGTTGACGCGGTCGGCACGGTTGGTGGGGTTGGTTTCGGCGGAGAGCTGGTAGGTGTGGGAGGTGACGATTAAGCGCATGAGAGCGCGGAGGTTGTGGCCGTTGCGGCGGAACTCGGCGGCGAGGCGGTGGAGGAGTTCGGGATGGGTGGCGGGGTTGGTGGAACGGAAGTCGTCGACGGGGTCGACGAGGCCGCGGCCGAAGAACTCGGCCCAGATGCGATTGACGGCAGCTTCGGCGAAGTAGGGGTGTCGGACCATCCAATCGGCGAGGGGCTTGCGGGGGTTTTCCTGATCGGAGGGCTGGACGACGCGGCCGTCGAGGAGGGTGGGGGTGAGCTTGGCTTTGGTGCGCGGGTGGAGGGTTTCGATCTTGCCGTTGACTTCAGCGTTGCCCATGCCTTCGTGCAAGGGGTGGTCGAAGATGACGTACTCGCTGCCGGTATCGCCCATCTTGAAGAGGCGGCCGAAGAAGGCGGCAAGGCCCCAGAACTGATCCTGGCTCCAGGTTTCATAGGGGTGGTTGTGGCACTGGGCGCATTCGAGGCGACGGCCGAAGAAGACGCGGACCTCTTCGGACATGGTCTCTTCGGGGGAGCCGATGACGTCGTAGGGTAGGAAGTGGCGGGAGGGGCCGTCGTAGCCCTGGGCGGAGAGGCGTTCCCAGGCCATGCGGTCGTAGGGCTTGTTTTTGGCGATGGCATCGCGGATCCATTCGCCGTACATCTGGCTCCACTTGGGGTTGATGCCGTTGGCGAAGAGGGCGACGCGGAAGAGGTCCTGGAAGCGGAAGGTCCAGTAGTCGGTGAACTCCGGGGTGGCGAGGAGGGCGTCGATGAGGCGTTCGCGTTTCCTGGGGTCGGTGCTTTGGACGAATGCGGTGACGCGGGCGGGGGGCGGGAGGGTGCCGGTGAGGTCGAGGCAGACGCGGCGGAGGAACTCGGCGTCGGCGGAGAGGGCGGAGGGGAGAATGCGGAGGCGGCGGAGTTTGTCGAAGACGTGTTCGTCGATGAAGTTGGATTTGGGGGGTGCGGGGTAGTTGGCGATGGGATCGCCGATGACGCCGACGATGACGGCGGCGGCTTGGCCGGCGGCGCGGATGAGAATGGACGTTTCGCCGAGGGCGACGGGGGAGACGAGTCCGGAGTCGGCGACGGTGGCGACCTGGCGGTCGCTGGCGACGTACAGAGCCTGGGCGGTGACGTCCTCGCGGCGGCCGTTGGCCATGACGGCGGTGACGAGGAGGCGATGCTGCCGGTTCTTCTCGAGGGCGAGGATTTTGGGGTAGACTTCGAGGGCAGTGACGCGGCTGGTATCGTCATCGGGGGGACCGAAGGGGGCACCTTGCTGGATCCAGGCGGTGATGGCGCGGTATTCGGGAGAATCGACGGCGAAGCGCTTGCCGCCGCCGTGGGGCGTAGCGCCGGTGGCCTTGCGAAGGAGGAGGCTTTCGGCGGGTTTTTGGAGGTTGATGCGGGGGGTGCGCGCGGATTTCGATTCGGGGGAGAGGACCTGGTATTCGCCGCCTTTGACGATCCATTCGTAGTCGTCCTGAGGGAAGAGCGAGGCGGCGGAGAGCTTGAAGCCGCCGCGGCCTTTGACGCCGCCGTGGCAGGCTGGGGAGTTGCAGCCGCGCTTGGTGAGGATGGAGCCGATGGCGGAGCGGAAGCGGAACTCGGCGGGGCCGGCGGCGGTTTCGATGCGGCCGTTGGCGGAGGCGCGGAGTTTGCCGTGGGTGGCGTTAACGTGGACGGGACCGGGGTTGGCGTTGGCGGTGACGAGGCCGGCGGGGGCGTTGGCGGACCACTGCGCGGTATCGGTGAGGTCTTGGGTGGTGCCGTCGGGATATTCGGCGAGGAGGAGGAGTTGCTGGGCGGCGCCTTGTCGGTGGAGTTCGAAGGTGGCGGGGACGAGGCGGACGGCGACCGGGTCGGCGGCGAAGGCGATGGCGGCGAGGAGGAGAGCGAGGAGGAGTTTCATGGGGTGGGCGCCACGATCATGAGCGGGATGGGCTTTTCGAGAATGGGGGCCGCGAGGTGGCCTTTGCGGACGGGGCGGATGGTGAGTTTGGGATAGACGGGCGCGGCAGAGAGCGGGGTGCCTGGGGCGACGTGGAGGAGCAGGGAGAAGCTTTGGGGCTTGGGGGTGTAGCGTTCGATGCGGCCGGCGTTGGGAAGGGGGGGCCGTTCGACGGGGTTTTCGGCGCCGGGGAGGACGGAGACGCCGGCGGGGAGGCCGGAGAAGGTGGCGACGACGGGATCGCGAAAATCCTCTTCCCGTTCGAGTTGGAAGGTGAGGACGCGTGCGGCGCCGGGGGCGAGATTGAGACGGTCGTCGGGGAAGGTGACGCGGCCGGCGTGGGGGACCTGGGCGCGAAGGAGGACGCGGTAGAAGAAGGCGGGGCGGCCGTGGTCGGTGGTGATGTTGCGGACCTGGAGGGTGTAGTCGCCGGGGGTGAGGAGGAAGGTGGTCCGGGCGTGGATCATCTTCATCATGTAGAGGCCGTTGTTGTTGCGTTTGGTGTGGACGTTAGTGGCGACTTCGCGGCCGGTGGAATCGAAGAGGGAGACGATGGGGTTGAATTCGGGGAGGGTGTCTTCGGGGGTTTCGATTTCGAGGGCGAGGGAGAGCGAATGGTCGAAATGGAGGGAGGCTTTGTGGACCTCGGCAGGCTGGGCGATGCGGCCTTCGAGGATGCCGGGGATGGGGAGGGCAGGGACGCTGGTGGCGGAGGCGACGAGGCGTGCGGGGGGCGGCGGGGGCTGGCTGTCGTCGCCGGCGCGGCGGTGGAGTTGGGCGAGCCAGTCGGGGCCGAGTTGGCGGACGAAGCTGCGGGGATTCCAGTCGGAGCGCTCGATGGGATGGCGGAGCGGAAGGGGGGAGATGCTGTCGCGGACGCGGAGTAAGTAGCTGGAGGCGGGGCCGCCGTGGCCGGAGAAGCCGGAAACCTGCAGGCGGTACTGTCCGGCCCGCTGGACGGTGTGCGTCAGCCGAGCGTGGGTGGAGAGGCCGGGGAAAAAGAGGTCTTCGTCGTGGACGGCGAGGCGCTTCCAGCTTTTGGGGGAGAACCAGCTTTCGGGGGCGGGTTCGAGTAGGGTGACGACAGGATCGAAGGCGGGGTAGCCGGAGATGGCTTCGAAGGTGAAGCTCTGGCCGGCCTGCGCGTCGAGGAGGAAGACGTCGACTTCGCCGGGTTCGGCGAGGACGCCGTTGATGACGAGGGGGGCGCGGAGCGGAAGATCGGGCTGTTCGGTGGTGGTGGGTTCCGGGACGACGTGCCAGGTGATGGCGTTGGTGATGCCTTGGGGCCCGAGGGCGCGGAGCGTTTTGGGTCCCGATGTTACCGATGTATCGAGCGAGATTTCGAGGCGGAGTTGTTCGGGGGTGGCGGAGAGGAGGCGGGCGCGGACGCCGGGTTCGGCGAGGGAGAGCGAGTGGAGGGCGGCGAGGTTGGAGCCGGTGACGGTGGCCTGGTAGGTGGCGCCGGGGCGGCCGGCGAGGGGCGAGAGCGACTGCAGGACCGGTTCGGCGGCGGGCGCGACGGTGGCGAGCATCCACAGCATGATCGCGACGCGTCCAGCCAAGCAGCTCATACCCCCCATTGTAGGGGCAGTTGCGCCAATCTGATCCGCTGCGTCCAGAAGTCGGGACGTTTCAGGAAGTTAGGCGAAGAAGGGGGATGGGTGGGAGGTTGGCTTGTTCCAGATGCTGGACGGAAAGTTGCGGTTCCAGCGGTTTCGGATTGACTCTCAAGTTGATCGGACTGATGCTCAGGACAAAGCCTTTGGGTGTTGTCTGTCTTGTTGGCTCTCCCGTTCTGAGCCGTCCGCCCGCTGTGGCTTTAGATTCAGTTTCGCAAGGGAGCACGCGTATGAATAGGGATATCCGAATTGCCTGTCTGACTTCGTTGCTCACGGCTTCAGCGCTGTGGGCGCAACCAACCGCGACGCTTGTGGGCCGCGTATCCGACCAGACGGGCGCTGTGGTGGCCGGCGCCACGGTGAAGGCGAAGAACGTTTCGACCGGGGCCGAGCGCAGTACCACGACGAGTGAAAACGGAGATTATGAGCTGCCGCTGTTGTCGATTACGGGCAGCTACATGCTCACGGTTTCCCGGGACGGGTTTCAGGTGCAGGAGATCAAGGGGTTGACGCTGCAGATTGATCAGCGGGCGCGCATTGACGTGACGATGACGGTGGGCAGCGTGTCTGAGCGGATCTCGGTGACGGAGGCGGCGCCGATAGTGAACACGGAAAGCGGCTCCATTGGACAGGTGATTGGGAATCAGAAGATCGTGGATCTGCCATTGAACGGTCGGAATTTTGTGCAGTTGGCGGCGCTGCTGCCGAATGCGGTGATTGGCACGTCGGGGACGACGGGTGCGTCAGTCGTGGCGGTGAGCGGCGGCCGGCAGAGCAAGACGGAGTTTCTGCTGGACGGCATCAGCATCAACGAGCAGTTGTTTGACGGGGTGGCGTTGCGTCCGTCGGTGGACGCAATGCTCGAGTTCAAGGTGCAGGCGAATTCGTTTTCGGCCGAGTATGGGCGCGGCAACGCGGTGCTGAGCGCGACGATCAAGTCGGGCACGAACCAGTATCACGGGACACTTTTTGAATTTCTGCGGAACGATAAGCTGGACGCGCGGAACTTCTTCATTCCGCGGAAGGCGGCTTACCGGCAGAACCAGTTTGGCTTTGCGTTTAGCGGGCCGGTGGTGATTCCGAAGCTGTTCAACGGGAAGGACAAGAGCTTCTTTTTTCTGAACTACGAAGGGACGCGGATCCGGCAGGGCCGGACGTCGAACGCGATTGTGGCGTCCGATGCGCTGCGGCGCGGGGACTTTTCGAGTATTGCGGCGCCGATTCGTGATCCGCTGACCGGGGCGCCGTTTCCGGGCAACATCATTCCGACGAACCGGCTGAACCCGGCGACCACTTATTTTCTGCAGTTTGTGCCGCAGGCCAATACGGCGCAGGGGACGTTCGTGTACGGGGCACCGTTCCAGAGCGATCCGAACCAAGGCAATGCGCGGTATGACCATGTCTTCAGCCCGAGCGACGCGCTGGCGGTGCGCTACAGCATTAACCATGTGCAGAACTTCACGCCCGGACCGTTTCCGGCGATGGGCGGTTTCAACCAGCGGCAACGGGTCCAGAACCTGGTGCTGACGGAGACGCACATCTTCAGCCCGACGACGTTGAATGAGTTGCGGCTGGGCTATACCCGACTGCACAACGCGAACCTGAATCAGGGGTTGGGGACGAACCACACGGCGCTATCGGGCATTCGGGGATTCGAAGAGACGAGTCAGAACTTTCCGGGCTTTCCGAACCTGGGGATTACGGGCTTCCAAGGGATTCCGGGCAATTCGTTTCAGCCGCTGGTAAATCCGACGAACTCCTACCAGATCGTGAATACGGTTTCGTTCATTCGCGGGGCACACACCGTGAAGGCAGGCATCGACTTCCGGGACTACCGGCTGACGTCGACGAACTCGGCCAACTCGCGGGGTGCGTTCAGTTTCAACGGCGGCTACACGGGCAACGGGTTTGCGGACTTCCTGACGGGCTTTCCGGTGAACGGATCGCGGAGTTTTCCGCGGAACCTGTTTGGCCAGTACGAGACGCGCTGGCATTTTTTCGTGCAGGATGACTGGAAGATTTCGCGCAACGTGACGCTGAACCTGGGTCTGCGGTACGAGATGAATCTAGCGCCGACGCCGATGCATTCCCAAGCGGCGAATTTCAACTTTCAGACCGGGCGCTGGGCCGTAGCGACGATCAACGGGAAGGTGAACACGGTGTCGCAACAGGTAGCGCAGTTTGCTTTCCCGCGGTTCCAGAGCCTGATCGATAAGGCTTCGGATGTGGGCTTGCCGGAGAAGATGGTGAACAACCGGTACAACGATTTCGCGCCGCGCGTCGGTTTGGCGTGGCGGCCATTCGGCAACAACAAGACCGTGATCCGGGCGGGCGCCGGGGTGTTCTACATGATGTCGAGCGGGAACAATGCGGTGAGCGTGCCGATCATTAACGTGCCGTTTATCGTTGATGAGTCGAAGCAGCAGCCGACGGTGGGCGGTTTTCCGACGCTCGATGTGCGGAATTTCTTCGAGCCGTTCAGCGCGAATGCGAATTTCACGACGCCGTTGACGTTTGGATTGAACCCGAACATGAAGACCCCGACGATGTACCAGTGGAACTTCGCGGTGCAACGGGAATTGGCGCAGAACCTGTCGCTCGAAGTGGCCTACGTGGGTAACAAGTCGTCGTATCTCGAACGCTACCTGCCGCAGAACCTGCCGCGGATCAGCGCGACGGATACGCGTCCGTTCCAGCAGCGGCGTCCGTTCCCGCAGTACGGTACGGGCACTTATTACGACACGCGGGACAACGCGAATTACAACGGGCTCGAGGCGAAGCTCGAGAAGCGGTTTTCGAAGGGGCTAAGCTTCATGGCGGCGTATGCCTGGAGCAAGTCGATTGACGGCTCGACCAATGACCAGGGTGGCGGCGATGGCGCGGACAACCCGTTTGATCTGCGGTCGATGCGCGGAAGGTCGAACCTTGATGTGGGCCAGCGGTTTGTGTTCAGCTACGGCTGGGATCTGCCGTTTGGCAAGGGCCGGCAGTTTCTGACGGATCTGCCGAAGGCGGCGGAGCTGATTCTGGGCGGCTGGCAGTTGGGCGGCATTTACACGGCGCAGGGCGGCTTCCCGTTTACGCCGGTGATTGCAAGCGACCCGCATAACATCGGGTTTGCGTATGCGCGGCGGCCGGATGTGATCGGGAGCGGGAAGGTGGACGAGTGCAAGGCGGAGCGGTGTTTCAACATTGCGGACTTCCGGGTGCCGCAACCGTTTGTGCCGGGCAACGCGGGACGGAACATCCTGCGTGGGCCGGGCATTAACAACTGGGACTTTTCGATCATGAAGAACTTCTATTTCCGGGAAGGGGTGTTTCTTCAGTTTCGGACGGAGTTCTTTAACGTGCTGAACAACACGCAGTTTGTGAATCCGAACGCGAACATCGAATTGCCCGCGGTCGGGGGGCGGGTGTTTGGGGCGCGGGATCCGCGGATTGGGCAGTTTGGCTTGAAGCTGTACTTCTGAAGTTGATGGATGGGTGAGAGAGCGGGGCCCGAGCGTGCGGTGACTGGCGCTCGGGCCCCGCTCTTTTTACACTGACGAGATCCGCTATTGCTCTACGGCCTCATCGGCTTGATCTGGCTGTCCTGTTCGCTGGTGGCCGCTGCGCTGCTAGTCACGCCACGCCATCGGGCGCGATCGGTCACTTTGTTTGTGGCTGTACCCAGTGGCTTCGTCGGCTCTTGCGGTTTGTCCATTGCGCTGATCAACGCCGTCGATATTGGCGGCTACGGCCCCTGGTGGGGGTCGGACTTCGGCATTTCGCTCTGGTTGGCCAGTCTTGTGCTTGGCGCCGGGGTCGGGGCGATGATCGGTCCTGCGGCGGCAAGACGCAGAGGGGGCGCCTACCGCTTCAGCCAGTTGGTCATCCAGCGGAGGTTCCGTTCCATCAGATCGCGCTGATGGGGCTTTTCGGTGATGCCGTGGCCTTCGCGGGGATAGACGACGTATTCGACCGGGATTTCGCGGTCGCGGAGGGATTGGTAGATGGGCGCGGTGTACTGCCAGTCGAGGGCTCCGATCTGGAGCAGGGTCGGCGTCGTGATGTCCTTCAGCTTGTGGCCGTAGGAGTGGCGCACATAGTTCTCGGGGACTTCGTGGGGCTTGCCGCCGAAGTAGGTCCAGAGGACTTCGCGGGAGCCGTTGAACTCGCCGTAATAAGCCAGCCAATCAACGGACGGCGCGCCCACGGAGGCGGCCTTGAAACGCTTGGTCTGCGCGATGGTCGCGCCGGAGAGATAACCGCCATAGCTCCAGCCCATCACCCCGAGCCGGTTGGGGTCGGCGATGCCGCGGCGGACGAGTTCGTCGAGGCCGGTCATGAGGTCGTCGTAGTCGCCGATGCCCTGCGAGAGCGTGTTTTTGTGCCGGAACTCGGCGCCGTAGTTCGAGCTGCCGCGGAAGTTTGGCGCAAAGACGGCGAGGCCGTTTTGCAGAAAGAGGGCCGTAGGATAGGTGCGGCCGTTGGGAAACGCCGTCAGCGCCACGCCGGTAGGTCCGCCGTGCAGTTCGGTGACAACGGGTACGGGATTACCGGGCTTGTGGTCAAACGGCAGCCAGAGGACGCCTTCGACGGCGAGACCGTCGCGGGCCTTCCATTGGACCACCTCGCTCTTGATGGTGGGGAGCGCGGAGAGCGCGGCAAACGCCTGGGTCAACGGGCGCTCCTGGCCGTTGTCCCAGAGGACGACTTCGGCGGGATGGGCCGGGTTGGTTTTGAGGAAGACGGCGCGGGCGAGATCGTGGCTGAAGCTGGCCATGCCGGTGACGAACTCGGCGAGGCGCGTGGGCTTGCTGGTCTTGAGGTCGACCTCCCAAAGATCGTCCTGCGTACCCTGGCCGGCGGTGAAGCGGAGGCGTTGGCCGTCTGGCGACCACGCGTAGGCGTTGCCGTTGCGGAAGACATCGTAGGGGTGGAACCTGGTGACGTACTGGATGTTGCCGCCGCCCGTGGGGACTAAGCCGATGTGGCGCTCATGGAAGTAGTTGAGCGAGCCGCACTGGGAGTGGAAGGCGAGGAACTTGCCGTCGGGGGAGTAGCTGGGCTCGGCGTCGCGGCCGGGTTGGGTGACGAGCGGGGTTTCGGCGCCGGTCGAGAGGTCGATTTCAAACAGGTCGACGTGGAAGATGTCTTCGGGTTTGGGCGTCTGCTGGATGGCGACGGCGGCGCGCTTGCCGTCGGGCGAGAGGGTGTAGGAGAGGACGTGGCGTTTGGGGCCGGTGACGCGCTTGGGGGCGGCGCCGGAGAGCGGCTGGAGCCAGAGGCTGGTGTAGCGGTTGGTTTCGCGGTTGACTGCGGGGTCGGCGGGGGGCGGGTTGTCGGTGGCGAGATAGGCGAAGGAGGCGCCGTCGGGGGACCAGGAGTAGGTGTTGACGGCGTTGCCGAAGGTCTTCTTGCCGAGGACGATTTTGCCGTTGGCGAGATAGGCGAGGAGCTTGCGATCGGGGGACCAGCGGGGTCGGCTGGCTTTGGCGACAAGGACGGGTTTGCCGTTGGGGAGATCGGCGCGATGGACTTCGCCGTTGAGGACGTAGGCGTAGGCCTGGCCGTCGGGGCGCATTTGCGGATCGCCGAGGGCGGGTAGGGCCATCAAGGCTTCGATGGTCCAGACCGCCGCGGCCACGAAGCTAAACAAGGATCTCCTTGATGGGTTTGCCGTAGTCGATGTCGATGCGTTTGCGGCCGGGGATGTCGAGTTTGCGGGGATCGAGTCCCATCTGGTGGAGCACCGTGGCGTGAATATCGGTGACGTAGTGGCGGTTTTCGATGGCGTGGAAGCCGATTTCATCGGTGGCGCCGTGGACGACGCCGGCCTTGATGCCGCCGCCGGCCATGAAGACGGAGAAGCCGAAGGGGTGATGGTCGCGGCCGTTGGAGGCTTCGGCGCCGGGGGTGCGGCCGAATTCGGTGGCCCAGACGACGAGGGTCTCGTCGAGCAGGCCGCGCTGTTTGAGGTCCTGGAGGAGGGCAGCGATGGGCTGGTCGACCTTCATGGCGAGGGAGGAGTGGTTTTTCTTGAGGTCTTTGTGGGCGTCCCAGGCGTTGCCGGCGCCGCCGTGGTAGACCTGGACGAAGCGGACGCCGCGTTCAGAGAGGCGGCGGGCGGCGAGGCAGACCTGGGCGAAGGGGCGGGTGATCTCCTGGTCGAGGCCGTAGAGTTTTTGGGTGGCGGGGGACTCTTCCTTGAACTGGATGGCTTCGGGGACGGCCATCTGCATGCGGAAGGCGAGTTCGTAGGACTTGATGCGGGCGGCGAGGGCGGGGTCGAGGGGGTATTCGGTGGCGGACATGCCGTTCAGCTTGCGGAGCAGGGCGAATTCCCGTTCCTGGTCGGCCTTGGAGAGTTCGGCGCCGGGGGAGACGAAGGGCAGAGGGTTTTCGGGGTTAACGTCGAGGGAGACGCCGGCGTGTTCGGGACCGAGGTAGCCGGAGCCGTGGGTGCCGTTGCCGCCGCAGCAGTCGCCGGGCGGTTCACCGAGGACGACGTAGGCGGGGAGGTTTTCGTTCAGGGAGCCGAGGCCGTAGTGGACCCAGGAGCCGAGAGTGGGCAGGTAGCCGTCGAAGATGTGGCGGCCGGTGTGGAACTGGAGGATGGCGCCGTGGTCGTTGTCGGTGGTCCAGGTGGAGCGGATGAGGGAGACTTCGTGCATCTGGTTGCCGATGTGGGGGAACCAGTCGGAGACGAGGACGCCGTTTTTGCCGCGGGGCTGGTAGCCGGTCTGCATGGGATAGAGCGTGAGCTTGATCTGGTGCTGACCGGGGACGAAGGCTTTGAGGTTTTCCTTGACGAAGGGGTTGGTAAGGGTGTCGCGGTGGGGCGTTTCCGAGAGCTGTTTGCCGGCGTGTTTGTTGAGTTCGGGTTTGGGGTCGAAGGATTCGACGTGGGAGACGCCGCCGAGCATGAAGAGCCAGATGACGCGTTTGGCTTTGGGGGCGAAGTGGGGCTGGGCGGTGGCGATGGATTGGGGGGTGAGGAGGGTGCCGAGGGCGAGTCCGGTGAGGCCCATACCGGCGTCGGCGAGGAAGATGCGGCGGGATTGGGGATTGGAGCAGATGTTACGGCGGGCCATGGGGAGGTCTCCTCTTATCGGATGGTAACGAAGTCGTTGTGGTTGAGCAGGACGTGCACGAGGCTTTCGCGGCGCTGCAGGGAGCCGTCGAGATAGGCGGCGGATTCGCGGAGTTCGCCGGGCTTGGCGGGGCGGCCGAGGAGGCGCGCAAAGACGGCCTGGACGAAGGCGTGGGGGTCGGTAACGTTCGCGAGGCTGGCCGCGATGGCGCGGGAGACGGTGAAGCTGAGCTTGCCGTTGGCGAGGGCGAGGGCCTGCTGGGGGACGATGCTCTGGCTGCGCTCAAAGCACTCGATGGGGCTGGCGGCGTCGAAGACCTTGAGCATGTCCATTTGCAGGTCCGGGGCGGTGCGGAAGTAGAGGCTACGGCGGAAGACGTCGTGACCTTTGGTTTCGTCGATTTCGGGGCCGCCGCGGGTGGGGTCGAGGAGGCCGGCGACATGGAGGGCGCTATCGCGGACGACTTCGGCTTCCATGCGGCGGACGTTGGCGCGCCAGAGGGTGCGATTGTCGGGGTCGGCCTGCTGCTGGGCGGGGGCGGGGGTAGAGGCGAGGCGGTAGGCCTGGGAGGTGACCATGAGGCGGTGCATCGCTTTCATGTCCCAGTTGCGCTGCATGAATTCGACGGCGAGCCAGTCGAGCAGTTCGGGATGGGAGGGGGGCTGGCCGCTTTTGCCGAAGTTGAAGACGGTGGAGACGAGGGGGGCGCCGAAGTGGCGGGCCCACATGTGGTTCATGGCCACGCGGGCGGTGAGGGGATTGTCTTTACTGGCGATCCAGCGGGCGAGCGCGAGGCGGCGGCCGGAGCTGGAGGCGGGGTATTTGGGGCCGATGGGGGTGTAGCCTTCGGCGGGTTCCTTGAGGAGCTTGGTGGCGGCTTCGAGGCGGGCGGCGGCGGCGGCGTTTTTGTTTTGGGAGAACTCGTGGCGGGCGCGGATCATTTCGGCGTCGGCCTTGATGGCGTTGGCTTGGAGTTCGAGTTTGCGGGCCTGTTCGGCGAGTTGCTCCATGTTGGCGGGGACGGGGGTTTGGAGGGTGGCGAGGTCGGCGCGGATGCGGGCTTCGAGGGCGGGGAGATCGGCGTGGCGGAACGCGAGATCTTTGGCGAGCGCGGAGATGATGGCTTCGGGTTCGGGCTTCTCTTTGGCCTTCTGGAGAGCGGCTTCGGCCTTTTCGATGGCGGTTTTGGCTTGGGCGATGAGGTCCTGAAGGACGAAGGGGCGGGCGTCGGGGAAGGTGTCGGTGATGGGGAGGGGGACGCGTTCGGGCTTGAGTTCCGGCTTGCCGAAGAACTTCGGTATGCCGGGCTGCATGACGGCGGAGGTGTCGGGGGTGGCCTCGTTGCCGCGGATGAAGCGATAGGTGACGGCATCGGCGTTAGCGTCGTAGACGCGGGGCAGGCCGTCTTTGAGGGTGTCGGCTTCGCCGGGGACGCGGTCGGTGCGGATGTCGTGGGATTCGAAGAAGGCGCGGAAGCGGTAGTAGTCGGTGTGGGGGATGGGATCGTACTTGTGGGTGTGGCAACGGGCGCACTTCATGGTGACGCCGAGGAAGGAGGCCGCGGTGTACTCGGCGGCTTCCTGGAGCCAGACGTTGCGGTTGAACAGGTACCAGTTGCGGACGAGGAAGCCGGTGGCGCGTGCGGTGTCGGGGTCGCCGGGGGCGAGTTCATCGCCGGCGAGCATCTCCTGGATCATGCGGTCGTAGGGCTTGTTTTTGGCGAGGGAGTCAATGGTCCAATCGCGCCAGCGCCAGATGTGGCGGGCGCTGTAGCGGACCTGGCTGGTTTTGCGGTAGCCGTACCAGTCGGAGTAGCGCCAGATATCGAGCCAGTGGCGGCCCCAGCGTTCGGCGTGTTGGGGACTTGCGAGGAGTTCGTCGACGATGTGTTCGTAGGCGTTGGGGCGTTGATCCGCGATGAAGGCTTGGACCTGGGCCGGGGTGGGGGGGAGGCCGATGAGATCGAGGTAGACGCGGCGGATGAGGGTGGGGCGGTCGGCTGCGGCGACGGGGGTGACGCCTTTCTTCAAGCGGGGGGCGGCGAGGAGTTCGTCGATGGTCAATTGAGCCGCGGATTTGGCGGCGGGGCGAACCGGGGACTTGTAGGCCCAGTGGGCGGCGGCGGCGGAGATCCATTCGGGATCGGGGTTGGCGGCGGCGTTTTCGAAAGGGACACCGGCTTTCACCCATTCTTCGAAGATTTTGATTTCGGCGTCGGGGAGCTTTTTGCCTTTGAAGGGCATGCCGGGTTCGACGACATGCGCGACGACCTTGTAGAGCTGTGACTCGGCCGGGAGACCGACGGTGACGACGGGGCCGTGTTCGCTGCCGGCGAGGAGGGCTTCGCGGGTGGAGAGATCGAGACCGCCTTGCTTGACCTTGGCGTTGTGACAGCCGGCGCACTTGGCCTTGAGCAAGGCCATCGCCTCATTGGGCGCTGCTGGTAACAGGCCGACGGTCACGGCACATCCGAGCAACCACCGTATTCTCATACCTACAGACTAAGGCAAACTCTAAAAGAACGTAATGGACTGTCCAGTCCAGAGGACGTATTCTCCCGCCGGGGGGCTGGCTTGGGCTATGCTGTCGGCATGGTAATTGACGTACACAGCCACTGGTGGGAGTATCCCCGCCACTTTTCTGATGATTTCAAGGCGCAGGCGCGGCGGGCGCGGGGTAATGGGGAGGATGTAGACCTGACGGTTCGTTACGAAGACTACCGGGCCGGGGCCACCGCGGTGGATAAGACCGTGGTGTTTGGCGGGAAGGCGAAGTTATCGGGCTTGTGGGTGTCGGACCAGGAAGTGGCGGCGTATGTGGCGCAGCATGCGGACCGGTTGATTGGGTTTATGGCGCTCGACCCGACGCAGCCAGGGTGGCGGGAGGAGTTAGAAGAAGGCCATCGAAACCTGAAGTTAAAGGGCATCAAGTTAATGCCCATGTACGCCGGGTTTTATCCGCAGGACCGGAAGCTGGATGATTTGTGGGCGTACGCGCAGAAGCACGGGCTGCCGGTGCTGCTGCATACGGGGACGACGTTTGTGGCGCAGGCGTCGCTCGACTGTACGCTGCCGCGGCATCTGGACGAAGTAGCGACGCGGTTTCCCGAGGTGCGGATGATCCTGGCGCACCTGGGGCACCCCTACGAGGGCGAGTGCGTGGCGACGATCCGGAAGCATCCGCACGTGTACGCGGACTGCTCGGCGTTGCATTACCGGCCGTTTCAGAACTATCACTCGTTGATGCTGCTACAGGAGTACGGCGTTTGGCACAAGCTGCTGCTGGGGAGCGACTATCCGTTTACTACGATTGACAAGACGATTGCGGGGATGCGGGCGTTGAACGACATGCTCGAAGGGACGCGGCTGCCGCGGCTGAACCTGGACCGGATGGAGGAGATGTTTACGCGGGATTCGCTACGTTTGCTCGGGATTGACGGGTAGGCCAGCGGGGGCGAAGATGGCGGCGGCGGTGAGGTGGAGACGTTTGGCGATGGCCTCGGCGTCGGGCATGGGGATCTGGCTGGTGGTGCCGGTGACGGAGAGGCCGGCGACGAAGCGGCCGGGTTCCTGGAAGACCGGGACGGCGACGCAGCGGACACCGATCTCTTCTTCTTCGTCGTCGAGCGCCCAGCGCTGTTTGCGGACGACGGCGATTTCGCGCTGGAGGGCCTTGGGGTTGGTGATGGTGTTCTTGGTGTAGCGGATGTAGGTGGGCTTGGCGAGGAGGCGTTCGAGGATATCGGGCGGGCCCCAGGCGAGGAGGATTTTGCCGACGCCGGTGCAGTGGAGGTCCATGCGGCGGCCGACGTAGGTGTCGAACTTGATGAGGCCGGGGGCGTCGGCTTTTTGGATGTAGACGCCCTGGTCGCCATCGGGCACGGCGAGGTGGACGGGGAGGCGGAGCTGGTCGGCGAGGGCGCGGAGATGGGGCAGGGCGAGTTCGGAGATGGACAGGCCGCGCACCATGCCCTGGCCGAGGCCGTAGGCTTTGAGGCCGAGGGTGTAAAAGAGGGAGTCGGTGCGCTTTTGCACGTAGCCGAGGCGCTCGAGAGTGATGATGATGACGTGAGCCGAACTTTTGGGGATGCTCAGCTTGCGGCTGATCTCCGAGATGTTCAGGCCGCGGCGGGAACCGTCAAGATACTCGAGGATGGCGAGGGCCCGTTCGACCGCGGTAGCGTTGGCGGACATAATCTCTCCTTCCAGCATTCTGAACGGCTAGCGGGCGGAGGGCAATTGCGGGGGCCGAAGCGTTCGGGATGCTGGACGAAATACGCGGGGCAGTTGACCCCGGCGGTGCGGGTCCGTAGGCTATGGCTATGATTGTGGAGCCGCAGGCAGTGGATTTTGATCGTCCGGGGGTGACGCACTATCAGGTGGCGTTTCCTTTGGACGGGACGTGGGGCTACTCGCTGGTGCCGTTGACGGTGGTGAACGGGGCGCTGGGGAGGAATGCAAACGGGGTGCTGGTGTTTGGGGGGACGCACGGGAACGAGTACGAGGGGCAGATTGCGGTGAAGCGGTTGTGCCGGGATCTGGATCCGGCGCGGATGGCGGGGCGGGTGGTTCTGATGCCGCAGTTATCGGAGAGCGCCTGCGTGGCGAATACGCGGATTTCGCCGGTGGACGGGGTGAACATGAACCGGGCGTTTCCGGGTAATGCGCGGGGCACGCTGTCGGCGCGGATTGCGCATTTTGTGACGACGCGGGTGTTTCCGCTGGGGCGAGTGGTGATTGATCTCCATTCGGGTGGGCGTGAGGGCGCGTTTCCACTGTGTACGTCGTTTCATCCGATTCCGGACGCGGCGCAGGCGGCGGAGATTGAGACGGTGGCGCGGCTGTTTGATCCTCCGTTTCTGTTTATCTACTCGTCGGCGATGGCTTCCGGGTTGTTGACGGACGAGGCGGAGGCGCTAGGTAAGATTGCGATTGGCGGGGAGTTCGGGGCGGGCGAGACGGCGGACCCGGTGGGGATACGGCATGCCTACGAGGGGGTTTGGAACGTGTTGCGGCATTACGGGCTGGTGGAGGGTCCGGTGCGGGCGATTCGGCCGGCGGGGGCGGCGGCTCCGCGGTTGGTGGCGGCGGCGGAGTTGGCGGCTTACGTGCCTTGTCCGCGGGACGGGGTGTGGGAGCCGCTGGCGGAGCTGGGCGCGGCGGTGGAGGCGGGGGAGTTGCTGGGGCGGCTGCATGATTTCGCGGATCAGGCGGAGGCGCCGCGGGAGATTCGGGCGGACCGGGCGGGTTATTTGTTGATGACGCACCGGAGCGCCCGGCCGGTGAAGGGGCAGACGTTATTCGTGATTGCGCAGGAGGTGGTGCGGTGAAGATAGCGAGCGTGGAGTTGATTGTGTTGAAGTCGCCGGGGTTGTACAACAACTCCGATTCGGCGGCGGAGCCGGAGGGGCCGACTTACATGGGTCTCGTGAAGGTGACGACCGATACGGGACTGACGGGGTGGAGCGATGTGGAGACGTGCGCGCCGGTGGCGAAGGCGTGCGTGGATGCTCCGAAGTGGAGTTTGGAGCCGGGGATGGAGTGTTTCGACGGGCTGGCGACGCTGCTGGTGGGGGAGAATCCGCTGGAGGTGGAGCGGCTGTGGTACCGGATGTACCGGGGCAGCATCTATTATGGCCGGCGGGGCGTAGCGCTGCAGGCGATTTCGGCGCTGGACATTGCCTTGTGGGACATTTGCGGCAAGGCGTACGGGCAGCCGGTGCATATTCTGCTGGGCGGGAAGTGGCGGGAGCGGGTGCGGGCGTACGCTTCGACACTGTTCCGCGGGAAGCCGGAGGCGATGACGGAGGCGGTGGAGCACTATACGGCGCAGGGGTTTACGGCGGTGAAGTTCGGGTGGGGCGGATTTGGGCAGAACGAGCGGCGGGACGTGGCGCTGGTGGAGGCGGCGCGGGAGGCGCTGGGGCCGGAGCGTGATTTGCTGGTGGATACGGGGTGGTTTGTGGAGCGCACGCCGAAGGAGGCGATCCGGCTGGTGGATTCGCTGGCGCCTTACCGGCCGTATTTCGTGGAGGAGTTGCTGCATCCGGAGAACTACGACGGGTACCGGCAGGTGGCCGAAGCGGTGCGGGTGCCGATTGCGTGCGGTGAGCAGGAGGCGACCGACTGGGGCTTTCAGCAGTTGATTGAGCGCGGGGGCGTGGATATTCTGCAGCCGGATTTGACGCGGTGCGGCGGGTTTACGGTGGGGCGGAAGATTGTGCACATGGCCGAGCGAGCTAACCGGCTGGTGGTGCCGCATTCGTGGTCGTCGGACCTGTTGACGGCGGCGTCGCTGCACCTGACGGCGTTTGCGCGGCGGGCGGAGTTTGTGGAGTTCAACACGTCGCAGGGGCCGTTGAGCCGGGCGCTGGTGAAGAACCCGATAGGGCTCGAGGCGGGGTATCTGCGGGTGCCGGAGGGGCCGGGTTTGGGGGTGGATGTGGACGAGGAGGTGGTGGAGCGGTACCGGATTACTTAGGCCGGATTGTGGCAGAAGTTACATTCGTTGGGGGCTTTGTGTTCGTCGTGGCAGGCCATGCAGGCGTTCATGGTGATGGGTTTTTCCTTCTTGATGACTTCGCTTTCGGCGACATTGCCGTGGCATTGGGCGCAGTCGACGACGGCGGTGTGGACTTTGTGGGAGAACCAGACGAAGCCGGGTAACTTATAGACGCGAACCCAGGGGACGGGCTCTTTCCTGGCGGCGTATTCGGCGAGGAGCTGGATGTGTTTGCTTTCCTTCTTAATGGCCGTGTGGCAGGTCATGCACTTCGATTCGGCGGGGAAGGTGGCGGCTTCCCCTTTGCCGGGCATGGTGTGGCACTCGTTGCATTTAAGGCCCATTTTGAGATGGGTTTTGTGGCTGTAGGGTATCGGCTGGTCCTGGGCGAGGAGCAGGAGCGCGCCGAGGAGGCTAAGGCAGAGCAAACGCAACGTAGGAGTCTCCGGATTTCGTATCGAGGCGGGCTCCTCCGCCGCAGGCGATGACGACGTACTGTTTGCCGTTGACGGAGTAGGTGGCCGGGGTGGCGTAGCCGCCGGCGGGGAGCTTGGCTTCCCATAGGATAGCGCCGGTGGCGGCGTCGAAGGCGCGGAACATTTCGTCTTTGGTGGCGCCGATGAAGACGAGGCCGCCGGCGGTCAGGACGGGGCCGCCGAAGTTTTCCGTGCCTACCTCTTTTTCGGTGGTGCTGTTTTTGCCGAGCACCTTTTGCCAGAGGAAGACGCCTTTATTGAGGTCGATGGCGGTGAGCTGGCCCCAGGGGGGCTTGATGCCGGGGTTGCCTTTTTCATCGCGGAGTTTGCGGATGCCGCCGAGTTGGTAGGGGTAGGG
This sequence comes from Acidobacteriota bacterium, assembly GCA_026393985.1. Lineage (GTDB taxonomy): Bacteria > Acidobacteriota > Terriglobia > Bryobacterales > Bryobacteraceae. The sequence goes on from JAPKZB010000092.1 coordinate 85,293, forward strand.
GCTGCCGGGCGGGGCGTCGACGATCTGCATGATGGTGGGTAGATTCTGCGAGTTGACGTAGAGGATGCCTTTGGCGGGATCGACGGCGGCGCCGCCCCAGAGTCCGCCGCCGACGGTGCCGGGGACGACGGCGGTGCCGCGTTTGCCGGGGGGGATGTAGATGCCTTCGTTGATCCAGTTTTTGGACATTTCGGTGAACTTGGAATTGGTCTCCGGGGTGACGTCGCTGGGTTCGTAGCGCTGGGGGGAGAAGGGCGGGGGCTTGAGGGGGACGGGTTGGGTGCGGGAGGCGACTTCGCCGGGGATTTCAGAGGCGGGGAAGGCGCGTTCTTCGACGGGGAGGAGGGGTTTGCCGGTGTTGCGGTCGAGAACGAAGACGTAGCCTTGTTTGGTGATCTGGGCGAGGGCGGGCTTGCCTTTCCAGGTGAAGAGGTTGGCGTTGACGGGAAGGTCGTAGTCCCAGATGTCGTGGTGGACGGTCTGGTAGTGCCAGAGGCGTTTGCCGGTGGTGGCGTCGAGGGCGACGATGGAGTTGCCGAAGAGGTTGTCGCCGATGCGGTCGGCGCCGTAGTAGTCGTAGGAGGGGGAGCCGAGGGAGACGAAGACGACGCCTTTCTTGTCGTCGACGCTGATGCCGCCCCAGGCGTTGGTGCCGCCGGAGGTTTTCCAGGCGTCCTTGGGCCAGGATTCGTAGCCGAACTCGCCGGGGTGGGGGATGGTGTGGAAGATCCAGCGGCGCTGGCCGGTGCGGACGTCGTAGGCGCGGATGTGGCCGGGGGCGGCCATGCGGGGGCCTTCGCCGACGCTTGAGCCCATGATGATGAGGTCTTTATAGATGACGCCGGGCGAGGAGGAGCCGTTCATGGCGCCGGGGGGATCGCGGTCGAGATCTTTGGCTAGGTTGACGGCGCCGTTATCCCCGAAGGAGGGGATGGCTTTGCCGGTTTTGGCGTCGATGGCGAGGAGCTGGGTGCCGGCGGCGTAAAAGACGCGGGCTTCGGATTTATCCTGCCAGAACATGACGCCGCGGCTGACGCCGCGGAAGCGGGAGGCGGGCGGGGAGAAGCGCCAGAGGAGTTTGCCGGTGGCGGCGTCGAGGGCGACGGCGTCGAGGGTGGGGGTGGTGGCGTAGAGGACGCCGTTGACCATGATGGGGGTGCACTGGATGGCGGTACGGCCGCGGGGGTCGGCGTCGCCGGATCGGAACTCCCAGGCTACCTTGAGCTGCTTGACGTTGGCGCGGTTGATTTGGGTGAGGGGGGAGTAGCGGTTGCCGTCGTTGCCGCCGGCCCAGGAACGCCACTCCTGCTGGGCGGCTTGTTGAGCGGAGAGGAGGGCGGGCAGGATTAAGAAAATAGCAGTGCGCATAGGGCGATCCGCGCCACTGTATCAGAAACGCAGGGGGTGGCGTCAGGGAGTGAGCGCGGGGCTATAGGCGGGGCAGCGCAGGACGGGCAGCGGGGGGTATTTCGGGAAGCTGCCGTTAGTGAGAGCGACCTCACAAAGGAAAAACCGGCTACCGCGGGCGGTTTCGATCCGGCGGCTGTGCTGGCACTTTGCGCACAAGCCGGGTTCGACGCTCAAGGTTGAGGGGCCTCAAACCCGATATTGGTATCGGCGCCGAAACGCTGGTAGTTGGAAAACGTTACCTTCATACGCAACCTGAGGGGGCCGGAGCGAAAGGGCAGGGTGTCATCGGCAAAGGTGGCTTGCGGAAACCAGTCGCCGTGATTCATTCGATGCCGGATGGTGGTGAAACGGGGGAAAAGATTCTCTTCTTTTTTCGTGATGATTTGGGGGACGGCGCGGCCTTCCGAGCGGACGACGGAGAAATCAGACTGGGCGGCCCAGAGGAGTCCTTCAAACAGGCGCTGGCCGTCGAGAATCTGGCGGGGTTGGACGGCGAGGACCCAGCAGGGGACGCCGTCGATGGTCTCTTCGCCGCGGGGCTGGGTTTGGTATAGCCAGAGGCGGTCTTTGGTGAGGAGGAGGGGCTGGATTTCCTGGATGTCGCGAAAGTCTTCCGGGGTGAGCTGGAGGCGGACGAGACGGTTGGTGGCGGGTTTGGTGAGCTTTTCGCTGCGTTCGCCGGTGGGGGAGAAGATGATTTCGCGTTCTTCGGAGTAGTACCCGACGCGCGCGTTGCGCTGGTCGAACTCTTCGATAAGGAGCTGCTGTTTATAGAGGTATTGGGCGCGGACGGCTTCCGAGGCGGATTCGCGCTCGGCGATGCGCTTGGCAAGGTCGCGGGGAGGTTGGGCGCCGTGGATTGGCGATACTAAAAGGGTGCAGATGAGGGTGGGGATGAGGGCGTATTGGGCGAGCATGGCGGTGTTGCTGCCGGTGCTGGGGGCTGGCGGCGGAATCTACCTCTCTACGCACAGTATCGCTTGGATGGAGGCGGCGCCGGCGTTGGTGGCGCTGCTTTTGGAAGCGGCGATGTTTCTTTCGATGGGCAACGAAGCGGCGCGGCGGTGGTGGCGGCCGTGGGTGGTCGTGGTAAGCGTGGGGGCGCCGGCGTTGCTGGTGGGGGCGCATCCGCTGGTGCTGGCAGTGGGCGGGGTGATGGCGTACTGGTATATCGCGCTGCCGGCGAGCCGGTGGACCGATGCTTTGTATGCGCTGCTGTACGGGGCGATTACGCTGGGCAAGCTGAGCGAGCACCTGTATCCGGTGCCTCTCGCGAAGCTGCCGCTGGCGATTCTGGGGGAGTTGGCATGGGCGCGGATTATGATCTGGGCGGTGCTGGAGGTACGGGGGCAAACGGGGGTAGGTTTCGGGTTTGTGCCGAGCTGGCGGGAGGTGGGGATTGGGCTGCGGTGGTACGTGCTGTTTTTGCCGGTGGGGGCGGCGGTGGGTTGGGCGATCGGGTTTACGGGGTTGCGGCAGGGTCCGTGGGTGGTGGAGAAGCTGCTGCTGAATGCGGTGGGGACGTTTTTCGGGATTTTTATCTTTGTGGCGCTGCGGGAGAATTTTTTATTTCGGGGGATGCTGCTGCCGTGGTTTGCGGAGTGGATGGGGAGCTTGCGGGGGGCGCAGGTGGTGGTGGCGCTGTTGTGTGGGGCGGCGCATTTGCCGTTCCGGCAGTTTCCGAACTGGCGGTTTGCGTTGCTGGCCGCGCTGGCGCACTGGGTGTATGGGCGGGCGTTTTTGGAGGCAGGGAGCATCCGGGCGGCGATGGTGTGCCATGCGCTGGTGGTGGTTACCTGGCGCGTGCTGCTAAGTTGAGGATTTCGTCGTAGCGGTGGCGGCGGAGGCCCGGTAGGGGGGCGTTGGCAGCGGCGGCCATGGCGGCGGCGACGGTGGAGGCGGGAATGGCGCGGTAGGGGCGGAGGGGGCCGGGGAGGAGGCAGGGGAGGGCTTGAAGGACGCGCTGGCTGATCCATTCGGCGGGGCGGAGTTCGGGGCGGGGGCCGAGGAGGACGCTGGGCTGGAAGATATCGAGGGAGGGAAAGTTGAGCGCGGCGAGGTCGCGTTCGAGTTCGCCTTTGACGCGGAGGTAGAGGTTAGAGGATTGGGGATCGGCGCCGATGGAGGAGACGAGGAGGAGGTGTTGGGCGCCGTGGCGGCGGGCCCATTGGGCGATGCGGAGGGGGATTTCGTAGTCGATGCGGCGGAAGGCTTCGGGCGAGCCGGCGGCTTTGAGGGTGGTTCCGAGGGAGCAGAAGAGGGTGGTGGGGGGCGAGAGGGCGTCGATGTCTTCGAAGTTGGAGACGATTTCAACGAGGTGGGGATGGGTGAGGCCGGAAGGGCGGCGCACGAGGGCGGTGAGGGGGAGGCAGGTGGATTGGGCGAGGAGGAGGTCGCGGAGGGCGCGGCCGATGAGGCCGGTGGAGCCAAGGAGCAAGGCCGGTTGGGGGGCGGGGGCCATTGGCTGCTATCGTAACGTAGCATGAGAACCTGTGCCTGGATTTTCCTTGCCCTGCCCCTGCTCGCCGAAAAAGAGCGGCTGCCCGGGGGCAAAGTGCTGCCACATGACCGCTACGTTCACGCCGTGAGCCTGGCTGATGCGCCGGTCGAGCAGGTCTACATCAAGTCCAAAGACGGTGTTTATGTTGCCGCGGCGCTCCGCAAGCCGAAGGGCCCCGGGCCGTTCCCCGTGTTGGTCCATTTCCACGGTGCGCCGGGCGGGCGGGGCATGGAGAAGTTGGTTACCTGGGTGCGGGGCGACACCGGCGGGCCGGTGTGGGAGCGGTTCCTGCAGGAAGGCTACGTGGTCGTGGTGGCCGATTACCGCCATCCCACCCCCATGATGGCCAGCGTGGCCGAGGCCAAGAGCCCAACCTATGTCGACGATGGCGTTGCCGTGGTCGAATGGTTACGGCAGCAAAGCTATATCGACCCGGCGCGGATCTCGGCCTACGGCGTCAGCCTCGGCGGCAACCTGGTGGCGCATCTGGCGGGACGCACCAAGCTGCACGCCGCCGTGCTTGGGGCGCCGGCCGTCATCGAGTTTCTCGGGGTACAGGGGTGGACGCGGGACGCCAAAACCGTTCCGGTTGACGAAGCCATCGCCCGGAAGAACCTGGCCGCGCTGCAGTGCCCCGTGCTGCTGCTCGTGGGAACCAAGGACAATCTGATCGCGGTGGACGAACCGTTTCACGACCTGGCCGTCGCCATGGGGAGGCCCGTCAAGATGCTGATCTACGAAAACGGCTATCACGACTTCGTCATGGGACCGCAGGGCCACGTCGGCCGGGACGAGCCGCTGCTTGACGCCACTCTGGACGCGCTCGAACGCACCGTTGCCTTCGTCAAGAAACCGGCAGTACAGTAAAACCTTTTCCTGCGCTGCCGCGTCTGCTAGGAGAGTGTGCGTGAAATCGTTCTTCTCCTGATAACGTTCTCCTGTGTGTACGCCACGGCCGAACCGGTCTGTCCGGGCGGCTCGGCCGTGGCGCATTTTCGGCTGCGCGTAGAGCGGCCGGGACAGACGGGCGCCCTGCCCATAGAGAACGTGAACGCGCTGCGCAAAGGGGATACGGTGGTCTATGTGCCCGGCGATCCCGTGCCGGGAGAGGATCTGGACAAGGCTGAAGTTGTGCTGCTGGTGGCGCCGAAAGAGGGCCAGGAGCTTCAGGTGATGGAGCGGAAGCCGGCGCTGGGCCGGCAGCGGTGGTCGCTCGGCTACGACGCCGCGGTGGTGGCGCTCGCCTACGGGCCGGCGGGGTTGCGCACCGAGCGGGTTCGCGAGATGGTGAAAAAAGATCCGGAACTGGTGGTGCAACTGGCCGAGTACGGGGAGCGGACCACGCAGGTGGAGACGTTGCTGGCGGCCATGAGCCGGCCCTCGTCCGATGCCCAGGCGATGGAGGCGGCGCTGCGTGGATTTGCCACAAGCGGGGCCGGGGGCATGCGTCTTGATCGCAACGCCACGCTCGACCAGCAGACGCTGACCATGCTGCGCGCGGTAAACCCGGCCCTGGCGGCCTACGACCCGCTGTCGCCGGAACCGCGAGTACGCTGGCAGCAATCGGCCGGGCTGGCGGCGGCGGTGGCCGGGCTGTTTCTGGGCAACACGGTGGCCGTGGCGGCGACGAGCGCGACGCTGTTTTTGAATCTCCGCAGTGTGGCGTTTCCGCGGACGGAGTTCCGCAGCGCGCTGCGCCGGGAGTCGGCGCTTTGCGCCAAGCGGGAGTCTGGCAGCGGGGTGCGTTTTGCCTATCTGTGGGCGCGGCGCCTGCCAGAGTCGAAAACACCGGCGCTGGCGCTGCGCGGGGCTTTGCATCTGGGCGCGGGTCTGCCGGCGCGGATCGAGTTGCCGGATCCGGGCGCCGCGTGGGGACAGGTACGGCAGTGGCGCTGGGTAGATGCTACGGGGAGTGCGGTGCCCGTGTTGGGGGCGGCGCAGGGCGGGACGCTGCAAGTGGCGAAGCCGCCGGCGCCGGGGCGCTATGCGCTGGTGGGGGACTGGGATTGGCAGGAGTTGAAGGCGCCGGAGCCGGTGACGGTGCACGCGCTGCCGGAGTTGGCGGCGATCCGGTTTACGGAGCCGTCGGCGGATGCGCTTGAGGCCGGCCGGGGCCGGGTGCGTCTGCGTCTGCACGGGGCGGATCTGCAGTTTGTGACCAAAGTCGAGTTGGAATCGGCGGGTGATGCGCTGGCCGAGCGGGTGCCGGCGCGGTTTGTGCCGTTGCCGGGTCCGGCGCAGGAGTTGGAGCTCGAAGTGGACACCGACCGGCTGCGGCCAGGGGCGCACCGGGTGTGGCTGACGCGTGCTGACGGAGCGACCCATGCGTTTGCGGCGATGGTGCACGGCCCGGCGCCGCAGTTGACGGGTGGGACGTGGCGGATCCGGCAGGACGGTTCGGCGAAGCGGATCCGTTTGGCGGGGGAGCGTCTGGATCAAGTGGAGCGGTGGGAGTTTAGCGGCGGGACGGTGCGATGGGAGCGAGAGCGGCAGGAGGTCGAGGTACGGCTCCATCCGCAGGCGCTGCCGGGGACGAGTTGGGAGCTGAAGGCGTGGGTTGGGGGCAGGAACCTACCGGTCAGCTGGCCGAACACGGTGCAGGTGCTTCCGCCGGCGGTAACGGTAAAGAGTGTGCAGCGTGCGGCGCCTCAGGTGGGAACGGTGGAATTGCGGGAGGCGGAGGTGGACGCCGGGACGCCGGTGAGCCTGGCGATACAACTTTCGGGTCCGGTGGCCGAGGCGCCCCGGGCGGCACAGTGCGCCAAGCTGGAGCGTGCTGACCGGTTAAGTGAGAAGGAGTGGTTTGTGGTGGTGCGTCCGGAGGGCGCTGACGGGTGCCGGGTGACGGTGGAAGTGGAGTCGGGGGGAGCGCAGGTGGAGGTGGGGACCCTGGTCCGGCGTCCAGAACTGCTGGGGTTTGCGCTGAGCGGCGATGCGGCGGGGCCGAGCCAGTACTGGGGAGAGCTTACGGGCAATGGCCTCGAGCGGATCGTCCGCGTGGGCTGGAATGAGCGGGAAGGGGTGGCGGTGACGGAGCTGCCCGGTAGCGCGGAGGGAAGGCAAAAGCTGCGGATGGCGGTGCCCTGGCCGGCTCCGGCGCCGCACTCGCCGCTCTACATCTGGTTGCGGGGCGAGCCCGCGGGCCGGAGGACAAACGCGCGATTCTAAGCGTTTCCGCCGGGCGGGGTTAGACCGACTTGGCTTCGAAGGCGAGCGCGAGGAAGGCCTTGGGCTGGAACTCGATGCGAAGCGGGAGCGGGTTATCCGAACCTTTTTCAAACCAGAGGCGGAACTTGCTGCCGCGCGAGCCGCGCATCTCCTGCAGGCGGCCGTGGACGGCAATGATGCGCTCCGGGAAGCGAGTGAGGCCGCGGGCGGCAAGGCGCTTGGCCACTTTCTCGTCTCCGCGCTTTTCGGCAACCAGCTTATGCTCGCCGCCGCCGTAGACAAAGGTGCATTCGGTCTTTTCGGCCGGGTCGCGGATAGTCTGCATGATGGCGGAAAGGAACGACCGCGAGGCGCTGCGGGCGTAGAGAACGACCTCTTTGCCTTTGGGCGCGGCTTGGCGGATCATCTGCTCGGCGAAGGGATAGAGTTCCTCAAAGCGGGTCCAATTCCATTCGGCTGGAGTTTCAAAGCGGACCGAACGGGAGCGGGCGGCGCCGGATTGAATTTGCCCCTCGATGGCCTGATATTGCAGTTTCTCGGCTCCGGCTTCGAGGGCCGATTTGGCCTGGGCGAAACTCTGTTCGTCCGAGGCGGTCATGAAACCCGTGTAAACGCTTTCGGCGGGCGAGCCGCCTTCGGACTTTACGGTCTCTTGAATGAAGCCGAGCCGATTGAGCCCCCGAGCGCGATCGGGGTCAGAACCGGCGGCGAACTGAAGCGATTCAATTGTCTGGCCGGGCTCATTCTGCAGGCGGGCGGCGGCGAACCCCCCGCCGACCCCCTCGCGGGTGTAGATGGGGAGCGAGAAAAGAAGGATGACGGCATCAGCGCGGTAGTCGCGGCGGAGCACGGGCTTCATGGCAGAAACCGCGGGCAGAGGGGCTGAAGCGGCAGTGAGGGCCTGCAGGAACAGACGTCGGGTATAGGAGGCGCAGAAAAGTTTCATCAGCGTCGATACAGAAGCCAATCGGCAGTTTGGGGATAAACCTTAAGAGAGATTCGCGCGAGGACGACCATGGAGCGAACGCCTCCCCAGCGGCAGACGCCTCCGAGCGGCAGGCGGTTCCCAGAAAACAATTGAAGAATTTATTGTCCGCAGCGGCGGAGGTGGAAGTCAACCTAACGCGTCGAGAGCGCGACGGCTTTGGCCAGGTCCTCGTCCGCCTGCGCCGTCTGCCCGAGGGCGCGGTAGGAGGCGCCGCGATTCTGGTAGGCGTTGGCGTATTTCGGGTTCAGCCGGATGGCTTCGGTGAAATCGGCGATCGCTTTCTGGTACTGGCCGAGCCGCATCCAGGCATAACCGCGGCCGTTGAAGGCCATGGGGAAGTTGGCGCGGAGGCTGATGGCCTGGTCGAACTCGGCGAGCGCCTCGGGGAACTGACTAGCTTGGGAGAGGGAGCGGGCGCGTTGGTGGGCGCTATCGGCGGTGGGCTTCGCCGGAAGAGGCGTCGGCTTGGTCGGGGGGGCGCTGGGCCGGATCGACGGAGCGGGCATCGGGGTGGCCGCCGTGGCGACTACCGGTTGGGGTGCCGGTTCGTTTGCCGGTGCCGGGGCGGGGGCCGGCTCCGGTGGGGGTGGCAGCGTATTTTGGGCGTTGATACGTTCGAGGGTCCGGTCGAGGACGGCGCGAATCTCTTCGCTATCCGGTTCCAAACGGAGAGCTTCCTGCAGGTCGGACTCTGCTTTTTCAAAGGCGCCGGTTAGAAAATGGGCGCTGCCGCGCGCCAGCCAGCCTTCGGCGAGCCGGGGCGCGAGTTCGATGGCCTTGGTGCGATCGGCGAAGCCCTCCTCGTGGCGGTCGAGCAGATGGTAGGACCCTCCCCGGGCGATGTAGGCGCGCGGATTATCCGGCTGCAGGCGAATTGCTTCAGAGCGATCGGCGAGGGAGGCTTCGATCTTTCCCAGCTGGACGAGGGCGCCGGAACGGGCCATATAAAGGTTGGCGTCGTCCGGGGTGAGTTGGATGGCGGCGGTGAGATCGTCAACCGACTCCTGCCACTGGTTCAGTCGCTTGCGCGCTTCCCCGCGCAGGAAGAGGGCCCGCACCAGGCGGGGCGATAGCTCCAGAGCGCGGGTAAGATCGGCGACCGCACTGGGGAAGAGGCCCATTTGACCATGGGCAAAGCCGCGTTCGAGGTAGGCTTCGGCCCACTCAGGTCGGAAGTCAATGCAGCGGTTGAAATCGTCGATGGCGTCCCGCCAGCGCTGCAGAGCGATGGCGGCCCCGCCGCGTTCGAAGTAGGGTTGCGGGTCGTCGAGGCGGAGGCGGATGGCCGCGGTGAGGTCGGTGATGGCTTCGGCATACTGCTTCTGCCGGAGGTGAGCCTGAGCGCGGGCGTTGTAGGTTTTGGTGTTGGCGGCGCCGGCCTCAAGGGCCTGGGTCAGCCGGGTGATGGCCGGTTCCCATCGGCCGCGGTGCAGGTGGAGAAGACCGAGCGCCTGCAGGGCGTCTGCATCGGCGGGTTGCAGGCGGAGCGCCTGTTCCAGGTCCGCGGCGGCGCGCGCCGGTTCGTTGCGCTGGACGAACACCTTGCCGCGCTCCCGGTAGGCGTTGGCGAAGTCGGGGGCGTAGAGGATAGCGGTGGTGAGGGACTCGAGAGCTTCGGCCGGGCGATTCTGGGCGGCGGCGGCGAGGCCGAGTTCGTAGGCTTTCTGGGCGCGCTTGGGGTCGGTCTGGCTGGCGGGGGCCAGCGCGGAGAATAGGAGGAGCGCGCCGGAGAGCAGACGCCGTGGTTGTACCATTAGCCTACCTCTTCCCCGTCCTGCTTAGCCGACCGTGGACCGGTAACGGGACGGGTTTGACACGGGAAACAGGGCCCAGCAGGGAGCATAGCCTCTTCGTTATCTTACCACTCGGGACAATCTGATCTTCTGAACGACGTGGTGGAGGCCGATAGATTCCGTAGCATCGATGCGGAGTCTGTACGTTCATCTTGAGGGATCTCCCCCCGCGCCGGCGGGGTGGGAGAGCGGTTCGAGTGGCTGGCAGGGGTTGCAGCTTTTGCAGCAACACGGGTTTGCCGTGGCGATTGTGGAGTTACCGCTCGCCGGAATGAGTCCGGAAGAGTGGCTGGCGGCGGCATTGCGGCTGCGGCCAGCGCTGCAGGTGGTCTTTATGGGCCGTCATGTGCGGGAGGCGGTGGGTCTGCTGCGATCCGGGGCCATGGACTACGTGGACACGCGGGAGGCGGCGTTGGCCTCCGTGGCTCGGATGCCCGCGCCGGCCCCCCGGGCGCCCGAGCCCTGGCGCCGTCTTCTGATCGGGAATAGCCCGGCAATGCGGCCGGTCTTGGAAACGATTCGGCTGCTCGGTCCGCGCCGGAGCACGGTGCTGATCTCCGGCGAGACCGGGACGGGCAAAGAGGTGGTGGCCAAGGCGATTCACGCCGCGAGCCTGCGGGCGCGGGAGGCGATGGTATCGGTCAACTGCACGGCACTGCCGGAGGCGCTGCTCGAAGCCGAACTGTTCGGGCACGTCAAGGGGGCGTACACGGGGGCGTTCCAGGCCAGAAAGGGCCGCTTTGAGGAAGCGGACAAGGGGACGATCTTCCTGGACGAAATTGGGGATATGCCGGTTGAAACCCAGGCTAAGCTGTTGCGGGTGCTGCAGGAGCGGGAGTGTCAGCGGTTGGGTTCGAGCGAAATGGTGAAGCTCGATGTGCGGGTCGTGTCGGCGACCAACGCCAATCTGGAGGAGCGGATTGACCGGGGCCGGTTCCGGGAGGATCTTTACTACCGGCTCAATGTGGTGCCGCTGCAACTGCCGCCGTTGCGGGAGCGCGCCGAGGACATCCCCATGTTGCTCGATCACTTCGTAGAAAAGGTCTGCCGGGCCGAGGATCTGCCGCGGAAGCGGGTGGCCGCCGATGCGCTCGAACGGTTACAGGAGTATCCTTGGCCCGGTAATGTGCGTCAGTTGGAGAATACGGTCGAGCGGGCCATTGCGTTAAGCGGCGATCGCCCGATGCTCCATCTGGGCGACTTCAACCTGCCTGCCCGTTCCACTGCCACTCCGCCGGCGCCGCCGGCGCAGACCATGACCAACCTACCCGAGCAGGGGCTGGACTTCGCCGCCACCATCCAGCGCCTGGAGCGCACGTTGATTGAACAGGCGCTGCGCCGGAGCAACGGCAACAAAAAACAGGCGGCAGATATGCTGCGGCTAAAACGAACCACGCTGAGCGCCAAGCTCAAGAGTCTCGATGAGGTAGCCTAAGACGCTAGGAGGCCACCCGGCGCTTGCGGAACTCATCGACCGCCACAAAAACAATAATCATCGCCCCAATCAACGCCTGCTGCACATACGGGTTGATGCCGAGCAGGTCGCTGCCATTAGCGAGCAAACCCATGATGAAGCCGCCGACCAGCGTGCCAATTACCGTACCCTCGCCGCCCCGCAGCGAACCTCCGCCGATGACGACGGCGGCAATCGCCTGCAGCTCATAGCCCTGCCCCGCAGTGGGCTGCCCGGTCGACAGCCGGCTGGCTTCAATCAGTCCGGCCAGACCCGCCAAACCACCGCACAGCGCGTAGATGGCCACCGTATGGAAGTTCACCGGAATGCCTGCGTACACGGCCGCCTCGGCATTGCTGCCAATCGCAAATACATAGCGGCCCAGCCGGGTGTGTTCGAGAATGAAGTGCACCAGAATGGCGCAGGCAATCAGCACCACCAGCACGAAGGGAAAGCCCAATACCGTTCCCTCCCCCAAAAACTGGAAGCCTTTGGGCACGTCGTGGACGGGCATGCCGTCCGAGATGATCAGCGCGAGCCCCCGCAGGACCCCCATCATGCCGAGCGTCACAATGAAGGGAATAATCCGCAGCTGCGTAATCAAAATCCCGTTCAGCAAGCCGCACAGCAGGCCGGTGGCGATGCCCAGCAGCACCCCGATCGGGATCGGAACACCCTTGGCCATGGCCATCGTGCCCCCGAGTCCGCCCAAGGCTACGATCGAGCCGACCGAAAGATCGATACCGCCCGAGATGATAATCAGGGTCATCCCCAGCGCGAGCGTATTGAAAACCGCCGTTTGCCGGACCACGCTCGACAGATTCTGCGAGGTCAGAAACGAGGGGCTGGCAATGCTCAACGCCACAAACAGGGTGAGCAACGCCAGAAAAGGCAGCAAACGCTTAATCATTGCAACAGATCTCCCGACTCCGGCGGCGCCGTGGCCAGCCGCATAATGTCTTCCTGCGAACAGCCGCGCGGGAGTTCGCCCACCAGATGGCCCTGACTCATCACCAGAATCCGGTCGGCCACCTGCAACAGTTCCGGCAGTTCGGAACTCACCATCAGGATCGCGGCGCCTTGGCGCGCCAGCTCGTCCATCACGGCAAAAACCTCAACTTTCGCTCCCACGTCGATGCCCCGCGTTGGTTCGTCGAACAAAAACACCCGCGCCCCGCGGTTCACCCACTTCGAAATCACCACCTTCTGCTGGTTGCCCCCGCTCAGCCGACCGGCGCGCTGCCGGCCATTTTCGCAGCGGATGCGGAGGCGGTCGATCGCCTCCCGTGTCACCCGCTCCTCTTCCGGGTGCCGGATTACCCCGCCGGGGCTCACCGCCTCCAGGTTGGCCATCGTGACGTTCCAGCCAATGGGCAGTTCGCGGGCCAGGCCCGTCCGCTGCCTATCCTCCGGAATCAGCGCAATTCCAGCGGCGACGGCTTGGCGGGGGTTGCGGAGCGCCAGCGGGCGGCCGTCCACCTCCACCGTGCCGCTGCTTACCGCGTCCAGGCCAAAAATCGCCCGGCACAGCTCCGTGCGCCCGGCACCCATCAGTCCGCCGAGCCCGACAATCTCGCCGGCGCGCAGCGTCAGACTGACGTGGCGAAGCAGAGAGGGCGTCGAAACCCCGGTCACGGTCAATAACCGTTCACCCGGCGGCACCGGTTCGCGGCTGTAAATTGCATTCACCGCCCGGCCGACCATACATTGGATCATCCGGTCCCGGGTGAGCGTGGCCAGCTCCTCGGTGTGTACGGTGGCGCCGTCCCGCAAAATCGTCACGCGGTCCCCTACGCTGCGCAACTCCTCCATGCGGTGGGTAATGTAGATCACCCCCGTCCCGCGCTCGCGCAGTTCCCGGACGATGCGGAAGACCTCGTGCGTTTCGGCTTCCGACAGCGACGAGGTCGGCTCATCGAAGATCAGCAGCGAGGTCCCGTTCTGAATCGCCCGGCAGATCTCCACCAGCTGCTTGCCCGCCGGGCTCAACCGCCCCACCATCCAGTCAGCCTGCAGGCGAAAGCCATACTGGGCGATCAACCGCGTCGCCTCGGCCAGCATCTTGCGGCGGTTCACCGTCCCGAGCGGCCCGGGAATCTCCCGCCCCAGAAAAATGTTTTCCGCCACACTCAGATGCGGCGCCAGCAGCGACTCCTGATGGACCATCGCGATACCCATCTGCGCTGCCTGCTTCGGGTTTTCGAAATCGACGGTCTGGCCCTGCCAGATCATCGCGCCGCCATCGCGCTTCTGCATCCCGGCGATGATTTTCATCATCGTAGACTTACCGGCGCCGTTCTCGCCCATCACCAGATGGACCTCTCCCGCCCGGATTTCGAGATCCCCCTGCCGGAGTGCCGTCACCCCTCCGAAGCGTTTCTCGACGCCCTTCATTTGCAGCAACATAACGAATTCCCCAGTTTACAATGCGTTTCGAAATGATCACGCAAATTAACGCCCCGGCGGAGAAAGTTTTCGCCTTCCACGAGCGCGCCGACATCTTCACCCTGCTGACGCCGCCCTGGCAGAAGGTCCAGCTCGTCAGCCGCCACGGGGGCCTCGAAACCGGAGCGCGCGTGGTCTTCCGCGCGTTTCTGGGCCCCTTCCCCGTCACCTGGGTCGCCGTCCACACCGATTACGAGAAAAATCGCCTGTTCGTTGATGAGCAGGAGAGTGGCCCCTTCGCCTACTGGAAACACCGCCACGAGTTCCTCCCGCAGGGAACGGGCTCCCTACTGGCCGACCGGATCGAATTCCGGCTCAAGGGCGGTCCGCTGGCCGATGTGCTGTTCGGCTGGGCCGCCAAACTCCAGTTGACCCTCATGTTCCGCCACCGCCACGCCGTCACCAAACGGCTCTGCGAAACCTAATTCGGCGGACCGTCCTCGCCCGGAATATCGTCCAGGCGGTTCTCAAACCGGGTGAATTCGTGCATGAAGCTCAGCTTGACGATGCCGGTGGGGCCGTTGCGCTGCTTAGCGAGAATCAGCTCGGCCAGTCCGTGCAGCGAGGCGTCAAAGCGCTTGTAGTACTCTTCGCGGAAGACGAAGGCCACCATGTCGGCGTCCTGTTCGATGGACCCGGATTCGCGCAGGTCGCTCAGCACCGGCCGGTGATCCCCGGGGCGCGTCTCGCTCGCACGGCTTAGCTGCGAAAGCACGAGGAACGGGCACTCCAACTCTTTTGACAGCAGCTTCAGGCCGCGCGACAACGCGCTGACCTCCTGGTTGCGGTTCTCAACGCGCCCCTTGCTCGTCATCAGCTGCAGATAGTCGACCACCACCAAGCCAAGATCAGCCTGCGACTTCAACCGCCGCAGTTCAGCGTGGATCTCCATCAGGCCGATCGTCGAGCTGTCGTTGATAAAGATCGGCGCCTTGACGATATCGACAAGACCCTTCTGCAACCGGCGGCGTTCGTCGTTGTCAAGGAACCCCTCCCGGAACTTGGTCTGCGAAACCCGGGCTTGCGCGCACACCATGCGCTGCAGCAGCGATTCGCTCGACATTTCGAGCGAAAACACGGCCACGGCCCGCGGATTGGTGGGGTTCATGGCAACGTGCTGGGCCACGTTCAGGGCCAGCGCGGTTTTGCCCATCGCCGGCCGCGCCGCCAGAATGATCAGCTCGCCGGGGCGGAAGCCGCCGGTCATCTCGTCCAACTTTAAGAAGCCGGTGGCCGTGCCGCGGATGCGCTTGGTCGGATCGAGAAACGCGTTGACGCCGCCTTCGGCCTTGCTCAGAATGTCGCGGGCGTGCAGCAGTTTATTGGCGACGTGGGATTCGCCTAACTGCAGCAGATCGGTCTCGGCGCTGGCCAGAATCTCATCGGCGCTCTCCTGCCCGCCGACGGCCCGGTCAATCAGGGCCTGGCTGGTCAGAATCAGCCGCCGCCGCAGCGAATGCTCGCGCACGATCATCGCGTAGCGTTCGAGATCGTACAGCTTGGGCATCCCGTCGTCGAGCGAGACGAGATAGCTCAGCCCGCCCACGGTTTCCAGCTCCCCGTGGCGCATGAGCTCATTGGCCAGCGTGACGCGGTCGATGTGGCTGTTGGCCTCCGACAGCTCAATCATCCGCGTGAAGATCAGCTGATGGGACTGTACGGAAAAGTCGGTGGGCTGAATCAGGCTGGCGACGTTGAGAAACGCCGAGGGGTCGACGAGGATCGCGCCCAGCAGGTAGCGTTCAATCTCCAGATTGGCCGGTAGGCCTTTCTGAAGGACAAGATCATTGGCAGCCATAAAACGAAAGTAGCCGACTCCAGCGCGCGGCGCAAAAGCCGGCTGTCCTCAGGTTTTCCACAGGCCGCCTAACGCAGGCGGATCTCCTTGGTTTCGAGTGTCCGACCGCGCGCCTGTTCAAGGCGCGCCGCCGACTTGTTGTACTCCAAATGTGCCACCACGGCCCGGCGACGCGATTCGAGCAGCTCGTTCTGCCGCTGCAGGACAAAAAAGTTGGTCGATTCGCCCGTCTGAAAGAGCCGGACTTCGCTGTTCAACTTCTCCTCGGCCGCCTTGGCCGACGCTTCGGCCGCCGCAATCCGCTCACGGGATGCCACCAGCCCTTGCAGCGCGTTCCGCACCTGCGCGTCGATGGCCTGTTCAAGGCGCGTCCGTTCGAGGCCCAGCCGTTTTTCGGCAATCGCCGTTTGCGCCAGCGCCGCCTCCGCGGTCCGGTTGCGCAGATTGAGTTCAAACTGCATGCCTACCTGCACGGTCGGAAACCGGCCCGTGAACACGTTCGACAGCGCCGACCCGTACCCGCCCAGCAAAAACGGCGGCAGCGAACCCTGCACCGGCGGCAGCACCGGCGCCAGACCCGCCAGGCCGCTCAGTTGGTTCAGCCGGCTGTAGATGCCCGCGCTCTGGCCTTCAAACGGATTGGGCGCCGTGCTCAGCGTCCCCGCCAACCCGCTGTTGGCGTAGCCCGCCACCAGGTTCACCTGCGGCTTCAGCTGGTCCCGGTTCAGCTCTTTTTCGATCTCATTCACCGTCCGCCGCTGGCTCAACAGCCGCAGTTCGGGCCGCTTGGCCAGGGCGGTCTGGACGACCGCGCCCAGCTCCTCAGCCTCCGGCTTGCCGGTGGTCTCCGCATCGGCCGGCACGAGCTCTTCGTTCCAAACGGCGTTCGCCCGTCCGTTGGCCATCAGCAGTTTCAGGTTGTTTTCGGCGGCGGTCAGAATGTCCTGTGTTGCATAGAACGAGTCCCGGCGCCGTTCAAACTCGGACCGCGCGAGCGAAATCTCGACCGGCGCGAGCGTGCCGGCCGCAATCTGCCGTTCGGTGCGCGCCAACTGCTCCTGCCCCAGCTTCACCCCGTCCTCGGCCACCTGCACCGCCTGCCGGGCCGCCACCAGGTCCCAGTAGGCCTGCTCGACCCGGGCGACCACGTCGATGACGCGCAGCTCAAAGTCGGTCTCCGAGATTCCCACCTGCTTGCTGCGAATCCTGATCTGCGCGCGTTCGCGATCAATCAACCGCTTCCGCAGCACCGGCCGCGTGTAGGTCAACAGCAGCCCCCAGCTCAGAAACGGACGCCCAGGCTCATGCCCTGCCAGGGCGCCCGCGTGCGCACCCCGGCGTTGTTGTTGATAAATCGCTCTTCGAGCTTGCCCGTGGCGGCCTGCAGGACGGAGGCGGCCGGGGTGTCCCGCCGCTCGTAGCTGGGCGTGTAGGAGAAGACGGGGTCGAAGACGCCCTTGGCCGCGTTCAGCAGCTGCTGGGCGGTGGCGATGTTGGTCCGCTCGATCTCAATCTCGATGTTGTTCTGCAGCGCGGTTTCGACGGCCTCCTTGAGCGTCAGCTTCCGCGCCGCCAAGGTCACGCCTACCCGCTGCTTGTTCAGCTCCTCGGCCCCGTGCGCGAGCGGCGTCAGGACGGCGGCCAACGCCAGCAGCGCCGCTGTCGGGCCGGCCGCCTTCCGCCACGGCAACCACCGGCTCCAGCGGCGGAGCCACGACGTGCTCGCCAGGTCGTCAAACAGACTGTAGGAGACGGGCGTAATCAACAGCGTCAGCAGCAGGCAGAGCGTCTGGCCGCCGATGACGACAATCGCCACCGTCCGCCGCGTCCCCGCGCCCGCGCCCTGGCCGAGCGCCAGCGGCAGCATGCCGGCCACCAGCGCCGCCGTCGTCATCAGAATCGGCCGCAGGCGGTCCTCGCAACCCTTCAGAATCGCCTCGAGCCGCGGCAGGCCCTCGCGGCGCAGCGCCTTAATATGGTCCAACTGCAAAATCGAGTTCTTCTTCACAATGCCAAACAACACGAGAATCCCCACAGAGCTGTAGATAATCGAAAAGTTCTCCCGCATGATGATCAGCGACAGCAGCGCAAACGGCATCGACAACGGCAGACTGAGCAGAATCACAATCGGGTCGACGAAGCTCTCAAACTGCGCCGCCAGAATCATGTACATGAAAATGATCGACAGCAGAAACGCAATGACGAAGCTCGCGCCCGCGCGGCCCAGCTCCTTACTGCGTCCGATGGTGCCGTTGCGGTAATCCGGCGGCATCTGCAACTCCTTCATGGTGTTATCGGCCACGGCCAGCACCGTCGACAGCGACTGCCCGCCCACCACGCTCGCGCTGATCAGAATCTGCCGCTGCCGGTTCCGCCGGTCGATGCCGATGGGGCCCGTGTCCTCCCGCAGCGTGGCGACGTTCGACAGCGCCACGTTGCCGAGCGTAGCCGACGGCACATACAGCCGGCTCATCGCATCCGGCGAGTTGCGGAACTCGCGCGTCACGCGCAGGCCGACGTCGTAGCGGTCGTCGCCTTCGCGGTAGGTGGTCACCTGCTCATCGCCGGCCACCAGCGTCCGCAGCGCCGTCGCAATCGAAGCCACATTCACGTTCAAATTGGCCGCCTTTTCGCGGTTGACCAGCACGCGCACCTCGGGCTTGCCCGCTTCATAGGAGCTCTCCAGGTCCGCCACGCCCGGCGTGGCCGCCAGCTTCGCCATCAGCTTGCGGGCGTAACCGTCCAATTGCGCCAGGTCCGGCCCCTGCAGAAAATACTGAAAGTCGCGGTTGGGCCCGGCCCCCTGGATCACCGCCGGTAGCTGCACGGCGATAATCAGGTCCTTATACTTCCGCAGCGTCTCCCGCGCCATATCCATCACCTGAAACTGGTTTTCGCGCCGTTGCCCGGGCTGCACCAGGGCCACCAGAATCGTGCCGCGGTCCACCTGCTGCCGGGGGTCGCTGCCAATCTGCGTCAGCAGGTTCTTCACGCCCGGCAAGCGCCGCAGGTCCGCCTCCACCTGCCGCATCAATTCATCCGTACCCGCCAGCGACGAACCCGGCGGCATCCGCACCGTCACCTCAAACTCAGACTGGTCATCCTGCGGCAGAAAATCGACGCCCAGGAACCGGAACAGCAGCCCCGTCGAAAGAAAGGTCACCAGCGAAATGGTGACAATCACCCACCGGTGCCGCATCGACCAACGCAGCATCACCTGATACGGCACATCCACCATCCGGAAGATCAGCGTCTGCTTGGTGGCGCTCGCGTCGTGGCCCGGGGTCAGCTTCAGGAACCGGGAGCAGAGCATCGGCGTCAGCGTGAAGCTAACGACGAGCGACACCATGATCGCAAAGGCGGCCGTGAACCCGAAGCTCGACATGAAACGGCCGACAATGCCGCTCATAAACGCCACCGGCAGAAAGACCACCGCCAGCGACAGCGTTGTCGCCAGCACGGCCAGACCAATGTCGCGCGTACCCTCAATGGCGGCCTCAATTGGCGTCATCCGCTTCTCTTCAAGAAACCGGAAGATGTTCTCGAGCACCACAATCGCATCGTCAATCACAATGCCCACCATCAGCGTCAACGCCAGCATCGTAATCTGATTGAGCGTAAAACCCATCAGGTTCATCAGCGTGTAGGTGGCAATAATCGAGGTCGGAATGGACACCGCCGCAATCAGCGTCGACCGCCAGCTCCGCATAAACAGCAGCACGACCACCCCGGCGAGCAAGCCGCCCAGAATCAGGTGCTCCTGCACGGCATGGAACGACTCGACAATGAAGAACGACTGGTCGCCCACATACGCAATCTCGAAGTCCGGCGGCAGCAGCGGACGAATCTCGTCGATGCGCTCCTTTACCTTTTCAATCACGGACAGGGTGTTCGTCCCGGCCTGCTTGCGAATCTGCAGCACCACGGCTTCCCGGCCGTCGAGACGCGCCAGCGTCCGCTGCTCCTTGAAGCCGTCCTGCACAGCGCCAATGTCCTCCACCCGGATGGGTCCACCCGGGGTATTGGCCACAATCAGAGTCGAAAAATCGCCCGGCCGCAGGATCCGGCCCAGCGTCCGGACGCTCAACTCGCGGTTGCCCTGGTCGAGACGCCCACCCGGAATCTCGGCGTTCTGCGCGCCAATCGAAGCGCGAATCTGGTCGATATTCAGGTTGTAGGAGTACAGCTTCTGGCCGTCGAGCCAGATCTGAATCGCTCGCTCCCGGTCGCCGATAAAACGCACCTGCCCCACGCCATCAAGCGACTCGATGCTCTTTTTGATCCGGTCATCCACCATCTTGGTCGTCTCCCGCAGGTCGCGGTTAGCCGAGACGACGACGTTGATCACCGGCGAAGCGTCGGTCGAGACCTTCTCGACCACCGGCGGATCGGCGTCCTGCGGCAGCTGGCCGAGAATGGTCGAAATCTTATCGCGCACCTCCTGCGCGGCCACCTCGGCATCTTTTTCGAGGGTGAACTGAATGGTCACCCGCGACAAGCCCTCCGAGGAGTTCGAAAACAGCTCATCGATGCCCGAGACCGTGTTGACGGCCTCTTCAATGCGCTTCGATAGCTGCGTCTCCACCTCTTCGGGCGAGGCGCCGCGCAGCGTGGTCGTAATCGAGACGATCGGAAACTCAATCTTCGGAAACAGGTCGACGCCCAGTTTCCGGTAGCCGTCCAGGCCCAGCACGACGAGCATCAGAATGAGCATCGTCGCGAACACCGGGCGTTTAATGCAGATCTCAGCAAGTCTCTGCATGGCCTACATCCTCACCTTGGTGCCGTTGGTCAGGGTGCCGAGTTCGGAGACCGCCACGCGGTCGCCCGGCTTCACCGCTCCGTCCGGCACCTCCACCCAGCCATCAGTTTCGAGCCCCGGGGTAAACGTCACCAGCCGCGCCGCCCCGTTTTCAATCACGAACAGTTTGGTCAAACCCGCGACGCTGTAGAGCGCCTGCCGCGGCACGGCCACCATAACGGCCGCCGCCTGCGTCACCAGCTTCACCTGCACGAACATCCCCGGCCGCAGCCGCGCGTCGCCCCGCTCGAGCCGGGCTTCGACGGAAAGCGTCCGCGAACGCGCGTCGAGCCCCGGGTTCCGCTGCCGCACAACGGCCGTAAACTCCGCCCCCGGCAGGGCGTCGGTGGTGAAGGTGAGCTGCGTGCCCAGCTTCACGGCGTCCGAAGCCGCCTCCGGAATCTCCGCCCGCAGCCGCAGCGGGTTGGTTTTCACAAGACGAATCAGCGGCGTATTGTCTTTGACGAACTGCCCCACCGCAGCGATCTTCTCGCCCACTTCGGCGTCGAAGGGCGCCCGCACCACCGTATCGTTGCGCCGCTTCTGCACAATTTTCAAATCGGCTTCGAGCGCCGTCACGCTCATCCACGCCACGCGCATCTCGTCCCGCGCCAGTTCGACCGCCGCCTGCCGGGCCCGGTAGGCCTTCTCGGCCTCGGTGAACCGCTCCTGCGAAACATCGCCGGTCTTCACCAGCTTGGCCGCGCTCTCGTACTTGAACCGCGTGTCCTCCAACTGCGCCAGCACTTGACGCAGCGAGGGCGTCGACTCCGGCGGACTCACCTTGCCCGTGTAGGCCGCGAGGCCCAGCCGCGCCAAAGCTTGGTTCAACGCCCCGCGCGACCGTTCAATCTGCAGGTCGTACTCGGTCGGGTCGAGCTCCACCAGCACGGCGCCCTGCCGCACGGCCTGGCCGAAATCGTAGTGAATCTTTGCTACGCGGCCCTGCACCTCCGAGCTAATCGTCACCGTATCGTCCGGCAACAGCGAACCGGTCGCCACAATCGAGCGTTCCACGCTCCGCTGCTCGGCCGCCGCCGTCCGCACCGCAAGCGGCGCCGCCTCTGGCCGGGGGGCCGCCTCGGTTTTTCCGGCCGCCGCCGGAGCTGCCTGGCGGCCGCAGCCGGCCGCCAGCAAACCAAACAACGCGCACAACAAAGCAGGAGAGAGTTTCATTTCAGAATTCCATTCAAAAAGAGGTCCACAATACCTTCGAGGGCGCGCTTCTTACTCGCGCGCACCGTGCGGAAGCCAAAGTGGAGTTCAAACAGGCAGTACTGCATTACGGCCCCGACCATGGCCCGGGCGGCAATCGTCGGATCGAGCGGGCGCAACTGGCCGGCGGCCATCCGCGCCTTCAAATACGCGGATACTTTGGCGTAGACGGGGCCCGAGTTCCGCTCAAAACACAAATCGGCCAGCGCATGCCCCTCGAGCGCGGCAAACAGTACCTGCCGGATGTACTCCGGGTTGCTCGTGTGAAACTCGGCGATCAGATGAGCCAGTTTCTGAAAGTAAACGCGCGGGTCTTCAATCACCGCCAGCGCGTCGAGCAGCGCGTGCGGGTCTTCGCCGGCCACCTTCTGCTGCGAGCGGTCAATGATGGCCGAGTAGAGCTCTTCTTTAGTGCGGAAGTGCTCGTACAGCACCGGCTCGGAGACGCCGGCGCTGCGCGCCAACTCGCGCGTCGTCACGCCGCGAAAGCCCCGTTCGGCAAACAGCGCCGAGGCCGTATCGACAATCACCTGCCGCCGCTCGGCGCGATTGAGCTTCGTTTTTCCGGCCATTAGCATTCACTAGGTTAGCATTTGCTAGGTAACGGGCGCAGGGCCCAATCTGTTAGTCTGATGAGCGAAGTGTACTCCCGGCGTCAGCGAAAGCTCCGTTTATTTTTTGGACTCGCCGATGCCGCTCTCGTCTGGGCGGCATATGAAGTGGCCTACCAGACCCGCAGCGGCTGGCACCTCGCCCGGCAGTTCTACATCGATACCCCGATGAAGTACCTGCTGCTGCTCGTTGCCGCCCTCGCCTTTCTTGGCGCCGCCGCCTGGTTCGGCACCTACGAGCGCCTCGAATCCGCCCGCCGCCGCGACGTCGTCAAAGAGACCCTCCGGCAGACCCTGCTCGCCGTCGTCATCGTCGTGCTGACCCAGTTTCTACTCCGGCTCGACGTCAGCCGCGCCTTCCTCGGCCTGTTCGGCGCACTGGCCTGCCTCGGCCTGCTTGTCTTCCGCTGGAACGCCGGCCCCCTGCTGCGCTGGTTCCGCCAGCGGTTCGGGGCCCAGCACTATGTGATGATCGCCGGTACCGGGGAAAGCGCCCGCCGCATGGCCCACTTGGTCGAAGAGGCCGAATCGTTCGGCATGCGCCTGCTGGGCTTTCTCGAAGAGCGGCCGGCCGTCGCGGCCCTGCAACTCGCTCACGAGTATCCCGTGCACCCCCTCGACGAACTCCCCCAGATCCTCCGCCGCCGCGTCATCGACGAGGTGATCTTCGCCGTACCCGCCGCCGACCTGCCCCACCTCGAGGAGACCCTCTTGTTATGCGACGAAGAGGGCGTCCGCACCCGCGTCGCGCTCGATATCTTCCCTCATGTCCACAGCGACGTCTATCTCGACCGCCTCGGCCCCGCCCCCCTGCTCACCTTCTCCGGCGCCCCGCACGACGAACTCCGCCTGCTCCTCAAGCGCGCGACGGACATCGCCTGCAGCGCCCTCGCCCTCGTCGCCCTCGCCCCCTTCCTGCTCGCCATCGCCCTCGCCGTCAGGCTTACCTCCCCCGGGCCCGTCATCTTTTCGCAGATCCGCTGCGGCCTCAACGGCCGCCGCTTCCGGCTCTATAAGTTCCGCTCCATGGTCGCCAACGCCGAAGCGCTCAAGCAGGAGTTGATGAGCCGCAACGAACGCGAGCTCGTCTTCAAGATCCGCAACGATCCCCGGCTTACGCCCATCGGCAGATGGCTCCGCAAGTTCTCCATCGACGAGCTCCCGCAGCTGTGGAACGTCCTCGCCGGCGACATGTCCCTGGTCGGCCCCCGGCCGGCCATTCCCGAAGAAGTGGAACAATATAAGCGGTGGCAACGGCGCCGTCTGCGGATGCGCCCGGGCCTCACCTGCCTCTGGGTGGTGGAGGGCCGCGACACCGTCGACTTTGAAACTTGGATGACCCTGGACATGCGCTACATCGATAACTGGTCTTTAGCCCTCGACTGGAAAATCATCCTGCGCACCATCCCCCAGGTCGTCATCGGCAGAGGAGCTCATTGAAGTATGGAACTGATTCCCACGCAGGAAGAGGTATTGAAGCTGCTGCGCCAGACCGGCGCTTTGCGCGAGGGCAATTTCGTCTATCCGAACGGTCTCCACTCGGACCAGTTCCTGCAGATTCCCCTCGCTTTCCGCTACTTCCAGCACGCCAAAATGCTGAGCGTAGCGCTGAGCCGCAAGGTGCGCGCCAACCCGGAAATTCGCGCCAACATCGACAAGCTCAGCATCTTCACCCCCGCCGGCGGCGGCCTCCCCGTGGCCTTCGGCGTCTGTGAAGCGCTGCGGGCCTACGAGGTCTACTGGGCCGAACGCCAGAACGCCGATGAACCGCTGCAGCTCCGCCAGTTCTTTGATATCGACCCCGGCGAGAAGGTCCTCCTGGTCGACGACATTCTCCGCACCGGCGCGAAGCTCCTCGAACTCAAAAAGATGGTGGAAGACGCCGGAGCCGAAGTGGTCGGTATCGCCGTCATCGTGGCCCAGCCCGCCCCGGGCTGCCCCGACTTCGCCCCCATTCCCGTCTATTCGCTGGCTACCCTCGACCCGCTCTACCTGTTCGACGCCACCAAGAACAGCCTCAAATATCCCGATCAACCCGTGGAGATCATCCGCGCATGAAAGCCCTTCTGTTTCTGCTCACCCTGCCGCTGCTCGCGGCCGACTACAAAGCCGGCTTCGGCCGCATCGACATCACCCCGGCCCAGTCCATCTACCTCTCCGGCTATGCCGCCCGCAAGAAGCCCAGCGAAGGCGTGCTGCAGAAGATCTGGGCCAAAGCCCTCGCCATCGAAGACAACAAAGGCCACCGCGTGGTCATCGTTACGACGGACCTGATCGGACTGCCTCGCCCGGTGGCCGACCAGATCGGCGCCGAAGTGGACAAACGCTACCGCCTCCGCCGCAATCAACTTCTGCTCAACTCCTCGCACACGCACAGCGGTCCGGTGCTGCGGGACAACCTGATGACCATGTTCGACCTCACCCCCGAACAGAAGCGGGCCATCACGGACTACAGCCAAACGGTGACCAAACAGATCGCCGACGTCGTCGGCGCCGCGCTCGGCAACATGCAGGCCGCCCGCCTCGATCTCGGCCACGGCACCGGCAGCTTCGCCGTCAACCGCCGCGTCCTTACCCCCACCGGCGTCAAAGGCGGTGTCAACCCGGCCGGCCCCGTCGATCAGGATATTCCCGTCCTCCGCGTGGCCGGGGTGAACGGCCAACTGCTCGGCGTCCTGTTCGGCTACGCCTGCCACAATACAACCCTCGGCGGCGATTTGTATAAGGTCAACGGCGACTACGCCGGCTTCGCGCAGGCCAACTTCGAAGCGGCCCACCCGAACGCTACCGCCATGTTCATGCTCCTGTGCGGCGCCGACGCCAATCCGAATCCGCGCGGCACCGTCGCCCTCGCCGAGCAGCACGGCGCCTCGCTCGCCAAAGAGGTCACCCGCGTGCTCGCCGGCAAGCTCACCCCGGTCACCGGCCAGCTCCGCAGCGCCTTCCAGACGGCGGAACTCGCCTTCGCCCCCCACACCCGCGAAACCTTTGAAGCCGAAAGCAAAGAGTCCAACTGGTTTAAGCAGCAGCGCGCCGCCGAGATGCTCGCCGCCTACGACCGCCGCGCCCCCGTGCGCGCCATTCCCTACCCGGTGCAGGGCATCCGCCTCGGCAAGTCGCTCACGCTCGTCGCCCTCGGCGGCGAAGTGGTCGTGGACTACAACCTGCGCCTGAAGCGCGAGTTCCCCGGCGAAGAGCTGATTGTCGCCGGCTATTCGAACGACGTGATGTGCTACATCCCCTCGCTCCGCGTTTTGAAAGAAGGCGGCTACGAGGCCAACGACAGCATGATCTACTACGGCCAGCCCGGCCCCTTCGCCGAAGACGTCGAGGACCGGGTGATGCAGATGATCTATAAAGTGATGGACCGCATCGGCCGCAAACGCTAGCGCGTCAGGTGCCGCCGCATCCGGTCCACGGCTTCCATCAGATTTTCGAGCGAGTTCGCGTAACTGAAGCGCAGGTACCCGTTGCCGAACTCGCCGAACGAGCCGCCGTTGAGCGAAGCAACGCCGGCTTCGTACAGCAGTTCGTCGGCCAGCTGCTTCGAGGTGCGGCCCGTGCCCTCGATGTTCGGGAAGGCGTAGAAGGCGCCCGCGGGCTTGGCGCAGCGGAAGCCGGGCAGCGTGTTCAGGCCGTCGATGAAGGCGTCGCGGCGGCGATGGAACTCGGCCACCATGGCCAGCGGCTCGTCCTGCGGGCCGGTGAGCGCGGCCAGCCCGGCGCGCTGCGTAAAGCTCGCCGTGCAGGAGTTGGAGTTGACCATCAACTTATTGACGGCCTCCACCAGCCATTCGGGCATCACGCCGTAGCCGAGGCGCCAGCCGGTCATGGCGTAGATCTTCGAAAACCCATCCAGGATGATCGTCTTCTCCTGCATGCCGGGCAGCGAGGCGATCGATAGGGGCGGTTCGTTGTAGTAGATCCGCGAGTAGATCTCGTCGCTGAGCACGATCAGGTCGCGGTCGCGGACGAGGTCGGCGATCACGCGCAGGTCGTCGGGAGGGATCACGCCGCCGGTCGGGTTCTGCGGCGAGTTGAGGATCACCATCTTGGTCCGCGGCGTGAGGCTGTCGCGGAAGCGGTCGAGGTCGAAGCTGAAGCCCCGGCTCTCGACGAGCGGAATCGGCACCGGCGTCGCGCCCAGAAACCGGGTCATCGACTCATAGATCGGGAAGCCCGGATTGGGGTAGATCACCTCATCGCCCTCTTCGAGCAGCGCCATCATCGGGAAGAAGAGGATCGGTTTGCCCCCGGGCACCACGCAGACCTGCGAAGCCTTGGCCGGGATGCCGCGGGTCTCACTGACGTGGGCGGCAATGGCCTCACGGAAGTCGGGGTAGCCCTGCGTCGGGCCGTAGTGGGTCCAGCCCTCGTCCAGCGCCCGCTTGCCGGCGGCGATCACGTGCGCCGGCGTCTCAAAGTCCGGTTCCCCAATCTCCAGGTGCACAATGTGCTTGCCCTGCGCCTCCAGCGCCCGGGCCTTCACCAGGACTTCAAAGGCCGTCTCGATGAGAATGCGGTCCATCCGCGATGCGAGTTTCATCAGCTTTTAGTTATACCCTTCCTAACACCGTCACCACACTGGTGGCGCCCGTGCCGCCCAGATTCTGCGCCAGACCCAGTTCGCCGAGCCCGTCCCGCAGCTGCCCAACGACATCAACAATCTGCGCCACCCCGGTCGCGCCCACCGGGTGGCCCTTGCTCTTCAAGCCACCGCTGCGGTTGATGGGCCGGGCTTCGCTGGCGGCATAAGCGCCGCCTTCCCCGCGCGGGCAAAAGCCGAGCTCTTCCATCGCGATGATCTCAGCAATGGTGAAGCAGTCGTGAACTTCGGCAAACTGGATATCGGCGGCGGCGACCCCGGCCATCCGGTAGGCCTTTTCGGCCGAGCGCCCGACGGCGGGGAGGCGCGTCAGGTCCGGCTTGCCGGCCAGCGCTACTGCGTCGGAGGTCTGGGCGATGCCGAGGACGCGGC
Organism: Acidobacteriota bacterium; assembly: GCA_026393985.1. Taxonomy (GTDB): domain Bacteria; phylum Acidobacteriota; class Terriglobia; order Bryobacterales; family Bryobacteraceae. The sequence goes on from JAPKZB010000092.1 coordinate 112,453, forward strand.
AGCGGCCTTCGGGCGCCAGCACTACGGCGGCGGCCCCATCGGAAACCAGCGAACAGTCATAGAGCGTCAGCGGGTCGGCGATGACGCGGCCCGCCAGCGCCTGTTCGAGCGTGATCCGCTTGCGCAGGTGCGCGTAAGGGTTGGCAAAGCCGTGGCGGTGGTTCTTCACGGCCACGGTGGCCATCTGCTCCCGCGTGGTGCCGTAGCGGTCCATGTGGGCGCGCGCGATGCGGGCAAACAGCTCCGGGAAGGTTTGCCGGTCCTGTTCGACGTCGCCGGCCATGGCGAGAATCTCGCCGACGCGGTCGGTCGGCTGGTTGGTCATCTTTTCGACCCCGCAGACGACCACCAGATCGTACACCCCGGCCGCCACCGCCTGCCAGGCGTGATGGAAGGCGACGCCCGAGGAGGCGCAGGCGTCTTCAAACCGCGTGGCCGGGATCCCCGCCAGCCCACAGGCGCCGGCCACGTAGGGAGCCAAGTGACTTTGTCCCGTAAAGCTTGGCCCCGCGAAGTTCCCCAGGTAAAAAGCCTCCACCTGCGCGGGGGTAACGGCCGCGTCCGCGAGCGCCGCGGCGACAGCGGTTTGGGCCAGCGAACGGATTCCCTGGTCGGCGAAGGCGCCAAAGAGGGTTTTTCCGGTCCCGAGAATACCAACGGCTCTCATATACTCAGAATAGCGCCGGAAAAAAAACCTCCACGCTTCGCAGACCCCAACCGTCTCGGCATGTAAGGTGATTCATACGGCTCAGGAACATATCCGCATGCCCGACCCCACCCGCGACTCAACCGGCGTCAACAGCCCGGAGGAGGCGGAGCGGCAGAACCGCTTCGTGCAGGAAAACCTGCGCCGCGTGTTCTTAATCATCTATCGAATTGTCGGTAACGTGGCGGATGCGCAGGACTTAACGCAGGAGGCCTTTATCAAGGCGCTGCAGCGCGGCGACCAGTTGAAGGATACACAGAAAGCGTCCCAGTGGCTGTCGCGCATTGCGCACAACACGGCGATCGACTTTCTCCGGCGTCACGGCCGGGTGAATTTTACCGAGATTGACGCTCTGATCGATCCGCTGCAGATGCCCGCCGAGCGGAATCCGGAGAGCCAGTTGCTTCGGGGCGAGCAGCAAAAGTATCTCGAGGACGGTCTGCGGCTGTTGACGGTCAAGGAGCGGACCGCGCTGCTGCTGCGCGATGTCGAAGATCTTCCCGCCGAGCAGGTGGCGCAGCGCCTCGGTTGTTCGATGGCGACGGTGCGCAGCCACATCGCCAACGCTCGCATTAAGTTTAAGAGGTACATGGAAAGGAGGAAAGCCTGATGCAACATCCCGATCTTGCCGATCTGGCCCTGTTTGCCGGCCGAGACCTTCCCTGGTTCCAGCAGTGGACGGTGGGTCGCCACGTCTCCCACTGCCCGGCCTGTTCGGTCGAGGTGGCTTCGTTTCGCAAAATGCTGTCGACCGGGCTCGATGGAGAGATGGCGCCGCCGGTCGCCTGGGAGCCGCTGGCTGCCGAGATGAGCGCCAATATCCGGCTGGGCCTCGAGGCTTCCGAAGCCATTGCCGCCTACCGGCAGCCTGCCTCGGCCCCTTCCCCGCGTGAGGAGCGGTGGTTGAACTGGCGCGCCGCGGCCTTGGTCGCCTCGCTTACCGTGGTGGCGAGCACCGGTTGGTGGTTTGCCGTGAGTGAGAAAAAGCTAAACCAGCCCGTGGCCGTGGTTACCGAGCCGGCGGTGGTGGAGGCGACCGATTCTGGAGTGGAGATCTCGGATGGCAACGGGACGCTCGAGCTGCGCACCCCTGCCTCGCGGGCCTCGTTTGTCTCGGTCAGTACCCACGGCGCCGCGACCACGCGCTACACCGACGCCGAAACCGGGCAAATCACGATCAATCATGTCTATCTGGATGATTAGAGTCCTCCTCGCCGTTCTTCTGGCTGCTTCCGCCTTCGGGCAGGAGACGGTGCTCGACCCGGCGTCTTCGTTCAAGATCAACTTCCCGCAGGATTCGCCGGTGACGCTGGTGAGCTTCGACCTGGGCGGTTCGAAGGCGACGGTGCGCGGCGGGGCGATGGCGCTCGATCTCAACTCTGGCCTGCTGCTGCGCAACAGTTCGGGTAAGCGCATCCGGGGCGTCACGCTGCTCGTACTGGCGCAGGATTTCTCTCCGGGCGGGCGGGGTTCGGTGGCGGTGCCGGCGGTGGATGTGGCGCCGGGGGAAAACTTTCCGGTCCGGATCGACCTGCGGATGCTGCGGCCGCTGGCGGCGGGCCACGGACCGCTCGTGCAGGTGCTGCTCGATGGGGTGCTGTTCGAAGACCTTTCGTTTTTTGGGGAAAACCGCCTGAACTCGCGCCGGTCGCTGACGGTTTGGGAGCTCGAAGCCCGGCGGGACCGCAAACACTTCCAGCAGCTGCTCGAGGCGCGCGGCCCCGAGGCGCTGCAGCGGGAGTTGGTGGCCTCTGTGGGCCGGTTGCAGGAGCGGCCGCGGCTTGACGTGCAGATCTCCCGGCGAGGCCGGCTGCCGCGTCCGGCCGGGGCGCCGGCGACGGTCTATGAACCGGAACACGCCGTGCAGTTCTCCTTCCTCCGCCTGCCGGACGCTCCGATTGGACTGACCGGCGGCGCGGCCAAAGTGGCCGGCAACGAAGCCAAGGCTCCGAGCATCGATATCGTCAATAAGCAGAGCAAGGCGATTCGCCATCTCGAGCTCGGCTGGGTGGTCGGGACGCGCGACGGGGCGGAGTTTCTGGCCGGGACGCTGCCGGCCGATGTCCAGCTGGCTGCCAACGGCAAGACTACCGTTCTCGACGAGGCGGCGCTGCGGCTGACGAGCCGCACGGGCTCGCGCGTGGTGATCGATAATCTGGTAGGGTTTGCGCACTCGGTGGAGTTTGCCGATGGCCAGTTATGGATTCCATCGCGGGCGGCTCTTGAAGATCCCCGCCTGGCCCGGCTGCTGCCGCCTTCGCCCGAAGAGCAGCGGTTAGTAGAGCTGTACCGGAAGTCCGGCCTCAAAGCGCTGCTGGCCGACCTGCGAAAATAGAGGCGTGGACTTTTCGAGCCTCATTGGAACTTCGCCCGAGCAGCTTTCCATCGCCCAGCGTCGCGCCTTGACGGGGCTGTGGGGCGCTTACCTGCTCTACACGCCCCAAAATCTGGCGCTCCGGGAGATTGCCGCCATCGGCCCCACCGTGGCCGACTGCGCCGGGCAGTTGGCGCAGCGTGGACTCAACCCCGGCGAGTACGAATTCCTGCCCTTCACGCCGGCTTATTAGTGCGGCGCCTTGCGCGCCCGGGCCTGCGCCAGCGCGTCGCGGGTTACCCCGACTGCTTTGCGAGGCGCGCGGCAAAGCGTTCGACGTTGATGATGAACCGTTCGTGCGTGCCCTCGCCGACAATGCCGTGCGGCCCGTGGCACTCGACGCGGTAGTAGACCCGCCGTTCCCGCGCTTCGAGCACCTCGGCCGTAAAACGGACCGCCGCGCCCAGCGGCGCGGCCGCGACGTGCCGGACGTTCACCATGGTGCCCACCGTGTCGTAACCCTCCGGCAGCAGATTGACAATGGCGTCGCGGGCGGTCATCTCCATCGAGGCGATCATCCACGGGGTGCCGAGCACGCGAGCGTTCTCGTTGCCCAGAAACCGGATGGCGTTTTTGTCATCGACCGTGAGTGTGATCTCGTGCTTGACCCCAACGGGAATGAAAAACATGGTGAATCCATCATGATGCCCTATTCGCGGACGGTTTGGGGCGCGGCTGGCTCGCTATACTACAGGGTAACGATGCCGACCATCTACGACGTCGCCAAACGGGCGGGCGTCTCGACCTACACGGTCAGTTCCGTGCTCAACAAATCGGCTTTTGTCAGCCCCGAACTGACGGCGCGTGTAGAGAAAGCGGTCCGGGAGCTCGACTACACGCCCAACGCGGTGGCCCGCAGCCTGCAAACGCGGAGCACGCGGACGATCGGGATGTTGATCCCCGACATCGGGAACCCGTTCTATGCCATTGTCGCGCAGGGCGTCGAAGATACGCTCCGCCAGGAGGGTTACTCGCTCATCCTGGGCAGCACTTACGACCATGTCGAGGAACAGTCGCGGTATCTGGGCGTGTTCCGGTCGAAGTTGATTGACGGGCTGTTGATTTACGTTGCCGCCGGCGATCAGAGCGAGGTGCAGCGGATGGTGGAGGCGCGCAAGCCGGTGGTTTTCGTGGGCCGTCTGCCGCGGGGCTACACCGCCGATTCGATTACGGCCGACAATGTAAAGGGCGTTCAACTCATGCTCGATCATCTGATCGGCAAGGGGCACCGGGACATCGCCATGCTGCTCGGCCACCACTCGCTGTCGACGGTGACCGAACGTGTCGAGGGCTGGAAGCGGGCTATGAAGCGGCACGGCATCAAAGCGCGGCCGGAGCTGATTATCGAAGGCGATTGGAGCGAGGCCTCGGCCTACGCCGCCACGCAGGGGCTGTTGCAGTTGCCGGGGCGGCCCACGGCCATCTTTGCCGTGAACTTTCCCATGCTCACCGGCGCGCTGCGGGCGATTCGCGAGGCGGGCTTGCGCTGCCCCGAGGATGTGGAGGTCGCCTGTTCGGACGACTACGACTGGCTCGACCTGTTTCATCCGCCGATCTCGACCATCATCCAGCACAACTACAACATTGGGGAAGAGGCGGCGCGGATGGTGCTGCAGCGCATCCGGCAGCCGGAGCGGCCGTTTCAGCAGACGACGATTGAGCCCCATTTACGCATCCGCGGCGAGAGCGCGCCATGAAATAATGGTCGCGTGACCCTGCGGATTTTCAGCCTTGTCCTGTTTGTTGCCGCCCTTCCGGCGCAGCCTCCCAAGCTGAAGCTGTGGTCGCTGCAGCCGGTTGCCCCGCCCGCCGTTCCGGCGGGCGCCCCGCATCCGGTGGACGCCTTTATCGGGGTGCAGCACCAAGCCAAAGGTCTGCGGCCCAACGGCCCGGCCGATAAGCTGACGCTACTGCGCCGCGCGACGTTCGACCTCACCGGACTGCCGCCAACGCCCGCCGAACAGGACGCTTTTCTGGCCGACAACTCCCCCACGGCCTACGAAAAGCTTCTCGACCGCCTGCTGGCCGACGAGCAGCACGGCGTTCGCTACGCCCGCCACTGGCTCGACGTCCTGCGCTACGCCGATATGGATGGCAACGACGGCGGGGTGATGCCGGCGAGCGGCAGCATCTGGCGCTGGCGCGACTGGATGATTCAGGCGCTCAACGATGACATTCCCTATGACCAGTTCGTCCGGGCGCAGATCCTGGGCAATCGCCACGGCGGCCGGCCCACGCTGACCGTCTTTGGCACCCGCGCCCGCGCCGAGGCGATGCCGCAGGATCAGTTTGCGCTCGGGTTTCTCTCCCGCGCCGCGCTCACCGGCAACGACCGCGATCAGGACATCGCGATTCAGGCCGTCGAAACCATCTCCTCGGCCTTCCTGGGCATGACCGTGGCCTGCGCCAAATGCCACGACCATCGCTTCGACCCGATCAAGCAGTCCGACTACTACGCCATGAAAGCGCTGTTCGATCCGCTGGCGCTGCGGACGGTGTCGCTGGCGACCCCCGAACAGATCTACGCCTACGGCAAGGCGGTGGACGCTTACCGGCGGCGGAAGGAGCCCGTGGACCAGGCGATTGAAAAGCTCATTGCCCCCTACCACGAGAAGCTCTACGCCGAGCGCGTTTCGATGTTGCCGCCCGACGTCCGGGCGATCGTGCTGAAGCCCGAACGCAAGCGCACCGAAGCCGAACAGAAGATTGCCGACGACTACTTTCCGGTGCTCCGCATCGATCCGCCGAAGATGAAGGCCATCATGCCGGCCGAGGTGGTGAAGGCCTACGATGCGCTGCTCAAAGAGCAGCGGGAGATCAAGGCGCCGGCGGGCTTGGAGTCGCACGTCATTGTAGAAGAGGACGCCGCGCGCCTGCAGCGACCCACCTACATTCTCACCTCGGGTGACCCGGCCAAGCCGGAGAAGGACAAACCGGTGGCCCCGGGCTTTCCCTTTCAACCGGCGGACACGGACTTCCGCTACGGCCGCCGCGAAGGCTTTGTGGACTGGCTGACGGACAAGGAGAATCCGCTGTTTGCCCGGGTGGCGGTGAACCGGGTGTGGCAGCGGCATTTCGGCCAGGGGCTGCAGAAGTCGCCGAGCGACTTCGGGCTGCTCGGCGGGCGCCCCACCCATCCGCAGTTGCTCGACTATCTGGCCAGCGAGTTCACGCGCCATAACTTCAGCATGAAGTGGCTGCACAAGTTTCTGATGACCTCGGCGGCCTACCGGATGGACTCCCGGCCTGTTGCGGCCAATCAGAAGATCGACCCGGCCAATGACCTGCTCTGGCGCTTCCGGCTGCAGCGCCTTGAAGCCGAACCGCTGTGGGACGCAATTTTGTCGAGCGCCGGCGAGCTCGACCGGACCATTGGCGGCAAGTCCTTTCAGATAGTGAAGACCGACAGCAAACAGAGCATCTTCTTGCCGAAGGACGGGACGTTTGCAGCGCGGAAGAATCGCCGGGCAGCGTACATGACGCGCGGCTACATCCCAAGTACTGAGGTGATGGCGCACTTCCTGCAGTCGTTCGACGTCGATGACGGCCGGACGCCGTGCCCGGTGCGGACGCAGACCGTGACGGCGCCGCAGGCGCTGTTTTCGATGAACGATCCATTGATTGAAGACGCCACGGCGAAGCTGGCCGCGCGGGCCCGGAAGGCCGGGGACCTGCCGGCGGCGGTGCAGTTGGCGTATCGCGAAACGATCGGCCGTCCGCCGTCGCCAGCCGAACTGGACCGGGCGCTGAGCTACCTGGGCGGTGACGCGGCGAAGTTGGAGGGCCTGGCGTGGCTGCTCTACAACCTGGATGAGTTCCTGTTTGTCCGCTGACGAAACGAAGCCAATGCTTACCCGACGCAAACTCCTCCGCCTGGCTAACGGTTTTCTCGGCACCGCCGTGGGCAGCCTGTGGGCCGCCGATGGCCGGCTGCCCGCCGCGCTGCTGCCGGGAGCGCCCCGGGCCAAATCGGTCATCTACATCTTCCTGTGCGGCGGCATGAGCCACATCGACACCTTCGACCCGAAGGACAACAAGTACGCCGGAACGATGATGGACGCCATCGGCTTTGGGGACAACAACGCGCCGATGAAGCGGCCGGTGATCCCGATTCTGCGGACCTATAAGCGGTACGGCCAGGCGGGGATTCCGGTGTCGGACTGGTTTCCGCACGTGGGCGGGGTGATTGACGAGTTTGCCGTGGTGCGGTCGATGTACTGCCACCAGACGAACCATTTTCCGGCGGTGATTGAGCACAGCACGGGCAAGCCGCTGCGGCAGTTTGAGCACCCGTCGCTCGGCAGTTGGGTGACGTATGCGCTGGGGTCGGCGAACAAGAACCTGCCGAGTTTTGTGAACATCGGGCGGCCTTCGTCGCCGGTGCAGCTGACGGGCGGCTACCTGGGGGCGCGCTACTCGGCGACGCCGTTTCAGCCAGGGGATACGCCGATTCCGAACCTGGCCGCGCCGGCCTCGGCGACGCGCGCCGAGCGGGACCGGCAGATGGAGGCGCTGACTGCGTTGAACGCGGAGTTCCGGGCCGAGTATGCGCTCGACTCCGAGATTGCGGCGCGGGTGCAGGCGTATGAGTTAGCAGGGAATCTGATGCGAACGGCCCCGGCGATTGTCGATTTTGAGAAAGAGCCGGGCCACGTGAAGGCGCTCTACGGAGTTGGCGAGAAGGAGACGGACGACTTCGGCCGGCAGCTGCTGCTGGCGCGGCGGCTGGTGGAAAACGGGGTGCGGTTTATTCAGCTGTGTCACGCCGGGGGCGGCAACGGGTCCTGGGACGCGCACGGGGATATGGAGACGCACGCGCCGCTGTGCCGGGCGGTGGATAAGCCGGTGGCGGGGCTGATTCAGGACCTGAAGCAGCGCGGCTTGCTTGATGAGACGCTCGTTGTGTTTACGAGCGAGTTCGGGCGGACGCCGTGGTCACAGAACACGACCGGGCGGGACCACAACGGCAAGGGGTTTTCGACGCTGCTGGCCGGGGGCGGCGTGCGGGGGGGCGTGGTGGAAGGGGCGACGGATGAGGTGGGCTACAAGGCGGTGGACAAGCCGCACTACATCAGCGATTTGCAGGCGACCATATTGCAGCAGATGGGCCTGAATTATAAGAAGATGGACTTCAATACGAACGGCCGGGCCTTCCATCTGATCGAGGAAGGCACCGGACCGATCCAGGCGATTCTGCGTTAGAGGATTTCGAAGATCGCTTCGACTTCGACGGCGGCGCCGGTGGGCAGCGAGGCGAAGCCAAGGGCGGAGCGGGCGTGGAAGCCGTCGCCGGTTTTGCCGAAGACTTCGTGGAGGAGGTCTGAGGCGCCGTTGATGACGAGGTGCTGTTCGATGAACTCGGGGGCGGAGTTGACGCAGCCGAGGACCTTAAGGACGCGGAGGCCGTCGAGGGTGCCGTGGGTGTTCCAGACGGAGTTGAGAATTTTGGCGGCGCATTCGCGGGCGGCGGCGTAGCCTTCTTCGGTGGTGACGCCGGCGCCGAGCTTTCCTTTGAGGGTGCTGACGTGGCCGGAACTGAGCAGTTGGTTACCGGAGCGGATGCAGAGGTTTAGGTAGCCGGGGGTCTGTTTTTCAAAGACGAGGCCGAGGCTTTCGGCGCGTTGTTGGGGGGTCATCGCTTCATTGTAATGGGTTCGATGGCGATGGGCGGGGGGTAACTATCTTGGATTGCAGTGGCGTTTTTTATGGCGATCGGGTTACGCTTAATTTAAGTCCGTTAGTTAAAGTTTTTTCTTTATCTATGCGATTTTTTCGCCGCTTTGCGGTTTTCTGCTGCTGTACTTTATTGATGCCGGCGCAGGAGCCGCAGCGTTTAACTTTGGAGCTGGCGCTGGCGCTGGCCTTGGAGCACAATCCGCAGCTGCGGGTGGCGGCGGCGCAGCGGGAGGGGGCCGAGGCGGGGGTGGTTACCGCCCGTGCCTATCCGAACCCGGAGATGACGACGATGGTGGGTCCGCAGTTTTCGCGGCCGAACGCGTTGACGGGTCCGGGGGCGCGGGGGCTGCTGCAGCACCACAGCATTCACCAGCCGATTGAGCTGCCGGCGGTGCGGGCGGCGCGTCTGCGGACGGCGCAGGCGGGCCGGGAGGGGAGCTTGCACGCTTTGCAGGAGGCGCGGCTGGCGGTGCGGGCGATGGTGAAGCAGGCGTTCTACCAAGTGCTGCGGCGGCGGAACGAGATTATTCTGGCGTCGGAGAATCTGCGGCTGATTGAAGACCTGCGGCGGCGGATTCAGGTGCAGGTGGAGGTGGGCGAGGCGGCACGGCTCGAGTTGATCCGGGCGGACGCGGAGGTGGCGACGGCGCGGACGTTCGCCACCAGCGCACAGTTGCGGTATACGAACGCGCTGGCGTATCTGCGGACGGTGGTGGGGGCGCCGTTGGGTACGAACGTGGAGTTGGAAGGACAGCTGGACACGCGGCAGCCGCTGCCGGCGCTCGAGTCGCTGCGGGAGGAGGTGGCGGCCCGCCATCCCGCGCTGTCGCTGGCCAAGGCGGAGATTCAGCGGGCCGAGGGGCGCTTACGGACGGAGCAGGCGCTGCGCCGGCCGGGGTTGACGGCGCACTCTGAGTACGAGCACCAGCCGGATCTGCAGTTTTGTCGCGCCGGGATTTCGGTGCCGCTGCCGTTGTGGAACAAGCGGGAGGGTCCGATTGGCGAGGCGGCCGCGGGGTTGCGGCAGGCGACGGCGCTGGCGGATCTGCGGCGATTGGAGATTAACGCGAGTCTGGAGCGGGCGTATGGATTGTACGAGGTTGCTACGCAGTAGTTGGTGTCGTTTGAGGATGGGGTGTTGCGGGAGGCCGAGGCGGCGTACCGGTTTGGGGAGCGGGGCATTCTGGACGTTTTGGACGCGCAGCGCGTTTTGCGCATGGTGCGCGCCGATTATTTGAGCGCGCAGTACGATTTGCAGGCCGCGCTGATTGAGATTGAACAACTGCGTGCAGTGGATCCGGAGCAGAGATGAGGAAACGATCGGCGGGATTGATGGGCGGATTGGGGCTTTGCGCCCTGCTGGCGGGTTGTGGGCTGTTGCCCAAGGAGGCGGCCAAGCCGGCCGAGGCGCCGGGGCCGGCGAAGGACCCGATGGCGGTGCGGCCGAACGGGGAGTTGCTGCGGCAGATTCAGGTGGGTGTGCCGGTGAGGAAGGCGACGACGGCGAGCCTGCGGGTTTCCGGGCGGGTGGAGGCGGATGAGACGCGGATGGCGCGGGTGAGTGCGCCGGTGACGGGCCGCATCATGGAGCTGGAGGTGTTTCCGGGGCAGACGGTGAAGCGGGGGCAGGTGCTGGCGAAGCTCTACGGTACGGAGCTGTCGACGGCGCAGTTTGCGTTTGTCAAGGCGGTTTCGCAGCAGGGATTGATGCAGCGCGCCGCGGCGCGGGCGCAGCAGTTATTGAAGGCCGATGTGATCGCCGCCGCCGAGGTGCAGCGGCGGGAGGCCGAGCTGCTTGAGGCCAACGCGGAGCTTTCCTCGGCCCACGATCAGCTACGCGTGCTGGGCATGAGCGAAGAGGCGATTACGCAGTCGCAGCAGGGGCGGACGGTGAACAGCCTGACGCAGATTGTGGCGACGATTGACGGTACGGTGCTCGAGCGGAAGGTGACCACCGGTCAGGTGGTCCAGGCGGCCGATACGCTCTTTGTGATTGCGGATCTTTCGCGGGTTTGGCTGGTGGCGGATGTACCGGAGCAACAGGGTGGGGCCATTGAGTTGGGTAAGACCGTGGAAGCCGAGGTGTCGGCGTTTCCGGGCCAGATGATCCGGGGCAAGTTGAGTTTTGTGAGTTCGATTATCGATCCCGAGACGCGGACGCTGCGGACCCGGATGGACCTGGCCAATCCGCGGGGGCGGTATAAGCCGGCGATGCTGGCGGTGATGGAGCTGAAAGACAATCCGCAGCAGGAGACGGTGATTCCATTGACGGCCGTGGTGCGCGAGGAGGACAAGGACTATGTCTTCATCGAGAAGGCGCCGGGCGAGTTTGTGATGCGGACGGTGAAGCTGGGGGCCGAGCATGCGGACGCGCGCGTGCTGGAGGAGCCGTGGCCGGCCGGGCAGCGTCTGGTGCTGGATGGCGCGTTTCACTTGAACAACGAGCGGCGGCGGCTGGCGACGCAGGGGAGCTGAGACGATGCTGGGTGCTCTGGTCCGTGCCTGTTTGCAGCAGCGCATTGTGGTGGTGGTGGTCGGGCTGATTCTGCTCGTGTTTGGTCTCGATGCGTCGCGGAAGCTATCGGTGGACGCTTTTCCGGATGTGACTAATGTGCAGGTGCAGATTGCCACCGAGGCGCCGGGCCGGTCGCCGGAGGAGGTGGAGCGGTTTGTGACGGTGCCGGTGGAGATTGCGATGACGGGGCTGCCGGGGTTGACCGAGATGCGGTCGCTCAACAAGCCGGGCTTGTCGCTGATCACGCTGGTGTTTACGGACTCGACCGATGTGTATTTTGCGCGACAGTTGCTGATGGAGCGGCTGGCGGAGGTGCGGAACCGGTTGCCCGAGGATGTGACGCCGGTGCTGGGGCCGGTGTCGACGGCGCTGGGTGAGGTGTATCAATATACGCTCGAGAAGCCGGGGGACGGCGAGCGGGCGCTGACCAAGGAAGAGTTGGTAGACCGGCGGATGGTGCAGGACTGGGTGGTGCGGCCGCTGCTGCGGTCGATTCCCGGGGTGGCGGAGATCAATTCGACGGGTGGGTATGTGCGGCAGTATCAGGTGCTGGTGGATCCGGACCGGCTGCTGCACTACGGCATCGGGCTGCAGGAGGTACCGCAGGCGCTGGCGCGGAACAACGCGAACGCGGGCGGCGGGATTCTGCGGCAACATGCCGAGCAGTATCTGATTCGGGGCATAGGACTGGTGCGCAATCTGGATGATATCCGGTCGATTATTGTGAAGGAGGTGCGGGGGACGCCGGTGTATCTGCGGCAGGTGGCGACGGTGCAGCTGGGCGAAGAGGTGCGCTACGGGGCGATGATCAAGGGCGGGTACACGGAGGCGGCGGGCGGCATTGTGATCATGATCGCGAGCGGCAACGCCAAGGCGGTGGTGGAGAAGATCAAGGCCCGGGTGAAGGAGATCAACGAGAAGGGGATGCTGCCGGCGGGGCTGCAGATTGTGCCTTACTATGACCGGTCGGAGCTGGTGGACGCGGCGCTGATGACGGTGGCCAAGGTGCTGGTGGAAGGGATTGTGCTTGTCATCGTGATCCTGTTCCTTTTCCTGGGGGATTTACGGAGCAGCGTGATTGTGATTGCGACGCTGGTGTTGACGCCGTTGCTGACGTTTCTCGTGATGAATCAGTACGGGCTTTCGGCGAACCTGATGTCGCTGGGCGGGTTGGCGATTGCGATTGGGTTGATGGTGGACGGGTCGGTGGTGGTAGTGGAGAATGTGTTCGCCAAACTGGCGCACGGGGGGCGGCAGGACCGGCTGCAGATTGTGCGGGAGGCGGTGATGGAGGTGGGTACGCCGGTGATCTTCGGCATTGGCATTATCATTCTCGTGTTCCTGCCGCTGATGACGCTTGAGGGCATGGAGGGCAAGATGTTCTCGCCGCTGGCGTATACGATCGCCATTGCGCTGGGGATTTCGCTGGTGTTGTCGTTGACGCTGTCGCCGGTGCTGTCGTTCCTGCTGCTGAAGGGGGGCGCCGAGCACGATACGTTTTTGGTGCGGATGCTGAAGCGGGCGTTTGAGTGGCTGTTGGGGTTGGCGCTGGGGAATCCGTACAAGACGATTGTGACGGTGATGATCGCCTTTGTCGCGTCGGTTTCGTTGTTCCCGTATCTGGGGACGGCGTTTATTCCGGAGATGAAGGAGGGGTCGATTTCGCCGAACATCGACCGAGTGCCGAATATCTCGCTGGAAGAGTCGATCAAGATGGAGATGGCGGCGATGCGAGCGGTGCGGGGGGTGCCGGGGGTGGAGCGGTTGGTGTCGCGGATCGGGCGGGGTGAATCGCCGGCGGACGCGGCGGGGCAGAACGAGGCGGACGTGATTGCGACGCTGACGCCGGTGGAGCGGCGGCCGAAGGGGATGACGCAGGATACGATTGCCGAGGAGATCCGGCGGCGGCTGGCGAGCGTGCCGGGGGTGAATCTGGTGATGGCGCAGCCGATTTCAGACCGGGTGGACGAGATGGTGACGGGGGTGCGGGCCGATGTGGCGGTGAAGATTTTTGGTGATGATCTGGAGATGCTGATCCGGAAGGCGAACGAGGTGGCCAAGGTGGCGTCGACGATCCGGGGCATGCGCGATTCGCGGGTGGACCGGGTGGGTGGGCAGCAGTATCTGAACATCGAAATCGACCGGCAGGCGATAGCCCGGCATGACCTGAATGCGGCGGACATCCACGATGTGATTGAGACGGCGATTGGCGGCAAGGTGGCGACGGAGATCTACGAGGGGGAGCGGCGGTTTCAACTGGTGGTGCGCTACCCGGAGACGCTGCGCAACAGCCGGGAGGATGTGGAGAACCTGCTGATCAATACGCCGTCGGGGTCGAAGGTGATGATGAAGGCGCTGGCGACGGTGAGCGTCAAAGAAGGCCCGGCGCAGATTAACCGGGATACGGCCAAGCGGCGGATTGTGATTGGCATCAATGTACAGGACCGGGACCTGGGCGGTTTTGTGAAGGAGCTGCAGGAGCGGGTGGAGCGGGATGTGCCGCTGCCGACGGGCTATACGATTGAATGGGGCGGGCAGTTTCAGAACATGGAGCGGGCGCTGAACCACCTGCGGATTATTGTGCCCATTACGATTGGAGCGATCTTCTTCCTGTTGTTCCTGTTGTTCGGCTCGCTGCGGTTTGCCGGGCTGATTATCACGGTGCTGCCGTTTGCTTCGATTGGGGGGATTGTGGCGCTGTTTGTTTCGGGCGAGTATCTGTCGGTGCCGGCATCGGTGGGTTTTATTGCGCTGTGGGGGATTGCGGTACTGAACGGGGTGGTGCTGGTTTCCTACATTCGGAAGCTGCGGGAGGAGGGCATGGACCAGCGGACGGCGATTGCCGAGGGGACCAAGCTGCGTTTTCGGCCGGTGATGATGACGGCGACGGTGGCGGCGCTGGGATTGGTGCCGTTTCTGTTTGCGACGGGGCCGGGCAGCGAGGTGCAGCGGCCGCTGGCGATTGTGGTGATTGGGGGGTTGATCACCTCGACGCTGCTGACGCTGATTGTGGTGCCGACGCTGTACGGGATCTTTGAGGGCAAGGAGAGCGCGGGCCCGGCGGAGAGCTTCGAGGAGGAGGACGGGGCGCGGGTGGCGGGTTAGCCGTCGAGGAGTTGGCGGATGGCTTCGCTCGGCGGGCGCCGGGTGGCGGGGCGTTTGCGGAGGTAGACGTTGACCTCTTCGAGGGAGCCGAACAGGCCGATGAAGCTGGGGTGTCGGCGGCTGGGGGCGCGGCGGTCGCGGGAGAAGTCGCGGGCGCGGAAGCTGCCGTTTTCGGCGATGACGGCGGCGCCCATGGGGCGGTATTCGTGGGTGCCGGCGGCCCAGGCCTGTTGATTTTCGATCCAGAGTGCGAAGCCCATAATGATATTATCGAGCGCATGAACAGACGGAGTTTTGCCACTACGCTGGCCGCGGGCGCGGCGCTTGCCACGACGGGATCGGCGCAGACGCTTCCCGCAAAAAAGGGCCGGTTGAAGCAGGGGGTTTGCGGCGGGGTTTTCCGTGGGTCGAACCTGGATTTTGACGGCCAGTGCCGGCTGGCGGCGGAGCTGGGGCTGGTGGGTTACGACCTGGTGGGTCCGGACCGGTTTCCGACCTTGAAGAAGTACGGCATTGTGCCGACGCTCGTGCCGGGCAGCAGCAAGCTGGCTGATGGCTGCAACGATCCTGCGCTGCACCCGGAGATCATCAAAAATACGCGGGAGCTGCTCGATGCGGCGGCGGCGGCCGGGGCGCCGAATCTGATCATGCTTTCGGGGAACCGGCGGGGCAAGAGCGATGAGCAGGGCATGGAGAATACCGTGAAGCTGCTGAACGCCGTGAAGCAGTATGCCGAGGATAAGGGCGTGACGCTGTGCATGGAGCTGCTGAACAGCAAAGTGAACCATCCGGATTATCAGTGCGACCGGACGTGGTGGGGCGTGGAGGTTTGTAAGCGGGTGGGGTCGCCGCGGGTGAAGCTGCTGTATGACATCTACCACATGCAGATTATGGAAGGCGACATTATCCGGACGATTGAGCAGAACATGCAGTGGTTTGCGCACTTTCACACGGCGGGCAATCCGGGGCGGCATGAGTTGAGCGTCGATCAGGAGATCAACTACAAGGCGGTGTGCAAGAAGATCGCCGACCTGGGGTATACGGGCTACATCTGCCACGAGTACACGCCTGTCGTGAAGAGCGCGCGGGAGGCTCTGCTCGAAGCGATCGAGGCCTGTACGGTGTAGGGCGGGGACTTAGATGCGCTGCCGTTGCCAGGCGCCCCGGCGAAAGGCGGCGACGGCGGCCAGTCCCAGGGCGGTTTCGGCGACGGTGATGGCGGAAAAGATGCCGCGGGGGCCCCAGCCGAGGCCGATGGCGAGCGCCCAGGCGAGTGGGATCTGGAGGAGCCAGTAGCAGGCGAGGTTGAGGAGGGTGGGGGTGTAGGTATCGCCGGCGCCGTTGAAGGCCTGTTCCATGGTCATGCCGTAGGCGAGGCAGACGTAGGCGGCCGCGACCCAGCGGAGGCACTCGGAGCCGACGGCGATGACGGCGGGTTGGGGCGTGAAGAGGGCGAGGAGGGGCTCGGCGGCGGCGAGGAGGACGAGGGAGAGGGCGCCGAGGAAGTAGCAGTTGTAGCGGGCGGCGGTCCAGACGGAGGTTTCGGCGCGGAGGGGTTGGCTGGCGCCGAGGTTCTGGCCGACGAGGGTGGCTGCCGCGTTGGCGAGGCCCCAGGAGGGGAGGATGGAGAAGATGACGATGCGGATGGCGATGGTGTAGCCGGCCAGGACGTCGGCGCCGAAGGTGGCGGCGATGCGGATGAGGGCGGTCCAGCTGGCGGTGGCGACGAAGATCTGGAACATGCCGGAGGAGGCGGGGCGGAGGAGGCGGGCCAGGAGGGGGCGGCTGAAGCGGAGGGCTTCGGGGGTGAAGCGGATGCGGCCGGAGCCGGCGGACAGTTGCCAGACCTGATAGGCGACGGCGGCGCTGCGGCCGATGACGGTGCCGACGGCCGAGCCGGTGACGCCGAGTTCGGGAAAGGGGCCCCAGCCGAAGATGAGGCAGGGGTTGAGGACGATGTTGATGAGATTGCCGAACCAGAGCACCTTCATGGCGATGACGGCATCGCCGGCGCCGCGGAAGATGGCGTTGAGGAGGAAAAGGAGCATGACGGAGGCCGAGCCGCCGAGGGCGACGCGGGTGTAGCCCTGGTTGGCCTGCATGGCGGGGGAGGCGCCCATGAGGGCGAGCAGCTGGGGGGCGAACAGGAGGCCGGTGATGCCGATGACGGCCGAGGTGGCGATGCCGATGTAGAGGGAATGCGTGGCGCCGTGGGCGGCGGCGGCGGGGTCCTTTTCCCCGATGCGGCGGGCGACGTAGGCGGTGGTGGCGAAGCTGAGGCCCATGGCGATGGCGAAGACGAAGGTGAGGAGGCTTTCGGTGAGGCCGACGGTGGCGACGGCGTCGTCGCCGAGTTGGGCGACGAAGAAGATGTCAACGATGGCGAACAGCGACTCCATGGCGGTTTCGAGCATCATGGGGGCGGCGAGGAGGGCGATGGCGCGGCGGAGGGAGCCGGTGGTGAAGTCCTTTTCTTCCCCGTTGAAGGCTTCGCGAAGGAATGAGAGGAGGGCGGGCATGCGAATCGGCTCTTGAGTCTAGCATGCCCGCCGGGAAGCGCCGGGTTGATACAATCGGGTCGTGATGACACGTCGAACCTTGGCATATCGCGGCGCGGCTTTGTTTACGGCCGCCTCTTACGGGCGCATTTTGGGCGCCAACGAGCGGATCAATTTAGGATTGATCGGCTGCGGGGACCGGGGGGAGCACGTCAGTACGGTGTTCACCAACACCAAGCAGGTAGACCTGACGGCGGTATGTGACATCTACGGCGCCAAGATCGATAAGATGCAGACCAAGGCGCCGGCGGCCAAGGGCTTCAACGATCATCGGAAGCTGCTGGAGCAGAAGAACGTGGACGCGGTGCTAATTGCGACGCCGGACCACTGGCACGCGGGGACGGCGATTGATGCGCTGAACGCGGGCAAGGACGTGTATGTCGAAAAGCCGCTGTCGCTGACGATTGAAGAGGGGCCGCGGATTGTGAAGGCGGCGCGCGTCAACAACCGGATCTGCCAGGTGGGCATGCAGCAGCGGAGCGGGCAGATTTATCTGCAGGCTAAGCGCGAGTACTTCGATACGAAGAAGCTGGGCAAGATCACGCTGGTGCGGACGTGGTGGCACGGCAACTCGTATCACTTGCGGAAGGCGCCGGCGGCGCTGTCGCCGCAACCTTCGAATCTGGACTGGGCGAAGTTTCTGGGTCCGGTGAAGTGGCGCGACTACGATCCGCAGCAGTACTTCAACTTCCGCGCGTACCTTGATTTTGGGGGCGGTCAGGTGACGGACCTGTTCACGCACTGGATTGACGTGGTGCACATGTTTATGAATCAGGACAACCCGATTGCGGCGAGCGCGGCGGGTGGGGTGTACCACTACAAAGACGGGCGGACCGCGCCGGACACGATCAATGTGCTGCTCGAGTATCCGAACGACTGGACGGCGACTTTTGAGGCGACGCTGGCGCCGGGCATCCGGGGCGCGGCGATTGAGTTCTGCGGTACCGAGGGCAAGCTGTACATTACGCGCGGCGAGTTCATTTATACGTCGGCGGAGCGGAACGCGGTGCCGGTGACGGTGAAGAGTCCGCGCGACCAAACGATTGACCACGTGGAGAACTTCATTGACTGCTGCCGGACGCGGAAGTTGCCGAATGGCGATGTTTACATCGGCCACCGGTCGGCAGCGGCTTCGCATCTGGGCAACCTTGCGTACGTTCAGAAGCGGCGTTTGCACTACAATCCGGAGCGGGAAGAGATTCTTCCGCTGTAGTTGCGGGTTCCGGCGCCTGGATTGCGCGTGTTACCTTTGAGGCGATATGAGGCAACTGCAGCCGGTGATCTGGATGAAGGGGACTCTGCTGAGTCCCCAGCACTTGCAGACGCAGGACCGATTCATTGAATCCACCCTTCGATTTCAGACCGAGGCGCTGGCGTTTGCGGCGTGGGGTTTTGAGGGGGTGCGGATTGACCATGAGCAGCTTTCCAATGGGAACCTGGCGGTGGCCGAGGCGCGGGGGATGTTGCCGGACGGGTTGCTGTTTGAGATTCCGGCGGCGGACCCGCCGCCTCCGCCCAAGCTGTTAGCCGAGGCGTTTGATCCGGATCAGAAAGAGCTGGATATTTATTTGTGCATTCCTGAGTCGCGGGTGCCGGGGATGAATATTTCGCTGGCGACCAAGCGGGACGCGGCGACGCGCTACTACGCCGATGTGGCCATGCTGCGGGATGAGAACAACGGCACGGTGGAAAAGCCCGTGCAGATGGCGCGGAAGAACTTCCGGCTGCTGACGGGCAACGAGGCGCGCGAGGGGTATTCGACGATTCGGGTGGCGCGGGTGAAGCGGCACGCGACGGGGACGCTCGAGTTGGACCAGCGGTTTGTGCCGCCGCTGCTCGATGTGGCGGGCAGCGAGTACCTGATGGCGATCACGCGGCGGCTGGTGGAGATCCTAGCGGCGAAGAGTTCGATGCTGGCTGGCGGGCGGCGGCAGAAGAACTTGAGTCTGGCCGACTTCGGGACGGCCGATATCGCCAATTTTTGGCTGCTGTACACGATCAACTCGCACTTTCCGATTTTTCAGCATTTGCTGGAGGTGCGGCGGGGCCATCCGGCGAAGCTCTATGAGACGATGCTGTCGTTGGCGGGGGCGATGACGACCTTTTCGACCACGCTGCATCCGCGGGATCTGCCGAAGTACGACCACGACAATCTGGCCGGCTGCTTTACGGAGCTCGATGAGATGATTCGGAATCTGCTCGAGACGGTGATTCCGAGCAACTTTATTTCGCTGCCGTTGAAGCTGCTGCAGAGTTCGATTTGGGGTACGCCGCTGGCCGAGGACCGGTTTCTTAAGAACACGCGGCTGTATTTGTCGGTGACGGCTGAGATGAACGAGGCGGAGTTGATCACGAAGGTACCGCATTTGATCAAGCTGTGTTCGGCCAATCACATTGAGCACCTGGTGCGGCAGGCGCTGCCCGGGGTGCCGCTGACCCACGTGCCGCGGCCGCCGAGCGGGGTGCCGGCGAAGCTGAATTCGCAGTATTTCAGTTTGGATCAGACGCCGGGGGGGATGGCTTGGGAGGCGATTACGCGGTCGCGGAACCTGGCGGCGTATGTGCCGGCGGATTTTCCGCGACCCCAGTTGGAGTTGATCATTCTGCTGCCGGAGGGCGGCCGATAAGGGGTTAGCCTCGGAGGGCGAAGTAGGCGACGACGAGGATGGCGATCACGAGCAGGGCGCCGAACAGGACGAGGGGGAGTGCGTTCGATTTGGGCGCCGGCACGGGGGCCTGGGGGAGTTGGGGCACTTGCGGCATTTGGACGTAGGGCATTTGGGGCGATTGTGGCATGGGGGGGAACGGCGGCATCTGCGGCAGGTGCGGCATTTGGGGGACCTGGGGCATTGGCGGCATCTGGAAGTCGGGTAGGCCGGCCGGGCTGCCGCCGAGCGGGGGTGGGGTGGTGCCCCCGGCGCCGGGGGCCTTGGGGGCGGCGAAGACGCGGGTGTACTCGCTGGGTCCGGCGGGGGCTGAAGGGCCGGGGCCGCCGGCGGTGGGCGAAGGCGTGGTGAAGACCTGGGTGGCGCTGGAAGGAGGCTCGGCAGGTCCTCCGGTGGAAGGGAAGTTAGCGGGCGGGGGTGTACTGGCGGTGCCGACGGAGCCGAACATCTGGGTGAATTGACCGGGGGTATCGAGGGACTTGGCCGGGGGCAGACCACCTAGGGGGGGGAAAGGTGACGGATCGGGGAGCTTGGCGGGAGTAGAGTTCGGGGTAGCCGGGGTGGCCGAGAACATCTGGGTGAAGGAGCCGGGGGTGGATGGGGCCGGCGGGATGGAGGGGGGGGCCGGGGAGGCCGGCTGGGTGGGCGCCGCGAACATGCGAGTGAACTCGCCGGGGGGTGGGGCGGGGGCGCTGGACATGGAGGTTCCTGGTTTATCGCGGGAGGGCACCTGGAACAGTTTCATGAAGTCGTCGTCGCGGTTGCCGGCACCGGCGGGGGGCGCCGCCGCACCGGAGCGGTCGGCGAGGATGGCGTTGGGATTGAACATCCGGGTGAACTCGCCGGGTGGTGGGGCGGTGGGGGTGACTTCCGAGGCGGAGGCGGTGAGGCTGGTAGGGACGCGGAAGGGGGGTAGGGTTTCGCCGCGCTGGAAGGCCGGGGGGCCGGGGGGCGCCTGGAAGTGGGGTAGGGTTTCGCCGCGCTCGAAGGCTTTGGGGTCGGGCGGCTGGAGCTTGGGGGCCTGGAACGAGGGGAGGGTTTCGCCCCGTTCGAACGCGGCGGATCGGGCGCTGGGGGGCGGCGCTGGCGCGGGAGGGGCGGTCGGAACAAACATCGCCGTAAAGGAGAGCGTTTCCGCTGCGGGGGCGGCGGCCGGGGGCGGCGGCGCGGAGACCGGTAAGGATTCCACCCAAGCCCGAAACGGCTGCCGGTCTGGCAATACTTCGGCAACCACATAGCGAACTCCGTCGAGTTCGCCTTTTTCGATGATGAGCCGCGCGGCCACGGGACCGGCCTGATTCAGCCTCTCCCAGATCGCGTCGTTTTCCGGCGTGCGGCCGGCGACGAAGTGGTGGGCTTCAAGCGCCCTGCCGGTTGCGACCTCCCGGACGATGTCAGTCTTAATGCCGTCATTGCGAAGATGGGCAAGCAGTTCGTATTTGTCGTGGAAGGTCATCAGCCAATTCGCCCTTTTTGTGAGTCAAGCTTACCATGTAGCGCGTATTTGGGAGCCGGATGCCATCATCGTAAAGGGAAGGGAGCTGGGCCGGGGAGATCAGGTAAGTTTGCGTTTCCAGCGCGGATTCCGCCCTGGAAATCCGCGTAACAATAGGGTGATGATGCACAGCGGCTATGGTAGAGTGAATGCTGCCGGAAATGGCAGGGTTTTCAAATGAAACAGCTTTCCCGCGTTGTCTGGTCGGAGGGGATGTATCTCGGGCCGCACCATTTTCAGGTGCAGGGCCGTTATTTTGAAGACTCCATCCGGTTTGTCACCTCTTCGCTCTGGTTTGAGGCGTGGGGGCTGATTGGTTGTGAGCTTGACTCCGAGGCGCTGCTGAACGGCACGTTGGCACTGCTCCACGCGCGCGGCGTTTTTCCGGATGGGCTGGCGTTTCACATGCCCGACCACGACGCGCTGCCCGCGCCCCGCGCCTTTGCCGACTCCTTTCCGGTGACGCGAGATACCGTGACGGTGCTGCTGACCGTGCCCGCCATGAAGCAGAATGGCCTGAACTGCGTGGCGGCGGAGGAGAACCCCGTCGCGAATGTACGCTTTGCCGCGCAGCCGGTCTCCTTGTTTGACGAGACAACCGGCCGGGATGAGAAGCCGGTGCGGCTGGGGCGGAAGAACGTCCGGCTGGTGCTCGATACCGAGCCGTTTGATCCGAACCAGTCGATGGCTATCGCGCGGGTGCAACGCGATGGTACGGGCGGGTTTGTTTTCGACTCCACCTTTATTCCTCCGTGTATTCAGCTGGGGGCGAGTGAACGGCTGCTGTCGATTCTCGCCCGTTTGATTGAGATTCTCGAGGAGAAGAGCTCGACGCTGAGCCGGGGCAAGACGGCGGGGGCGAGCTTGTGGTCGGAGTATTCGACCAGTGAAATTGCGACGTTCTGGATGCTGCACAGCGTGAATGCGGCGGTGCCGGAGTTGCGGCACATCCTGCGGGTGAAGAAGGGCCATCCGGAGGAGCTATACACCACCATGGCTCGGCTGGGCGGGGCGCTGTGCACGTTTGCGCTCGAATCGCACCCTCGCAACGTGCCGTTGTACGATCATCGCCATTTGGATAAAACTTTTGAAGCGTTGGACCTGCACATTCGCACTCATCTGGAGACGATTGTGCCGACCCGTTTTGTAGAGATCCATCTTGAAAAGACAGCGGACTACTTTTATAGCGGTGCGGTGACGGATACGCGCTCGCTGAACAAGTCCCGGTGGATTCTGGCGGTGCGCTGTGCGATCGGCGAGGCCGAGGTGATCCGGCGCACGCCGATGCTGGCCAAGCTGAGTTCGGCCGATTGGGTGCCCAAGCTGGTGGAGCGCGCGATGGCCGGCATGGTGTTGACCCATTTGCCGGTGCCCCCGTCGGCGATTCGCAGCCGCGTGGATGCTCAGTATTTTTCGGTGACCTGCGCCGATCCGCATTGGGCGCAGATCAACCGGACGCGCCAGGTGGGCCTGTACATTCCCGGCGACTTGCCGGACCCCAAGCTGGAGTTGTTCGCCATTCTGGAAGCTTAAACACCGGAAGCTAAGGACCCGATGCACCCTACTGCCAACCCCGCCCCTCCCGCCGTCTACGGCACCGAACGCCGTGCGGAGAACCTCGCCTTTGTCTTTCAGGAGCTGTTCACGGTCGCAGAGCGGCTGCGGTCGAACCGGCAGCCGGTGACCGATGCCAACGTGTTCCGGCAGCAGGTCCGGGAGGCGATCAAGAGCGCCGATGCCGAGGCCAGGAAGCGGGGCTACGACCCGCAGGAGATTCAACTGGCCATTTTCGCGGTGATCGCGTTTCTGGACGAGTCAATTTTGAACCTGCGCAGCCCGGTGTTTGCGGACTGGCCGCGGCAGCCGCTGCAGGAGGAGTACTTTGGCCATCACGTGGCCGGCGAGGTGTTCTTTCAGCATCTGAATAACCTGGTCCGGATGAACGACTCGCAGTCACTGGCCGATTTGCTCGAGATGTTTCAGTTGTGTATGCTGCTTGGGTTTGCGGGCCGGTACTCGATTGGCAACCGCGGCGAGATTACGCCGATTGTGAATGCCGTGGGGGAGAAGATTCACCGGATCCGGCGATCTTCTTCGGTGCTGTCGCCGGAGTGGCAGCCGCCGCCGTCGACGACAGCCCCGCCGGCGGCGCAGGACCCGTGGGTGAAGCGGATTCTCTACGCGGCGGCCGGTTGTCTGGCCGTGGCTTTGATCGGCTACGGGATCTATTTCTTTCTGCTCGACGGGGGCATCGCCACCCTGCAGCAACTGGCCTTAGGACGTTAACGGAGCCTTGCGATGTCCCCTCTTGTGATTGCCCTTATCGGACTCATCCTGTGGATCGGCCTTTCGGTTGGCGCCGGCTTCCTACTGGCCCTGCAAGGCTCGACGCTCTACATTTTCGTTGGCTTGCTGAGTATTCTGGGCATCTTGGGCGCCGGATTCTTCGTCTGGTGGAAGAGTCAGCAGGATGCGCAGAGCGGTGCCAAGCCGAGCGGCGACCCGGAGATTGACGGCCTGGTGAAAGAAGTGGATGCCAAGCTGGCGGCGGCGAAGGCGGTGCCGGGGGCGCGGATCGGCAGCCTTCCGTTGTTCTTTGTGATGGGCGAGCCGGGGAGTGTGAAGACGACTTCCCTGCTGCAATCGGCTCTCGAGCCGGAGCTGGTGTTTGGTCAGGTGTATCAGGACACCAACGTGCTGCCGACGCGTTTGGCCAACGTGTTTCTGGCTAAGAACACGCTGTTTCTCGATACCGGCGGGCCGTTGGCGGGTGACGCCGATCGCTGGCAGCGCCTGGTGCGGCGCATGGCGCCGGGTGCGCTGAAGAGTATGGTGGGCGGGGGGGCGCAGGCCCCGCGCGCGGCGGTGGTGTGTTTCGACATCGAGCGATTTCTCGCGCCGGGCGGGGGCGAGGCGATTACGGCTTCGGCGCGGAATCTGAACGCCCGTTTGGGCGATATTGCCCAGACGCTGGGGATTAACTTTCCGGTCTATGTTCTGTTCACGCGCATGGACCGGATGCCCTTTTTCCATGAGTTTGTCCGCAACTTTGCCAACGAAGAGGCCTATCAGGTGTTCGGCGCCACGGCTCCGCTGCCGGGGGCGGCGCAGGGTATCTACGCCGAAGAGGCGACCCGGCGGATTGGCGAGCTGTTCCAGAATCTGTGTCACTCGTTGAGCGATAAGAGGCTGACCTATCTGCCGCGCGAAACGGATCCGGAGAAGCTGCCGGGGGCCTATGAGTTCGCGCGCGAGTTCCGGAAGCTGCGGGGGCCGCTCGTGCAGTTTCTGGTGGATCTGTGCCGGCCGAGCCAGTTGCGGACTTCGCCGTTTCTGCGCGGGTTTTATTTTTCGGGCGTGCGGCCGGTTGTGATTGACGACAGCGGGGCGCTCCGGTCGGCCCGGGCGCAGCACCAGCCGGCGATTGACGCAGGCGGGAGCGCGACGAAGGTTTTTAAGCTGGGCCCGGGTGGGCTGATGGCGCAGGGGGTCCAGGGTACGCCGCAGGTGGGGGCTACGCGCAAGGTGCCGCAGTGGACTTTTCTCGGCCGGTTGTTCAACGATGTGCTGCTCGGCGATCAGGATGCGCTGATGGCTTCGAGTGCTTCGACCAAGACGAGCATGGCGCAGCGGGTTCTACTGGCGACGGCGGCGGTGGTGGGTCTAGCCGCGTTTACGGGGTTTACGGTCTCCTACCTGGGCAACCGGACGCTCGAGAACAACGCCATTGAGGCGGCCAAGGGCATGGCTAGCGTGAATGTGACCGACCCGGCGGCGCTGCCTGAAGCGGCGGCGCTTGAAAAACTGGAGACGCTGCGCGGCACGCTCGAAACGCTCGACGGGTATCGCGTCAACGGGGCGCCGTACCGGCTGCGGTGGGGGCTCTACGCGGGCGATGCTGTTTATCCGGAAGTGAAGAAGATCTGGTGCCAGAAGTTTAATCAGCAGCTGCTGGGCCCGACGGTGCTGAATCTGCAGAGCCAGATGCGGCGGCTGCCGGCGACGCCCAACGCGGGGGATGACTATTCGCTGAACCTGTCCCAGCTGCGGACCTATCTGACGGTGACGGCGTATCCGGACAAGGCCGTCGAGGAGATTACGGGCCCGGCGCTGCTGGCGGCGTGGGCAGCGGGACGGGGCGTGGATGAGCCGCGGCAGGAGCTGGCGCGGAAGCAGTTTGCGTTTTACAGCAAGTTTCTGCAGACGGGCGGCTGCCCGCTGCCGTTCGACGCCGAAGCGGTCAGCAACTCGCGGCGCTACCTGTCGGGCTTCTCCGGGGTGAATAGCATCTACGCTTCCATGCTCGCCGCGGCCAACAAAGCCAACAAGCCAGTGAATTTCAACCGCGACATTAAAGACACGGCCGATTTTGTGGTGAACAACAAGGATGTGCAGGGCGCGTTTACCCGGCCCGGCTTTGCGTCCATGTCTGGTTTCATCAAGAACCCGAAGCCGTTCTTTGGCGGGGAGAGCTGGGTGCTTTGCGGCGACCCCGCCGTGGGCAAAGA
Organism: Acidobacteriota bacterium; assembly: GCA_026393985.1. Classification (GTDB taxonomy): domain Bacteria; phylum Acidobacteriota; class Terriglobia; order Bryobacterales; family Bryobacteraceae. The sequence goes on from JAPKZB010000092.1 coordinate 138,056, forward strand.
TACGGCGCGCACCCGTTGCGACACGCAGCAGAACTACGACCTGGCGCAGTTGGCCAAGGACCTGACGGAGCTGTACAGCGGCGACTACGTTCGCGCCTGGCAAGCCTACGTCCGGAACTCGAGCGTGGTGAAGTTCAAGGACCTTGATGACGCGGCCGCCAAGCTCGAAGTGCTATCTAACAACACGACGCCGCTGATGGCGCTCTTCTGGTTGGCGACGCAGCACACCGCCGTCGATAACGACAAGATCCGGACGGCGTTTCAGCCGGTGCAGGAGGTGGTGCCTCCGCCGGCCACCCTGGTCAAGTACATTTACGAGGACAAGAACGGCACTTACATCGACGCGCTGACCAAGTTGCAGAAGGGCGTAGCCGATGCCGCCGCGGCGAAGGCTGATGTGAACGTCGCCAACCAGACGGTGACCATGGCCGGCGATGCGCGGATGACGGTGAAGGGTGTGGCGCGGCGTTTCAATCCGGACCCAGGCGCGCAGGTGGACCAGATGGCGGCCAAGCTGCTTGAAGATCCCATCACGCAGGTGGAGAAGATGCTCAAAGGCGTGGGCGCCGATGAGCTCAACGCCAAGGGCGCCGGCATGTGCCGTGGCTTCAATGCCTTGGCGAATAAGTTCCCGTTCAACCCAGCCGCGAAGGTGGACGCCACGCTCGACGACGTCAACCGGGTGTTCCGGCCGGCGGATGGTCTGTTGCCGGCTTTTTATAAAGAAAACCTGCAGAAGTATCTGAAGAAAGAGGGCGACGAGTACAAGCCGACCGGCGAACCGGGCCCGATTCAGCTGAACCCGGCCTTTGTGCGCTTCTTCAACGACGCGATGCGGTTTGGCGACATGATGTATCCGAACAATGCGGCGGCGCCGGCGCTACGGTATACGCTGACGCCGGTTCGGACGGATGTGGTGCAGGGCTTCAACCTGTCGATGGACGGCCAGAAGGCGTCACTCGGGGCGAGCGGCGGCGGCAAGCAGTTCACTTGGCCGGGCACGGGCGAGGCGAAGGTGGGGGTGAAGGTGAGCGGCGGGACGGAGTTTTCGGCGGCCGAGGAGCGGGGGCTGTGGGCTGTGTTCCACTTCTTTGCCAACGCGGACAGTCAGACGCCGGCCGGCTCGAACTATGTTATTGAATGGTTTCTCCGTTCGGGCCGCAATAACGAAACGATGAAGATCGAGGGCAAAGAGGTGCGCTACAAGTTCCAGGTAGACGTGCCGGTCTTCTCGAAACAGTTTTTCAACCAGCTTCGCTGCGTGTCGAATCCGGCGAAATAGTACCATCAGGAGGCAGTAGTCCAACCCCATGCAGCTCCCCTCCCGCGTCGGCAAGTACGAGTTACAGGAGTTCCTCGGCGGCGGCATGTCCCATGTGTACCGTGCGCAGGATACGGTTCTGGGACGAACCGTGGCGGTAAAGATTCTGACCGAGCAGGGCTGCGCGGACGCCGAGGCGAAGGCTCGTTTTCTGCAGGAGGCGCGGCTCGCGTCGGGCATCACGCACGAGAACATTATCAGCGTCTATGACTTTGGCGAGGAGCAGGGCAAGCCGTTTATTGTGATGGAGTTTTTGCGCGGGGAGAGCCTGCGCGAGGCGCTGCGCAGCGGGCGGGCCGGGGACGCGCGAAACCGGTTGCTGCTGGCGGTGCAGATTGCCAAGGCCATCGACTACATCCACCAGAAGAAGATCATCCACCGGGACATCAAGCCTGAGAATCTCCAGGTGGACCAGTCGGGCCGCATCAAGCTGATGGACTTCGGAATTGCCAAGTCGGAAGGGATGCAGTTGACGCGGGCGGGCTTTACGCTGGGGACGCCGTACTACATGGCTCCCGAGCAGGTGTTGGGGCAGCAGGTGACACCGGCGGTGGATGTGTATGCCTTCGGCATTCTGCTGTTCGAGATGTTGACCGGGCTGAAGCCGATTAACGGGGAGTCGATCGACAAGATTTTCAACCAGATTCTGTATGAGCCGCTGAATCTGGACCCGCTTCGGCAGGCTGGTTTGGGCGAGCCGGTGGTGCAGATTGTCGCGCGCTGCACGGCGAAGAAGCCGCAGGACCGGTACGCGAAGCTGTGGGATGCGGCGGCGGAGATCGAGCGGTTTTTGGGGCTGACTCCCACGGCGCCGCGTCCGGCGACCGGGACGGCGTCGATGGCAGCGGCGCAAGCGGGGCATTCCGCTGCATCGGCGTCTTACTCTGCGCCGGCGGCGACGCGTCCGGCCCCCGCCGTGGATGAGAGTTTGCCGGCCTTCGTTCGGGCATTACCGCCGCCGCTGCAGAGCCAGACGGGGCTGATGATTCTGGTGGCCGTGGGGGTGTTGTTGCTGATTCTGATTCTCTACGCTCTGCTTTCGCTGGTCGCGTGAATTGGATCTATGCCGCTACCTGTGCGTTTCGGTCGTTACGAACTGCAAGGGCTGTTAGACGAAGGTGGGGAATGGCATGTCTACGAGGCAGTGGATAGGACGACGGGCCGGGACGTAGCCGTGAAGATCCTGACCACCATCGACGGTAACCACGACGAGGAGAGAAAGCGGCGGTTTCTGCAGGGAGCACGGCTGGCGGTGTCGATTCAGCATGACAACGTCATTCCCGTCTATGACTACGGGGAGGAGCAGGGCTACCCGTTTCTGGCCGTCGAGTTGTCGCGCGGGGCGGACCTGCCGGACGCCATCAGGAACGGTCACACCGGGGACGCGGCGAACCGGACGCGGATTGCGTTTGAGGCGGCGCGGGCGTTGGAGTTTGTTCACCAACGCGGGATCATTCATGGCGAGATTGGACCCGAAAACATTTTCCTTGAGCAGAGTGGCCGGGCTAAGCTGCTGTACTTCGGAATTGCGCAGTCCAAGTATGCGGACTTATGTCATGCCGGGTGTTTGGATTGGCAGCCAGCGCCAAGGGTGGTTGCCAATGAAAGGTTATGCTCGTGGTTTATCTTGACGCCCCCGGAGCAGCTAACGGGGTGTGCAGCGGTCACTCCGCGCACGGATGTTTATCGGTTCGGGATGGTGCTGTATGAGCTGTTCAGCGGGGTGAAGCCGTGGAACGGCGCTACGCTGGCGCGGCTGTATTCCGTAGTTCTGCACGAGATGCCGGAGGTGCAGCCGCTGGTGGCCGCCGGGACGCCGCGGCCGGTGGTGGAGCTGATCTATCGCTGTCTTGCGAAGAAGCCAGAGGAGCGGTTGCAGAGTCTCGGGGCGATTGTAGAGGTCTTGCGGGAGGTTCTGCTGGCGCTGGACGCCGGTCGCAACCGTGCGGACTGAGCCGCGCCTGGAGCCACTTTCCGCCGGTTGGGGTAATCGGCGGCAGAACGCTGCTCTGCGGGCGATGGCGATGCGGGAGTTCCCTGGGCGACTCGGGTGAACTGGACTTTGGTGAGTACCCGAGGGGGTCTTGGCAGAACGTCGTTCTTCGTAGCCTTAGAGGTGGGGCAGAGCCCTCCGTGGTCTTGGAGAACGTGCCGGCGCGCGCCCCCGCTGTGCGGCCGCTGCTGTAGCACTTGGGCGGTCTGATGAATTTGTCGTTCGTGGCGGTGCTGCTGCTGATCCTGATTCTTTACGCTCTGCTTTTGCTGTTTGCGTAAAATAAGCTCTATGCAGTTACCGGTGCGGTTCGCTCGCTACGAACTGCAAGCTTTTCTGGGCGGAGGGATGTCGCATGTCTACCAGGCGGTAGACACGGTGATGGGCCGTGCCGTGGCCGTAAAGATTCTGACCGAGCAGGGCATTCGCGACGCGGAGGCCAAGCAGCGTTTTCTGCACGAGGCGCGGCTGGCGGCGTCGATCCAGCATGATCATATTGTGACCGTCTATGACTACGGGGAGGAGCAGGGCTACCCGTTCATGGTGCTTGAGTTTCTGCGTGGGGAGGACTTGCGGGACGCCATCCGGCAGGGCCATGCCGGGGACGCGGCGAACCGGACGCGGATTGCGCTCGAGGTGGCGCGGGCGCTGGGGTTTGTGCACCAGCGCGGGATCATTCACCGCGACATCAAGCCCGAAAACATTTTTATTGAGCAAAGCGGCCGGGCCAAACTAATGGATTTCGGGATTGCCAAATCCGAGGGTCTGAACCTGACGAAGACCGGCCAGTCGATGGGGACGCCGTTCTACATGGCTCCGGAACAGGTGGTGGGTGGGGCGGTGACACCGCTGGCCGATGTTTACTCGTTTGGGATGGTGCTGTATGAGCTGTTCAGCGGCGTGAAGCCGGTGAACGGCGATAGCCTGCAGCGGCTGTTCTATGTGATTCTGCACGAGACGCCGGATCGCGAGCCGCTCATGGCGGCCGGGACGCCGGGGCCGGTGGCGGAGCTGATCTATCGCTGTATAGCGAAGAAGCCGGAAGAGCGGCTGCAGAGTTTTGGGGCGATTGCGGAGGTTTTGCAGGGGGTGCTGGCGGGTGTGGCCGCGCCGGTGGCGACGGTCGCGTCCATGCCAGTGGCCGGTCCGGCCGCGAGTCCCGTGGCTGGTTCGGTAGCGGGGGGCGGCAGCGGCGCGGGGAAGGCCGCTCTGGTGGCCGGGGCGGTGGTTGTGGTGGTGCTGTTGGGCGCGGGTGCGTGGTGGTATCAGCGGCGGCCGCAGCCGGTGGCGGCTCCGGCGCCGAAGCCGGCGGTGGTGCGCGGCGGCGCGGTGGTGCCGGTGGCGGCGGGAGAGTTCGAGTTCGGGGGCGACCGGAAGAAGATGAGCCTGGCCGCGTTCTCGATCGACCGGGCCGAGGTTTCGCATCGGGCCTACGCCGCGTTTGCGCAGGCGACGGGGGCGGCGGACTCTCCGGGTTCGCCGGAGCTTCCGGTGGGGAATGTGACATTTGACCAGGCGAAGGCGTTCTGCGCCTGGGCGGGTAAGCGGTTGCCGAGCGAGGAGCAGTGGGAGAAGGCGGCGCGGGGCGCCGACGGGCGGAGTTATCCCTGGGGCAGCGAGAGGAAAGCTGAACTGGCGGTGGTGAAGGAGAATCCGGCGGCGGCGAAGGGCCCGTTGGCGGTCGATTCGCTCGCGGCGGGGGCGAGCCCGGCGGGGGCGCTGCACATGGCAGGGAACGTGTGGGAGTGGGTGGATAAGCCGCATACCCCGACCGCGCTGGCGGTGGAGAGCCTGCAGCAGCTGCTGAAGCCGCCGCCGGTGGCGGGGGAGGCGTGGCATCGCATCAAAGGCGGGGCGTACGACCGCGGGATTGCCGAGGCGCTGGCGTTTGAGTTTGTCAGCATGCCGGCGCGGTTTCGCAGTCCGAACATCGGCTTTCGCTGCGTACTGCCCGCTGAATAGTGCGGCGGGCAGGCACGACCCATTACACTGGCTGAATGGGAAATATTCTGCAGTCCCTGCCGCTCGGCGAGAAGGTGGGCATCGCTTTCTCGGGCGGTTTGGACACAAGCGCGGCCATCTACTGGATGCGGCAAAAAGGCGCCGTGCCGTACTGCTACACGGCGAACCTGGGCCAGCCCGATGAGCCGGACTACGACGAGATCCCGAAGCGGGCGATGGAGTGCGGCGCCGAACAGGCCCGGCTGATTGACTGCCGTCCGCAACTGGTCCGCGAGGGCCTGGCCGCCCTGCAGTGCGGCGCATTCCACATCACTACGGCCGGGGTAGCTTACTTCAACACGACGCCCATTGGCCGCGCGGTCACTGGCACCATGCTGGTCGGCGCGATGAAGGAAGACGCCGTCCACATCTGGGGCGACGGCAGCACGTACAAGGGCAATGACATCGAGCGGTTCTACCGCTACGGCCTCATGGTGAACCCGAAGCTGAAGATCTACAAGCCGTGGCTTGACCAGACCTTTATCGACGAACTCGGCGGCCGTAAGGAGATGTCGGAGCTGCTCGAGAAGGCCGGCCTCGGCTACAAGATGTCCAAAGAGAAGGCCTATTCGACCGACTCGAACATCTGGGGCGCGACGCACGAAGCCAAAGACCTTGAGTTTCTCAACGCCGGCATCAAGATCGTCGAGCCGATCATGGGCGTGGCGTTCTGGAAAGAGGACGTGGCGGTGCCGGCGGAAACCGTGACGGTGGAGTTCCACGAGGGGCTGCCGGTGGCGCTGAACGGCAAGCATTTCGATGATCAGGTGGAGATGGTGATGGAGGCCAACCGGATTGGCGGCCGCCACGGGCTCGGCATGAGCGACCAGATTGAGAACCGGATCATCGAAGCCAAGAGCCGGGGGATTTATGAGGCGCCGGCGATGGCGCTGTTCTACATCGCCTACGAGCGGCTGCTGTCGGGCATTCACAACGAAGGGACGCTTGAGCAGTACCACACGATGGGGCGGCGGCTGGGCCGTCTGCTTTACGAAGGTCGCTGGTTCGATCCGCAGGCGATGATGCTGCGCGAGACGCTGCAGCGCTGGGTGGCCAAGGCCGCGACCGGCGAGGTGGCGATTGAGCTTCGCCGTGGGAACGACTACAGCATTCTCGACACCAAGAGCCCGAACCTGACCTACAAGCCTGAGCGGCTGACGATGGAAAGCGGCAAGGGCGAGTTCACCCCGCTCGATCGCATCGGCCAATTGACGATGCGCAACCTGGACATTACCGACAGCCGCGACAAGCTGTTTGTCTATTCCAACGCCGGCCTGCTGGGCCCGAACGCGTTTGAAGGCATGCGCCTGCTCGACGGCGAGAAGAGCGAAGACTAACGTGGTGATCTCGCTGTTCATTACCTGCTACAACGACGCGCTCTTCCCGCGGACGGGCAAGGCGGTGGTGGAGGTGCTCGAACGGCTCGGCCATACGGTCGAGTTCCGCGCCGCGCAAACCTGCTGCGGGCAGATGCACTACAACACCGGCTACCGGGAGGACTCCTACGCGCTGCTGCGGCAGTTTCTCGACGTATTTGCCGATGCCGAGGTGATCGTGTGTCCGTCATCGTCGTGCGTGGCGATGATGCGGGACCACTATCCGAAGATGGCCGCGCAGTTGAACGATTCGGCGCTGCAGGCGCAGGTGGAGGCGATTCTGCCGCGGGTGTTTGAGTTCTCCGAACTGCTCGTCGATAAGCTCGGGGTGACGGACGTGGGCGCGTTCTACCCGCATACGGTGACGCTGCACGCTTCCTGCCACGCGCTGCGTTCGCTGCACATCGGTACGAAGCCGGCCGAGCTGTTGCAGCAGGTGAAGGGGCTGACGCTGCTTGAGCTGCCGGATGCCGACCAGTGCTGCGGGTTTGGTGGGACGTTTGCGGTGAAGAATCCGGATGTCTCGGCGGCGATGTTGTCGGATAAGGTGCAGTGCGTGCTCGGCACCAAGGCCGAAGCGTGCACGGGGGCGGACAACTCGTGCCTGATGCACATTGGCGGCGCGCTGAGCCGGCAGCGGACCGGGGTGCGGACGATTCATCTGGCCGAGATTCTGGCCGCGACCGAGGAAGGCAGCAGGGAGAAGACCGTATGAGCGTTCGGGTTGGAGAGGCCGCCAGCGCCCCGCCGTTTCCGGAAGCCGCCAAGAAGATGGTGGCCAATTCGCAGCTGCGGCGCAATGTGCGGCACGCGACGGATGTGATCCGGACGAAGCGCGGCCGGGTGGTGGGCGAAAAAGAAGACTGGGAGGCGCTGCGCAACGCCGGCAAGGCGATTAAAGATCACACGCTCGCGAACCTCGACCGCTATCTGCTGCAGTTTGAAGAGGCGTGCACGAAGGCCGGCGGCAAGGTCCACTGGGCGCGGGACGCCGATGAAGCCAACCGCATCATTGTGGAACTGGTGAAGCAGTACGAGGCGGACGAGGTGATCAAGGTCAAGACGATGACCTCGGACGAGACGCGGCTGAACGTCGCGCTCGAAGCCGCGGGCATCACGCCGTTTGAGACCGACCTGGCCGACCTGATCGTGCAGTTGGGCGAGGACAAGCCGTCGCATATCGTCGTGCCGGCGCTGCACCGCAACCGCATGGAGATCCGCGAGATCTTCATGAAGAAGATGGGCCTCGACACGCTCGGCTATCAGCCGGAGGATCTGGCCGGGGCGGCGCGGCAGTATCTGCGCGAGCGGTTTTTGCGGGTGAAGGTGGGCATCAGCGGCGCGAACTATCTGGTGGCGGAGACCGGTTCGGTGGTGGTGGTCGAGTCGGAAGGCAACGGCCGCATGTGCCTGTCGCTGCCCGAGGTGCTGATCAGCATTGTGGGCGTCGAGAAGGTGATTCCGCGGTTTGAAGACCTGGAGGTTTTCCTGCAACTGCTGCCGCGTTCGGCCACGGGCGAGCGGATGAATCCTTACAACTCGATCTGGACGGGCGTGACGCCGGGGGACGGGCCGCAGGCGTTTCATATCGTGCTGCTCGACAACGGGCGAACGGAGGTGCTGGCCGATCCGGAGTCCCGCGAGACGCTCGATTGCATTCGCTGCGGGGCTTGTTTGAACGCCTGCCCGGTGTATCGGCAGACGGGCGGCCACGCGTATGGATCGGTTTACGGCGGGCCGATTGGGGCGATTTTGACGCCGCAACTGCAGTCGATGGAGCATTCGCAGACGCTGCCTTATGCTTCGTCGCTGTGCGGGGCCTGCTATGAGGTCTGTCCGGTGAAGATCAACATTCCCGAGATATTGATTCACCTGCGGACGAAGGTGGTCGAGAGCGGCCATGCGCCGCTGGCTGAGCGGCTGGCGATGAAGGGGGCCGCGTTTGCGATGTCGAAGGCGAGCCGGCTGAGTCTGGCGCATGCGTTTGCGCGGCTGGGGCAGTGGCCGTTTAACGACGATGGGAAGCTCGACAATCTGCCGGGTCTGCTGGCCGGGTGGACGGAGACGCGCGATCTGGACGCGATTCCCGCGGAATCGTTCCGGGAATGGTGGGCCAAGCGATGACGGCGCGGGAGCAGGTGCTGGCCCGGATCCGGAAGAACCAAGGGGGTCCGGCGGACCAATCGATCCCGCGGGAGTACGCGGATGTGTCACCGCTGTCGCGCGAAGAGGTGGTGGAGCAGTTTGCGGACCGCCTGCGGGACTATAACGCGACGGTGCACCGCTGTGCCGCTGCGGCCGTGGCCGAGACGGTGGCGGGAATTCTGCGGGCGCGCGGGAAGACCGGGTTGCTGGTGCCGGCCGGCGTGCCGGCGGCTTGGCTGCCGGAGGTGTTCGCGTTTCGCGTCGATGAGGGGCTTTCTTATGCCGAGCTCGATGCGAGCCAAGGGGTATTGACGGCTTGTGACGGCGCGATTGCGTTGACGGGGACGATTGTCATTGCGCACACGCCCGGGCAGGGCCGCCGGGCGCTGTCGCTCGTGCCGGATTATCATCTTTGCGTGGTCCGTCTCGACCAGCTCGTCGCTACGGTTCCCGAGGGCATGCGCCGGATGGCGGGGCTGCTGCCGGCGCCGCTGACGACGATTTCGGGGCCGTCGGCGACCTCGGACATCGAGATGATCCGCGTCAAGGGGGTGCATGGCCCGCGGACGCTGGAAGTGATTCTGGTCGACTGAGGCGGTGGCTCAGCGGGCTGGGTGGGCGCGTTCGCCGAGCCAGCGGAGGGCGGGTTCGAGGATGGGGGTCAGCCCTTTGTAGTCGGCCATAGCTGGCGGTGTCGTCTCCAGCACCCCGCGCAACAGTTGCTGCTGTACCGGGCTCAAAGTAGCGAGAGACTGCTGATAGGTATGGATGGTGAAGAGCACGCAGCCGGAGTCTGGCAGCGCGGTGAGCGTTTGCCGCTCGACGCGGAGGTAGCAGCGGTCACCCGCGTTTTGGGGCGTTACTTCGCTGTTTGCGAAACGAACCCAATCGTTCCAGCGGGAGCTGAGGTCCAGCTGGCCGGTGGGTTTCATGCTCCAGTTCAGGCGGCCTACGGGGCGCCCGGGCTTGAGGCGGGCGAGGAGGTTCCTGGTTGGTTCGCCGAGCGTTGCGGCGTAGCCGGGCACGGGGTCGTGAATGGCGAGCAGGGGGCGTCCCATCTTTTCGTTGAGGCACCAGCCGTTGGCGAAGCAGAGGTGGCCGGCGATGAGTTCCTGGTCGCCGGAGGCGCGGAGAATCAGCAGATCCTCGGCCACGCGGGCGCCCACTTCAGCCAGGGTGGCGGCAGGCCGTTGCAGCACGGCGGCGGCTTCCCGCTGGGCTGGTTCCGAACCCGGCAGCGCCTGTTGATAGTAATCCGGCCAGTCCTCCAGCAGCCGCGTCTTTTCCTGCAGTTCCGCGGGGGTGGCGGCATCCTGTTCGAGGATCGCCTGTTCGGCCGTCAGCGGCGTCACGCCCAGGCGCAGTTCGAAGCGGGGAGATAGGAAGGGAAAGTAACTGGACGGGATCATTTTAAATCTCTTAATGATGGTAGACTTAGCTTTCCCCTTATGCGCGTTCATCTGGTAAATCCGAGTGATATGGCTTTCGGCACCGCCGTCATCACGCCTCGCTGGCTTTATGTCCTTGCTGCCGCGACACCGGAAGAGTTTGGCGATCCCGTCATCTGGGACGAGACGCTCGAGCATTTCGACCCGGCGCAAGTGCAGGCAGGGGATGTGGTTGGCATCGGCGTCCACACCGGGAACGCGCTGCGCGGCTACGAAGTAGGCCGGCTGGCGCGGGAGCGCGGAGCGTGGGTGGTCTACGGTGGCATTCACTCGACGCTGTACCCGGAGGAGATCCTGGAACGGGGTCACGCGCATGTGGCGGTGAAGGGCGACGGCGACCAGATTTGGGCCAAGGCGATCCGGGATTGCGTCAAGGGCAGTCCGGACCGGATTTACGAGGGGGGCAAGGTGCCGCCGGAGCATTTCATGCCCGCCCGCTGGGACCTGCTGCCGAAGGGTGCTTATATGTGGGCTTCGGTGCAGACGGTGCGCGGTTGTCCGAAGCACTGTTCGTTCTGCTCGGTCTGGCGGACGGACGGGCAGAAGCCGCGGCAACGCACCTCGGATGTGGTGATTGACGAGATTGTGCAGCTGCGCCGTTTGGGCTTCCGCTTCATCGCGCTGGCTGATGACAACTTCTACCCGGTGAGCTTCACCGACATCAAGCTGGCCGAGCGGCAGGGTAACGCCGAGAAGGTCGCTAACTACCTGGCCATCCGGGAAGAGCGTTATGAGTTGATGGCGCGGCTGGCGAAGTTGCCGGGCGACATGAACTTCTTCACGCAGATCACGATGGAAGCGGCCGAGGATCTGGAGTTCCTGGCGGCGATGAAGAAGGCCCGGATTCGCGGGGCGCTGGTCGGGGTGGAGGCGGTGACGCCGGAAGGTCTGAAGGAGGTCTACAAAGACTTCAACTACGCCGGCGAGGAGCTGGTGCAGCGGTTGCAGGCGTTCCGCGACAACGGCGTGCATGTGCTCGGTTCGTTCATCTTTGGCCTGGCTTCCGATCGGCAGATCACCTTTGAAGCGACGCAGGCGCTAGCGCGGCGTGCCAAGTTGACCTTCGCACAGTTCGTGATGTTGACGCCGTTCCCTGGGACGGTGGACTTTGACAAGTGGGAGAAGGGCTTCGGCGGCAATCCGCCGCTGGTTGAAGGGATTCCGATTACGCGCTACTGGCTGATTCCGGCGCACAAGCGCCCGAAGATGTTCATGCCGCACCCGACGATGAGCTCCGAGGAGTTGCGGCAGCGGACGCAGGGCGTCTGGGACGAGTTCTATAGCTTTAAGGCGATCTGGGAGCGTTCTGCGTGCACCCCGAATTTGCGGGCCCGTCTGGCGTTTATCTTCATTTCGAAGCTGTACCGGCAGATGTACGCCTCGACCGGTATCGCCACCGACAGCGCGCGCCGTTCGAAGGCGAATAACTGGGCCCGCTGGCTGGCCAAGCCGACGCAGAAACTGTTTCAGGCTAAGCCCATGCCGGAACTGCAGGCCCCGGCGCGGCGGCCGAAGCCGCAGCCGCAACTGTCTAGCGATCCTCTGCGGGTGATTTCCTAAAGTAAGCTGCCGCCGTGACTCTCCCGGATCTTTTCGAGTTCTCTTTTACCGGGCGCCGCCACGAGGTGGCGCTCGAATGGGACCGGGAGTACACCTTTGGCGAGATTGACGACCGGGCCTCCCGGATGGCGAATCTGCTGGCTGGGCGTGGTTTGGCAGGAGGGGACCGGGTTTGTGTCTACCTGCCGAACTGTCTCGAGTTTATCGACCTGTTTCTGGCCGCGACGCGGTTAGGGCTGATCTTTGTCCCGGTGAATGTGCTGTACCGCGACCGGGAGATCCGGCATATCCTGGCCGACGCGGATCCGGTGGCGCTGATCACGACGTCGGAGCTGCAGGCGCATGTGCCGCCGGGCGGGACGGTGTGGAGTGTTGAGGAGTTGCGGGCGGCCGTGGTGGAGTTTCCGGCGAGGCGGCGAGTAGCGGTGACCGACGGCGAGGCCCCGGCGGCCATTGTCTATACCTCCGGGACGACGGGGGCGTCGAAGGGCGCTGTGCTGACGCATAACAACTTCATCGCGAACGCGATCAACATTGTCACCTGCTGGCAGATTACGGCGGCCGACCGCCTGCTGCTGACGCTGCCGCTGTTTCATGTGCATGGTCTGGGCAACGGTCTGCACGCCTGGCTGCTGAGCGGCTGCCGGATGCGCCTAACCGAGCGTTTCGCGCATGAGCAGGCGGGCGGGTGGATGCGGGAGTTTGCGCCGACGTTGTTTTTCGGTGTCCCGACGATGTATGTGCGCATGCTGGAGTGGCCCGCGGCGGACGCGGCGGCTATTGGCGGGGGGATGCGGCTGTTTGTTTCGGGTTCGGCGCCGCTGCCGGCGCTGGTGCTCGAAGAGTTTTGTGGTCTCTATGGCCACACGATTCTCGAGCGCTACGGGATGAGCGAGACGCTGATGAACATTTCGAACCCGCTTTACGGGGAGCGCCGGCCGGGTTCGGTGGGGCTGCCGCTGCCTGGGGTAGCGGTACAGAACCGGCGGCCGGATGGGACGATTGCGGCGGATGGCGAGGTGGGTGAGCTGTTTCTGCGCGGGCCCAACCTGTTTGCCGGCTATTGGCGAAAACCGGAGCTGTTTACGCCCGGGGATTGGTTTGCTACGGGCGACATCGCCGTCCGTGCGGCGGATGGCTACTATACGCTGCAGGGCCGGCGCAGCGACTTGATCATCTCGGGGGGATTCAACATCTACCCGCGCGAGATTGAGGAGTTTCTCGCCGAGCAGCCCGGGGTGGCTGAGGTGGCCGTGGCCGGGGTGCCGGACGCGCGGCGGGGCGAGGTGCCGGTGGCGTATTTGGCCGGGGAGTTTGACGCCGGGCAGCTGGCCGAGGCTTGCCGTCGGCACTTGGCATCCTTCAAGATTCCCCGTGGGTTCGTTTTGGTGGAGAAGCTGCCGCGCACGGCGCTGGGCAAGGTGCAGAAACACCTATTGCCGCGCTGGGAGCCCTGATGTTTGGCGCCGCGGCGCAGCTGTTTCTGACCCTGGCCGGGGTGAGTTTGCTGTTTGCGTGTCTGCAGGCCAACGGGGCGATGGAGGCGGCGGCGCAATGGGTGCTGCGGAGGTGCCGGGGCCGGGTGGCGCTGTTGCCGCTGCTGTTTTTCGTTTTAGCGGCGCTGCTGGCGATGGTGGGGCCGGGGGCGATCTTGAGCGTGGCGCTGCTGGCGCCGCTGGCGATGCGGACGGGGGTGCCGGCGGGAATTCCCCCTTTTTTGATTGCGCTGATGATCGGCAACGGGGCGAACGCGGGCAATTTGTCGCCGTTTTCATCGATTGGGGTGATTGTGCACGGGCTGCTCGGGCGGGGCGGGCTGGGAGGGCACGAGTTGCGGGTTTGGTTTTTCCATGCGGCGGCGCATGTGTTGGTGGCGCTGGTGGCTTACGGGCTGTTTGGCGGTTTGCGACTGGGTTGGCGGGCGGTAGCGGGGGAGGTGCGGGAGGCGGCGCCGCTCGGGCGGGCGCAGGCGGTTTCGCTGGGTGCGCTGGGGGCGTGGATGTTGGGGGTGATGGGGTGGGGTTGGCCGCTGGGCTGGTCGGCGCTGGGGATGGCGGTGGGCTTGTTGGTGACGGGGCAGGCGGGATGGCGGGTGGCGGTGGGGAAGATGCCGTGGCGGGTGATTGCGCTGGTGGTAACGATTAGCACGGGGGTGGGGCTGCTCGAACGCGCCGGGGGTTTGCAATGGTTTCAAGCGGCGGTGGCGGGGTGGTCGACGCCGGCGACGGTGCATCCGCTGTTGGCGCTGTTGACCGGCCTGATTTCGGCCTATTCGAGCACATCGGCGGTGGTGCTGCCCGCGTTTTTGCCGATGGTGCCGGGGTTGGCGGCGCGGCTGCCGGGGACCGACCCGTTGGCGCTGGCGATTTCGGTGAACATCGGATCGGCGATGGTGGATGTTTCGCCGCTATCGACGATTGGGGCGCTCTGCATAGCGGCGGCGCCGGAGGGGGTGGACCGGGGGCGGCTGTTTACGCGGTTAATGATCTGGGGATTTGCGATGGCGCTGGTAGCGGCGGGAATCTGTTACGTGGGCGCGCCTTGGTTTTCGGCGTGATAGGGCGGGGTGGCCGGGGCGCTTAGCGGGTGAGGCAGACGACGGGCCGGGTGAGTAGTTGCTGCGCGTCAGTCTGCGTGAGCGGCCTCGAGAAGTGGTAGCCCTGGCCGAACTGACACAGCAGGGCCCGGAGCTGCTCCACCTGTTCGATGGTTTCTATGCCTTCGGCGACGACGCCGATGCCGAGGTTGTTCGCCAGGCTCATGATGGAATGGACGACCTGGAAGGATTGGAAGCTGCCGTCGATGCGGGCGATGAAGGAGCGGTCGATCTTGAGAGCGTGGAGCGGGAAGCGGTGGAGGTAGCTGAGTGAGGAGTAGCCGGTGCCGAAGTCGTCGATACTGAGTTTGACGCCGAGGCCGCGGAGTTGGAGTAGGGTGGCGATGGCGCGTTCGGGATTGCCCATGGTGGCGCCTTCGGTGATTTCGAGCGTGAGGGCGCTTGGTTCGATTCCGGCGTTGTGGAGCGCCCGCCCCACCTGCATGACAAAATTTGGTTGCCGGAACTGGCGCGGCGAGACGTTGACGCTGATGGTGAGGGGATTTTGGCGGGGGAAATGGTTCTGCCAGTGGCGGAGCGTCCGACAGGCTTCCTCGAGAACCCATTGCCCAATCGGGATGATGAGGCCCATGTTATCAGCGACGGGGATGAAATCGGAAGGGGGCACGATAGTGCTGCCGCGCCGCCAGCGGATGAGGGCTTCAAAGCCGATGATCTCGCCGTTGTCGAGCGCCACAATGGGCTGGTAGTTGAGGAGGAACTCCTGCCTGGTCAAGGCGCGCCGGAGATCGTTTTCGATGGTGAGCCGCCGGGCCGCCAGATCCCGCATGCTCCGATCGAAGACACTGCAGCGGGATTTGCCGCGGGACTTCGCCTGATACATGGCCATGTCGGCATCGCGCAGGATCTCGTCCCCGGAGTAGTATCCGGGGGCGGACAGGGCGATGCCGATGCTGGCGCCGGAGTAGACGTCCTGGCCGTAAATCTGGAACGGCTGTTTCAGTACCTCCTGGATCTGTTCGGCGACCTGGAGCGGGCCGGATTCGGCTATGACGTCCTCGAGCAGGACGGTGAACTCATCGCCGCCCAGCCGGGCTACCACGGCGCCGCCGCACGAGGGTCGCGCGTATTGATCGGGAGGTGTAGTCAGTTCCAGGCGCTGCAGGGAGGACCTGATGCGGCGGGCGACGTGAACGATGAGCTGATCGCCGGCGTGATGCCCCATGCTGTCGTTGACGAGCTTGAAGTGGTCGAGATCGATAAAGAGAACGGCGCAGTGGGTGTCGCGCTGTTGTGCCTGGAGAAGCGCCTGCGCCAGGAGTTGCCGGAAACTCTGCCGGTTGGGCAGGCCGGTGAGAGCATCGTGGGTAGCGTCGTAGACGAGCTTGTCCTGGGAGATCTTGCGTTCGACGGCGCGGCTAAGCTGGATGCCGACCTGGGACAGGAGCGAGAGGAGGGAGGGATCCTCGTCCTGGACCCTGGTGCAGTAGAACTCAAGCAGGGCGGCGACCTCTTCGCCGATGATTACCGGAAAGGCGAAGGCAGCCCGGAGCTGGCCGGCGGCGCTCAGTTCCTGGCACTCGGCGTCGGGCTCGGCGGCGAGGTCCCGGATCCAGACCGGTTGCCTGACGGCGAGGACGCGCCCGGGCCAGCCGTCACTGGCTACCAGGGACCGTTGTTCGGTGAGGTCGCGGAGCTCAGCGAAGGCCGGGGCGAGATTGTCGTTCCAGATGCGGGCCGAGCGCAGCGGACTGGCGGCGGGGAGTTGATGATTCAGGTAGGCGTGCCCGACCTCCCAGCCGGTATGGTTGCAAATGCTCGTGACGGCGAAGCGCAAGGCCCCGGTGATGGAGGAGGATTGATTGGCGGTATCGGCAATGGAGACGAGGAGGCGCAACTCCTGCTGGGTCTGGTAGAGTTCGCGGAGGCCCTGCTCGGCGAGGACTTCGGCTGCGAGCCGGGCTTTGTGCTCGCGCTCGAGGCGGCGGGAGAGCAGGGCGAGTTGTGCAACCGTGGTATCGTTCTCATCCGGCGGCATGCAGTGGCTAATCCTCTGCGAGCGGGCTGTTGGTCGGTACCAGTTCCCGGAACCGGATGTCGAACCGGCACTGATGATCTCCTCGTATCTTACAATGCGGATGTTCGACAGTGATCTGCTCCTTGAAGACCAGGGCGGTACCTTCAATGAAGCCCTGGGCCAGGTCGCAGAGGCTGCGCGTAGAGTGATAGACCATGCGGAGGGTATCGGTGGGAGCGTCTTCGAAGGAGAAGTCCGGCAGCAGGGCGCTGGGATAGAGCTTGCGGACCTCGGCGTGAATCACCCGGTTGATGGTCGGTAGCAGCGTACGTGCCGACGAGTGCCCTTCAAAAAAGATGCGATAGCGCTCGGCGAGCATAGGCATGGATTCGCGGCCGAACCAGCGGAGAACCTCGCCCGGGGGCAACTGGAGCACTTCGGCCGCGACGCCGACAATGCGGAAAGCATCGGCGTCCGGGTAGTTGCCAATCGAGGTGTAGGCACCGTCCAGCCCTGCCTTATCGGGCAGTTGGTGCCATTGAGCGTCGCCGTAGGTGCGGGAGACTGCTGTTTCAAGCAGATTGAAAACTATACCCATCATGTTCGGAATACTCTCCGTGCTGCTACTTGGCGTGCGGTGCGCGATGTCCCGGAATGATCCCCGAGCGTGAATCCTGATCCCGTCATGGAGCATATCGGCTCTGGGTTTCATTCGTTGAATGAAACCTGCGGGAAAATCGACCGCGATTACGGGAGTAAAGGGCCTCCGGTACCAGCTTAGGGGTATCGGCAATGGAGACGAGGAGGCGCAACTCCTGCTGGGCTTGATAGAGATCGCTGAGGCCCTGCTCGGCGTTGGACTTCGGCCGCGAGCCACGCTTTGTTCTCGCGTTCGAGGCGGCGGGAGAGCAGAGCGAGTCGTGCAAGCGGGAAATCGCTGGCATCGGGCGGCGGACAGCGGCTAATCCTTCGAAACCTGGCTGGTTGCTGGAACCGGTGCTAGGAACCGGATGTCAAATCGGCACTGATGGTCTCCTCGTAACTTACAATGCGGATGTTCGACAGTGATCTGCTCCTTGAAGACCAGGGCGGTACCTTCAATGAAGCCCTGGGCCAGGTCGCAGAGACTGCGCGAGGAGTGATACACCATACAGAGGGTATCGTCGGGGGCCTCTTCGAAGGAGAACTGCGGCAACAGGGCACCGGGATACAGTTTACGGACCTCATCGTTGTGGACGCGGTTAATGGTCGGGAGAAAAGTGCGGACGGAAGAGTGATCAGTGAAGAATAAACTGTAGCGTTCGGCGACCATGCCCATGGATTCCCGGCCGAACCAGCGGAGAACCTCGCCCGGAGTCAACTGGAGTGTCTCAGCTGCGGCATTGACGATGCGGAAGGCGTCGGCGTCTGGATAGTTGCCGATCGACGTGTACGCGCCGTCGAGCCCTGCCTTATCGAGCAGTTCGTACCACTGGGCTTCGCCGTAGGTACGGCAGACCGCCGCTTCGAGCAGATTGAAAACTACACCCATCATTTGCTGAAAACTCCCCGGCGGAATACTGTCCGTACCACCATTTAATTTCCGGTGGGCCACTTGCCGGAATGATCCTTGGCCTGGAGCATCCCCATTCTAGTGGATATCGGCTCCGGCTGTCGTTCATTGAGCCAAGGTCAGGCGGAAAGCCGGAAGCGCAGGCCACGTTTAGGTGAAAACCAGAAGCCCGAAAATCACACGCCGCTTGATGGGAGCTTCCCTTCAAGAGTTTCGGTGGTGCGCCCGGAAGGATTCGAACCTCCGGCCTTTTGGTTCGTAGCCAAACGCTCTATCCAACTGAGCTACGGGCGCACAAAAGGGCGTAACATTCACCAGAGTAGCACAGCGGCCACCGATTTGGGGGCTTGGCCCGCTCTTTATTCGCTCCGAATTCACTCAACGATGCGACCGTCCGCCCGCAGGTGCAACCACCGGCCGCCCCACTGTACCGTATCTCCCCAAAGCCCGTTGACCCACACCGCCGCTCCCCAGAGATCGCGCAGGGGTACAAACCCCAGAAGCCACAAGACGTTTCGATCCTCGAGGCCCATCATGCCCGCCACGATGGCCACGTTCAGCCGCATGGCCAGCAGTAGAAAGCCGATAGCCCACTCGCCGGCCAGCAGGGCGACGATGGCCCAGACGGTGGCAAACGTGACCGGCATACCGAGATACCCGATCACGCCGCCGCGGGAGACGCGGATCGTGCGGGCCCAGCGCAACTGATGCTCGTGCGCCTCGCGCCAACCGCGGGCGCCGAGACTGGTTTCGACGACAGCGGTGCTGAGATGCACGCGTTTGTCCAGTTTGCTGATTTCGAGTCCCAACTGGTAGTCATCGGCGATCCGGTCGGCGAGCACCTCCATGCCGCCGATGGCGGCGAGATCGGCCCGGCGCAGCAGAAGCGTCGAGCCCATGGCGAACTCTGCCACCCCGACCAGCGGGGCGACCAGCGTGCTGGGTGCGAAGTCGGTGGCGACGCCAAGCGCCTCGGCCAGGCCGGCGAGAGTTTCGGCCCGGCCCCGGTAGAGCGCCGTCACCAGCCCGACGCCGGGCTGTTCGAGGCCACCCATGATGGTCCGCAGATAGCGGGGCGGCGCCAGAATGTCGCCGTCGTTAATCAGGAGCACGTCGAACTGGGCGGCCCGGACGAGGTCGATGAGGGCGCCCACCTTCCGGTTGGGGGTGACGGTTTCGCGGGAGAGGAGGCGGATGCGGCGGTGGGGGAACTCCGCTATCAGACGTTCGATGTGCGGAACGGCGGGGTCGTCCGGGCTGGCCACCGAGAAGAGAATTTCAAAGTGCGGATAGTCCTGGGCGGCGTGGGAGCGGAGAGCGGCGTAGAATTGGGGGTCGGCGCCGTAGACGGGCTTGAGAATGGAGATGGGCGGAAAGGCGGTGGGCGGCGGGTCGGTCTGGAAGAGCCGCTTGATGCTGGCGAGCAGGGCGATGAGCTGGTAGGCGAGCGGCGCGAGAAGGAGGTACGCCATAGTTAGAACGCTAGCAGATACACGCCGATGGCGACCAGCACCGTACCGGCCCAGCGAGCGGCGGTGACCTTCTCTTTCAGCAGAATGCGGGCGAGAACCGTCTCCGCCACGAGGCTCAGCGCCGTGGCCGGAACCGCGAAGCTCAGATCGGCCACCTGCAGCAGGGCGAGGAAGGCATAGAAAGAGATGGCCAGGAAGACGACCGAGGCGATCAGGGGGGCCTTCGACAGGAGCGTGCGCAACAGGCGACCGATGCCGAAGTCCATCACCTCGCCCTGGCGCTTCATCTCCCAGCTTTGCAGCACGTCGCTGGCTACCGTGCTCACGACAATAATCGCGACATAGATCCAGGGGCTCATGGTTCGGTTTTCGGCGCCGTCAACCCGACGAGCACCGTTCCTCCGACGATACAGAACGTGCCGAGCCACCGCAGCGGACTGATGGTCTCCTGCAGGAACAGGGCGCCCATGATGGCGTTGAGCACAAAGCCGATGGAGGTGACCGGAATGACGTAGCTCAGGTCGGCCCAACTCAGCAAGGCCATGCGCGACAGGACCCAGCCGGCCAGTAGGCCAATGCCGATTAGCACCCACGGGTTGAAAACCACCAGCACAAACGAAAGGGGACTGCCATCGAAGGCAGCCCCGTGCTTCATTCCCCAACTGAGGGCGAAGTTGCCCAGCACGTTGGTGGCGACGACGATGGCGGCGAACCATCGTGTTTTGCGGACCAGCCGTTTATTTAGCGCCGGCAAGCGAAGCTTCTTTCTGGTCTTTGACAAACTGCTTGCGCTTGCTGCGGAGCGCCATGTACTCGCGCGCTTCTTTGTAAAGCCGCTTGCGTTCGGTCGAGTCGAAGATCGACTTTCTGACAATCCGCCAGGCGGCTTTCGGCCGGAAGTAGTATTCGCTGTAGAACCGTTCGACGGAGTCGACCAGTTCGGCGCGGTCGAGACCCGGATAGATGATATTGGGCAGCTGGTGGCCCTTTTCATCGGTCATCGCGTCGAGTGTGATGAGATTGTTCTTCTTGACGTAGTCGAAGAACTCGGTGCCGGGATAGGGGTGGGCCAGGGAGACCTGGATGGTTTCGCAGTCCAGCTCTTTGGCGAAGTTGATGGTATTCCGGATGGAGTCGCGCGTTTCGCCGGGCAGGCCGACGATGAAGTCGGCGTGAATGGTGAGGCCGAGTTTGTGGGCGTTGGCGGTGAAGCGGCGGGCCATGTCGATGGTGGCGCCCTTTTTGATGTTCTTGAGAATCTGCGGGTCGCCGGATTCATAGCCGACGATCATGAGGCGGCCGCCGGCGTCCTTCATCGCCTTGAGGGTGTCCAAGTCGGTGGTGACGCGCGAGGTGCAGGACCAGGTGACGCCAACCTTACCCAACTCGTTGCACAGGGCGATGGTGCGCGCCTTCTGGTAGTTGAAGGTGTCGTCGTCGAAGAAGATCTCTTTGAGGCCGGGAAAGTTATCTTTGATCCACTTCACTTCGTTGACCACGTCTTCTACTGAGCGGAGACGCCAGCGGTGGCCGGAGTGGGTCTGGGGCCAGAGGCAGAAGGTGCACTGCGCGGGGCATCCGCGGGAGGTGTAGAGGGCGACGTAGGGGTTGTGGAGGAAGGGGACGTTGTAGCGGCGGAAGTCGAGATCGCGCTTGTAGACCTTCGAGGCCCAGGGCAGGGCATCGAGGTTCTCGATGACGGGGCCGTCCGGATTGTGCATGAACGACCCGTCCGGCCGGCGGAAGGAGACCGACGGGATCTCTTCGAGGGGCTTGCCGTTGGCGTAGTCGACAATGGCGTGGTCGAACTCTTTTCTGACGATGAAGTCGATGGCGGGGGCGATGCGCAGGGATTTTTCCGGTTCCACCGTGACAGGCGGACCGACGAAAGCGACCTTGAGCTTGGGGTTGACGTCCTTCATCATTTCGGCCATGTGGACGTCCACATGGAAGCCAGGGGTAGACGTAAACAGGACCAGGAGCTCGAAGTCTTTGGCCATCTCCACGGTTTGCTCAATGGAAATACCGTGCGGCGGCGCGTCCACAACCTTGCTGTCGGGCAACATTCCCGCGGGGTAACAGAGCCAAACCGGATACCAGTAGGACTCAATCTCGCGGGAGGCAGGCCAGCGGGAACTGGCTCCGCCGTCAAACCCTTCAAAGGAGGGAGGATTTAGAAAAAGCGTGCGCATAATGCCTCTCTTTAACGGTACGGCACCGTGGGCCGGAATCACAACTTTGAGTAGGTAAACAGTGCAATTCGGATCTTAATCGGTTCCGGCTTGGGGGTCAGCTGCCGGGGCGTCGCCGCCGGGCTGAAAGTTGGTGTAATTAATCACCAGTTCGGCTTTGCCGGCAATCCGGGTTTCGATGACCGATTCGATGCGGGTGGGCAGGGCAACGCCGTCGAGGAACAGGTAAGTCCGGGTAAAGCTAACTTTTCTTAAAAAAATCGGTGAGGGCGACTTCGAGAACTGGCCCGCCTCCCGCACCGGCAGTGCGGTTTCTTCGTCAATCCAGAGATCGCCCCTGTAAAGGCCCACCCGCTTTTTGCGGGGGGAGATCTCGTAGACGTGGACCCGCCGGCCCTCGGTCTCGAGCACCCGTTTGACCTTGAACTTATAGTTCTTGTCGTTGATGCCCGTATCGAGTTGCCTCAAGCTGTTCTCCTGCTCCCCAGCCATGTAGCGCGCGATGACGTGCTTTTTAACGGTATCGTCGCCCGTGATGGACTTGACGGTAAACGCGACTTGCCCGTTTTTGGCGATGTAGCGCATGCCCGTCAAATGACCGACTTTTTCCAGTTTCAGGAGACGAGCGTCGAAATCCATCTCCATGCGGAGGTCGCGGGTGCGGTCGGCCTGGCGCGCAACGGCTTCAAAATAGCGCTGCAGGAGGTCTTGAGCAAAAAGGACGGGACCGGCAAATAGGACGAAGAAGAATAGTCGGAGACCCAAACGCTACCTCAAAAATGAAGCCATGATTCAGTGTACCAACCGGCGTCCGGGGCCTATCAACCCATTTTCAGCCCGTTATGTGGAACATTCACCCGTTCGTCATCGCGTTGTCATTGCCCCGGCCCTAATGTCGGGTCAGGACACTTTGATCCATGTCCCGACTCACATTCCAGTTTTGGTGGCAGGACCAATCGACGCCGGCTTCCGTGCGATCGGGCGTCTCGCTCCATAGTCACACCTCGCATTCAGAGGAGGCGCTCGACGTTATTCTCCAACATACGGACTGCTCGGCCGTGCGCTCCTTCGCCCGCTGGGTGGAGGGCCGCTATGCGAACCGCCACGACGGGGAGGCCCTCGATTGGAGCCGGGCGTTTTGGACGCCGCCTCTCGATCCGGCCGCCGCTCTGGCGGTGGAGCGCCGTCAGATCACGGGTCTCCAACTGCATCCGCTGGTTTCGTTGACCGATCATGATAACTGCGACGCCGGCCTGCGCCTGCAAGGCCAACGCGGCTGCACCGACGTTCCGATTTCGGTGGAATGGACGGTTCCCTTCGGCCGGACGTTGTTTCACCTGGGCGTTCATAATCTGCCGCGGAACGCCGCCCGGTCCTTGATGGCCGAGATGGCCGACTATACGGCCTGCCCACAACCGGCGCGGCTCGCGAGTCTGCTCGACCATCTCAACGGCCTGCCCGAGGCGCTCGTGGTCCTGAACCATCCCCTCTACGACGAAGCCCGTCTCGGCCCGGCCCACCATGGACTGCTGTTGGGCGAGTTCCTGACACGGTACGGCGGCCACCTGCACGCCCTGGAATTGAACGGGCTCCGTCCCTGGCCGGAAAACGAAACTGTCCTGCGCATGGCTACCGATCTCGGCCTGCCGTACGTTAGCGGCGGCGACCGGCACGGCAGCGAGCCGAGCGCGAATCTCAACCTGACGGCCGCCCGGAGCTTCCCCGAGTTCGTCCACGAGATCCGTTTCCGCCGACGCAGCCATGTGCTTTTTCTGCCGCAGTACCGGAAGCCGCTGGCGCAGCGGCAGGTGATGGCCGGGTGCGAGGTGGCGGCCCGCTGGACCGAGCGCCTGCACTACCGGCTGGCCACGGGCCTGACGGTGCCGCTGCTGCCGCTGGTTTCCCGGAGCGTTACTCTAAATCATGCGTTGGGTGTTCGCGGCCACTCTTAGTGCGCTGTTGGTTCTTGGCTGGTTTGTCGCCAATTCGTGCGGATTGCAGCAGGACGAGGCGCTGTTTTTGAAGGCGATCGACGATCCGGCGCACTGCGCCTTCCCGATCCGCGAAGGCAGGATGGCGTTGATGATCATGCCTTACGTCGGCGCGTTGAAGGCCGCTCTGTACGTGCCGTATCTCAAGCTGGTGCCGGCCGATGCGTTGACACTCCGTCTGCCGATGGCCGCGCTGGTGCCGGTGCTGGCCGGTTTGATGCTCTGGCTCTGGCGCCGCATGGCGGCGGGGCCGGCGGTGGCCTTTACGGGCGTGCTGATGCTCGCGCATCCCCACTTCACCGCTCCCGTGGTCCTGGACTGGGGGCCGGTGGCGCTCCAATTGCTGCTGACGCTGTTGGCGATGCACGCCTACCGCCGGCAGTGGTTTGCCGCGGTGGGGTTACTGGCCGGGTTGATGGTGTGGGATAAGGCGGTCGCCGTTTGGGTATTGACGGCCGTGACCGCGGCGGCCGCGGTGTTTTATCCGGCGCGGCTGCGACCGTTGCTGCACTGGCGGGTGCTGGCCGCCTTTGCGCTTGGCACCGCGCCGTACCTTGCGTTTCGGCTGATGAGCCCGGAGGCGATGGCCGGGTTTCGCACCGACATTGACTTCGGCAGCTTGGCGCCAAAACTGTCCGCTCTGCGCGCCACCCTGGACGGCACGGCGCTGGCGGGCTACATCTTCCCCGTGCCGGCGGCGCCCCCGCCGCTCGGCCTACGGCTCGTCTTTGGCGCGATGGCTCTGCTGGGTTTCGCCGTTCGCCGCCGCCTTCCGGCCTTCCTTTGGACCGCGACGCTTGGCGCCCTGGCGTCCATGCTGTTGACGGGTGGCGCCGGCGGGTCGGTTCACCACCATGTTCTGGTCTGGCCGCTGCTCGGCGCCGCCGTCTGCGCGACCGTGGCGGAGCTGCCGCTGCCCCGGTGGGCGCTGCTGTCGGCGACTGCGGTGGTGGCGATTATGCAACTGCAGGCGTGGTCCTTCTACCGGGATGGCGCGGCGATGGGGACGCGCCGGGAGTGGAGCGATGCGACCAACCCGGTGGCGGCGTATCTGGCGCAACCCGGCGTCTGCCCCGCGGGCGTATACGCCCTGGACTGGGGCTTCAGCGAAAACCTCAATGCCCTTGGCCGCGGCCGCTACCAGGTCACCACGATCGCCGACGAATGGTGGCAGCCACAGCTCCCCGCCGCGCAAGCCGCCATGGCCGCGCAGCGCGCACAGGACCCGCGCGCCTGTTTGCTCGAGTGGGCCGATGGCGCCCCGCCCTTCTTCCCCGGCATCCGCGCCGCGGCCGAAGAGGCGCTGCGGACGCGCCCTAGCCGGGTGTTTCTCAATCGCCGCCAGCAGCCGGCGATTCGCCTTTACGAGTCCCCATAGCGGCCCGCGTCAGCGCGGCCAGCAGTTCCTGTTCGCCCAGGGTGGTGCTGATGAACAGCTCCTGCCGGGAACCGGCGCTCAGCGCGATGGCCTTCCAGCCATTCATCACAGGCACGGTGATATGGACCTTCAGGGCGCCGCGGGCGTCCCGGACTTTCGAGATCCGGCCGGGCACTACGGAGCGGATTACCTCTTCCGGGTAGTCGCGCAGCAGACGCTCGAGCATCTCGCGCACGCCTTCGATGATGGAGTGTTCGATCTTGAGCCGGTTGTTTTCGGCCCGCAGCCGCATGCGCGCCATGGCGTTACCCTCACCGGCGGGCGATCAGCAGGTTGGACGGAGCCCGGTTGTAGCCGTAGCCGATGTTGAAGGGCAGGGGCTTGGCCCGGTTCGGCTCGTGGTAAGCCTGCTGCAGATCGGGCTGGACGAGATAGCTGAACGAGCCGTAGGGCTTGCTGTAGCTGCCATAGAGCGAGACGTCCCATCGGGCGGCTGCGTAATCGTGGAACGGGATGCCGGAGTCGTCCTGTACAATCGCGAGGCTGCGGTTGAGGACCAACTCGCGGATCTTTGAAAAATCCTTGCGGTGCGGCATGTAGGAGGTGGACTTGAACATGCTGACGACGCGCGCAGGCCGGGCGAGAAGGTTATGGAACGACGTGTTGGCCTTGAACTTCGCATCGGCCAGATTGAGCGAGAAGTAGTAGAGCCGCCGGGTTGCCGTCTGGCCGGGCAACTGAAAGTCGATGGCCACTCCCGGGTTGGCCGGTGTGGCGTTAGGCTCCCGTGCCACGACGTCGCCGGCTTCGTTCAGCGTGACTGGGGCAACGCCCAGGATTTTGGCCTGGGTACGCACCAGTTGGACCAGCATGATCGGCAGCAGTCCATCGGTCACCTGGCCACGCAGTTGCAGGTCCATCTGCCGGGTGATGAAGAAGCTCTTGCCGAGTACGTCGCTGAGCGTCCGCCGCACGTGGGGCAGTTGCGTTTCGAGGCCGGTTTCCGACAACTGACCGAATTTAGGCAAGCTTCCCGGCGGTTCCAGACCCACCAGGATGTACTCCGGGCTGTCGGGATAGAAAGTCATCGCATGCACAACGTCCGGTCCGCCGAAGGGGTAGAACGCGGTGGCCGAAGCGAGGTCCGGGCCCGCCAGTTCGGTCCTCTGAAAAGCGGCAATGCGGGGACGCCGCCCATTGTTCCAGCGGTCGAAGGCGGCGTCGAAACTGGCAGCATGGGCCTGCCACTGCTTTTCGTCCTCGAACTTTTTGAAGGGGCTTTCGGCCCGCCCGGGCATCCCGGCCAAAAACCGCGCCGCATCGTCCGGATAGGGGTCCGGAGCCACCGTAAAGACGGGCCGCACCACCGCCGGCGCCGGGCCGGGAACGCTCGGCGAGGAACATCCCGCCAGTCCTCCCAGCGCAACCAGTCCCGCCAACCCAAGTGCCCGCCGCCTCGTTATCACAAACACCATTCTAAATACAGCGAATTCGGCCGCACCAGTTTTCTTTAGAAATCGGGCGTTTACTGACCCTGGCCGACGTCGTAGGCGTCTGTTACGGTCAGTTTCACCTGGTAGGTCCCCAGATTGTTCTGCCAGTGGCGGTTGTCATTAATCGCCAGTCCCAGGCGCCCGGCGCCCGGCGCCTTCGGGCCGTAAGCTTTGCCGAGGGCAAACGTCGCGCCCTTGGCCCCCAATCGCCCGAGCAGGGCGCCAAAGGGGTGGCCGTCCACCAGGTTGGTTTTGTAGGCCGGGCTGCCGGGTTTGGTCAGTCCGTTGGGATCGCTCGCCCACCCGTCCTCTTTCCAGGACAGGCGCGTAAAGCCGCTGGCGCTCACCGTCAGTTGCGACCCGCCTCCGAGGACGATGCCGGTATCGAAGTATTCAATCTGCGTCGAGTGCCGGATGGAGTGCACCTCGGCCGCTTTCACAACCCTTTTCTGGCGTACGGCGAGTGTCCGCACCTCGCTCCAGGGGATCTCGCGTTTGTCCACCTTCAAAGTTCCGGCCGGGGCGCCGACGCGCAGCACCTGCCCGTTGGTAAGGCGCAGTATACCCTGGGTCCGGTCGAAACCATCCGCCTGGCTGGGTATGATTCTTTCAAAGAGCCGGTACAGAGGCCGGGGTTCATGCTGGTCGGTGTCTTTGTAGAGGTTCAGCAGCGGGGACATGACGGGCAAACCGATGGCGGTCAGCCGTTCGACGGCCTGGTCGCGGGCGGCGCGGTCCTTGTCGGCCTGGACGGTAGCGAGATCGGTGGCGATCTGTTGGGCTTCCGCCGGGGAGGCTGTCGAGGCGCTGTGAAAAGAGAGAACCTGGGAAGCTCCCTTCCCCGCTATCGAAAAAGAGGCCGGACCTTCCACCACCGACCCATCGGTCAACCGCAACATCACCGTTATCGCCGCAAGTAAGAGCATGACCGTTGTTATATCAGACCCCGTGGGGATAGCAGAGAATAAAGGGATGCGTCTTAAAAAAGGCCACGGCTGGTATCTGGTCGAAGAGGTTCTCGAAATCCGGGTGGAGGGCGACCCCCGCAACGTTGTCCACGTCAATACTCGCCTGCTGCAGGCACCCGATGGGGAACACGCCTATGCGCGCGCCACCGAGTTGGGCGCCGAGGCGGCCGACGAATATCTGAACCCCGAGGGCCGAAAGGTGACCATCGCCTTCCGCGGACTCCGGGAGGTGACCGAGATCACCGAAGGCCTCGCCGATGGCGGGGAAATCCGCTGGACCGAGTCGGTCGGCGTGCCGGAGAGAAAGATCCGTGCCATGCTGAAACCGGTTGAAGAGGTCGAGGCGGTGCGCCCCTTTGAGCCGGTAGACCATCCCGATTACCGCTGCGGCGAGGTGGTGGCCGAAGCCATGGCTCTGTTTGAAAAGAAGGGCTAGCGGAGGCCCCCGCCCACGAAATGGACAATCTCCAGCCGGGCGCCCGGCTCGAGCGGGGTCTCGCCCCAGGCGGCGGGCTTCAAAATTACGCGGTCCAACTCGACGGCCACGCGCTCGGCCGGAATACCGAGTTCGTTCAATAGACTCAGCACGGTAGAGCCTTCGGCCACGCCGCGCGTTTCGCCATTTAAAACAATTTCATACATAAATGTTTATCGTCTTCTGTCTCCGCCCGACCCGGTTCTTTGACTAGCCCTAGCTAAGGTCATTATAGTTTTAGTAGGGGCTTCCGTCCGGCCTCTCTCCGCCTTTCCCTTTTAACCGATGTTGCCAACGTCACTGCCCGAGTCCTATTTACCCGTCCTCTTGACGTGGATGTTTGCGATTACGAACGCGACCGGAATCATCGTCGCGGGCTACGTACTCGGCAAGAAGATCCGCAACAAGGCCAAGGACACCCCTTATGAATGCGGCATCACCCCCACCGGAAGCGCTAAAGAGCGCTTCAGCGTGAAGTTTTACCTGGTGGCGATGCTTTTCATCTTGTTTGACATCGAGGCCGTGTTCCTCTACCCGTGGGCCGTTGTGTACCGCGATCTGAAGTGGTTCGGCTTTGTGGAGATGCTCCTGTTCGTAGTTTTGGTCCTTGCCGGTTTTTTCTACATCTGGAAAAAGGGAGTGCTCGATTGGAGTCAAACCGAAGAGGTGGAGCGGAAAGCCGCCGCTGGGCTTCTGCGGCGGACGGGCAAGACTCTCGAGCCCGAGAAGGTTACCCATGTTGCCTGAACAGCTTCAGGAAAATGAACTGGCCGCGGCTTTGGCCGCGCATTATCCCGCCGCCATCACCGGGGCGGTGGTCGCGCACGGCGAATTGACCTTGCACATTGAGCCGGACGACATTCTGGCGGTTCTCGAATTCTTCAAGCGGCAGCAGCAGTTTGAGCGCCTGTCGACGGTGACAGCGGTGGATCGTTACCCTCTCGAACCTCGCTTTGAAATTGTTTACCATCTGCAGTCGGTGGCGCGAAATCTGCGGGTGCGCCTGAAGGCTTCGGTTGCCGGCGAGATCTCCTCCGCCACGGCCGTCTACGCCGCGGCGAACTGGTACGAACGGGAGGTGTTCGACCTGTTTGGCGTCGTCTTCAGCGGGCATCCCAATCCGAAGCGGATCATGATGCCGGACGACTGGGAAGGACATCCCCTGCGCCGCGACTTCCCGACCCACGGATTCAAGTACACCTACGGCGAGCAGCAATAACCCTTCGAGGAATATGAGCGAAACCATCACAGAGCCCTTGTTGCATCAGGAGCCCGAGGCGGGAGCCACGCGGCGCATGACCCTGAATATGGGCCCGCAGCACCCCTCGACGCACGGCGTCCTCCGGGTGGTGCTCGAACTCGACGGCGAGTTCATTGAAAAGGCGACGCCGGAGATCGGCTATCTACACACGGGTATTGAAAAGCAGTGCGAGGCGTTGAACTGGCAGCAGGTGATCACACTCACCGACCGCGTCGACTACCTGGCCAATCTTTCAAACAACCTGTGCTACTCGCTGGCGGTGGAAAAACTGCTGGGGCTTGAGGTTCCGCCCAAGGCGCAGTTTTTGCGGGTTCTGCTGGCGGAGTTGACCCGCATCAACAGCCATCTGGTGTGGCTGGGTACCCATGCGCTCGACCTGGGCGCGATGACGATGTTCTTCCTGACGTTCCGCGAGCGGGAAGACCTGCTGCGGATCTTTGAGATGTTCAGCGGCCAGCGGCTGATGACGAGCTATATTCGCCCGGGTGGCCTGGCGCTCGATCCGCCGCGGGGCTGGGAGAAGCCCGTGCGGGCGTTCCTCGCAGATTTTCCGAGCAAGATCGACGAATACGAGTCGCTGCTGAACGCCAACCCCATCTGGCTGAGGCGGACGCAGGGCATCGGCATCCTGCCGGTCGACGAGATGCTCGAAATCGGCATCACCGGTCCGCTCATCCGCGCTGCCGGTATCCCGCTCGATGCGCGCAAGATGACGCCCTATTCGAGCTACGAGAAGTTTGATTTCAACGTCCCGACCGAGACCGGCAACGACGTATTCGCGCGGTACACCGTGCGCATGGCCGAGATGCGGGAGAGCCTGAAGATCGTCAAGCAGGCGCTTGAGGGGATGCCCGAGGGCCCCACGCGGGCCGAGGCCCACCGCGTGGTTCTGCCGGAGCGCGAAAAGATGAAGACGCAGATGGAAGCTCTCATCTACCACTTCAAGATTGTGACCGAAGGCATTGCCGTGCCCGAAGGCGAGGTGTTCCAGGTGGTGGAATCGCCGCGCGGGGAATTGGGCTACTACGTGGTCAGCGACGGCAGCGGCAAGCCGCTCCGGGTGCACATGCGCACGCCCAGTTTCGGCAATCTACAGGGACTGCCGAATCTGGTCGAAAAGCGGCAGATCTCCGACTCCATCGCCATCATGGGCAGCCTCGACTTCGTATTGGGAGATTGTGATCGATGACGTTTTCTCCGGAATTGGAAGCAAAGTTCGCCGACCTCATCACGCACTATCCGGAAGGTCGGCAGCGCGCCGCCCTGATCCCGATGCTGATGTTCGGGCAGGAGGAGGTGGGCTCGATCACCAACGAGTTCATGAATGAGGTGGCCCGGCGGCTGGGTCTGACTCCGATGCAGGTGGACGAGGTGGTTGGCTACTACTCCATGCTGCACAAAAAGCCCATGGGGAAGTATCACGTGCAGGTTTGCACCAACGTTGCCTGCATGCTGCGCGGCGGAGCCGAACTGTACGACCACGCCTGCCACAAACTGGGCCTGGGCCACAAAGAGGTGTCCGCCGATGGTCTTGTTTCCCTTGAAGAGGTGGAGTGCATGGGCGCCTGCTCCTGGGCCCCCGCCGTGCAAGTGAACTTCGACTTCCATCACGAAGTGACCGCCGATCAGTTAGACACGATCCTGGAGGGTCTGAAGAAGTGAAGCTGTTCAACGAACCGAGTCCGCTCGAAACCAGAATCATCTCGTTCCGTTTTGGCCTCGAGAATTCCGCCTCCATCGACACCTATCTGGCCAACGACGGCTACCAGGCGCTGCGCAAAGCGCTCGCCATGACGCCGGACGACATCATTAACGAGGTGAAAGCCTCGAACCTGCGCGGCCGCGGCGGCGCCGGCTTCCCCACGGGCATGAAGTGGAGCTTTGTGCCGCGCGCCTCGGAGAAGCCGAAGTACATTGTCGTCAACGCCGATGAGTCCGAACCCGGCACCTGCAAAGACCGGCTGCTGATTCAGCACGATCCGCATCAGTTGATCGAGGGCTGTCTGCTCGGCGCGCTCGCCGTCGGCGCCAAGAAGGGTTGGGTCTATATCCGCGGCGAGTACAACTACCTCATCCACATCATGGATAAGGCGATCGCCGAGGCCTACAAGCACGGATACCTCGGCAAGAATATCGGCGGGACCGATTTCTCCTTCGATCTCTACACCCACACCGGCGCCGGCGCCTACGAGTGCGGCGAAGAGTCGGCGCTGCTCGAGTCGCTTGAAGGCAAGCGCGGCGTGCCGCGGATTCGTCCGCCCTTTCCGGCTGTCTCGGGCGCCTTCCAGTCGCCGACGCTGCTCAACAATGTCGAAACCTTTTCTTCGGTTCCCGCGATTTTGCGGATGGGCGGGCAGGCCTACGCCGATCTCGGCGTCCCCAAGTCCGGCGGCACGCGTCTGGTCTGCATGTCCGGCCACGTCAACAAGCCCGGCGTCTACGAAGTGCCCCTCGGCTTCCCGATGATGAAGTTCATCAACGAAATCGGCGGCGGCGTCTGGAAGGGTCGCGCGCTCAAAGCGGTGATTCCCGGCGGCTCTTCGAGCCCGCTGCTGAAGGCCGAGGAGTGCGACATTCCGATGGACTACGATTCGATCGCCAAGGCCGGCTCCATGCTCGGCTCCGGCGGTCTCATGGTGATGGACGAGACCACGGATATGGTGAAGGTGGCGCTCCGCATCATGCGCTTCTATCAGCACGAAAGCTGCGGCTGGTGCATCCCGTGCCGCGAGGGCACGACCTGGCTCAAAAAGATGCTCCAGCGCGTCTCGGACGGCCACGGCCAGACCCGCGACATCGATCTGATCGGCGATCTGGCCCAGAACATGATGGGCCGGACCTTCTGCCCGCTCGGCGATGCCGCCGCCATGCCCACCATCGCCATCGTCAAGAAGTACAGGAACGAATTCGAAGAGTACGTGGCCAGAAACCCCTTCGCCGCTCCCGAACTCGTTTCCATTGCTTAGGAGATCCATGGCACTCGTCAACGTCACTATCAACGGGGTCCCGGTGCAGGCCGAAAACGGCGCCCTGCTCATCGAGGTTGCCAGGCAGAACGGCATTGAAATCCCTGCCTTTTGCTACTACGAAGGCATGTCGCTGCAAGCGGCCTGCCGCATGTGTCTGGTCGAGGTAGAAAAGGCGCCGAAGCTCATGGCCGGCTGCACGCTGCCGGTGGCCGAAGGCATGGTGGTCCGGACCGAATCGGAACCGGTGGTTAAGGCCCGCAAGACCACGCTCGAGTTCCTGCTGTCGAACCACCCCCTCGATTGTCCGGTTTGCGACAAGGGCGGGGAGTGCGAACTGCAGGACATGACCTTTAAGTATGGGGTCGGCGAAAGCCGCTTCACCGAGGTCAAGCAGCATGTGCCCGAAAAGCAGTGGAGCCCGGTGGTCTTCTACGACGCCCCGCGGTGCATCCTATGCTATCGCTGCGTCCGCGTCTGCAACGAAGGCATGGGCGTGGGTGCGCTTGGCATCTCCTACCGCGGCGTCAACGCGGAAATCATCCCCTCGCATGGCGATCACCTCGAATGCGACGAGTGCGGCAGCTGTATCGACATCTGCCCGGTGGGTTCGCTAACCTCCGGCATCTACCGCTACAAGACGCGCCCCTGGGAGATGGAGCACGTCGGCACCGTCTGCACGCACTGCTCGAACGGCTGCAAGACCACTCTGGGCGTCCGCAACAACGAGATTGTCCGCGGCAACAACCGGGACAAGAGCGGCATCAACGGCGAGTTCCTCTGCGTCAAGGGCCGGTATGCATTCGATTTCACGCAGCATCCGGAACGGCTGCAAACGCCGCTCGTTCGCAACGAGGCCGGCGAACTCGAACCGGCCAGTTGGAGCCGCGCGCTCAAGCTGGTAGCCGAAAAGTTCAAGGCCCTCGCCGGGCCGGAGTTCGGTGTCATCGGTTCCACGCGCACGACGAATGAAGAGAACTATCTCCTGCAGAAGTTCGCCCGCACGGCGCTCGGCACCTACAGCATCGATCACCACCGCACCGGCGACGTCGTCACGCTGATCGACGCGCTGAGCGGCAAGACTGGCCAACTCGCCGCCATCGAGGATCTCTACACCTCCAAAGCCGTGCTGGTCGTCGCCAGCGACCTCGCCCAGCAGCATCCGCTGCTCGCCGGCAAGATCCGCGCCAACTTCCGCCACCACAAGGCGGCCGTCTACGCCGTCACCCCCGGCCCCGTCCGCGAAGATAAGATCGCCCGCAAGTCCATCCGCATCGCGGAAGCGGACTCGCTGGCCGGCGTCGAGCAGTTGCGCGAGTTGCTGGCCAAGGAGACCGAACTGGTCATCGTCTTCGGCGATGCCGTCCAGGGCGACAAGGTGCGCCAACTGGTCGCCTTCGGCGAATCGCTCGGCATCCCGGTCAAATACATCGCCCTGGTCGACTACGCCAACTCCCGCGGCGCGCTCGACATGGGCCTGCTGCCCGGCCTCGCCCCCGGCTACCACGCCGCCGCCCCCGGCCGCAGTCTGCAGCAGATGCTCGACGATTCCTCGCTCGCGGCCCTCTGGGTCGTCGGCGCCAACCCGCTCAAGGGCGGCCGGAAGCTCGCCGCCTCGGGCGCCTTCGTCGTCGTACAGGATCTTTTTCTCACCGAAACGGCCCAACGCGCCGACGTCGTTCTCCCGGCCGCCTCGGCCTATGAGAAGAACGGCACGGTCACCAACGTCTGCGGCCAGGTGCAGCGCCTCAAAAAGGGCGTCGAAACGGTGGGTGCGAAGACGGACCTGGCCATCATCGGTCTGCTTGCCCGCGGCATGGGCGTTGACCTCGGTAAAGTGGATGCTGACGCGGTCTTTGCTGAGATCGCGGCCTCGGTCCCTGGCTATAACCAGTTGCCGATGCCCGTCATTCTTACCGGCGGCGCCGCGCAGACCCATCCGGTCAACGGGGGCGTCCCGGCCAGTCTGGTGCCTGGCCTCATCGCCAGCGCTCGCGATACTCTGTTTACCACCGGCTCGCTCACCCGCTACTCCAAAATCCTTAACGAAGTGCTCGAGAAACCCGGAGCCCTCTACCGCTAATGGACTTCATCCTTCTGTCGATTCTCAAGACGGCTATCGCCGCCCCCGTGCTACTCGGGACCCTCGCCTATCTCGTCTGGATCGAACGCAAGGTCCTTGCCCACGTGCAGCTCCGCATGGGTCCGTCCCGCGTGGGTCCGCACGGTCTGTTGCAGCCCATCGCCGACGCGATCAAGCTGCTCACCAAAGAAGATTTCATCCCGAGCTACGTCAATCACTTCTACTACTGGCTCGCCCCGTGGCTCGCGCTGATGTTCGCCGTCACGGCCATTTCGGTGCTCCCGGTCGGCCCGGTCATCGAACTGTTTGGCGTCAAGACGAACATGGGCCAGGCGGATATCTCCATCGGCCTGCTGCTGATTCTCGGCCTGACCGGGATGGGCGTCTACGGCATTGCACTCGCCGGCTGGAGTTCGAACAATAAGTACTCGCTGCTCGGTGGCCTGCGCAGTTCGGCGCAGATGGTCTCCTATGAGCTCCCGATGGCTCTCGCCATCGCCTCCCCTTTGCTGATCGTCAATTCGTTGAACCTGCGCGAGATCGTCAACGGTCAGGCCGGCTACGTCTTCGGCATCATCCCCAACTGGAACGCCATCGGCGGCCTGCAGATCTTCAGCTTCCTGATCTATCTCATCTGCGCCTTCGCCGAAACCAACCGCATTCCCTTCGACCTGCCCGAAGCGGAAAACGAACTCGTTTCCGGCTACAACACCGAGTACAGCTCCATGAAGTTCGCGGCGTTCTTCATGGCCGAGTACGCCAACATCATTACCGCCTGTTCGGTGGCCACCACGCTCTTCCTCGGCGGCTGGCACCCGATCATCCCGAACGAACTCGGCGGCCAGTTCATCCCGACGCTCCTCTGCCTATTCTTCGCCGGGGTGCTCTTCTACCACGCGCTCAACCCGGCCCGGCCGTCCGACCGGATCTCGATGGGCGTTATCGGCCTAGTGATCGCGGGCCTGGGCGTGGTGTTCCAGGTGCCGGTGGTCAAAGAGCTAGCCCAGCCCCTGTTCTGGTTCGCCTCGAAGGCCGGCTTCCTGATCTTTGTCTTCATCTGGGTTCGCGGTACGGTGCCGCGTTTCCGTTACGACCAATTGATGCGCTTTGCCTGGCTGGTGCTTTTCCCGGCCGCGCTGCTCAATCTTCTCTTCACCGCCTTCGTGGTCGCGGCCAAATCGAACTAGCACTCCTTTCACCAACATGGACGTCATTCTCTTCACCTTCTTCGCTCTCGTCGCCATCGTGGGCGCCGTCAGTCTCGTCCTGCAGAAGCATCCCATCTCGAGTGCGCTCTCGCTGGTTTCGGTCATGGTCGCCCTTGCCGTGCTCTTCCTGCTGTTGGGAGCGGAGTTCATCGCCGCCGCGCAGCTCGTCGTCTACTCGGGCGCCATCATGGTGCTGTTCGTCTTCGTCATCATGCTCTTGAACGCGGGCGCAGAGCGGGAGAGCCGCAAAGGGGGCTTGGCGCAGTTTCTGGGGCTGCCGCTCACCGCGATTCTGCTCGTGTTCGCCAGCTCCGTCATCACGCAGTCCATGTCCAACGCCAAGGCTGTGAAGTTCGGCGCCTTCGCGGGCGGCGGTCCGCGGGAGGTCGGCTGGGAGCTGTTTACCCGCTATCTGCTGCCGTTTGAAGTCACGTCCATTCTGATCCTGATTGCCATCGCCGGCGCCGTCGTTCTGGCCCGCAAGGAGATCGACTAATGACGCACCTGCTGCCGCCGGAGTTCTTCACGACCACCGTCCCGCTCAACGCCTACCTCATCCTCAGCGCGATTCTGTTCGCCATTGGCGCCTGTGGCTTCCTGTTCCGCAAGAACATCATCACGATCTACATGTGCATTGAGCTGATGCTCAATGCGGTCAACCTCAGCTTCGTTACCTTCTCTTATCAGTTTGGCAAGGTGGACGGCCAGATCTACAGCTTCTTTGTCATGGTGGTGGCGGCCGCCGAAGCCGCCGTTGGCCTCGCTATCATCCTCACCATCTTCCGCAACCGGAATACGCTCCAGATCGACGAGATCGACACGCTCAAAAACTAGAACCCAATGCAACTTTGGCTCATTCCCATCCTTCCCCTGCTCGGCGCCGCGCTGAACGGCCTTACCGGCCGCCGGACCAGTCAGGGCCTCCAGTCGGCGATCGCCGTGGGCAGCGTTCTCCTGTCGTTTCTCTGGGTTGTCAAGATTCTGCTGGCCGGCATGCCCGCCCCCGCCGCCGAAATCCGCGAAAGCTACTTCACCTGGATTTCGAGCGGCAACTTCTCGCTGAGCGTCGATCTCGTCGTCGACCGCCTGAGCGCCGTCATGCTGCTGGTGGTCACCGGCATCGGCACGCTCATCCACATCTACGCCACCAGCTACATGTCGCACGAAGGTGGCTTCTACCGCTTCTTCACCTACCTGAACCTGTTCATGTTCTTCATGCTGGTGCTGGTGCTTTCCGGTAACTTCCTGCTGCTCTTCGTCGGCTGGGAGGGCGTCGGGCTCTGCAGCTACCTGCTCATCGGGTTCTACTTCCTGAAGAAGTCCGCCTCCGACGCCGGCAAGAAGGCGTTCATCGTCAACCGCATCGGCGACTTCGGCGTCCTGCTCGCCATGCTCCTGCTCATCAATACCTTTGGCTCGCTGGACTTCGCGACCATCGCCGCCAAGGTGAAGACGATGCCCGTCGAACTCTCCGCCGGTCTCCTCACCGCCATCTGCCTGCTGCTCCTGCTCGGCGCCGCCGGCAAGTCCGCGCAGATCCCGCTCTACACCTGGCTGCCAGACGCAATGGAAGGTCCCACGCCCGTCTCGGCGCTCATCCACGCCGCCACCATGGTCACCGCCGGCGTCTATCTCTGCTGCCGCGCTGCCGCCCTGTTTGATCACGCGCCCATCGCCCAGGACACCATCGCCTGCATCGGCCTCGCCACCGCCTTCTTCGCCGCCACCATTGGCCTCGTGCAGAACGACATTAAAAAGGTGTACGCCTACTCCACCGTCTCCCAACTCGGCTTTATGTTCCTCGCCGTCGGCTCCGGCGCCTACGCCGCCGCCATCTTCCACGTCGTGACGCACGCCTTCTTCAAGGCGCTGCTCTTCCTCGGCTCCGGTTCGGTGATCCATGCTCTGGAAGGCGAACAGGACATGCGCCAGATGGGCGGACTGCGCGCCAAACTCCCCATCACGTTCTTCACCCTGCTCACCGGCGCGCTCGCCATCGCCGGCTGCCCGTTCTTCTCCGGTTGGTATTCGAAGGAAGCCATCCTCAGCGCCGCCCACGGCCACGCGCCCTGGATGTTCTGGGTGGCGGTTTTGACCGCGATGATGACTGCCTTCTATGTCTTCCGCACCATCTGGCTGACGTTCTTCGGCCAGTATAAAGGTCACGCCCATCCGCACGAGTCTCCGGCCGCCATGTGGATTCCCCTGGCGGTGCTGGCGGTGCTTTCGGTCGGGGGCGGGTTCCTCTTCAACGTGCCGCACTTTCTCGAAGGCGTGCTGCCCGCGCACGAGCATGGTCACGATCTAACTCTCGAGATCATCGGCTCGGCGGCCGGTTTGGCCGGTATCGCCCTCAGCTATCTCTTCTACGTTGCCAGCCCCGGCCTCGCCGACCGCTGTGCCGCCTCCTTCGCCGGCCTCTACCGGCTGGTCTACAACAAGTACTTTGTCGACGAACTTTACGATGCCGCCGTAGTCCACCCCATCGAACGAACCTCGCGTAACGTCCTGTGGCGATTCATCGACCAGAACGTGATCGATGACGGCATGGTGCACGGCGCCACCACCGGCGCGCTCAGCCTCGGCCATCTGCTCCGCATGCTGCAGGGCGGGGTGGTGCGCAACTACGCCGCCTGGGTCGTCCTCGGAGCCGTCTTCATCTTCTCTGCCTTCTCGCTGTTAGGAGGTGGCCGGTGAACCTTCTCGCGATTCTGCTCCTGCTGCCGTTGCTCGGCTTTGCCCTCGCGCTGATCCTGCCCGCCGCGGTGACCCGGCGGTTTGTGCTCGGCTTTTCACTCCTGATCTTCGCCGTCTCGCTGCTCCTGATCGGCACCACCATGCAGAGCCCGGCCGGCATGACCTGGGTCACCGACACCGCCTGGATCGATACCCCCGCCATCCGCTTCCATATTGGCGTCGACGGCGCCAGCCTCTGGCTTGTCATCCTGTCGGCCTTCCTCATCCCCCTCGCCGCCTTCATCTCGCACCGCACCATCGTCCACCGGCAGAAAGAGTTCTACGCCTATCTGCTGCTGCTCGAGTTCGGCCTGATCGGCGTATTCTGCTCGCTCGACCTGTTCCTGTACTACGTCTTCTGGGAGGTCGTGCTGGTGCCGATGTATTTCCTGATCGGCATTTGGGGTGGCGAGCGCCGCATCTACGCGGCCACCAAGTTCTTTGTCTATACGATGGCCGGCTCGATGCTGATGCTGGTGGCCATTCTGTATATCTACACGAAGGCCGGCACGTTTGACCTCCCGGCCATCCTCCTGCACATGGAGGCCGGTAAGGTCGCCTTCACGCAGGCCGAAGAGCTCGCTCTCTTCCTTGCTTTCTTCCTGGCCTTCGCGGTCAAAGTCCCCATCTTCCCGCTCCACACCTGGCTGCCGGACGCCTACGCCGAAGCGCCCACCGCGGCCACCTTCCTCATGGCGGCGGTCATGTCGAAGATGGGTACTTACAGCCTGCTCCGCTTCAATCTGAATCTGTTCCCCCGCGCCTCGCACGATTGCGCCCCTTGGATTGTCACGCTCGCGATCATCGGCATCGTCTACGGCGCTCTGGTGGCGCTCGTGCAGCCGAATATGAAGCGGCTGGTGGCCTACTCCTCCATCAGCCACCTTGGTTTTGTGGTTTTGGGCCTGTTCTCGGGCAACCAGTTCGGCCTCGACGGCGCCGTCTACCAGATGCTCTGCCACGCCATCTCCACCGGCGCGCTCTTCATTCTGATTGGCTACCTCCAGGAGCGCCAGCAGTCGCTCGCCATCGCCGACTTCGGCGGTCTCGCCACCCCAGCCCCGCAGTTTGCGACGGTCTTCCTGATCGCCACGCTCGCCTCCATCGGTCTGCCCCTGCTCAATAACTTCGTCGGCGAGTTTCTGATTCTGCAGGGCGCCGCGCAAGCCAACATCTGGTGGGCCGCCTTCGCCGCGCTCGGCGTGGTGCTTTCGGCCTGCTACATGCTCTGGTTCTACCAGCGCACGTTTTTCGGCGAATCGCGCGGCGCCACTCCGGATCTCCGTCCCTCGGAGTGGCTCGCCATCACCCCGCTGCTTGTCCTGATGCTGTGGATGGGCATCTTTACCCAGACCTGGCTTCCCGGCATCAGCGCCTCCAATAAAGTGCTTCTCGAAAGACCCGCTTCCAAAATCGCCCTGCAGGTGGCCAAATGAACCCCGCAGCCTTCTACCCGTCCGCCACGGACTACCTCCGCTTTCTGCCGGAGTTGATCCTGACCATCGGTGGCGTCCTCCTCCTCGTTCTCGAAGCCCTCACGGGCGACCATAAAGACAAGACCAAGTTGGGCTACCTGGCCGTTGCCGTGGTCCTGGGAGCGATGTTGGCCGTTCCCGTCGCCCTGGCCAATCCCGGTGCGTCTTTCAATGGAATGATCGTCTCGGATGGCTTTGCGGCCTTCTTCCGCATGGTCACTCTGCTCGTCGGCCTGTTCACCCTGCTCTGTTCAACCTCCTACCTCAGCCGCGAAAAGGCCAACTCGGGCGAGTTCTATCTGCTGGTGCTCTTCTCGCTCGCCGGTCAGGGGATCATGGCGGCCTCGAACGAGCTGATCATGGTGTTTCTCGGTCTCGAAATCGCCTCGATTTCGAGTTACGTGCTCGCCGGCTTCCTGCGCGACGACAAGCGCGGCAGCGAATCGGCGCTGAAGTACTTCCTGCTCGGCTCCTTTGCGACGGCGTTTCTGCTCTACGGCATCTCGTGGATCTACGGTGTCACCGGCGTCACCAATCTGACGGCCATCCGCGCCGCTCTCGCCGCCGGTACCTCGGCGCCTTCGATGGTGGTCGCCGCCGCGGCCCTGATGTTGATCGGTCTGGCGTTCAAGGTCTCCGCCGCTCCGTTCCAGGCATGGGCGCCGGACGTCTACCAGGGCGCGCCCGCTCCGGTCAGCGGCTTTCTGTCGGCTGGCCCGAAAGCGGCGGCCTTCGCCGTCTTCCTCCGCATCTTCCAGACCTCGTTTGATTCGCTGGCCTCCCGCTACGAACCCGTTCTTTGGATGCTGGCGCTGGGCACGATGTTCATCGGCAACTTCTCGGCGCTCTGGCAGTCGAACGTGAAGCGGATGCTGGCCTACTCCTCGATCGCGCATGCGGGCTATGTTCTCGTTGCGGTGACCACGAACTCGAACGTCGGTACCGCGGCGGCCATGTTCTACTTGGCGGCCTATGCGCTCATGAACTACGGCGCCTTTGCCGCCATAACGCATCTGGCCGGCCGGGGCGAAACCCACGTTACGATAGACGACCTGAAAGGACTTGCCGAGAAACAGCCGGTGCTAGCCGGCCTGCTGACGGTTTGCCTGCTCAGTCTCACCGGTGTCCCGCTGACGGCTGGTTTCTTTGGCAAGTTCTACATCTTCAAGGCCGCCATTGACAACCATCTGTACTGGCTCAGTGCGCTTGGCCTGCTGAATTCGGCGATTGCCGCCTACTACTATCTCCGCGTGCTCGCCGCCATGTATATGCATGAACCGCAGACGACCGATCACCCCGAGCCGGTTCCGAGCGGCATACAGCTCACCCTGTGGGTGAGCGCTGCGGGCATCCTGACGCTCGGGGTCTTCCCCGGCCTGGTGCTCGATTACGCCAATCGCTTTGCAACGTTCGTCAAGTAAAACAGCAACGACCGGCTCAGCACGCTAGCGCGTGCGGGCCGGGCTTCGGTTTTGCGCTGCGCACTGGCTAGGCCAAAATGTCGAGCAGCTTCTCTTCCATCTCCGCCCCGGTGCGCGCCGCCGCCGCGTTCACCGCCAATGCGTTCTGCGCCGCTACCAGGGAGACAATCTCACTGCTCAGATCCACCTGATCAACCGGTGATTGATCCTCAAACGCCGCGAATTGGGCCAACCGCTTGGCGGCCCGTTGGGCTTTATCCTGCGCGCGGTCCATGCCCTCCAAAGATGTCGAAAGTATGTTCATAACGCTTCCCGAAACTCTTTTCGACGGCGCGAGGAAGGTTGTTAGAAAATTTGCAGGTAATTCCTTAGAACCACTCCCGGAGTTCGCCGAACCGCTTTAAATGCAGCAGTCGCGAGCCCTCCACCGGCGCCACATC
This sequence comes from Acidobacteriota bacterium, assembly GCA_026393985.1. Classification (GTDB taxonomy): domain Bacteria; phylum Acidobacteriota; class Terriglobia; order Bryobacterales; family Bryobacteraceae. The sequence continues at coordinate 179,585 of JAPKZB010000092.1, forward strand.
CTCCCGTTCGAGGATCCAGGTGCGCGGATGCGGGATATAGACCGCGTTTAGCCCGGCTCGCAACGCCGGATTCACATCGCTCCGCGGGGAGTTCCCAATCATCCAGGTGTGCGGCGCGTGAAAGCCCCGCTCGTCGGCCAGCCGCCGATACACCCCGATCTCTTTCTCCTTGACAATGCCCACGTGGCTAAAAAACCGCCCCAAACCGGACCGGTCCACCTTGGCCTGCTGCTCGTCGGGTTGGCCCTTGGTGAAGAGCGTCAATTGGTGGCGCTCCGCTAAATGCACCAGCGTCTCCTCCACCTCAGGCAAAAGAATAATCGGGTGATCCAGTATCTTCTCGGCAAACGACACCACCTGCGTCAGGTCGGAGTCGGCGATCGGCCGCTGCGCCAAACGGTGATAGGTCTCGACAAGATTCCGCCCGAACCGTTTCGAGCCGTAGCCGTGAATTTTGGCGTTCACCGACTCAATCGAATCGAGCACATCCCGCACCTGCTCACGCGTCAGATGGCGGTGGTCGAGAAAATCGGCAAACTCCTCGAACGCCTGTTCAAAGAAGATGTTGTTCTCCCACAGGGTATCGTCGGCGTCAATGATCAGATGCTGCTGTCTCATGCTCCGGGCAGCAACTTCCCATGCCCGTTGCGGGGCACAATCGTCCGAAAATGCTCGATGCGTCGCTCCCGCGCCGCCGTTACCGGAAAATGCTCGGCCAAACGTCGCATCCGCTCGGCCTCGCTCCGGGACATCAACAGCATCTGCCGCACGTTCAAATCCGTCACCGCCTGCCCGAGTTGAAAGCTCAACTGCGGATCGTTTAATACCGGTTCAGGCAAGCTCCGTCCGGTTTCGAGTGCCCGAATGGAGTAATAGCCGCGGATAGCCTTTTGAATCACGCTCTCCTCGGCTAACTCGGCCCCTTCGTCGTCGAAAAACTCCACCTTCCCGCGCAGATAGCTGCGCCCCTCGTCGAGGTCCTGAATCTCAAACCGGCGGAACCCTACCGTCGACAGATCCATCCGACCGTCGTCGTATTTCTTATCCACCTCGTGAATTCGCGCCGTGCACCCCACCGAGGCAATTCCTTTTTCGAGCGCCAGCACAATGCCAAATTCCCGGTTGCCCTCCAGGACATCCTGCACCATCTCTTTGTAGCGCTCCTCAAAAATATGGAGCGGCAGGCCCGTGCGCGGAAACAGCACCACGCTCAGCGGAAACAGGGGGAGAAGCGGACCCGGCATGCTACCATTATTGCTTCCCGGCGCCGGGAAAAGACAAGCTATGCGCATCGACAGCCAAGTGGTCCTGATCACGGGTGCATCGAGCGGCATCGGTCAGGCGCTAGCCGCCGAACTCGCCCAACGCGGCGCCCGACTCGCCCTCACCGCCCGCTCCATCACCCCCCACCCCACCCACTTCACGCTCGCCGGCGATCTCACCGACCCCCTTTTCCGCCGCCAACTCATCGACGCCACCCTCGCCCGCTGCGGCCGCATCGATATTCTGATCAATAACGCCGGCGTCGGCCTCTACCAACCCTCCTGGCAAGCCGACGACCCCGCCGTCCGCCAGATGTTCGAACTCAATCTGTTCGCCGCTCTCCACCTCACCCAACTCACTGTACCCGGCATGCGCGAACGTCGCCATGGCATGATCGTCAACATCGGATCGATCGCCAGCAAGGTCACCCTCCCGTGGTTCACCCTCTACTCGGCCACCAAACACGCCCTGGCCTCCTTCACCGATGGCCTGCGCATGGAGAACGCAGACGTCGGCCTGCGGGCCATGCTCGTTTGCCCGGGCTACGTCAAAACCGGGTTCCAGCAAAATGTCCTCATCGGCCGGCCGCCCGATGAGCTCGCCTCCGGACGCCGCTTCGCCACCACTGCCCCCGCCCTCGCCCGCGCCATCGCCGACGGCATCGCCCGCGACCGTCGCCAGGTGCTTCATCCCGCCTCGGGCTGGGCGCTGGTCGCCGCCTGGCGCACCGTCCCGCGCCTGATTGAGGCCGTCTTTGAGAAACTGCAAAGAGACCACCAATGATCGTTCTTGTCGGCTTCATGGGCTGCGGCAAAACCACCGTCGGCCGTGCTCTTGCCCAACAGCTCCAGCTTCCCTTCACCGACCTCGATGACCGCATCGAAGCCGCCGAGGGCCGCACCATCTCCGATATCTTCGCTCACGATGGCGAACCCGCCTTCCGCGACATCGAACACCGCGAACTCGGCCTCGCCCTCGCCGGCGGCGGCGTGCTCGCCCTCGGCGGCGGCGCCTACGTCCAACCGCGCAACCGCGAACTGCTGCGCGGCCGCGCCACCGTGGTCTGGCTCGACATCCCCTTCAACCGGGCGCTCCGCCGCGTCTCCGGCGCCGGGCACCGGCCGCTGGCTAAAGACCCGGTCCGCTTCGCCGAACTCTATGAAGCGCGCCGCGCGGCTTACGCCCAGGCCGACCACGCCATTGGCATCACCTCGGACGATCCCTCCATCGCCGTCAACGCCATTCTTGAACGCTTATGACGAAACGAAGCCAAGCTCGTCAGATCTTTCAAGCCGCCCTCAAGGCGGCCGACCCCCAGGTGGCCGTCCTCGCCCATCTCTCTGCCGATGACCCTCTTCTGCGTCGCGCCAGACGCATCTTTTTGCTGGGCGCCGGCAAGGCCTCGGCGCCCATGGCCCGCGCCGTGGAAAAGGTCTGCGGCCGCCGCATCGCCGCCGGTTGCGTGGTCGTCAAAGACGGCCACACCGTCCCCCTCCGCTACACGGAACTGCGTGAGAGCGGCCACCCGGTCCCAGACGAGCGCGGCGTGGCGGCAGCGCAGCGCATCGCTGCCCTCGCTGCCGAGGCCACGTCGGAAGACCTCGTCATCTGCTGCATCTCCGGCGGCGCCTCGGCCCTGATGCCGCTGCCCGGGCCGGGCATCACGCTCGCCGAAAAACAGGACATCACCCGCCAACTTCTCGCGGCCGGCGCCAACATCCAGGAGATGAACGCCGTGCGGAAGCACCTGTCGGCCATCAAGGGCGGCCAGCTCGCCCGGCTCGCGGCGCCGGCCCCCGTTCTGACCCTCATCCTCTCTGACGTCATCGGCGACGACCTTTCCACCATCGGCTCCGGCCCCACCGCCCCCGACCCCTCCACGCTTGCCGATGTGGAAGATATCTTCCGCCGCTACGGCGTCACCCACCCGCTCCCCACCGTCGAAACGCCCAAGAAACTTTCGAACGTCACCAACCGGATCGTCGGCAGCAACGCGCAATCGATCGACGACGCCGCCGCCAAGGCCGAGCAGCTCGGCTACCAGCCGCTGGTGCTCTCGACGACCATCGAAGGTGAGACCCGCGACGTGGCCCGCATGCACGTCGCCATCGCCCGCGAATGCCTCCGCAGCGGCAAGCCCGCCCGCCCCCCGGTTTGCATCCTCTCCGGCGGAGAAACGACGGTGACGCTTCGCGGCCCCGGCAAGGGGGGGCGCAACCAGGAGTTCGCCCTCGCCGCCGCCCTTGAATTGCGAAACGAACCCAAAATCCTGGTTCTTTCGGCCGGCACCGACGGCACCGATGGCCCCACCGATGCCGCCGGCGCCTTTGCTACCTCCGCCACGGCCCGGGACCTGCGCGCCGCCCGCGCGGCCCTCGACGCCAACGACTCCTACCCTTTTCTCGCGCAGACCGGCGACCTGCTGATAACCGGTCCCACCCGGACCAACGTCATGGATATCCGCATTCTTCTGATCTCCTCATGATCCGCTCCGCCACCCCGGCCGACGCCGAGTTCCTCGCCCGCGCCAACGAGCGCATGGCGCTTGAAACCGAACACAGAGTTCTGCTCCCGGCCACCATCCGCGCCGGGGTGGCCCGCGTGCTGGCCGACCCGCAACTGGGCCGTTACTACGTTGCCGAGTGCGACGGCCAGCCGGTGGGCTGCCTGATGATCACCTACGAGTGGAGCGACTGGCGCAACGGCTTGTTCTGGTGGGTGCAGTCTGTTTTCGTCGAACCGGAGTACCGCGGGCGGGGCATCTACCGCTCTCTCTACCAGCACGTCAAACAGACGGCCGCGGCCGAAGGTGGCTGCTGCGGCTTCCGGCTTTACGTCGAAAAGGACAATCTGCGCGCCCAGCAGACCTACCAGCGCCTGGGCATGTCCGCCACCGACTACCTGCTGTTTGAAGAGAACCTGGGCGAAGTCTGACCGGCGCCCCGCGCGGCCTGAATCGCCAGAAACTCTCCCACGTTATCCATCGTCAGCAGGCCCACCAACCGACCGCCTTGCTGCACCGGCATCGTCCGGCAAGCGGTTTCCGGCCGCCGCTCGAGCGCGCGGGCCAACATTTCGTTGGCCTCGACGGTGACGATATCGGTGCGCATAATCGCGCCGACGGCCATATCCTGTTTGCGCGCGAGCGCCTGCAGCAGGTCGTCCCGCGTCAGAACCCCGACGACCGTGTCGCCGTCCAGCACCGGGAAATCCATCTGGGAGCCGGCCAGAATCAGGTCGACCGCGCGGTCGAGTCCGTTGCCGGAGTTGAGCACTTGAAAGTCCGTCAACATGGCTGCCCGGACCGGAATGCCGCCGAGCGCGGACTTCATTTGCGCCATGCTCGCCTCCTGCGCCGCGCCGATCCAGACAAACAGGGCGATGAAAATCAGCAGCGGATTGGCAAAGAAGCCCACGAAACCGAACAGCACCGCCATGACCTGGCCCACCGTCGCCGCGATCTGGGTGGCCCGCGTGTAGGGCATCCGCGTCGCCAGCAGCGCGCGCAGCACCCGGCCACCGTCCATCGGGAAGGCCGGCAGCAGGTTAAACAAGAACAGCGTGATGTTGGCCAGCAGCAGCCGTTCAAGCAGCGACCCGGCCCCGAGCTTCTCGGCCGGAGGCAACTGCCCGCCCAGAACCGCGAACAGCAGCGCGGCGATCCCCACGTTCACGGCCGGTCCGGCCAGCGCCACCCACAACTCCTGCCGCGGATCCTCCGGCATCCGCTCGAGGCGCGCGACGCCGCCGATGGGCAGCAGGGTGATGTCGCTGGTTACAATGCCGAAGCGTTTGGCCATCATGGCGTGGCCCAACTCGTGCAGCAGCACACAGGCGAACAGGCCCAGGAAAAACGGTACCCCGGACAGGTCTCCCTGCCGCCAACCCTTCACCACCATCCACGCCAACAGCGCCAGAAAGGTGAAATGCACCTGCAGCCGGATGCCGGCCACCGAACCAAGCGGAAGCGACCACGTCATACCCGCAGTCTAGCGCACCGGCTGACCGCTATATAGCAGTGTGCCGCCCCTCGCCTTCCCCAGAAAGGGGTTCGGCTACCCGGCTCGCTTCCGGGCGTTCTTGGGCGCCGATCCTTCCATAATGAGGTAGTGCCGGGCGGTTCACCACCATCCACGCCAACCGCGCCAGAAAGGTGAAATACACCAGCGGCCAGATGCCGGCGAACGAACCCGGCGGAAGCGCACACGTCATACCCGCTGCCTAGCGGACTGGTTGATTGCTATATAGCATTTTACCGCCGCTGGCCTTCACCAGGTAGAGGTTCGGCCGCCCGGCCCACTTCTGGGCGTTCTTGAGCGCGGGCCCTTCAATGACGAGGTAGTGGCGGGCGGGGGACTTCCATAACTGGGCAAACTGCTCGTAGTCCAGGAAGACCGCGGGCGCGCCGGGGGCGTAGGAGCCGTATTCGAGGTTGTTCACGCGGCCGTTGAGGAGGAGCGCGCGGGGGTTGCCGCCGTAGAAGAAGACGGAGGAGAAGGTGTAGTACTGGTTGTCGACGATCAGCTGCCCCGGCGGGGCGGCGGCGTAGGCCTCGGCCAGAGCGCGGGAACCGAGGTAGGGATCAAAGGTAATCAGCGCCACGCGTGCGGCGTGGAAGAACAGCGTCATCATGACGGCAAGGGCCAGCGCCAGCCGGCCGCCCCGTAGCAGCGCCGCGCCCACGGCGCCGATCAGGAAGGCGGCGCCGGCCATCATCAGAGGTAGCCGCAAGTAGGCAAACGCCGCAATGGTCAAATCGCCCATGTGGCCGAGGGAGAGGGTGTAGGCGTTGGTCGACTGCAGCACCAGGGCGCTCGAGATATCGCCCGGGGTGGGCAGGTTCCGCACGATCATCAGGATGGCGACGATGGCCGCCAGGGCGGCCGCGGCCACCGCGGCGAGCACGCGCCGCCCGGCCGTCACCAGCGCAGTCTCGGTGCGCAGCACGTTGGCCAGCAGCAGGGCCAGCGCCGGATAGCAGGGCATGGAGTAGTACTCCTGGGTGGTGGAGAAGGTGAAGAACGTGAGCAGGAAGACGGTGAAGCAGAGCGCGAGCAGACGGGTCCGGTGGGCCCGGTCCTCGCCGCGGAAGCTCAGCTGGGCGAGGCCTGGAAAGAAGGCCGACCAGGGGAATAGCCACAGGAGATGGAACACCCAGAACAGAGCCCGCGGCACGGTGTTGTAGTCTCGCGGCCAGCGCATGTTCAGAAAGCGGAAGACGTGCTCATTGAAGAAGTAGAACCAGAAGAAGCCATGGTATTCGCCCGGTCCGCTGTGCATGGTGAAGTCGAGCAGCGGGGGATTGGCCACGGCCGCGGCTACGTGCCAGGGGGCCGCGATGCAGACCACAACCCAGAGCCCGATCCCGGGCTTCAGCAGCCGCCACGCGGGCCAGCTCCGCGTCAGCGTCATCCACAGCGCGATGGCTCCCACGGGAAACACCATCGCAATGAGCCCCTTCAGCAGCAGACCGGCGCCTATGGCGGCCCACAGCAGGTAAGCCCAGCGCCGCTCGCCTTCCATGGCGCGCAGGAACGCCCAGAGCGCGAGGGCAATGGTGGCGGTCAACATTGCGTCGGGAATCTGAATGCGGGTAAAGAGCCATAGCCCGATGGAGGTGGCCAGGATCAGTCCGGCGTACAGGCCGGTCAACTCATCAAACGCCCAGCGCGCAATGCGCGCGGTGAGCCAGCAGAGGGCGATGACGCTGAGCGCCAGCGGAATCCGCGCCGCCCAATCGTGGATGCCGAAGAGGGCGTAGCTGGCGGCCATGGACCAGTAGATCAACGGCGACTTTTCGAGATAGGCGACGCCATTCAGCCGGGCCGTGACCCAGTCTCCGCTCGTCAACATGTTCGCGGCAATCTGCGCCTGTACGGCATCGACGTCGTCCATGAGTCCCGGCGGGCTCACCAGACAACCCAGGTAGATGACCGCGGCCACCAGGACGACGATCAGTTGGTATCTACGTTCCATCGTTTGATCCACAAGAATAGTGTCAACAGGCCCCAGAGGTGGTAGCCGTAGTTGCCGCGCCGCGCCAGATGGTCATCGAGCACGCGCTCGACGGCCGCCGGCCGGAACAGTCGATTCGGCGTCCGCAAAGTGTCTTCGAGCAGCGGCCGCAGGGCCGTGCGGAACCAGTCGTGGGCGGGTATGTCGAAGCCTTCCTTTTTCCGGTCCAGCACGCTATCGGGCACCTTGCCGCGCAGCAGTTGCCGCAGCACGTACTTCAACTGCCCGTTGTGAATTTTGAGAGAGTGGGGCAGCCGGGCGGCGAACTCCACCACGCGGTGATCGAGAAACGGCGGGCGCACTTCGAGCGAATGCGCCATTGACATCCGGTCGCATTTGTACAGAATGTCGTCGGGCAGATACCAGTTCTGGTCCAGCTCGAGAAAGTCGCGGTAGGGCGGTGGGGCGTGCATCGGGGCGAACCAGCCGTTGGCCAGCAACCGCTCGCGTTCGGCGGCGGTGAAGGTGCCGTTCCAGTACAGATGCGCCGCGATGGGGTCCAACTGCGCTCCCTGCAGGAACCGCTTCACCTTGTATTCGAAGCTGATCTTTTCGTCCGAGACCGGGAGCAAAGCCTTGGCCAGGCGCAGCCCGAAACCCTTGCCCGGCAGGTGGCGGATGCGCCGGGCGTACTCATCGGCGAGATAGGTATAGTAACCGCCGAACAGCTCATCGGCCCCTTCGCCGGAGAGCGCGACGGTGACATGCTGCCGCGTCATGCGCGACAGGTACCAGACGGGCAGCGCCCCGGCGTCGGCCGAGGGCTCGTCGGAGTAGTAGGGGAACTGGCTCACCGCATCGGCGAGGTCGGCCGAGGGGTTGCAATCGAACTCATGGTGGTCGGTGCCGTAGCGTTGCGCCACTTCGCGGAACCAGGGGCTCTCATCGAACTTCCTTCCTGCAAAGGAGACCGAGAAGGTTTTCAGCCGCCCCGGCGCCGCCTCGGCGGCGTAGTGCAGCACGGCGGTGGAATCGACGCCGCCCGAGGCCCAGATGCCCAGCGGCACATCGGCGATCAGATGCTCCCGCACGGATTCGCGGAGGCGCTGGTCCAGCTCCGCCTTGGCGGCTTCAAGGCTCATCCTGGACTCCGGTGAGAACTGCAGCCGCCAGTAAGCCTCTACCTGCTCGCGCCCGTCGCGCCATTCGAGCAGATGCCCCGGCGGCAGCTTTTCGACTCCCTCGAGCAGGGTGTACGGCCCGGGGATGTAGTTGCACTGGAGAAACGCGTTCAACCCCGGCCGGGAGATGCGCCGGGGGATTTCCGGATGCGCCAGAATCGCCTTCAACTCCGAGCCGAAGTAGAGTTCGCCCTGATGCCGGCACAGGTAGAGCGGTTTGATGCCCATGCGGTCCCGCGCCAGCACGAGACGGCGCCGCGACTCGGTCCATAGGGCGACGCCGAACATGCCGCGGAGGCGCGAGAAGACCCCGGTATCCCACTCGAGAAAGCCTTGCAGCACCACTTCGGTGTCCGAGTGCGTCGAGAAGCGCCGGCCCCGGCCGATCAACTCTTCCCGCAGTTCGCGATAGTTGTAGATCTCGCCGTTGAAGACGATTACGGTGTCGCGGTCGGCGCTGTAGACCGGTTGCTCGCCGCCCGCCAGATCGATGATGCGCAGCCGGACGGCTCCGAGCGAGACCTCGGTCGTCTGATGGACGCCCCATTGGTCGGGCCCGCGGTGGTGGAGCGATTGCGTAGCGGCCTCGATGCGGCCCGGGATGGCCGCGCGGCTACGGTGCGTGTAGCCGGCTATTCCGCACATGGAGCAAGAGGCATCTCCTTTATTTTAGTGCAGCCGGGTGTCCATCCGGCACCAGCGCAGCCGATTGGTGGATATGCTGGAGGAGGGAGATCGGAAGGCGCAGCATGGAGGCAGTAAAACCAGCCCGCACCGACTGGCACCTGGTGCCGCTTCCCGAGGTCCTTGCCTGGCTAAGCTCCTCTGAGGACGGTCTGCCGGGCGCCGAGGCCGCGGAGCGGTTGCAGACCGGCGGGCCGAATGAACTGCCCCGGCAACCGGTGCCCGGCCTGGGGCGGATTCTGCTCCGGCAGTTTCTCAGTCCACTGATCTATGTCCTGCTGTTGGCGGCCGGTCTGTCGATCCTCGCCGGCGATGTCAGCGATGCCGCGTTTATAGCGGTGGTGCTGGCGATCAACGCCGGAATTGGCGGCTATCAGGAGTGGCGGGCCGAGCAGAGTACGCGGGCCCTGCAACAACTGCTGCGGATTCGCGCCTCGGTACTGCGCGATGGCGAGGTGCAGGAGATCGACTCGGCCGCGGTGGTGGCCGGCGATATTGTCTGGCTCGAATCCGGCAACCGGGTGCCGGCCGACGTCCGGTTGCTTTCCGTGGCGGGCTTGGAGATCGACGAATCGCTGCTGACCGGCGAATCGCTTGCCGTGCGGAAGGACGCGGGGTGGGCGACCGAGGCCGGCGCCGCCGTGGCCGACCGGCGCAACATGGCCTACGCGGGCTCTACCGTCGTTCGTGGCCGGGGCAAGGGCATCGTCGTGGCTACCGGAACGGCTACCGCGGTGGGTGAACTGGCGCTTGACGTCATCGGCGCCGCCGGCGGCAAGGCCCCGCTGCTGGTCCGCATGGAACGGTTCAGCCATCTGGTGGCGATTGTTGTGCTGGTGGCCTCGCTGCTGATCGGATCGATCGGGGTGTTCGGCTGGCGCCTCGGCGTTCAGGAGATGCTGTTTTTTGGGATCGCGCTGGCCGTGGCGGCGATCCCCGAGGGGCTGCCGGCGGCGCTCACGGCGGCGCTGGCGGTGGCGTCGACGCGGATGGCGGAGCGCCGCGTAATCGTCCGGCGGCTTGCCGCGGTGGAGGGTCTTGGTAGTTGCACCCTGATTGCGAGCGACAAAACCGGCACCCTTACGCAGAACGAGCTCACGGTCCGTCAGATCGTGCTGCCCGCGGGCGAGCGGCTTGCTGTAACCGGTGAGGGCTTTGCGCCGAATGGCTACGTTCTGCTGGGGGGGGAGACGTTGACACGTCCGGAGCCCCCCGCGCTTGCCGCCCTGGTCCGCGCCGCGGTGCTGTGCAACGAAGGGGACCTGCGTTTGCGCGATGGCGCCTGGGTCTGGCGCGGGGATGCGACCGACCTGGCGCTGCTGTCGCTGGGGGTGAAGCTGGGCGTGATCCGGCCGGCCCTGCTCGAGGAGTACCCCCAGATCAACCAGATTCCCTACGAGCCGGAGCGGCAATTTGCCGCTACCTATCACCGCTCGGCCGGAGGCGTGCGCGTGCTGGTCAAAGGCGCTCCGGAGCGGGTGCTGGCGATGTGTGCCGGGCCGGTGGAGGCGGCGGTGGAGGCCGCCGGGAGGCTGGCCGCCGAGGGTCTGCGCGTTCTGGCTCTGGCGGAAGGTGAGCCTGCGCCCGGACACGATCACGCGATTGCTCCCCCCGAACCCGGCCAACTCCGTTTTTTGGGGCTTGCCGGCATGATCGACCCGCTGCGCAGCGGAGTCCCGGAAGCCATTGCAGCCTGCCAGCGAGCGGGCATCACGGTCTGCATGGTTACCGGCGACCATCCGGTGACGGCTTTGGCGATTGCGCGCGACCTGGACCTGGCCCACCGTCCGGAGCAGGTGGTGACGGGCAGCATGCTGGCTGGCCAGGACGCCGCCGCCCTGGCCGCCACGCTAACGCAGGCGAGGGTCTTTGCCCGGGTGACGCCGCGTCAGAAGCTGCTGCTCGTGGAGGCCGCGCGCCGGATGGGCCACTTTGTGGCGGTGACCGGAGACGGCGTGAACGATGCTCCGGCGCTGCGGGCTGCCAATATTGGCGTGGCGATGGGCAAGGGGGGAACGGACGTGGCCCGCGATGCGGCGGATATCGTCCTGAGCGACGACAACTTTGCGAGCATCGTGGCGGGTATCGAGGAGGGGCGGGTGGCTTACGACAACGTCCGCAAGGTGATCTACCTGCTGATCTCCTGCGGCGCGGCGGAGTTGCTCGCCCTCGGCAGCGCGGTGCTCATCGGCATGCCCATGCCGCTGCTGCCCGTGCAGATTCTCTGGGTGAACCTGGTGACCAACGGCATTCAGGGGGTTGCCTTGGCGTTTGAATCGAATGAAGGCGGCGTGCTGCGGCGCCAGCCGCGCGACCCGGCCGAACCGATCTTCAACCGCCTGATGATTGAACGAACCTTGGTTTCGGCGGTTTTCATGGCGGGCGTGCTGCTGGCCGCCTTTGCCTGGATGCTGCGCAATGGTTGGCCGGAGCCGGCCGCGCGGAACGTCCTGTTGCTGCTGTTTGTGTTGTTTGAGAACTTTCACGTGGGCAACTGCCGGTCGGAAACGCGGTCGGCTTTTGCCCTGCCGCCTTGGCGCTCGCGGCTCCTGCTGGCTGGCGTAGGCGTGGCGTTGCTGGCGCACTTGGCGGCCATGTACACTCCTCTGGGCCAGCGCCTGCTCCGGACCGAGGCAGTGGGCGTGACGGAGTGGCTGGTGATGATAGCCGTCAGCTCCACCATCGTTGCCGTGATGGAGCTGCACAAGCTGATTTGGCGGTGGCGGCGCTAGTAGCCCAGTTTCTTGTTGACGAGGTTTTCGAGCGGTTCGCCTTTGAGGAAGCGGTTGCAGTTATCGACGAAGAACTGAATCGCCTCGTCGGTCCAGGTGGCGGTGTGGTCGGCGCAGTGGGGCGAGATCAGCACGTTCTCCATCTTCCAGAAGGGATGGTCGGCCGGGAGGGGTTCGACGTCGAACACGTCGAGGGAAGCGCCGCGAATCTGGCCCGAGGAGAGCGCGGTGATGAGCGCGGCTTCGTCGACGACGGGGCCGCGGCCGAGGTTGATCAGGACGGCGGACGACTTCATGGCGGCGAGTTCGGCGGCACCGATCAGGCCGCGGGTCTCTTCGGTTAACGGGGCGGCCAGGAGGACGTAGTCGCAGCCGGCCAGCATGGCGGCGCGGTCGGCGATGGCGAAGCTGCGGTCGACGACCGGGTCGCTGCCGGAAAGCTCCGGCCGGCGGCGGATGGCGTGGATGTTCAGTCCGAGGGCCTTGGCGCGTACCGCGGTGGCCCGGCCGATTTCGCCGTAGCCGACGATGCCGAGCGTTTTGCCGGTGATCATCTCGACGTCGAACTGCTCCCAGCGGGCGGCTTCCTGGTTGCGGACCATCCGCCGCAGGTCCTTGGCGAAGTAGAGGATGGAGGCGATGCCGAATTCGCCCAGCGACTCTTTGAAGACGCCGCGGGCGTTTGTCATCGGGATCGGGCTCTCGACGAGAGCCGGGAAGAGGGTGGACTCAAGGCCGGCCGCCATGGAGTGCAGCCACCGGGCCTTCGGCGCGAGGGGCCACAGGGCTTCCAGTTTCACGCCCGCGTTCATGCAGTAGAGGACGACGTCGGCGCGATCGCCGAGGGAGGCAAAGGCCTCCGGGGTATTGCCAATCACCACTTCCGTGCCGGCCGGCAGCTTGTCGAGCCCGCGCAGATACGGGGCGGCCGGATTCGAAATGACCATGATGCTCAAAGAGGACATGCTCTCCACCGTATCATGCCGGTTGCGGCGCCGATCCGGTGTGGCGGAAACTAAAGCAGTGCCAGAGTTTTGCAGTTGCGGCGCACGGTTGCCGGAAGACGCGCGATTTTGCCATAAGTGCGGCCGGCCGCTTTATGAGCAAGCCGAGTTGGAGATGCCTCCGGAGGTCCCGGCCGGGCCTCCTCCGCCGCCACCCCTGGTGGCCGGGCCGCTGCCCGTCGATTTTCACAACGGGAAGGCTATCCGCGCCGCTTTGTTCACGGCCTCGCTGATTTTCTTCTTCTCGACGCTTCCGCTGCCGTTCGCCGCGGCGCTGCTCTGGCGGGTGGTCATCCTGGTGGCCGGAGGCTTCCTTTCGGTGGTCTTTTACCGCCGCTGGACCGGCCAGGCGCTGACGATCAAGAGCGGGGCTCGGATTGGTTGGATCACCGGCATTTTTGCTTTTGTGCTGACGCTGCTGGTGCTGACGATGGCCATGGTGGCGATCTCTTCGGACGGTGATCTGATTACGGTCTGGTCGGAGCAGATGCGGCAGTCGGCCGGTAACGATCCCGGGGTGGAGCAGGCGGTTGAGGTGATAAAGCAGCCCGCCAGCTTTGCGCTGCTGATCTTGCTGGTGATTGCGATTCTGTTCGGCGTCACGACCATTCTGCCTTCGTTGGGCGGTATTCTGGCCGTGAAGCTGCTCAAGAAGGACGGCTGAACCGCTTCACGATCCCGACCCCGAGAAAGATTACCAGCATGGCGGCCAGCTCTTTTACGCCGACTGGCTCGTCATAAAACAGCTTGCCGAGCGCCACGGCGACGACCGGGTTGATGTAGGTATAGATCGAAACGAGAGAGATCGGCAGAGTTTCCAGCGAATAGATGTAGGCGCTGTAGGCCACAATCGACCCAAACGTCACGAGCCAGGCTACGCCCGCTACCCCTGGCCAGCTCCAGTGCACCGGCCGCTGTGGAATGGCCATCACCAGCACGAGACACACGAGCCCGACGGCCATCTGCTGCAGTGCCCCGGTGAGGATGGGGTGGGTTTCGGTCTTCCAGCGGCGTTGGAAGATGGAGCCCGCGTTCCAGCAGAAGCTCCCGATCTGCAAAATCAGAAAGCCGGTCCAGACGGCCGGGGTGATCTCGAGGGCTCCCGTGCCGGGCGCCACCAGCAGCGCGGTGCCGCACAGACCAATGGCCAGGCCGACCGTAACGGGCCAGGTCAGCTTTTCGCCGCCGGGAATCAGCGCTTCGAGGCCCACGAGCCAAAACGGCGCGGTAGTTAAGAACAGGGCCGCCAAGCCGCTGGGAATGAGCGTTTCGCTGAAGGTCAGGCAGGTGTTGGCCACGCCAAGGAGAAGCATCCCGACGGCGCAGGTGCGCGCCAGGGCGCGGCCTTTGGGCATCGCCAGACCTTTCCACCAGGCCCAAACGAGCAGGATGGAGCCGGAGAGAAGGAAGCGCAAGGCCATGAGCACAAGCGGCGGAAAGGACTCGAGGGCGATCCGGATGGCCACATAGGTCGTCCCCCAGAAGATACAAACCGCGCCGAGGGCGAGGTAGGGGAGCAGAAGTTGTGGCGAGCCCATGAAACAGATTAACACCGTAGAATAGGGATTTGATCCTGACGCTCACACTGAACCCCGCGGTTGATCAAAACGTCCAGGCAGACCGCTTGGTCTTTGAAGACCGGGCCTATATTCTTTCGACGAACGAAACGCCGGGGGGCCGCGGCATTAACGCCTCGATGGTGCTGGAGTCGTTTGGCGCGCCGACGAAGGCGATTACGGCCATGGGCGGCAAGAACGGCAAGCGGTTTGCGGAGCTGCTGCACGGGGAGGGGTTTCCAGTTGAGTACGTCAAGATCAGGAACAACGTCCGCGGCAATCTGACCATCGTCGACAAGCAGGGCTTGGCCGTGAAGCTGAACGAGCGCGGTCCGCACATCCAGGCGAGCGAACTGGCGAAGTTTGAGCGAGCGGTGGCGGAGAATCTGCCGGGGGCGGCCTGGCTGATGATCTGCGGCAGCCTGCCTCCGGGCGTGCCGCCGGACTTTTATGCCCGCATCATCCGGCAGGCCAAGCAGCAGGGGGTGGCCACGCTGCTTGATACGGACGGCGATGCGCTGTTGCATGGTCTGGAAGCCGGTCCTACAGCCGTTACCCCGAATCAGGCGGAGGCGGAGCGGTTGTTGAACCGCGCGCTGATTACCCGGCAGCACTTTCAGGACGCGGCGCGGCGCATTCACGCCATGGGGGCGGAATGGGTGGTGCTGTCGCTCGGGAGCCGCGGCGCGGTGGGCGCCGCGGAGAATCAGATGGTGGAGGCGGTTCCGCCGCTGGTGGATGCGGTATGCCCGATCGGCGCCGGCGACGCGCTGGCGGCGGCGTTTGTCTGGGCGACCGCGGCGGGCAAGCCATTTGCGGAGGCCGTGCGTTGGGGCGTGGCCGCGGGCACCGCTTCAGCGACGCTGCCGGGCATCTCGTTTGCGAATCTGCCGCAGACGGAGCAGATTTATAGCCGGGTGGAGCTGCGAATTCTGGCGGTCTAATCGGGCGGTGGCGCCGGGTCCTCGGGGTAGCGTTTCGGCCCTTTCTGGCCGGTGGTCTGGAGCAGCAGGAAGAAGAGCACCAGCATAGAAACGAAGGTGGCAATAGCGCCGATGACCAGGTAGTCGGTCGATTTGAGCGGCTGGGGCATGAGCTGGAAGGCGATTAGAATCGTCACCACAAAGACGATCGCGATTCCGGCGGCGGCGATGGCGACGCGATGATTCATATCCTCCCCGCGATGTTAGTCGTATTTCTCAAAGACGATCTGTTTGCGGTCAAAGCCTAACTCCTTGCCGATCTCCCGGACGCTATCGACCATCTCCTTTAGCCCGCAGGCGTACAGATGCAGGTCGCGCCGGTCGCCGATGGCCGCCCGGACGAGCGGCTGCACGCGCCCCGTGGCGCCGGACCATTGCGCGGTGGGCCGGGTTACGGTCGGGATGAAGCGGAAGTTCGGATACTGCTGTTCGAGGGTACGGAACTCGTTGACGTAGATCAGGTTTTCTTCGTGCCGGGTGCCGTAGATCAGGGTGAACTGCTCGGCGGCTCCTGCCTGCAGTGCTTCGAGCAGCATGGGGCGGTAGGGCACCACTCCGGTGCCGGTGGCGACGAGGACGGAATCGGCCTTGGGCTGCTTCCAGACGAAGACGCCGAGCGGTCCCTTCATGTCGATGGCGCCGCCCGGTTCGAGCGCGAACAGGTGCGGGGAGAACAGGCCGCCTTCGACGCGGTTGAGGCAGATGGAGAAGCGGTTGCCGGCGGGCAGGCTGGCGATGGAGTAGGCGCGAGTGACCTTCTTATCCTGCAGGGTCTCGGAGAGCGAGACGAACTGCCCGGGCAGGAAACGCAGGGTATCCACTTCGGGCACGGCGAACTCAAACTGGCGGATTTCCGGCGCCATCTGGCGCGAACTGATCAATTCAGCTCTCATAGATTTTGGAGGGCGTCCCCGGCGCGGGTCATGACGATGTCGAGCAGGGCCGGATGGCCGTCGAGCGGGTCGGTGACGACAATCTTTACCCCGGGATGGATGCTTTCGAGCTCTTCGACGATGCGCGGCAGGTCGCGGCGCAGATGAATCCCCAGGGTGAGGAAGTAGGGGATGACCAGAATGCGCTGGGCTCCCTGGGCGACGAGTGCGGCCACCGCGGCGGGCAGTTCCGGTTCGGCGAGTTCGAGGAAGGCGGTGGCGGTCAACGGATACCCGCCCCGTTCCCGCATGGCGGCCGTGACGGCCATCACGGACTGGTTGGCTTCGGCGACACGCGAGCCGTGTCCGAATAAAATCACGCCGACGTTGTTCATTTCCCTCCGATGGTGCGTTCGAAATGGTCTGCGAGGAAGGCGACGAACGCCCGGCCCCGGCTTCTTCCATTGTCTCGCCCCACGGCGAGGCGGAGGAGAAAGATCTGCAGTTTTTTGAGCGTCTCGTCGCTCCAGAAGCGGGATTGCGCTTCCGGGGTGAGGCCGGCGAGGAGTTCGCGCAGCCGTCCGTCGAAGGCCGCCGCAATGGGGTGCTCCGCCTCGCCGGAGATCACCTGCCGGAGTGCTGTGCGGACCTCGGCGTCGGTGTTGTCGGCGGTCGCGGCGGCGACGAAGAGCGCGTTGGTGAGCAGGATCAACTGGGTTTGATTTTGCAGCAGGAACGGCTCGGTGATCTCGACATCCGGATGCGGCGTGTCGGCGGCCGTCAAGGGCACGAGCTTTTCATACTGCCGGGCGTCGCGCAGATGGGCGCAGTCGAGCGGACAGGCGATGCTCTCTTCGCGTTCGGTCCCGCAGCACTGCGGACAGATGTCGAGGTTCAGCGCGGGACAGTGGCGTTTGGCCTTCCGTGCGCGGCAGCGCGGGCAGCTCACGTCCAGCTGTCCGCCTTCTGGTACTGCGCGAAGCCTTCGATCATGCCGGCGATGCCCGGCTTGGTCCAGCCGTGCTCCATGCCGATGATGCCCTTGTAGCCGAGTTCGTGAACGGCCTTGAACACGTTCCGGTAGTTGATTTCGCCCGTGCCTGGCTCTTTGCGGCCCGGCACGTCGCCTGCCTGCAGATAGCCGATCTGCGACCAGTGCTTGCGCAGGTGGTTGATCACATTCCCCTCCGAGATCTGCTGGTGGTAGATGTCGAAGAGCAGTTTCACGTTGGGATGATTGACGTTGGCGATGATCTCGGCGCCATGGTCGGACATGACGACGAAGTAGCCAGCGTGGTTGACGCGGATGTTCAGCGGTTCGAGCACGATCACCATCTTGGTTTTTTCCACCAGTTCGCCGGCCCGCTTCAAGGCTTCGATGCAGTTGGTGGTCTGCTGGGTGTAGCTGAGGTCATCGACGGCGAGGCCGGAGGTGGCCGTGGCGCACTCGTTGCCGATGATCTTGTGGATTTCAACGGCTCGTTTGACGTCGGCGAGGAAGTCGCCGTGGAATTTGCGGTCGACGAGGGCGCTGGGCTTCCAGCCGCCGCGGTTGATGACGAAGACGCCCATGGCGAGGTTCAGGCGCTCCTTGGTTTTGGCGAGCGCGGTGATGGCGGCGTCGGACAGTTTGGGCAGGGCGTTGAATTCAAAGGCATGAAAACCCTGTTCGGCGAACACTTCGAGCTGCCGGTGGTGGTCCACATCGCGGTCCGTCACATGGGGGGCGTAGCGCAGGCGGTAGGAGTACTTGGGGGCGGCGGCGAAGGAGCAGGCAAGTGCTCCGCCGGCGAGAAGATGTCGGCGCTGCATAAGCGCCAGAGTATCATGGGCAATATGCGGGAGATGCAGATTTACGTCAAAGTGGTGGTGGAGTTGCCGGATGGGGAGCAGCCGCAGAGGATGGGGCGGGAGATCTGCCGCGTGGTGAAGAAACTCTACGGCGTGCGCGAAGCCGAGGTGAGCAGCCTGATCGGGCCGGACGAAAAATGAAGCGCGTCCTGTTGACGTACAGCCCGATGTACGCTCCGCGCATGCAGCCCTACTTTGATGCGGTGCGCAGCGTGGGTCTAACCCCGGTCGAACCGGGCGAAGACGCCTACGACGCCGTGATCCTCGCCGGCGGCCACGATATCGACCCCGCCCATTACGGCCAGGAGCCGGACCCGCAACTGGGCCCGCTCGACCCGCCCCGCGACGTCTACGAACTCGATATCGCCTGGGCCGCGCTGCGGCGCGATTTGCCGATTCTGGCCATCTGCCGCGGCATGCAGCTGCTGAATGTCGCCTGCGGCGGCACCCTGCGGCAGCACATCGACGGGCACCGCGACGTCTTCCATTCGGTGACCGCCGAGCCGGGCTCGCGTCTGGTGCAGATCACGGGCCAAACCGTCTTTGCCGTCAACTCCCGCCATCATCAGGCGCTCGACCAGCTGGGCGAGGGTCTGGTGGTCACCGCCCGCGACGGCGACGTCATTGAAGCGGCAGAGATGCCCGGCCGGCGGTTCGTCGTCGCCGTGCAGTGGCATCCCGAGGACCTGGTGGGTACGCATGCGCCGCACCGGGCGCTTTTTGAAGCACTGGCCGATACACTGAAAGCTTGAGCGGGAAGTCAACCAGGGCGGGATCGGTATCGGTGCGCAAGTTCTTTGCGCGCAACGGCACGCTGTCGCAGTGGCATCCCCATTATGAGTTTCGCGCCGGGCAGTTGGAGATGGCCGAGGCGGTCGAGCAGGCCTTCCACGACCGCCGCCACTTGCTGGTCGAAGCCGGCACCGGCACCGGCAAGACGCTCGCCTATCTGGTGCCCGCGATTCTGTCCGGCAAGCGGGTGGTGATCTCCACCGGAACCAAGAATCTGCAGGAGCAGCTCTACCTCAAGGACATTCCATTTCTACAGCAGCATTTCGAGCAGGAGCTGCGGGTCTGCTACATGAAGGGCCGGAACAACTACGCCTGCCGGCAGCGCATCTACGACGCCGAAAAGGAGCCGGTGCTGACGGGCTTAGAAGAGGTAGCGGACTTTCAGATCATCCGCGAGTGGGAGAAGACGACCGACTTGGGCGACCGCGCCGAAATCAAGACGCTACCCGAGTCGAGCTCGGCCTGGGGGAAGGTCGATGCCCGGCGCGATCTGTGCACGGGCCAGAAATGCGCGCAGTTCGACCGCTGTTTCGTGACGCAGATGCAGCGCCGGGCGGCCGAAAGCGACATCATTATCGTCAACCACCACCTGTTCTTCGCCGACCTTGCCATCAAGGACGGCGAGTTCGGCAGCATCATTCCGGAGTACGAAGCCGTGGTTTTTGACGAGGCGCACGAGATCGAGGACGTCGCGGGCCAGTACTTCGGACTCTCGGTGAGCAACCTGCAGTTTGCCGATGTCCGCCGCGACATCACCGGCTTGTGCAAACGCAAGGAGATGGGCCGCGCCGAACTCGACCGTCTGTTGCAGGGCATGGAGGAGGTGGCCAACTTCTTCTTCTCTCTGTTCCCCCCGGGCGAAGGCCGCCGCGGCTTCAGCGAACACGCCGCCTTCCGCGAGCGCCACGCCGAGGCCTACCAGGATGTCCTCAGCGCGCTCGAAGCGGTGCACGTGCAGTTGCAGCTGCTCAAGGAGAACCTGGGCGAAGTGATTCCGCTCGCCACCCGGGTGCAGGGCCTCGCCGACAATCTCCGGCGGTGGGTGGAGGGCGTCGAGCAGCACTACGTCTATTGGATTGAGCGGCGCAACCGGGGTGTTTACCTGCAGGCGACTCCGATTGACGTGTCGGGCCTGCTGACGGAGAAGCTTTTCGACAAGGTCCCGTCAGTAACGTTGACGAGCGCCACGCTGGCGGTAGCCGGTGGGTTCGATTTCGTCCAGAAGCGTCTTGGTATCGCCTACGCCCGGCAGTTGGTCGTCGGCAGTCCGTTTTCCTACCCGACGCAGGCGCTGCTCTACGTGCCGCAGCACCTGCCGGACCCGCGCGGTATGGATTTTTTACCGCGTGCGGCCGAAGAGATTATCCGGTTGCTCGAGTTGAGCCGGGGCCGGGCGTTTGTGCTGTGCACGAGCTATCAGTCCATGAAGCAGTTGCACGACCGCGTGGCGTTCGACATTCTGTACCCGACGCTGCTGCAGGGGACCGGCCCGCGCAGCGCCCTGCTTGACGAGTTCCGGCGGACGAAGAATTGCGTCCTGTTTGCCACCTCGTCCTTCTGGCAGGGTGTGGACGTGCAGGGGGAGCAGTTGAGCTGCGTGATCATCGACAAGCTGCCGTTTGCCGTACCGTCGGACCCGGTGGTGGCGGCCCGCACCGAGGCGCTTAAGAAAGCCGGGGCGGACCCGTTTCGCGAATACCAGATCCCGCAGGCGGCCATTGCGTTGAAACAGGGTTTTGGCCGGTTGATCCGCAGCCGGACCGACCGCGGGGTGCTGGCCCTGCTCGATCACCGCATCACGCGCCAGCGATACGGCCAGATCTTTTTTGACAGTCTGCCGGACTATGCATTTACGACCAGGATTGAAGACGTAGAGGAGTTTTTTCGTGTTTGAAGTGAATGTCGAGGCAATCTTTCCGGCGGCGCATGCCCTGCGGAACTACTACGGCAAGACCGAGCCGATCCACGGTCACAATTGGAAGATGCGGGTGACGATTGAGGGGCCGGCGCTCGATTCGATGGGGCTGCTGGTGGATTTCATCGGCCTCAAGAAATCGATTGCGCGGGTGCTGAGCCGTCTGGATCACACGTTTTTGAACGAGGTGCCGCCCTTTGACGTGGTGAACCCCTCGGCGGAGAACGTGGCGAAGTTTATCCATGACGATCTGAACACGGACCTGCCGGCGCTGCAACCGGAGACGGCCGTGCGGATTGCGCGCGTCGAGGTTTGGGAGATGGACCAGTGCAGCGCGGTGTACCGGCCGTGAACTGCCGCGCGGGCTGCGGGGCATGCTGCATTGCGCCCTCGATCTCGACGCCCATGCCGAAGATGTCGCGGGGCAAGCCGGCCGGCCTCCGCTGCGCCCACCTGACGCCGGACAACCTTTGCGAACTGTTCGGGCGGCCGGAGCGGCCGGCCGTCTGCCGGGATTTACGGCCGGAGCCGGAGATGTGTGGCGACAGCGCCGCCGAAGCGCTCGTGCGGATTACGCAATGGGAGGTTCAGACAGCGCCTCTGCGAGCAGGTGACCCATCCGGTCGCGCTTGGTCTTAAGGTAGAAGTCGCGCTGGGCGACCGGTTCGGCGACCATGGGGACGCGTTCGGCGACCAGGATGCCGCCGGTTTCGAGCGCGGCAATCTTTTCCGGGTTGTTCGACATGAAACGAACCGACTTCAGGCCGAAGTACTGGAGGATCGCGACGGGCAGTTCGTAGTTGCGGAGGTCGGCGGCGAAGCCAAGCTGTTCGTTGGCTTCAATCGTATCGGCGCCTTGGTCCTGCAACGCATAGGCCCGCAATTTGTTCATGATGCCAATGCCCCGGCCTTCCTGATGTTCGTAGAGGAGGATGCCGCGGCCATCGGCGGCGATTCTTTCGAGGGCCATTTCGAGCTGATCGCGGCAGTCGCAGCGCAGACTATGGAAAACGTCACCGGTGAGACACTGAGAGTGAATGCGGACGAGGGGAGGCTGGCCGGTGAGCTCGCCCATCACCAGGACCACGGCCTCTTCGATGCGGTCGCCGAAGTGGCCTACGAAGCCGAAAATCCGGAACGTGCCGAAGCGGGTCGGGAACCGGGCGTCGGCAATTTTTTCCAAACGAAACACACTCATAGTATAGGGTTGCATGCTCGAACAACATTTGGCAGTGCTGTTGATGAAGCTGGCGGTCGCCGCCTCGCTGGCCAGTATCCTGGGTCGTTCGAGCCTATTTGTACGGATGCTCCTGCGCGAAGAAAGAAACATGGAACAGCAGTTTCGTTTCGCGGCAATTCTGGCGCTGCTGTTCGGGGCGGGTGTCGCCGGGCGCGTATTGACCGAAAACGCCTACCTTGCCGTGGATCTGGGCCTGGAGGGCGCGCTGCTGGCCGGCGTGCTGGGCGGCTACTTCACGGGGTTAACGGGCGGCGTGCTGATCTCGCTGCCGGCGGTGTTGACGGGCGAGTATCTAAGCATGCTGTTGTTTGCCGGGGTGGGGGTGCTGGGTGGTCTGCTGCGGGACCTGGCGCCACTTCCCGACAGTATCTGGAGCTTTTCACCGTACTTCGACCTGACGATTTCGCGGCTGTTCCGCCGCAAGTACGATAGCCGCGTAACGGCGTTCCACCTGATTTTCCTGCTGACCATTCTGTTCGCCGAACTGCTGCGCTGGGGGATTGACCAGATCGTCGAAGACCGGCTGTTCTACTCGATCTACGCCAGTTGGACGGACCCGGACTGGGGTTCGGTAGTGTTGATCTGCGCCACAACGGTTTTTGCCGTGGCGCTGCCGTTGAAGATCTGGAACACCATTCGGACCGAGCGGTTGCTGCAGGAGCAGCAGCGCCTGGTGACCGAGGCGCGGCTGCATGCCCTCACCAGTCAGATCAACCCGCACTTCCTGTTCAATACCTTAAACACGGTAAACTCGTTGATCCGCATTAACCCGGACCAGGCGCGGGGCGTGGTGGTGAAGCTGTCGAACATTTTGCGGCGGCTGATGCGGAAGACCGACAACATGACGCCGTTGCGCGATGAGCTCGCCTTTATCGACGACTACCTGTCGATTGAGATGACGCGCTTTGGCGATAAGCTGCGCTTTGAACGGAAGGTGGATCCGGCGGCGCTCGATCACCTGGTGCCGGCGATGCTGATTCAGCCGATTATCGAAAACAGCATCAAGCACGGGCTGGCGGGTAAGATTGACGGCGGCAAGATCTGTCTGTCCGCCGAGTGCACGCAGGGCCGGATGAAACTGCAGGTGGAGGACGACGGCGTCGGTGTTCCGGATTCGAAGCTGGCGCTGCTGTTTGAGAGCGGGATCGGCATCAGCAATGTGAACGAGCGGCTCAAGGTGCTCTATGGGGAGAACTACCGGATGGTGATTGATAGTCGGGAGGGGGAGGGCACCCGGACGGAGATCGAGTTTCCGGCCTCGCGCTGATTTTAGCTCAATGCTGTTGGCTCAATGCTGTTGGTAGGATGGGTCGACGAGTTCCTTTGATGCTGCCGCCTGTCGAAGAGTTGGCGTTGGTGCCGCAGGCGATCGCGGGTCGCACGCGAAGAGTGTACGATCTGCTGTCGGGCGTCTATCCGGCGTCCTCCTTTCTGTTTCATTCCCGGGCGCACAAGCTCGCTCTGGAGATGAGCGGTGTTCGGGACGGGATGCGGGTGCTCGAGATTGCGACGGGCTCCGGGGAGATGTTCGGTCGGCTGACGGAGAGGAACCGCAACGGGCATACGGTGGGCATTGATCTGTCGCCGAACATGGCGGCCCGGACGCAGCGGCTGGCGCGGCGGCACTACCCGCTCGCGCGGGCGCATTGTCAGGCGGTGGACGCGCGACGTCTGCCCTTCCGGGACGGGACATTTGATGCCGTGTTCTGCTGCTATCTGTTTGAGCTGCTCGGTACGGACCAGATTCTTGAAACGTTAGGCGAAATCCGGCGCGTGCTGCGTGCGCAGGGTACTCTCACGACCACGCTGATTGGCCAGAATACAAAGCTGTTCAACGGGGCCTACCGCGTGGCGAGCTCTGTGATTCCATCGTTTTGGGGCCGCCAGGTGGAGGCGGGGATGCCGGCGGTAATCCGGGGAGTCGGTTTCCGGATTGAGGGAGACCGTTCGTACAGGCAGAGTTTCTATCCGTCTCGGGTATTATGTTGCCGTAAGGAGTAACCGTTATGTTGAGCCGGAGAGAGTGGTTGGGCGCGGCGGCGGCGTCCGCGCAGGCTGCAGCGCAGGCCGCCAATGAAGCGATTACCTTCGGGGTGATTGCCACCGGAGGGCGCGGCCGTTATCTGCAGGAGCGCTTTCAACGGATGGGGGCGCGGTGCGTTGCCGTCTGTGACGTCTATTCCCCAAACCTCGACAAAGCCGGCGCGATCTCTCCCGAGGCCCGGCGGTATACCGACTATCGCGAGTTGCTCGGCCAGAAGATGGACTGTGTCGTCATCGCCTCGCCGGATCATCAACACTGGCCGATGCTCGAAGCGGCGCTGGCGGCGAGAAAAGATGTCTATCTCGAGAAGCCGCTTTCGAAGTCGCTCGAACAGAGCCGGATTATGGTGGACGCCGTGCGGGCGTCCAAGCAGGTCGTGCAGGTGGGCATGCAGCGGCGGAGCGCGCCGGCGCTGATCGAAGCCAAGCGGTTGATGCAGGCCGGCCTGCTGGGTCAGGTGACGCTCGTTAAACCCCAGTGGCATTGGAACATCGCCAAGGAGTTGAACAACGGGCCGCTGCCGGGCGTGTTGGACTGGCGGGCGTTTCTGGGCGACGCGCCGGTGCGCGAGTTGGAACCAATGCGGTTCCGCAGTTGGCGATACTTCTATGACTACGCTGGCGGAAATATGACCGACCAGGGCACGCACCTGATGGACGTGACGCAGTGGTTCACCGGGCAGACCGCCCCGCAGGCGGCGCAGGCGTCGGGCTACGTGGCCAAGATGAAGGGGTCCGAGCACCCGGACGTGTTTTCGGCGATCTTTGAGTTTCCGAAGATGCTCGTAACCTGGACGCTCGACTACGCCAACTCCTACCAGAACGGCTGGTCGATCACGTTCCTGGGCGACGAGGCCACCATGGTCCTCGACGACGCCGGCTACGCCGTCTACAAGGAGCCCTGGAAGCGGGACGCGGCGCCATTGAAACAGGCGCAGGCGCCCGTACCGATCGAACCGCACATCCAGAATTTTTTTGACTGTATGAAGACGCGGCAGGATCCCAACTGCGCCGTCGAGATTGCGGCGGCCGCCGTGGCGGGCCCGCACATGGCGAACCTCGCCATGCTTTCCGGCAATAAGTTTACCCGTCAACGGTAGTCCGCGCGGCGTCTACACTGGTAACAGGCATATGACAAGACGAGAGTTGCTCGGAGCGGTTGCTGGCGCCAGCTTGGCCCCGGCCGCGGAGATGGCCAAACCGCGCGCCGGTCGCGTCGACATCCTGCCGATTGGCCAGGTGAAGAAGGGGATGCAGGCCACGGCCTGGACCGTCTTTGAAGGCTCGGAGCCGGAGGCGGTGCCGATTGAGATTATCGGCGTTTGGAAGAACGCCTGGGGCCCCAAGCAGGACATCATTATCGGTAAGATGGGCGGTCGCGCGCAGCGGACCAACGTGGCGGGCGGCATGTCAGGAAGCCCTGTCTATGTCGACGGCAAGATGATGGGCGCCGTCTCGCTGCGGCTCAGCGTCTTTTCTCCGGATGCCATCTGCGGAATTACTCCCATCGAGCTGATGCTCGAAATCAACGACTACGACCAGACCCGACCGGCCGATGCCCGTGTGCCGCAGGGCGCCTCTCCGCAGGCCCGGTTGGCCGTGCCGGCCGAGTACCAACCGGTGATGAGCGCGCCCTACATGGTGCCCATCGAAACACCGTTGACGATGAGCGGTTTCCATACGGAGGTCTTGACGCAGTTCGGCCCGCTGTTCCGGCAGATGGGTCTCAATCCCGTGCAGGGCGGGGCCTCGGCGGCCCTGCGGGCGGCCAAGCCGGCCCTCGGCTGGGAGCAGGCGCTGCAGCCCGGCGAAGCGATTGCCGGTGTTCTCGTGAGCGGGGACATGAGCATGACGGGCCTTGGCACGGTGACCTACAACGACGGCAAGCGGGTGCTCGGCTTCGGCCACTCCTTTTTCAACCTCGGTCCGGTGAGTATGCCGATGAGCAAGGGCGAGGTGCTAATGGTACTGTCGAGCGCCTTTCAGCCGAATAAGTTTGCCAACGCTACCGAGATTGTCGGCGCGCTGCGGCAGGACCGGCACAGTGGCATCATGGGCGTGCTCGGCGAAGAGTCACGGATGGTCCCCGTGTCCGTGAAGGTGAACACGCTGGGCGAGACGGGGAACGCCGTCAAGAACAAGGTGCTCAACTTTAACGTCTTTGTGCAGCAGAAGTGGACGCCCTATTTGATGATGGTGACGCTGTTCAACTCCATCTCCGGCATGAACGATTTCGCCGAGGACACGACCTACCGCTTGAAGGGGCTGGTCGAGTTGGGCGGCGGACAGCGGCTCGATCTGTCGACGATGCAATCGCCGAGCGAGGCCCCGGTGCCGGCCTCGATGCAGCTCGCCGGCTGGTGGGGCGATAAGTTTAACCGACTATTCCTGAACCAGATCTCCATGCCGGACCTGAAGCGTGTGGACGTGAGTGTGGACCTGATTCCCGAGCGGCGAACGGCGACCATCGAAAGCGCGTGGCTGCCCGAGAGTGAAGTAGCGCCGGGGGCGGAGTTGCCGGTGAAGGTCTATCTGCGGCCGTACCGCGGCGGACGGCTGGAGCGCGAAATCAAGCTGCAACTGCCCAAGAGCATGGCAGGTGGGCCGTATCGCGTGGTGCTGAGCGACGCCGATACCCTGAACCGGATGCAGAACATCGCCGGGCAGATGAACCGCTTTCTGGACGTTCCCGAGATTGTTTCGCTCATCCGGCAGGAGCGCCCGAATAATCGCTTGTACGCTGCGCTTGTACAAAACCGGCCGACCATGTTCGTGGATGATAAGACGATGCCGAACCTGCCGTCGTCGGTCTTGAACGTGATGCAGAACGGGCGAAGTTCGGCCCGGACGTATATGGCCACGCCGGAGACGGCGTTGGCGGAAGTTTCTATCCCTTTTGACTATATGGTCAGCGGCAGTCACTCGCTGCGGGTAACGGTGAAATAACTCATGTCTTTTTTGCATCCTGCCTTGCGCGCGGGCTTGGCCGCGACGCTGATGGTGACGCTTGCCCTGGGGGTGGAGACCCAGTTCTGGGTCAACAACTCACGCGGCGATTATGAGAAGGCGACGCTCAAGCGGCTGGCGCTGCGGAGCGACGGACGCGTGATGCTGGCCCCGGCCGTCAAGGAGCTGTTCGATCCTTCCGTGTCGTACCTGTGGGCGGCGGCGCGCGACTCCAAGGGCACCGTCTACACCGGCGGCGGCAACCCGGGCAGCACCGCGGCGAAGGTGTTCGCCATCAATAGTCTGGGCCAGGGCCGCGCCGCCGCCGAAGTGCCCGGCCTGCAGATTCAGGCCATCGCCATCGACGCCCGCGACCAAGTCTTTGTCGCCACCTCGCCCGACGGCAAAGTCTACAAGCTCGCCGCCGATGGCAAAGCCAACGTCTTCTACGACCCCCGCGCCAAGTACATCTGGGCCCTCGCCTTCTCCCCCGCGGGCGATCTCTACGTCGGCACCGGCGACCGCGGCGAGATCCATAAAGTCACCCCCGCCGGCGCCGGCCAGGTCTTCTTCAAAGCCGACGACGAACACATCCGCTCCCTCGCCGTCAGCCCCGCCGGCGACCTCATCGCCGGCACCGAACCCAGCGGTCTCATCCTCCGTGTCAACTCCGCCGGCGGCTTCGTCCTCCACCAATCCGCCAAACGCGAAATCACCGCCCTCGCCGTCGCCCCCGACGGCGCCATCTACGCCGCCGGCGTCGGCAACAAATCGGGCGCCTCCGCCCCCGCTCCGCCCCCGGTCCCGCTGCCGGCCCCCGCCCCCGCCGCCCCCGCCGCCATGACCGTCACGGTCACCGCTCGTCCCGCCACTTCACTCCCGCCACCCTCAACCACTCCCAGCTCCGTCTCCGGCGGCAGCGAACTCCTCCGCATCGCCCCCGATGGCTTCCCCACCCGTCTCTGGACCGACGCCGCCGAAGTGATCTATAGCATTTGCCTGGACAGCACCGGCAAGCCCGTCATCGGCACCGGCAACAAAGGCGGCCTCTACCGCATCGACTCCGAACTCGTATCCACCAAACTCCTCACCCTCGCTCCCACCCAGGTCACCGCCCTCCTCGCCGTGCCCAAAGGGCCCATCCTCGCCGTCACCGGCAACATCGGCAAAGTCTACGCCATCGGACCCGAATTGGAGAAGGATGGCACCCTCGAAAGCGAAATCATGGACGCCGGCGTCTTCAGCGAATGGGGCCGCATCGAACCCAAAGTCATCACCAACGGCGGCGCGGCCAAGTGGGAGACCCGCAGCGGCAACGTCGACCGCGCCCAAAGCAACTGGAGCCCCTGGGCCCCCGTCGCTGAACGCGTCGCCTCGCCCGCCGCCCGCTTCCTCCAGTACCGGATGACCCTCACCGGCCCCGCCGAACTCGTCCACGTCGAACTCGCCTACCTCCCGCGCAACGTCGCACCCCTCGTCGAGGCGATCGAAATCACCCCCGCCAACTACCGCTTCCCGGTCACCGTCCCCGGCATCGCCCCGGCTAGCACCCTCTCCCTCCCCGGCATGTCCTCCTCGGCCGGCTCCAGCGCCTCCGCCCCCTCGGCCGACCCCGGCCCCGCCACCCTCAACTACTCGAAAGGCTCGCAAAGCGCCCGCTGGAAAGCCGCCGACCCGAACGGCGACAAGCTCACCTATACCGTCGAAATCCGCGGCCGCGGCGAAAAAGACTGGAAACTCCTCAAAGACCAGGTCACCACCCGGAGCCTCTCCTGGGACGGCGAGGCCTTCCCCGACGGCGAATACCAGCTCCGCGTTACCGCCTCCGACGCCCCCGCCAACGTCCCCGCCAAAGCCCTCCGCCACGCGCTCGAAAGCGACTGGTTCCTGATCGACAACAGCGTCCCCCGCATCACCGACCTCCGCGCGCAGAGCGGCGCCGTCACGTGGACCGCCACCGATGACTCCTCCATCCTCCACCAGGCCGAGTACTCCCTCAACGGCGGCGATTGGACCATCGTCGAACCCGTCAGCCGCCTCCACGACGCCAAGCAGCTCCGCTACTCCCTCCCCGTCACCAAAGTCGCCGGCAAGGAAACCGTCGTCGCCGTCCGCGTCACCGACTACGCCGACAACGCCGCCGTCGCCCGCATCGTGGTGCCCTAAGGAGGAACTCGAGTTCGTTGCCATGCGCCCCCTTGTCTTCACGGTACTGATCCTCGCTGGCGGTGCCCCGCCGGCCCTTCACGGCCAGCCGGCGGTGCCGGAGTTGGACCGTAAAGCCTGGGTCCTCCAACAGACGCTCGGACCGGCCAGCATGGCCGGCGGTGTCTTCAGCGCGGGCCTGACCACCTGGCGAGCTCGACCGGTCGAGTACGACACCCACTGGAAAGGCTTCGGTCAGCGCTTCGGCATACGGCTCTCCGGCGTCGCCACTCAAAACGCCATCGAGGCCGGCCTCGGCGCCATCTGGCGCGAGGACCCCCGCTACCGCAGGGCCGCATCCGGCAGTTTCCGCGCTCGGTTCGGCAGCGCCCTCAAACAAACCCTGCTCGTCCAGCGGGCCGATGGCTCCTACCAGCCCGCCTACGCCCGCTATGCCGCCATCGGCGGCGCCAATTTCATCTCCAACGCCTGGCGGCCCGACAGCCAAGCCACCGTCTCGGCCGCTCTCGCCCGCACCGGCATCGGCTTCCTCGGCCGCCTCGCCGGCAACACCTTCGCCGAGTTTGGCGGCGGATTCCGAAGCCGCCTCCGCGGCCGGAAAAACAGTCCCCCGCCCCCCGTCGTGAAAAAACCGTAGCGCGGACTCTACCAAACTTCGGCCTGCCAGCCGATAGGTCCTATGAGTCGCATGAGCTGGACCCATCACCGTCAGGCCCTCCGTCTCCCCTCCCGGCCGCTGCTCATCGGTCATCGCGGATGGGGCCGACGCTACCCCGAAAACACCCTCCCCTCTCTGCTGGCCGCCCGCGACTTTGGCGTCGATGCCATCGAAATCGACCTCATGCCTACTCGCGATGGCGAAATCGTCCTCAGCCACGAGCCGCTCCTCCATCACCAGAGCAACGGCCACGGTCCCATCGCCCAGCACACCCTCGGCGAACTCCAGCGGCTCGACGCCGGCTATCGCTTCTCCCCGGACGGCCAGCACTTCCCCTACCGCGGCGCCGGCATCCGACTCCTTTCGCTCCCCGAAGCCCTCGACGCCCTGCCCCATACCCGCCTCTACCTCGACCTCAAAAGCGACGAGCCCCGCTTCATCCACTCCGTCCTCGCCGCCATCAACCGCTTCGGCCTCCAATCCCGCGCCATCCTCTGCTCTTTCTACCCCAACGCCATCCGCGAAGTCCGCCGTCTCCAACCCCACCTCGCCACCGCCGCCGACCGCAGCGAAGTCACCCGCCTGTTCACCGCCTCCCTCCTCCGCCTCCACCGCTGGGTCAGCCCCCGCGTCAGCTGCGCCATCCATGTTCCGGAACGCCGCCACGGCATTCAGGTCCTCGACGAACGCCTCCGCGACCTCGCCCGCTCCCTCGACCTCGGCCTCATCGTCTGGACCGTCAACTGCCCCCACGACGCCGAACGCCTCCTCGACTTCGGCATCGACGGACTCATGACCGACCACCCCGACCGCATCGCCCCCGTCTTCGCCCGTCGCGCCCTTCTCCCCCCACCTCCACTTTCGATACCATAGGCCCGTGCAACGCCTCTGTCTTCTCCTGTGCACCGCCCTCTCACTCGCCTCGGCCGACCCCCTGCCCCCCTCCCTCGCCGCCCTCTTCGACAAAGCCCAGTGCCCCGCCTGCCACAACGATAATGGAGTCGCCAACGGCACCCGCCTCCGCTTCCACAACCCCCAGCTCACCACCCCCCTCACCCCCCTCCTCAACCGCGCCCAACCCGCCCAGTCCCGCCTCCTCCTCATGGCCACCAACCGCCTCCCCCACCCCGGCGGCGAACGCATCAAACCCGGCAGCCCCGAAGAAACGGCCGTCCTGCAGTGGATCGCCGCAATCTCTGCCAGCGCCCCGGCCGGCGCCGCCCCCGCCCCCCGCCCCACCGTCCTCCGCCGCCTCACCCACCAGCAGTACAACCAAACCGTCGCCGACCTCCTCGGCGACCAAACCCGCCCCGCGCGCCTCTTCCCCCCCGAAGACTTCTCCCAGGGCTTCACCAACTCCGCCGACGCCCAGTCCATCTCTCCCCTCCTCGCCGAGGCCTACGCCCGCTCCGCCGCCCGCCTCGCCTCCCTCGCCGCCCGCTCCGGACGCCTCCGCCAACTCACCCCCTGCGATCCCCCATCCCCCGCCTGCCCCGAACAGTTCATCCGCCGCTTCGGCAGCCTCGCCTTCCGCCGTCCCCTGTCGAACGCCGAAACCGCCCGCTTCGCCCGCCTCTTCGCCCGAGAGCGCGACTTCACCGCCGGCGCCCAACTCGTCGTCGAGGCCATGCTCCAGTCCCCGGACTTCCTCTTCCTCTCCGCCCCCGCCCCCCACGGCCTCTCCAGCCGCCTCTCCTACCTCCTCTGGAACACCCTCCCCGATCCCGCTCTCTCCCAACTCGCCGCTGCCAACGCCCTCCAAACCCCCGCCCAGGTCGAAGCCGCCGCCCGCCGCCTGCTCGATGATCCCCGCGCCCGCCCCGCGCTCAATGAATTCGCCGCCCAATGGTTTCGTTTTGACCGAGTCCGCAACGCCATCCGCGAACGCAAGCTCTTCCCCGAGTTCGGCGTCGAACTCTCAAGCGCCATGGTCGAAGAGACCTCCCGCCTGTTCGAACACCTCGTCTGGAACGACCTCGACTTCCGCGACCTCTTCCGCGCCAACTACAGCTTCGTCAACTACAGCCTCGCCCAGCTCTACAACCTCCCCCCTCCCCCCCGCGAGTTCGACCGCATCAACTTCCCCCCCGCCTCCAAACGCGCCGGCATCCTCGGCCACGCCAGCTTCCTCACCATGACCAGCAAGCCCGAAGAGACCGCCCCCACCGAACGCGGACTCTTCATCCGCGAACACTTCCTCTGCCAAATCGTCCCCCCACCCCCCGCCGGCGTCGATACCACCCTCCCCGCCATCATGGAAGACCGCCCCATGAGCAACCGCGACCGCCTCGCCATCCATCTGTCGAACGCCAGCTGCGCCGGCTGCCACCGCCTCACCGACTCCATCGGCTTCGGCCTCGAACAGTTCGACGCCATCGGCCGCTTCCGCGAAAAACAGGTCACCCTCGTCTTCCCCCGCATCGACCTCAAACAGAAAAACGTCCGCCGCGAAGGCAGCCTCGTCGAAATTCCCGTCGACACCTCAGCCACCATCGTCGGCATCCCCAACAGCCGCTTCGACCACCCCGCCCAGGCCGGCCGCATCCTCGCCGATAGCCCCATCTGCCACCGCTGCATCGTCAAGCAGTATTTTCGATATGCTATGAATCGAGCCGAAACCCCGGCCGATCAGCCGGCCATCGACCTGATCCTCGAGCGCTTCCGCCGCGGCGGCTTCCGGTTCCGCGATCTCATCCTCGCTACGGTCACCTCAGAACCCTTCCTGGAGGAATTCACCCATGCCCGTTAAGCCTCTCTCCCGCCGCCTCTTCCTCAGCGGACTCAGCGCCGTCGGCTCGGCCGTCCGGCTCGGCCTACCCCCCCTCGCGGCCATGTGCAACAGCAACGGCACCGCCTACGCTGCCCACCAGCCCTTCCCCACCCGCTTCGTCTTCTGGTTCAACGGCAACGGCATCCCCGAAAAGTATTGGGTCCCCCGCGAAACCGGCTCCAGCTTCAGCCTCCCTTCCTGCCTCCAACCCCTCGCCCCGTTCCGCGACGATATCCATATCGTCACCGGCCTCGATAGCCCCGCCGCCCGCCTCCCCGGCCCCGGCAACAGCCATTACCCGTCCATGTCCGCTCTCCTCTCGGGCAAGGTCTACACCGGCCGCGGCGCCGGCGGCCCCTCTTTCGAGCAGCTCATCGCCCGCAAAATCGGCGGCCAAACCCGCTTCCGCTCCCTCGAAATCGGCGTCTGCCAGGAGTCGTTCGGCGAAGCCATCCAACGCAACATGAGCTGGGCCGACCGCGACCGCCCCCTGCCCCCCGAACTCATCCCCCACCGCCTCTTCGACCGCCTCTTCGGACGCAAAGCCTCCGCCCTCCTCGACCGCGAACGCTCCGTCCTCGACGCCGTGCGCGAGCAGGCCCATGCCCTCCAGTCCCGCCTCGGCTCGGAAGACAAAGCCCGCCTCGACGAATACCTCACCTCCGTCCGCGAAGTCGAAAACGCCATCGCCACGCTGCCCCCGGATTACCAGCGCCCCGTCGAGCGCCCCTCGGAAGGCCTCGACCTGCGCGACTACCCCCGCATCGCCAAAATCCAAAGCGACCTCCTCGTCCACGCCCTCGCCTCCGGACAAACCCGCGTCGCCTCCTACATGCTCTCGAAGTGCCAGGGCCTCTCCCGCTTCCCCTGGCTCGGCCACACCGCGCAGCGGCATCACGAATACACCCACGGCCAGGTCGAAACCCCCCGCGGCATGCGCATCCTCCGCGATATCTGCCGCTGGCACGTCGAAGAGTTCGCCTACCTCATCGCCCGCCTCAAAGCCACCCCCGAAGGCGACGGCAACCTCCTCGACCACTCCTCCCTCCTGTTCGTCCACGAACACGCCGAAGCCAACGCTCACAAAAACAACAACCTCGCCGTCCTCCTCGCCGGCCACGCCGGCAAAATGAAAACCGGCGTCCACACCCGCACCACCGGCACCCTCGGCGATCTCTACCTCACCGTCGCCGAAGAACTCGTCGGCGCCCCCATCGGCTCCTTCCCCACCGCCAATCTCAAAATGACGGAGATCGTCTGACCATGCGGCGCGCAAAGCGGCTCCCGCTCGTTCTGCTCGCCGCCGTCACCCCTCTCCTCGCCGGCCCCGCCGACCGCACCGTCGCTGAATGGACCCTCCTCCAAGGCGGCCGCGTCGGCCTCAACGGCTCCCCCCGGCCCCTCTCCGATATCGCCCAACTCCCCGCCGCCGACTTCGCCCTCACCCTCCTCGACTGGGTCGCCGTCAACGCCGTCCCCGAAGACCTCGCCCGCCTCGCCGGCCTCACCCACCTCCGCGAGCTCCGCCTTCCCGGCCCCCTCTGGAATCGCAACGCCGACGGGGGCAAAAACCTCAGCCAGGAACTCCGCCACCTCGCCCGCCTCGGCACCCTCCAGCGCATCACCTTCAGCGACCACTTCCTCGACCGCATCCGCTTCACCGACGACGGTCTCCTCGCCATCGGCGGCCTCGATAACCTCCGCGAACTCGCCCTCCGCCAGTCCGAAGTCACCGGCAAGGGCCTCAAGCCCTTCCATCTGCTCGAAGCCCTCGACATTACCCTGTGCCCCGTCGACGACGCCGGCTTCGCCCACCTCGCTGCCATGAAGCAGCTCCGCCGCCTCCGCGCGGGCAACACGCTGATCTCCTCCAACGCCCTCGCCTCCCTCGCCCCCCTCACTCTCCTCGAAGAACTCGACCTCTCCGGCACCGCCATCGACGACGCTGCCATCCCCCACCTCGCCCCCCTCACCCGCCTCCGCCGTCTCGACCTCGCCAGCGCCAACATCACCGACGCCGCCCTGGAAACCATCTCCCGCCTCCCCGCTCTCGAAGAGCTCAACCTCTACCGCACCACGGTCACCACCACCGGCCTCGCCCGCCTCCGCTCCCTCGCCACGCTCCGCGACCTCGACGTCCGCTACTCCCGCGCCACCGCCGCCGGCGTCGCCGCCCTCGCGCGCCCCGGCCTCGCCATCGCCTTCTCCGCCGCGCCCTCCCTCCGCGCCCCCGCCCCGCCCCCCCGTCCCGACGCCCGCCCCGGCGATGCCCTTCCCGCCTGGATCCGCTCCCTCGGCGGCGAACTCTCCGCCGATCAAACCCGTCTCTCCCTTCGCGGCACCCCCATCAACGACGCTACCGCCGCCGCCCTCGCCCCCCTCGGCCCCACCCTCCGCCATCTCGATCTCAGCGCCACCGAAATCGGTGACGCCGGCCTCGCCGTCCTCGCCCGCTTCCCCCACCTCGAATCGCTCCACCTCGCCAGCACCGCCGTCTCCTCCGCCGGCCTCGCCGGCCTCCCCCGGGCGCTCAAAAAACTGGTCCTCGACAATACCTACTTTGAAGGGACCGGCCTCCCGCCTCTCCCCGCGCTCGTCGAACTCGACCTGCTCGGCGCCCCCGTCTCCGACCCCGGCCTCGCCGCCCTCGCCGAGGCCGCGCCCAACCTCCGCCGCCCCCACCTCGCCGAAACCGCCGTCTCCACCG
This sequence comes from Acidobacteriota bacterium, assembly GCA_026393985.1. Classification (GTDB taxonomy): domain Bacteria; phylum Acidobacteriota; class Terriglobia; order Bryobacterales; family Bryobacteraceae. The sequence continues at coordinate 214,903 of JAPKZB010000092.1, forward strand.
CCGGCCCCCCCGCCCCCCCCCCCCCCCCCCCGCCCTCCCCCACCTCCAACCCCTCGCCCAGCTCACCTTCCTCCGCCTCCGCGAAACCCGCATCACCGACAAAGGCCTCGCGTCGCTCTCCTCCCTCAGCCGCCTCCAAACCCTCGACCTCGGCCGCACCCGCCTCACCAACACCGGCCTCGCCCACCTCGCCCGCCTCAACCGCCTCACCCATCTCAACCTGGAGTACGCCGACATCGACGACGCCGGCCTCGCCCTCCTCACCCCCGCCCTCGCCGCCCTCCGCGATCTCAACCTCGACAGCACCAACATTACCGACGCCGCCGCCCCCGCCCTCGCCCGCCTCGCCGCCCTCGAAAGCCTCAATCTCTATCACACCGTCCTCTCCTCCGCCGCCCTCGACCAACTCAAACCCGCTCTTCCCCGGTGCCGCATCATCTGGGACCCCGACTCCAGCCGCAACAACCGCCGCCGCGCATGAAACCCCTTCTTCTTGCCCTCCTCCTCGCCGCTGCCCCGGCCGCTGCCCCGGCCGCCCCCTTTGACTACCCCCTCGAGCGCAACGCCGCCGGCGACGTCATCGCCCTCGACCTTACCGGCGCCTGGGTCACCGACGCCGCTCTCGACCGCCTCGTCTCCCAATACCCCAAACTCGAGCGCCTCACCCTCGCCCACACCCGCATCACCGACGCCGGCTTCCAGCACCTCGCCAAGCTCCAACACGTCCGTGAACTCGACTGCTTCTTCGCCGAGTTCTTCACCGCCGACGGCCTGGCCCACCTCGCCTCCTGGCGCCGCCTCGAACGCCTCAACCTCCGCGGCACCCGCGTCACCAGCAAGGCCTTCGAACACATCGCCAAATGGAAATCCCTCCGCGAGCTTGACATCTCCTACACCCAGATTGACGACGCCAATCTCGAACTCCTCGCCGAACTCCCCCTTCTTGACACGCTCTCGCTCGGTGGCACCCCGCTCACCCCGGCCGGCCTCGCCCAACTCCGCCTCCTCCCCAGCCTCCGGAACCTCGACCTCAGCGGCGTCCAGCGCGTCGACTCCGGCGAATGGGGCGTCGCCCTCAATCCCGGCGCCTTCGCCGAAATCGCCGCCCTCACCGGCCTCCGCCGTCTCAACCTCGCCGGCGCCACCCGCACCGACGCCGGCGCCGACCGCCCCGGTCTCAAAGAGTCCGTCCGCAGCAAGATCGAAGGCTCGGCCGCCCTCGCCGCCCTCGTCAACCTCGAGTTTCTCGATCTCAGCCGCCTTCCCATCGACGCCGCCGCCCTCGAACCCCTGACCAAGCTGCCCAAGCTCCGCGAACTCCGCGCTGCCCTGGCCCCTTCCCTCGGCGCCGCCGCTCTCCCCGTCCTGCTCCGCTTTCCCGCCCTCCGCGTCCTCCGCGTCGAAGGCAGTCTCCCGCCGGAAGCCATCGCCCAACTCCGCGCCGCCCGCCCGGCCCTCGCCCGATGATGATCCCCTTCCACACCCCAACCATCGGCAGTTCCTCGCGCCGCGCTCTCCTCGCGGCCCTCGCCGGCGGCGCCGCCTCCTTCGCCGCGCCCGCCCGGCCGGTCAAGATCACCGGCATCGAATCCTTCACCGTCCGCGTCCCCGACGGCGGTGCACCCGACCCCCTCCGCCTCTACCGCTACGCCGTTACCCGCGTCCACACCGATGCCGGCGTCACCGGCACCTCCTTCATCGGCATCGCCCCGGAACTCCTCAACGGCTGGGTCAAACCCACCCTCCTCGGCCAGGACCTGTTCGCCATCGATCGCCACATGCGCCGCCTCCAGATGAACTCCGGCGAATCGCGCACCCAGGGCTGGTCCGGTGTCGAACACGCCCTGTGGGACGCCATCGGCCGCCTCTCCGGCCGCCCCGTCGCCGAACTCCTCGGCAAGGCCCGCGACCGCCTCCGGATCTACCGCACCACTGTCTTCCCCGGCCAGCAGGACCAATCCGATGTCCCTTATGAGCAGCAGGCGAAGTTCGCCCTCCGGCTCAAAAACGAAGGCTACACCGCCATCAAGATACGCGCCTGGCGCCCCCGCCCCATGGACGACGTCGATGCCGTCGGCGCCATCCGCGCCGCTGTCGGGCCGTCGTTCAAAATCATGCTCGACCGCACCGCCGTGCGCCCCGGCTGGGTCTGGGACTACCCCACGGCGCTCAAGGTGGCTCGCGGCCTCGAAAAACACAACGCCTACTGGCTCGAAGAGCCCTTCGACGGCATGGACCTCCAGGGCCCCGCCCGCCTCGCCGCCGAAGTCGATATTCTCATCACCGGCGGTGAGTTGGGCCGCACGCTCTACGAATTCGCGGCGTTTCTTCACAACAAAACCTACGACATCGTCCAGCCCGATACCCGCATCTGCGGCGGCATCTGGGCCGCTAAGAAGATCTCCACCCTCGCCGCCTCCTTCGGCGTCCCCTGCATCCAGCACGGCACCGGCGGCTTCTCCCTCGCCGGCTACATCCAGGCCGGCTGCGCCATGACCAACTGCGAGTGGCAGGAGATGATCGGCCAGGGCCCCAACCTTCCCACCGAAGAGTGGTCGCCCGGACTCGTTCTGCTCAAGGACCGTAAAGCCTGGAAGATCGAAAACGGATATGTCTATCTCCCCGATGCCCCCGGCCTCGGTCTCGAAGTAAACGAGGACGCCCTCAAGGAGTACCGCCGTGTATAGCCGCCGCGCCTTTCTCGCCGCGCCCCTGTTTGCCCGCGCCGCCTTCGCCGGCCAGGTTCGCATTCAGAGTGTTGATATCTACAACATTCGCATCCCCGTTACCAAAGACGAAGCCGCCGCCGGGCTCATGCACTCTTACAACGTCGTCGAGATCGGCACCGACGCCGGCGTCAAGGGCTACTCGTTCGCCGGGCCCGGCGCGGCCCAACTGCCCGCGGTCCGCGAACTGCTCGTCGGGAAGGATCTTTTCGCCGTTGAAAAGCACCTCGCCGATGGCCTCGAAAAATGGGGCGGCGTCGAACACGCCCTCTGGGACGCCATCGGCCGCATCGCCAAACAGCCCGTCTACCGGATGCTTGGCGGAGGCAGTAGCCGCGTCCGCGCTTACATCACCTGCGTCTGGCCCGGCAAGGCCGACCAGCAGCACGTCTCCTACCGCGAACAGGCCGAACAGGCTCTGCGTCTCCAGAAAGCCGGCTTCCGCGGCATGAAGATTCGCGCCTGGCGTCCCAATCCGCTCGACGATGCCGATGCCTGCGCCGAAATCCGCGAGGCCACCGGCAAAGACTTCGCCATCATGTTCGATCGCACGGCCCATGTGCCGCAGATCGTCGGCCAGCCCGTCTGGAGCTTCGACACCGGCCTCAAGGTCGCGCGCGCCCTCGAACGCGCCGGCGCCTACTGGCTCGAAGAGCCCTTCGCCCGCGACGATTTCGCCTCTCCGGCCCGCCTCGCGGCCATGGTCGATCTGCCCATCACGGGCGGCGAAGGCTACGTGGGAATGCGGGACTTCCAGCAGTGCCTCCTCCACCGGACTTACGACATCCTCCAGCCCGAAGGCCGCGGCAGCGGCGGCATCCTCACCTGCCGCAAGGTCGCCTTCCTCGCCGACGGCTACCACTTGCCCTGTATCCTGCACGGCACCATGGGGTTGATGCTCGCCGGCTGGCTGCAGGCCACCTTCGCCATCGGCGCGGAGTGGCAGGAGGTCGCCCTCATTACCCCGCCGCTTCTCCCGCAGCAGCAGTGGGCCCCCGGTGCGCGCGTGCTCCGCAACAAGGAGATGTACCGCATCGAGGACGGCCACCTGGTCGCCTCCGACCTGCCGGGCCTCGGCCTCGACGTCATCGAAGAGGCGCTCAAAGAATATCGGGTAGCGTAGAAGGATGATGCGAACCCTGTTCCTGCTCGCCGCCCTCGCCGCCGTCCTGCCCGCTCAGGTCGCCGACCCGCGCCACATCGTCACCGGCTCCGTCATCCCCGACGAGTTCTACGCCGACCAGCCCTACATCGTTAAGACCAACGACGGCGCCTGGCTCTGCGTCATCACCACCGGCCCTGGACAGGAAGGCGCCGGCGGCCAGCACGTCGTCAGCCTCCGCAGCACTGACCGTGGCAAGACCTGGGAGAAAGCCGTCGATGTCGAACCCAACAACGGCCCGGAAGCCTCCTACGCCGTTGTGCTCAAAGCCAACTCCGGACGCATCTACGTCTTCTATAACCACAACACCGACAACGTCCGTCAGGTGATCGCCGACAAGCCCACTTACAAAGACGGCTTCAATCGCCGCGTCGACTCCCTCGGCCACTTCGTCTTCAAATACTCCGACGACCACGGCCGAACCTGGTCCCCCAATCGCTACGAGATTCCCCAGCGCGACTTCGAAATCGACCGCAAAAACCCCTATCAGGGCAAACTCAAATTTTTCTGGACCGTCGGCAAGGCCTTCGCCTACAAGAACGCTGGCTACGTCCCCCTCCACAAGGTCGGCGGCTTCGGCGAAGGCTTCTTCACCTCGTCCGAAGGCATCCTCCTCCGCAGCTCCAACATCCTCTCGGAATCCGACCCCGCGAAGATCCAATGGGAGACCCTCCCCGACGGCGAAATCGGCATTCGCACCCCCGCCGGCGGTGGCCCCGTGGCCGAAGAACAATCTTTCTCCATCCTGAGCGACGGCTCCATCTTCTGCGTCTTCCGCACCATCGACGGCTACTCGGCCTACACCTACAGCCGCGATGGCGGCCGCACCTGGGAGCCCTCCCAGTACATGCGCTATGCCGACGGCCGTCTCATGAAGCATCCCCGCGCCGCCAACTTCGCCTGGCGCTGCGAGAACGGCAAGTTCCTCTACTGGTTCCACAACCACGGTGGCCGCTTCATCCGCGAACACCCCAACCGCCGCTCCATCGCTTATGAAGACCGCAACCCGGTCTGGCTCGTCGGCGGTGTCGAAGCCGATTCGCCCAACGGCAAGATCATCCGCTGGTCCCAACCCGAAATCGTCCTCTACGACGACGACCCCATCGTCCGCATGTCCTACCCCGACCTCGTCGAAGACGGCGGCCAATACTTCCTCACCGAAACGCAGAAGGACGTTGCCCGCGTTCATCCCATCGATCCCACCCTGCTCGCCGGGCTCTGGAATCAACTCGACGGCCAAGCGGCGATATCCCCCGCCGGCCTCCGCCTGAACCTCTCCGGTGCCATCCCCGCCTCGGTCCCCGCCCCGCCCCTGCCGCTCTTCTACAGCCGTTCGAAGCGCGCCGACCACGGCAAAGAAGATCTCCGCGCCGGCTTCTCGCTCGATCTCTGGGTTCGCCTCCCCTCCGACGCGCCCGGGCAGGTACTCCTCGATAACCGCACGCCCGACGGCAAAGGCTTCGCTCTGTTCACCACCGCCGCCGCTTCCCTCGAGCTCATCCTCAACGACGGGCGCACCGAAAGCCGCTGGGCCTCCGACCCGGGAACCGTGAAGCCCGGCCAGCCGCAACATGTCGCCGTAGTGGTCGATGGCGGGCCCAAGGTGATCACCTTCCTGACCGGGGGCATGCTCAACGATGGCGGCGAAGCCCGCCAGTTTGGCTGGGGACGCTTCAGCCCCAATCTCCGCTCGGCCCAGGGATCGCCCAATCTCACCATCGACAACCGCGCCGTGCTGAAGCTGCGAATCTACGACCGCATTCTCCGCACTTCGGAGGCCATCGCCGCTTTCCGCGCCGGCCTGTAGGCGGGCGCGGAAACGTTGCTACGATCTCGGCAATCGAGAACCGCAGCCATGCATCTATCCCCGCAACAGGCTCGCCACTGCGTCCCACGTCAGAAGCACGTGGCCGCCGGCTACAGCAGCAGCCATCTCCTCGCCGGCGGCGCCACGGCCCTCCAGGCACTGATCCGCCGAACCGTCAACGCCGGAGCTGTGCCGGATTTGTTCGCCGCTGGCGGGGAAGGGAAATCAGGCCGGACGCTTCCCGCGGACGAAATCTCTCGCCGACTCAGGGACACTCGCAACCCCACTCTTTCCATGCCCCAGCCGTGTTCCAGTTGTTTCCTGCCGGCCCAAAGGCCGTCTATCAGCCCAGCGCCGGTTACCTCCGCGCCTTGCGGTCAACCACCCTCGTTCGGTTCAGTTGGCTTGCAAACGACTCTTTTAGTATCGTGATGGTCGTGACGCGTCGAACTGCTCTCCTCTCCGCCGCGGCCTACGCCCAAGTCCGCGGCGCCAACAGCCGCATCGCCGTCGGCCTCATCGGCTGCGGCAACCTCGGCATGCGCCATCTCCGCATCTATCAGAAGCCGATGCTCGACGAAGGACTCATCCGCGTCGCCGCCATCAGCGACATCTACACCGGCGCCAAGCGCCGAGCGCAGGAGCAGCTCCGGCTGGAAAGCAAGGACATCCACCACGAGTATGAAGCGCTGATCGCCCGCCCGGACCTCGACGCCATTCTCGTCGTCACCCCCGAACACTGGCACCACCGCATGACCATCGCTGCCCTCCGCGCGGGCAAAGACGTCTATCTCGAAAAGCCGATGTCGTTCACCGTGGCCGAAGCCAGGGAGATCGACGAAACCGTCCGCCGCACCGGTCGCGTCCTCCAGGTCGGCGCGCAGTGGTGCTCGGACCCCCGCTACGCCATCGCCCGCGACCTCATCGGCAGCGGCGCCATCGGCAACGTTCTGTGGGCCCAGTCCACCTACTCCATGAACTCCGTCTACGGCCTGTGGCAGTACGACGTCGAAGAAGAAGCTACCGAGCGCAATATCGACTGGCCGCGCTTCCTCGGCTCGGCCCCCCGGCGCCCCTTCAGCGCCGAACGCTACTTCCGCTGGCGCAAATACTGGGATTACTCCAACGGCGTCGTCGCTGACTTTCACTATCACCGCCTCGCCCCTCTCCTCCTCACCCTGGGCGGGCGGTTCCCCACGCTCGTCAGCGCCAACGGCGGTATCTATCAATTCAAGGACCGCGAAACACCCGAGACGTTCACGATGACCGCCGAGTACGAGAACTTCTTCATCACCATCGCCTCCTCGGCGGCCTCCGCCGGACCGGAACGGCACCATGGCCCTGCCATCTATGGGCACGAAGGCACCATCGCCTTCCACAACGGCTACGTCACCATCACCCCCGACCGGCAGTTCCGCCACAAACAAACCGCGCGCCGCATCGAAGCCGCGCCTTCCGACCTCAACGCCATCCGGATCAACCACGCCCGCAACTTCTACGAGTGCATGCGGACGCGCAGGGCGCCCATTCTCGACTCCCGGCTCGGCTACCAAACCATGGTCGCCATCAAGCTCGCGGCCGACTCCTACCGCGAACGCCGCATGCTGGCCTTCGATCCCAAAACCGAAAAGCAGATTCCCCAGGCGCCGTCCCGCCCCGGCTACGAAGGCGACGGGCGCAATGTGAAAGAACCAACCAACTAAGCAATGCCACACAAAGTACTCATCATCATCGGAGACGCCGCCGAGGCGCTCGATACGCTTTATCCCTTCTTTCGCTTAAAAGAGGCAGGCTATGAGGTCGTGGTCGCCGGTCCGCAGGCGCGCCTCTACCATCTGGTCATGCATGAAATCCCGCCCGGCTGGGACATCACGCGCGAAGGCCCCAGCTATCACATGGCGGCCGACATCGCTTTCGCCGACGTGAAGCCGGAAGAGTATCTCGGCCTGTTCGTCACCGGCGGCCGCGCCCCCGAGTATCTCCGCTATGACCAAAACCTCATGGCCATCACGCGGCACTTCTTTGCGGCGGACAAGCCCGTCGCCAGCGTCTGCCATGGCGTTGAGATCATCGCCGCCGCCGATGTCATCGGCGGTAAGCGCGTCGCCACCGTCGCCAAGTGCGCCATGGATGTTACCTTCTCGGGCGGCACGTTCGTCAACGAAGGCTGCGTGCGCGATGGTAACCTCGTCAGCGGCCGCACCTGGCATGACAACCACCTCTTCATGCGCGAATTCATGAAGATGCTGGCCGCGGCGGAACAGGCGGTGTGACCCGGCTGTCCGGCTCTCGACGGGGCCTATGGGATGAAGGCCTGCGCGGTCGTCCACGCCCGCGCACTCGGCCTCACGCCCCAAGCTCCGCCCCTGCTCCAGACCGTCCTCGGCTGGGAACTAAAGACGGCCGCACGACTGGCCGATTGGGCCCGCGTAGCCGCCGGTAACCGCCTCCCACTCGCCGTCAAGTCCCACTACGACAGCCCCTCGATACCCTGCTGCCCCGCACTTCGTTCATCACGGTCAAGGGCAGCAAACTTACCGGCGGCAACCACGCCCGCTTCCTGCTGCCCGGCAACGGCACCGTAGACGCCGCCTCCTTCCGGCGCCCAAGCCCCTTGGCGCGGCCTAAATATAGTACATCAGGCCTTCCTCCTCGCCCTGCGCCGCCCGCGCCTTGGCCTCCTCCATCCGCTCACACACCTGCGCCAGCGTTGTCCGGTCCAGGATCTCCGCCATCGCGTCCCGCACCTCGCGCATCACCATCCGCGTCCCGCACAACTGATCGTCCACGCACTCCTCGCACTTGCGGTAAGCCGTCTCGCTCGCGCACGGCAGCGGCGCCAGCGGCCCTTCCAGCAGCCGGATCACCGCTCCCATCGTCACCCGCTCCGGCGGCAGGCTCAACGAATAGCCCCCGCCCTTGCCCTTCTTGCTCTCTACCAGCCCCTGCCGCTTCAGCCCCAGCAGAATCGCCTCGAGAAAATCCTGCGGAATCGACTCCTGCGCCGCCATCTTGGCAATCAACGTGGGTCCCTGGCCGTAGTTGCCCGCCAGCACGTAAAGCGCGCGCAGCGCATACTGGGTCTTCTTCGACAGCGTCCGCATCAGTTGCCCCGCGGCGCCCCCGCCGGCCGCATCCGCGGCGGATTCTTCACATACTCCGCCACATCCCTTGCCGCCTTCGTCTCCCCGCCCGGCTTACCCAGAAAACCCAAGTCCCGCATCCAATCCATCATCCGGTGCTGCCATGTCCCGAGCGGCATCCCGCCCCGGTCCGTCAGCCCACCGGTCATCCGGCTGCCGTCCGGCAGCGCATCGCCCGGGTGCCGCCCGTTCCCGTACACATGCAGTTCGATGTTCGGGACCCCCTTCGCGAGCATCGCCCCGAAGTAATCGAGCGCCCAGATGGCGTGCATCCGGTCGCCGGATCCGCCCGTGGCCAGAAACGCCGGTGGCACATTGGCCGGAATCTCCGGCGCCGTCCGGTTCCGCGCAAACGGGCTCGGCCCGGGGTAGATCATCCCGACAAAGTCCGGCCGCGAGGGAATGCCGCGCAGCGGGTCCCCCTCCTGGTTTTGCTTACTGTCAAACTGCGGAAACAGCACCGCCGCCGGCGCCGAAAGTTCCGCGCCCGCCGAAAAACCGAGAATGCCAATCTTCTGCGGATCAAACTGAAACTCCGCGGCGTAGGCCCGTACCATCCGGATCGCCTGCAACGCGTCGTTCACCGCATCCACCTCGGTCACGTAGCCGTCCTTGCGCAGCCGGTTGCGTAGAATCACCGTGTTCACCCCGTAGTTGTAAAAGAACGGAACAAAATCCGCGCTCTCGCCCCCCACGTTCAGCGTATTGTGCCCCCCGCCCGCCGCCAGAATCACCACCGCCCCCGTGTTCAGGTTCCGCTCCACCCGGTGGATCTCAATCGAAGGATTGTGGATGTTGACGATGCTGCTGATCCGCCCCGCCACCGTCTGGCTCATGTTGTAAACTTCGGCTTCCTTCACCCGGTCGGCCTTCAGCAGCGGAGACCCGGCCGGATAGAGCGGAATCACCACGCCGCCCGGAAGAATCGGCTGCGGAGCATACGGGCCGTCCGTCACGGGTCCCGGAGCCGGCAAGCCCAAAGGCCGCGGCGCCGGTGGCAGACCTTGCGCCCCCACTCCCCACGGCAGAACCATCATCACCACCACACAAATGTGTCTCATCTTCTTTCGACGAGACTAGCAGGATTCGCCCGTTTACTGCACTCCCAGCCAGCGATACAACCCGATGACCAGAAACACCGCCACGGTCTTGATCCCGGTCATCCCCAGAATCTCCGCGTACGCCTGCCGGTGCGTCAACCCGGTCACCGTCAGCAACGTGATCACGGCCCCATTGTGCGGCAGCGTATCCATGCCTCCGCTCGCCATCGCCGCCACCCGGTGCAGCACCTCGGGCGAAATCCCCGCTGCCAGGGCATTCTGCAGATAGGTCTGCCCCATCGCCCCGAGCGCAATGCTCATCCCGCCCGATGCCGATCCCGTGATCCCGGCCAGCACGTTCGTCGTCACGGCCACGTTGAGCAGCGGGTCCCGCACCGATGCCGCCACCACCTCCCGCACCGCCGCAAACCCCGGCAGAGCCGCAATCACCGCACCGAAACCGTACTCGGAGCCCGTGTTCAGCGCCGCCAGCACCGCCCCGTTCACCGCCCCCTGCAGCCCCGACGCCAAGCCCGTCCGAATGCGGCCGAACGCCACCACCCCTACCAGCCCAATAGCGGCCAGCAACGCACCCTCCACCGCCCAGATCGCCGTCAGCTTCTCCACCTCCACCCGTGCTCCGTCCGGCAGCGCCACCGTCTTGCCGTACACCGTCGGAATCCACCCCGTCAGCAGCTTGTTCAATACACCCACCACCAGCAGCGGAGCCACCGCCAGCAGAGGATGCGGCAGCGGGCCAGTCCAGTGCGAAACCGGTTCATTGGCATGCCCCTCACCGTAGCCTTCCCCCGCCTGCGCCGCGCTGCGCCGCCGCCACTCCAAAAACACCATGCCCACCAAAAACACGAACGCGCCCCCGCACAGCCCCAGCCACGGCGCCGCCCACGTATCGGTTCCAAAGAATGTGGTCGGAATGATGTTCTGAATCTGCGGCGTCCCCGGTAGCGCGTCCATCGTAAAGGTAAGGGCGCCCAGTGCGATCGTAGCCGGAATCAGCCGCTTGGGAACATTGGCGCTGCGGAAAAGCTCTGCCGCAAACGGATAGACGGCGAAGCCGACCACGAACAGCGACACCCCGCCGTAGGTCAGAATCGCGCACACCAGAACCACGGCCAGCATCGCGTGCCGCGGACCGATGCCGGCCATGACTGCGCTAATGATCGACCGCGCAAACCCGGACAGCTCAATGAACTTGCCAAACACCGCCCCCAGCAGAAACACCGGAAAATAGAGCTTCACGAAGCCCACCATACGCTCCATGAATAAGCCGGAAAACCACGCCGGCGCCCACTCCGGATTGGTCAGCACCACCGCCAGCATGGCCGCCACCGGCGCAAACAAAATCACGCTCAAGCCCCGGTAGGCCACATACATCAGCAAGCCCAGCGCCAGCAGGATGACGACGATGCTCATTCCCCGCTCCGGTACCGCTCCACCCGCACCCGCGCCGTAATCGCGTGCGCCAGCATGTTTTCAAGCTCACACTGCCGCGCGGTCACCTCGCCCGTCTGGATGCTGGCCTCCCGCGTCATGCGCTGATAAGTGCAGGTCTTCAGAAACTTGCCCACCCACACCCCGCCCGTGTACCGCGCCGCCCGGCTCGTCGGCAGAATATGGTTGGTCCCGATGGTCTTGTCCCCGTAGGCCACCGTCGTCTCCTCGCCAATAAACAGCGACCCGTAATTCGTCAGGTTTGCAAAATAGTAGTCAACCTCGGATACATGCAATTCCAGGTGCTCCGGCGCGTACCGGTCGCTCAAAGCCACCGCCTCCGCCGCCGACTCGGCCACGTACACAATCCCGTGGTCGCGCCAGGAAAGCGCCGCCACGTCCCGCGTCGGCAGCACGGCCAACTGCTTTTCCACCTCGGCCATCGTCCGCCGCCCGAACTCCTCGCTCCGGCAGATCAGGCACACCCCGCTGTTCGGGTCATGCTCGGCCTGCCCCAACAGGTCGCAGGCCACCAGCGCCGGGTCGGCGCTATCGTCGGCCAACACCAGAATCTCCGTCGGCCCCGCCAGCAGGTCGATCCCGCAGCGCCCGAAAAGCTGCCGCTTGGCCTCGGCTACGAAACGGTTGCCCGCCCCGCAAAGGATGTCCACCGGCTCTACCCCCTCCAGGCCAAACGCCATCAGCGCCAGCGCCGGCACCCCGCCCAGCGCGAAGATGCGGTCCGCGCCGGCCTTGTGGATCGCGTTGATCGTCGCCGGATACCAGCCCTTCCCCTTCACCGGCGGCGTACAGGCCACAATCTGCTTCACCCCCGCCACCCGCGCCGGAATGATACTCATTTGCGCCGAGCCGAACATCGGATAGCGGCCGCCCGGAATATAGCTGCCCACCGCGTTCACCGGAATATGCCGGTGACCCAGAATCACGCCCGGCCGCATCTCGACCTCAAGCGGCAACAGAGTTCGCAACTGCGCTTCGGCAAAGCGCCGGACGTTGTCCTGGCAGTAGTCCGTATCGCGGATAGCCTGTTCCGGCAGGCTCTCCACCGCTTCGGCAATCTGCGCCGGCGAGAGTTCAAACTCACGCGGCGCCCATTCGTCGAACTGTTGACTGTAGCGGCGCACGGCGTCCATGCCGTGCTTTTCGAGCTCGATCAGCATCCGCGACACCAACTCTGCCGTCGCCGCGTCCTGCTCGAATAGCCGGTGCGTGCCGTTTTTCAATATCTGCATCGGACTCTATGCTATCGCTTCACCGGACGGGGTCAACCCTGCCGCATACTGAAGAGCAGTGCTCGATCTCTCCCGCGAACTCGGCTTCCGTTTCGACAACTCCTACGCCCGCGACCTGCCCGGCTGCTACGCCCCCGCCACCGCCGCGCCCGCCCCCGCCCCCCGGCTCATCGCTCTCAACCACGACCTCGCCGCCGAACTCGGCCTCAACGCCGCCGCCCTCGACTCCCCCGTCGGCGCCGAAATCTTCTCCGGCAACTACGCCCCCCCCGGCGCCGCCCCCCTCGCCCAAGCCTACGCCGGCCATCAGTTCGGCCACTTTGTCCCCCAACTCGGCGATGGCCGCGCCCTGCTGCTTGGTGAAGTGATCAATGCCAACGGCCAGCGCCGCGACATCCAGTTCAAAGGCTCCGGCCGCACCCCCTTCTCCCGCGGCGGCGACGGCAAGGCCGCTCTCGGTCCCGTCCTGCGCGAATACATCCTCGGCGAAGCCATGCACGCCCTCGGTGTCCCCACCACCCGCGCCCTCGCCGCCACCGCCACCGGCGAATCCGTCTACCGCGAATCCCCCCTGCCCGGCGCCGTCCTCACCCGCGTCGCCGCCAGCCACATCCGCGTCGGCACCTTCCAGTTCTTCGCCGCCCGCGGCGATACCGCCAAGCTCAAACTACTGGCCGACTACACCATCGCCCGCCACTACCCCCATCTCGCCGCCGAACCCAATCCCTATCTCGCGCTCCTCGCCGCGGTGGCCCGCCGCCAGGCCGCACTCATCGCCCGCTGGATGCACGTCGGGTTCATCCACGGCGTCATGAACACCGACAACATGGCCATCTCCGGCGAAACCATCGACTACGGCCCCTGCGCCTTCCTCGACTCCTACCACCCCGCCACCGTCTTCAGCTCCATCGACCACCGCGGCCGCTACGCCTACGGCCAGCAGCCCCCCATCGCCCGCTGGAATCTCACCCGCTTTGCCGAAACCCTCCTGCCCCTGATCGCCGCCGATCCCCAGGACGCCATCGCCCCGGCGACCGCCGTCCTCGAAACCTTCAGTGACGACTACGAAGCCGCCTGGCTCGCCGGCATGCGCTCGAAGCTGGGCCTCCTCGACGCCCCCGCCACGGGTGACCTCGCCCTCGCCAACGGCTTCCTCGCCCTGCTCGAAAACCAGAGCATCGACTATACCCAGGCCTTCCGCACCCTCTCCGCCGCCGCCCTCGGGGAAGACGCTCCCCTCCGCGCCCTCTTCCCGGACCCCGCCCCCTACCACTCCTGGGCCCCCGCCTGGCGCGCCCGCATCGTCGACCCACCAGCCAGCGCCCGCGCCATGGACGCCGTCAATCCCATCTACATCCCCCGCAACCACCTCGTCGAAGCCGCCCTTTCCGCCGCCGTCGACCACAACGACCTCGCCCCGTTTCAAGCCCTACTCGCCGTTCTCGCCCAACCCTTCACGGCCCGCCCCGGTCTCGAGTCCTACACCGAAGCGGCCCCCCGCGGCAGCGCTCCCTACCGCACCTTCTGCGGAACGTAGTCCCACCCCCCGAGGCACAGCCCCTCCAACGTTTCCTATTACCCGCTCCGATTCGGACGATACGCTCCTCGGAGGGCGCCAGCAGCAAACGGATAGTGTCCGATTCCACTCAACCTATCTCCGAACGCCCCGTCGCTCCGCTGCAAGGCCGGATTGTAGCCACCGTTCTGGTACTCGTGATCGTCCCTCTCCTGGTTGCCGCGCTCCTCGGCGGATTCTTCCTTGCCCGGCAGATGCGCCAGGAGTCCAAAGGGCGCCTCCTCGCCGCCGGTCTTAACGTTCGCGATGAGGTGGATGCCTATCTCGCCCGGCACGAGGCTGCGCTCCAATCTCTTGCGGCCCGCGGCAAGATCCCGTCCGTCTCACTAGCGAACACCGCCAGTTCGTATCCCGGCTTTCTGGCCCTGCTCGTCACCCGCGCCGACGGCCGTGTGGAGAACTCGTTCCGCCGCAACGACGCCGGCGCGTCCCCGCCCCTGAACCTCGAAGCCTCCCTCACCGGCCGCGACTACTTCCGCGAACCCCCGCACACTCACCAAACGTTCGTCTCTCCTCTCCTTCCGGCTGCTCCCGGCGTCCGCGCTCCGAGCGCCGCCATCAGCGTTCCCCGCTTCGATGCCTCCGGCCAGTTCGCGGGGGGGGTTACGGCTCTCCTCGACCTGTCCCGCTTGCCGCTGCTCGCCGATCCGGCGCCGGATTCGCCCGCCATCGCCCTGCATGACGGTACTGGCGCCGTCCTCGCCTCGGCCGGGCCGACGCTGGATCCGCCGCCCGGCAGCGACTCCTCCCTCGCCGTCCGCCTACCCCTCGTCCGCGGCGGCTGGACCGTGGTGGCTTCTCCCGCCGCCGGGGCAGTCGGCAACCGAGTGCGCGATTTCTCTTTCTGGGCCGGCCTCCTGCTGCTCGCTACTGTCTCGTTCGCCTGGCGGATGGCCAGCCGCCTGGCAGGAACGTGGTCGCAATCTTTGGCTACCCTCGCCCGGCACCCGCGGCGATACGATCCGGCAAGCCCCGCCGACTCGCTCCCGGTAGGCGCCGACTTTGGCACTGAAGAACTCGCTCAGATCTACGCCGCGTTCCGCCGCCTTGCTGATCGTCTCGCCGAAAGCCAGCGCGACTCCCGCTCCCAGCTCGCCGCACTCGAAGGGCAACTGAGCGAGTGCGCTGCCCGCCTGGCCGCTTCCGAGACGCGCTACTTCCAGCTCCTCCATCGCTCCACCGACATCGTCTACAGCACTGGCCCCACCGGCGTCATCACCTCCTGCAACGAAGTCTTCGAACGTCTCCTCGGCCCGGTCTCGCCCGGCGCGAAAATCCAGCAATGGGTCGATCCAGCCAGCCGCTTCCCCTTCCAGAAATCCGCCGTCGAGCAGATCCGGACGCGCACGGCGGTGGCCGAGGTCGAGTTTGCCGTCCAGCGGCCCGATGGAGAAACCTGCTGGCTTGCGCAAACCAACCGCTTACTGCTTGATCTCAAGGGAGGCGTCATCGGTTTTCAGGCGATCGCGCAGGATATCACCGGGCAGCGCCGCGCCCGCATCGCTCAGCGCGAAGCCGAGGAGCGATATGCCCTCGCCGTGCGCGGCAGTAAGAACGGTATCTGGGATTGGGACCTCCGCACTGGCCTCGTCTATTACTCTCCCCGCTGGCGCGAAATGTTCGGCATCCCGCCCGGCGCTCCCTGCGACACCCCCGAAGCCTGGTTCCTGCGCGTTCATCCCGGCGACGCCCGCGCCCTGCAGGCCGATCTCAACGCCTTTGTCAGATACGGGGATATCGAGTTGTTCGAATCGGAGCATCGCGTGCAACACAGTGACGGCACCTGGCGCTGGGTCGTCGTCTGCGCCGCGGCCGTCCGGGGCCAGGACGGCCGCGCCCTGCGCCTTGCCGGCTCGGCCACCGATGTTACCGCCGGCAAACTCGTCGATCCCCTCACGGGCCTCCCCAACCGTCTGGCCGCCATCGAACGGTTGGAACAACTCACCGCCCGCCAAAGCGAGGATCCCAGCCGGCCCTTCGCGCTCCTGTTCATGGACCTCGATCGCTTCAAGATCGTCAACGACAGCCTGGGCCACGTCAAGGGCGACCATCTCCTGCTCGGCGTCTCCCGCCGTCTGCTCGCCGCCTTCGATCAGGTCGACGGAGCCGTCGGCTTTGTCGGCCGCCTCGGTGGCGACGAATTCGTTGCCGTCCTCGACGACACCCCCACCGGCCATATGGCCACTGCCGTGGCGCATGCCGTCCAACGCGAAATGCAAGCTCCGTTTGCCCTCGATGGCTCGCTCCTGTTTGCTTCTGCCAGCATCGGCATCGCCATCAGCGACCCCTCGCTGGCCAGCGCTGAAGATCTTCTGCAGAATGCCGATACCGCGATGTATCACGCTAAGAGCGCCGGGCGCGGCAAGTACCGCATCTTCGACAGCAGCATGCGCGCCTTCGCCGTTGCCCGCCTCGCCCTCGAAACCGACCTCCGCCGGGCGATCGAAGACGGCGAGTTCGAACTTTTCTATCAGGCGCAAGTCGACCTCCTCACCGGTCGCCTATCCGGCTTCGAGGCCCTCGTGCGCTGGCAGCACCCCACGCGCGGACTCCTCCAGCCCGACGAGTTCATTCGTGCCGCCGAAGAGAACGGCCTCATTCTCCCGCTTGGCCGCTGGGTGCTCCAACAAGGCTGCCGGCAGCTGGCCGATTGGGAAGCCCGCCTGCCCGCCTGCCGCTCCCTCTCGGTCAGCATCAACCTCTCCACGCTTCAGTTCAACGATCCTAAACTCTCCACCTTGGTCGGCTCCGTGCTCGCGGAAACCAGGATCGCCCCCCACCGCCTTCATCTCGAAGTCACCGAAACCATGCTCGCCGCCGACCCCAATGTCGCGCGATCAATCCTCGAAGAACTCGCCGCCATGGGGGTCGCCCTCGAAGTCGATGACTTCGGCACCGGTTACTCCAGTCTCGGCCAACTCCACCAGCTCCGCTTCGACACCGTTAAGGTCGACCG
The DNA here is from genome assembly GCA_026393985.1 of Acidobacteriota bacterium. Classification (GTDB taxonomy): domain Bacteria; phylum Acidobacteriota; class Terriglobia; order Bryobacterales; family Bryobacteraceae. The sequence goes on from JAPKZB010000092.1 coordinate 232,018, forward strand.
CAGCTTCGTCCAAGCCATGAATCTCGAACACAATCCCCAGCAGGAAGGCCGCAAGATCGTCGAGTCTATCGTCAACCTGTCGGGCAACCTCGGCATCAGCGTCATCGCCGAGGGAATTGAAAACGAGGACCACTGGTCCCAACTCGCTCGCCTCGGGTGCAACATCGGCCAAGGCTATTACTTTTCTCGCCCGGTCGATGCCGAAACCGCCTTCGAACTGGCCGCCCTCCGCCTCAACCAGCCCTGGCCGGTCCCCTCCTCGCTTCTCTCCAACACCGCTGCCCTCCTCCAACTCGAACGATCCTTCCGGCAGGCCAGCCCCAAGCACCAGTCGCCGCCCCGGGAAACGCAAGCCGACTAACCCCGCCTCCCACCTCCCGGCCGCACCCGTCCGAACCAGGTAGCGGACCGCTTCGTTTTCCCCGTATCATCGATCATGCCTCTGGTCATCAGCCTCCTTCTTCTGTTCGCCTGCAGCGGCAACGCACAACTGCGCAAAGGCGACGCCCGCGACTTGGGAATGTCGCCCGGCCGCCTGCAAGCCGCCGCCGCCATCCTCGCCGCCGAAGTAGAGGCCGGTAAGCTGGGCGCCGCCTCCATCCTTGTGCTCCGCCGCGGCCAAATCGTCCTCCATCAGGGCTTCGGTAAACTGGGACCCGGCCCCCAGGGCGCCCCCGTCCAGCCGGATTCGGTCTACCTGCTCGCCTCCATCACCAAGCCCGTCGCCGTCAGCGCCCTCCTCCTCCTCGTCGACCGCGGCCAGGTCCGCCTCGACGACCCCGTCGTCAACTACCTCCCCGCGTTCCAGGGCCCCGACCGCGCCGCCATCCGCGTCCGCGACCTCCTCAGCCACATCTCCGGCCTGCCCGACATGCTCCCCCAAAACATCGAGCTCCGCCGCGCCCACGCCCCCCTGTCCCGGTTCGTCGAAGCCACCATGACCACGCCTCTGCTCTACCCCCCGCGCCAAGGCTTTCAGTATCAAAGCATGGGCACCCTCCTCGCCGGCGAAATCGTCGAACGCCTCACCAAACAACGCCTCCGCGACTTCATCCAAAAAGAGATCTTCCGCCCTCTCGGCATGCGCCACAGCTCCCTCGGCCTCGCCCCCGGCCTCAAAATCAGTGACACCGTCTGGTGCGACGAAGGTCCCCACCCCAACCGCGCCGACAGCGCAAGCTTCGGGCCGAACAGCCCTTACTGGCGAGACATGGGCCACCCCTGGGGCGGCATGCACAGCACCACCACCGACCTCGCCCTCCTCCTCCAAACCTTCCTCCAACAAGGAAAATCCCACGGCCGCCCCTGGATGACCCCCGCCTCCGTCACCGCCATGACCACCAACCAAAACTCCCACCTCCCCCACCCCTGGGGCCTCGGCTGGGCCCTCGGACGCTCCACCGCCTGGATGTACTTCGGCGACCGCAACTCCCCCCGCACCTTCGGCCACTCCGGCGCCACCGGCACCGTTGCCTGGGCCAATCCGGATCTCGACCTCATCACCGTCATCCTCACCAACCGCCCCGTCTCCGCCGACCAGGGCGCCCTGCTCTCCCAAACCTCCAACGCCGTCCTCGCCGCCGTCGAATAATCGCCCCCCGGCATTGACATCCGCCCCGCCCCTCGACACAATCTCCCCTATGAATCTTGCCAACTACCTCACCAGCATCCTCATCTCCCTCGCCTGCGGCATCGTCGGCTTCTTCGCCATCTATAAGCTCTTCGATTGGCTCACCCCGGAGCTCGATTTCCCCAAGGAACTCGGCAAGGGCAACCTCGCCGTCGCCGTCTTCCTCGCCGGCCTCTTCATCGGCGTAGGCCTCCTGCTCGGGAGCGCCATCAAATGAAGTTGCTCGCCTGCCTGCTGCTCGCCGCCGCCCTGCCGGACGACCTCGTGCAGAACCTCTCCACCTGGCTCGATCAAAACCTCGGCCGGCCGTACGTCTGGGGCGCCACGGGACACAAAAGCTACGACTGCTCCGGCTTCGTCTGGCGCATGCTTACCGACAACGGCGTCTTCCTCAAACGCACCACCGCCCGCAAACTCTACCTCGCCACCGATCCCGCCACCGAACCCGCCTTCGGCACCCTCGTCTTCTTTGACGACCTCAAGCACGTCGGCATCCTCCACGACCAGCGCAGCTTCTTCCACGCCTCCTCGAGCCAAGGCACCATGCGCGCCCCCCTCGCCCCCTACTGGGCGCCCAAGATCGTCGGTTTCCGCCGCCTGCCCGTCGAAGCGCCTCCGCAACAGCCTACGCCATAATCTCCCGAATCGGCGCCCCGTGGTCGATCTCGAGCCGCTTGTGCCCCGGTATCTCCAGCTTTCGCGAATCTAGCCCCAACTGGTGCAGCACCGTCGCGTGAATATCGGTGACATAGTGCCGGTGCTCCACGGCGTGAAACCCAATCTCGTCCGTCGCTCCGTGCACCACGCCCCGCTTCAGCCCCCCGCCGGCCATCACCACGCTGAAGCCAAACGGATGATGATCCCGGCCCTCCCGCGCCCCCTCCACCCCCGGCGTCCGGCCAAACTCCGTGCCAATCACCAACAACGTCTCATCCAGCATCCCCCGCTGCTTCAGATCCCGAATCAACCCCGCAATCGGCCCGTCCACCTCCCCGCACAACCGCGCGTGGTTCTTCTTCAACTCAGCGTGCGAATCCCATCCGTTCCCGTCCGTCCGGTAGCCATGAAACACCTGTACAAAACGCACTCCCCGCTCCACCAGCCGCCGCGCCGTTAACAGGTCCTGCCCAAAGTGCCGGGTGTTTTCCTGCTCGAGCCCGTAGAGCCGCCGCGTCTCGGCCGTCTCCGCCCCGTGCCGGAAAACCTCCGGCACCGCCGACTGCATCCGGAACGCCAGCTCATACGACTTAATCCGGGCCCGCACCCCGCTATCCTCCGGGTACTCCACGGCATCAAGTGCGTTCAGCTTCCCGATGAACTCGAACTGCCGCTGCTGCTCCTCCCGCGTCATCGCCAACTCCGGCGCGGCGTAGGCCAGCGGCCGCTCCGGGTCGCTCGCCAGCAGCACCCCGCTGTGCTGCGGGCCCAGGTAGTTGGCCCCGTATGTCCCCGCCCCGCCCAGGTGCGGCGGCGTCGGCGGGCCCAGCACCACAAACGACGGCAGATTCTCGTTCAGACTGCCCAGCCCATAGTGCACCCACGACCCGATCGACGGATAGTAGCCCTGAAAGATATGCCGCCCCGTATGAAACTGCAGTTGCGCCGCATGGTCGTTGTCCGTCGTCCACACCGACCGCACCACCGCCAGCTCATCCGCCACCCCCGCCACGTGCGGCCACCAGTCGCTGATCTCCATCCCGCTTTGCCCGTGCCGGCGGTAGCCCACCTGCAGCGGCAGCACCGTCGTCATCAGCTTGCGCTCGTTGGCCGTGAACTCCACCACGTTCTGCTTGGTAAACGGCGCGTCGAGCACACCCTTATGCGGCGTCTCCGCTATCGTCTTGCCCGCCCACTTATTCAACTCCGGCTTCGGATCAAACGACTCGAGCTGGCTCAGCCCGCCCTCGAGAAAGATCCAGATCACATGCTTGGCCTTCGCCGCGTGGTGTGTCGCCCCCCGTGCCTGCAGCGCCCCCAGCGCCAGGCCCGTCATTCCCATACCCGTGTCTGCCAGAAAAGTTCGCCGTTTCATCGGATGGTCACAAACTCATTGCGGTTGAACAATGCGTGGATCAGCAGCGCCCGGCGCCCCGGGTTGCCGTCCAAATACTCGCGGCTCAGCTCTCGCTCCGCCGCCGTGGGCGGCCGGCTCAGCACGCGCAAAAACGCTTCGCCCGTAAAATCGGCCGCCCCGGCCAGCCGGTCCGCCAGCCGCTGCGCGTTCTCCAGGCTCAGCCGGCTGTTGGCCAGCGCCAGCGCCTGCTGCGGCACAATGCTCTCCGGCCGCACAAAGCAGGCCGTCGGGTCGACCCCGTCAAAAACTTTCAAAAAAGTCAGCTGCGCGTCCGGCGTCACCCGGAAATAGAGGCTCCGCCGCGGCGTATCCGCCTGCGTCTCCTCGTTGAGCTCCGGCCCGCCCATCGTCAGGTCCAGCGTCCCCGCCGCCGCCAGCACCGAGTCGCGGATCACTTCGGCCTCCAGGCGCCGGGCCTTCGCTGCCCGCCCGCGGTAAGCCTGGCTGGTCACCAACAGCCGGTGCAGCCGCTTCATATCCCAGCCGGACTCCATGAACTCGGCCGCCAGCCAGTCGAGCAGCGCGGGGTGCGTCGGCGCCTTGCCGTTCCGTCCAAAGTCCGCCACGCTCGCAACGAGCGGCGTCCCAAAGTGCCGCAGCCAGATGTGGTTCACGGCCACCCGCGCCGTCAGCGGGTTGTCGCGCCGCGTGATCCATTCCGCCAGCGCCGCCCGCCGCCCCGTCGAACTCTTCGGGTATAGGTTGCCGAGCGGCGAGTACCCCTCGGCTGGCTTGTTCAGCGCCTCCATCGCCTGCTCCAGCGCCCGCTTGGCCGCGGCGACCTTGGCGTCGTCCAGCTTCTCGGCCGTCAGTGCCTCCTGCAGCCGCTGCTGCGCACGCAGCAGTTCCGCCTAGGCCGCCAGCGCCGCCGCGCGGCGTTCGGCGGCCCGTGCAGCCTGGCCCAGAGCCTCCGCCCCGGACTCCCCGCCGTATTTCGCCTCTTCGGCGCGCGCCCGGGCCGCTACGGCGTCCCCGTTGGCCCGTGCCGCCGCCAGCTCCTTCTCGCCCACCGCCAGCCGCTCGTCGGCCTCGCGCACCACGGTCGCCGGCGCCGGCGGCTACATGCCATCAATCCACGCCGCCAGCAGTTCAATCTCCCCGGCCGCCAGCGGCGGACCGTTCAGCGGCATCCGCGGCTGCAGCTCCCCACGCACAATCTTCACCAGCGGGCTCTCCCCGCTCCGCCCCACCTCCACCGCGGCCCCAAAACGCTTGCCGCCCGCCATCACCGATTTCGCTGAGGCCACGTTGAAACCGCTCTTCAGGTTCCTGGCCTGGTGGCAGCTGCTGCACCGCGCCTCGAGTAGCGGCTTCACCTGCCGTTCAAAGTCCACCGCCGACCCGGCCGGCCGAACCCACCGCTGCGCGTTGCGTGCCGCCTCCCGCCGTGCGCGGGTCTTCGCCAGGTCCCGCTCCAACTCCGCCACCCGCGCCTTGGCGGCCGCAATCAACGCCGTCCGCACCTCCGGCCGCAGGTCGGGGTAGTAGTCCGTCAACGGCAGAGCCACCGGGCGGATCGCGCCAATGCCCGGCCCCAGGGCCGGCGGCGTGGCCGGCGTCAGCGGGCGCGCCTTATCCGGACTCTTCTCGTCGCCCTTCACAAACAGAAAGGTGTCGGCGTAGATCGCCGGTTGCAGAAACGTGCCGGCCGCGTTGGCCAGGTCCGGCCGCGGAGCGGCATCGTAAACCCGGGCCAGCCCGTCCTTGCCCAGGTCGGCCTCGCCGGCGACGCGATCGAGGCGCACGTCGTGCGGCTCAAAGAACGCCCGGAAGCGGTAGTAATCCTCCTGCGACAACGGGTCGTACTTGTGGTCGTGACACCGCGCACACTTCAGCGTCAAACCCAGAAACCCCGCCGTCGTGCCTTCAATCGTCTCCTGCAGCCAGGAATTCCGGTTGAACAAAAACCAGTTCCGCACTAAAAAGCCCGTGGCGCGCAGCGCGTCCCGGTCGCCGGGCGAGAGTTCGTCGGCGGCGAGCATCTCCCGCACCATGCGGTCGTAGCTCTTGTTCGCGTTCAGCGACTCAATAATCCAGTCGCGCCAGCGCCAGACATGCGGCTGGCTGTTCCGGACCTCCTTGCCGGAGCCGTACCAGTCGCTGTAGCGCCAGATGTCCATCCAGTGCCGGCCCCAGCGCTCGCCGTAGCGCGGGCTGGCTAGCAGGCGGTCCACTACCGTTTCCCAAGCCGTGGGCGAGCTGTCGGCAAGGAAGGCGTCAATCTCCTCGCGCGTGGGCGGCAGGCCGGTGAGGTCGAGCGAAACGCGGCGCAGCAGCGTGTAGCGGTTGGCGGGTTCGGCCGGAGCGCCCAAAAAGGCGTCAATGGGGTTGGCCGCGCCGGCGGGGACGGCGGGCCGGCGCACGGACGCAAACGCCCAGTGCGGCTTGGCCTCAATCTGCCCGGTAAAGCGTGCTCCCGCGCGGATCCATCCGGCCAGAGCGGTCAACTCCGCCTCGCTGAGCTTGGCGCCGCCCAGCGGCATGCCGGGCTCTTTACGGTGCGCGGCGAACTGATACAGCAGGCTCGCGTCAGGCTCGCCCGGCACCACGGCCACGCCCCGCCCGCCCCCGCGCAGCAGTCCCTCGCGGGAACTCAGGTCCAGCCCGCCTTGTTTCGTCTTCGCATTGTGGCAACCCGCGCACCGGCTCTCCAGGATCTTTACCGCCTCCTGTGCCGCCGCCGGCACGGCCAGCAATATCAGTACCGCCCGCCACATGTTCTCTACTATACGCCTCCGCCACCCCGGCCAACAGCAGTTCCACCACCACTTCGAGGCCACCCGCCGCCCGGTTCCGGCAGTGCACCGACCCGCCGCAAGAGCCAATCCAGTTGCGCACAATCGACAGGCCCAAGCCCACCCCGCCGCTCCCCGGCGTGCGCACGGTGTCCAGTCGGTAGCGCACAGGGCGAGGAACGCGCCCATACTGCGGTGCCGAAGCCAGTCTGTTGTGCGCGATCCAATGAGAGCGCTGATACGTGGTCGAAGGCGATCAACATTAGCGACGACGATGGGTGGGCGGGTCTGCCGCTGACGAATATCGAGAGCGACCTTCGCCGCAACCGCGGCTTGGCGGGCTATGACCGGACGCACATGTTCGTGATGAGCAGGGTTTACGAACTCCCGTTCGGTAAGGGCAAGGCGATGAACAGGAACGGCGTGGCGGACAAGGTGTTCGGCGGCTGGCGGTTAAACGGCATCTACTCGGCCCAGAGCGGTACGCCGTTTACGGTGACGGCGTCGGATGCTTCGTTGAACGCTCCCGGGTCTTTCCAAACTGCCGACCAGATTGGCGAGATTGTGAAGATTGGGGACGTGGGGCCGGGGTCGCAGTACTACTCGATCAACTCGTTCCGCGATCCGAACTTCCAGCGTCCGGCGGGCACGTTCCGCTATGGCCCAATGGGCCGGAACTCGCTGCGGGGTCCGGGCTTCCAGAAGGCGGATTTGGCGATGTGTAAAGACTTCCAGTTGACGGAGCGGTCTGTGCTCCAGTTCAAGGCGGAAGCGTTTAACTTCACCAACACGCCTCGCTTTGGCAACCCGGCGGCGAACGTCAGCAACATGGCCGTGAACGCGGCCGGCGTGGTGACGAACCCGAACAACTTCATGGCGATTACCAGCGCGAGCGACGAACGGAAGTTCCATTTTGGCCTGCGGCTGGGCTTGACTAGCCTGGAACGCAATTGCAACCCGAAAGGGCCCGTTCTTCGCCGTTTTTGCGGCGCGGAACGGGCCCTTTCGCTTTCCTCTAAGAGTCTCCTCCGTTATGCCGAAGTGCTGGAGAGATGTTCATTCCACCCACTTCTCTTCCTCGCGATCCTCTGGCTGTCATCGGCATCGGTTGCCGCCTTCCTGGCAATATCAACAACCCATCCGAACTTTGGGCCGCCCTGCTCGAAGGCCGGGACGGCATCCGGACCGTGCCGGCCGACCGGTGGGACAACAGCTTCTACTACGACCCGGACAAAGAAAAGCGCGGCAAGACGAAGAACGACCGGGGCGGGTTTATTGAGGGGGTTGACCGCTTCGACGCGGCCTTCTTCGGATACTTTCCGGCCGAGGCGCACCGGATGGACCCGCAGCAGCGGGTGTTGCTCGAAGTGGCTTACGAGGCGATTGAGGACGCCGGGATTCCGGTGGAGAAACTGGCGGGGTCGCGGACGAGCGTGTTTATCGGCTCGTTTATGTACGACTATCTGTGCCAGCAGACCGGGAGTGAGGCCGGCGAGAGCATCAGCCCGTACGTGGCGATGGGAACGGGGCTGACCTCGCTCGCCAATCGAATTTCGTATGTGTTTGATTTGAAGGGCCCGAGCGTGAGCCTGGACACGGCCTGTTCGAGTTCGCTGGTGGCGCTGCATCTGGCGTGCCGGAGCATCTGGAACGGCGAGGCGGAGATGGGGATTGCCGGGGGCGTCAATCTGATTCTGCGGCCGGAATCATCGATCATGCTGTCGAAGGCCGGGTTTCTGAATCCGGACGGCTACTGCAAGGCGTTTGACGCGTCGGCGAATGGTTACGTCCGCGCTGAGGGTTCGGGGGTGGTGGTGTTGAAGCCGCTGCGCCAGGCCGAGGCGGACGGGGACCGGATCTATGGCGTGATCCGGGGAACGGCGGTGAACCAGGACGGGTATGTGGCCGAAGGGTTCACGGTGCCGTCGGCCGAGGCGCAGATTGCGGTGCTGCTTTCGGCCTACCGGGACGCGGGCGTGGAGCCGGGGACGGTGCAGTATGTGGAGGCCCACGGGCCGGGTACGGCGGTGGGCGACCCGATTGAGTGCAAGGCGCTGGGGACGATCATCGGGCAGGCGCGAGAGGAAGGAGTGTGCCTGGTGGGATCGGTGAAGACGAACGTGGGGCATTTGGAGGGCGCCTCAGGGATTACGGGATTTTTGAAGGGTCTGCTGGTGGCGCGGCACGGGGCGGCGCCGCCGAATCTGCACTTCAAGAATCCGAACCCCGCGATCGACTTTGCCGGACTGCGGCTGCAGGTGGCGGACCGCCGGTATGCGTTGGATACCGACCGGCCGGTGCGGGTGGGGGTGAACTCGTTTGGGGCGGGCGGGACGAATGCGCACATCGTGATTGAAGGGCGGCGGGAAGAGTTGGCGGTGGCGGCTCCACCACTCGCGGCGCCGCGCCCGTTCCTGGTGAGCGCGAAATCGTCGGAGGCGCTGCGGCAATTGGCGGCGGAACACGCCGAGCGGTTGGGGACGGAGACGGATTTGAGCTCGCTGGGGCGGGCGCTGCTCGAACGGCGGAGCCGCTACGCGCACACGCTCGTGTGCGCGGCGCGGGAGGTCGAGGAGCTGCGCGGGCAACTGCGGAGCTTCGCGGCGGGAGAGAAGAACCGGCAGGTGACGGGGTTCACGGGTGAGTGGAAGGCGGCGCCGAAGGTGGCGTTGATGTTTTCGGGCCAAGGCGGACAATGGCCGCGGATGGGCTTGAAACTGTACGAGGCCGAGCCGGTGTTCCGGGCAGTGATGGACGAGATTGACGCGCTGTTTGCCGTCCATGCGGGCTGGTCGATTCTGGAGCATATCCGCGCCGAGGCGGCGGGAAGCGTTCTGAACAGCACGGTGGTGGTGCAGCCGGCGATCATGAGCGTGCAGGTGGCGCTGGCGCGGCTGTTGATGCACTACGGCGTCAGGCCGGACGGGATCGTGGGCCACTCGATTGGCGAGGTGGCGGCGGCGCATATCGCCGGGGCGATTTCGCTGGTCGACGCGGTGGCGGTGATCTATCACCGGTCGCGGATTCAGAACAAAGCGGCAGGTAAGGGGCGGATGCTGGCCGTGGGAGCGACCGAGGCCGAGGCGGCCGAGATGCTGCGGGGCAAGGAGGACCGGGCGTCGATTGCGACGATCAACGGGCCGAAGACGCTGACGCTGGCCGGGGACGCGCCGGTGCTGGAAGCGATTGCGGCGGAGCTCGAAGCGCGGGGCGTGTTCAACAGGTTCGTGAACGTGGAGGTGCCCTACCACAGCTACCACATGGAGCCGCTGTACGAGGAGATGGTGACGGCGCTCGGGGGCGTGTGCGGGTCGCTGGCGCCGATTCCCCTTTACTCGACCGTGAGCACGCGGCGAGAGCCGGGGACGCATCTGGGGGGCCGTTACTGGTACGACAACGTGCGCGAGCCGGTGCGGATGACCGGGGCGCTCGAGACGATGGTGGCCGATGGGTATACGGTGTTCGTCGAGGTTGGCCCGCATCCGGTGCTGGTGAGCGGGGCGGCGGATCTGTTCACGGCGCTGGGGGTGCAGGCTGTGGCGTGCGATTCGATGCACGCCAAGCAGCCGGAGTTTGCAACGTTCCATGGGGCGCTGGGGCGCCTGGCGGCTAGCGGGGTGATGCTGGATGGGGAGAAGCTGTTCCCGGAGGCGCGGCCGTTTGCGGAGCTGCCCAAGCATCCGTGGTTGCGGGAGCGGTTCTGGTCCGAATCCGCCGAATCGAAGCAGCGGCGGCTGCACCCGTTCCGGAATCCTTTCCTGAAGGCCGAGACGCGGCTGGTGAGCGAGGATACGGCGCGGATCTGGACAACGCGGATCGGCACGGGGACGTTCCCGTTTGTGAAAGACCATCAGGTGGATGGGGAGTGTGTGTTTCCAGGGACCGGCCATTTGGAGACAGCCTGGGCGGTGGGCCGGGAAGCCTACCCGGGATGCGACATCTCACTGAGCGACGTCCGGTTTGATGCGGCGTTGATTCTGCCCGAGGAGACGGCATCGCCGCTCGAGATCCGGCTGGAGATTACTTCGAACGAAGGCGACTACCGGATCTGCAGCCGGCCGCAGGAGGCCGACAGCGAGACGACGTGGACGCGGCATTCTTCAGGGCGGATCAACTTTCTGCCGGAGCCGGCACTGGAGTTTGCCGGGAGTCTGAACGAGGTGGAGGCGCGGTTCGCGGACGCGCCGGAGGCGAACGTGGAGGCGTTCTATTCGACCATCCGGCAGGCGGGATTGGACTACGGGCCGAAGTTTCAGGGCGTGAAGCGGCTGTGGCAGCAGGGGAATGAGATCTACGCCCACTTGGAACTGGCCGAGGATCTGCGCTACGAGCAGGATCGGTTCCATACGCATCCGGCGCTGCTTGATGCGTGCCTGCATACGGTGTTCCTCGACGTGCACCGGAATGGCGATCCGTCGCGGGTGTATCTGCCTTACTCGATCGACGGCGTGAATTTCCACCGGCAGTTGCCGGCCGAGGTCCGCAGTCTCGTGCGGGTGGCGCGGAACGATGCGCAGTTTCTGATTTACGACCTGTTCGTGTTTACCGTGGCCGGGGAGTTGGCGGTGCAGGTGAACGGGATTACCTGCAAGATCATTGGCGGGGCGAAGGGGCAGGGCGAGGAGCGGGTCTATGAGGGTTGCTACGAGTATGCCTGGGTGGCGGAGGCCGCGGTGCGGAGCGAGCACCAGCCGCTGCATGACCTGAAGGAGTTCGTGCTGGTGGCGCCGCAAGCTACGGGCTTGGAGCCGCTGGCGGCGGCGCTGGCCGGAGGCGGACAACGGGTGCGGATTCTGGACGATGCGGCGCTGTTCTCGCCCGAGGGGCGGGAGCGGATGGGTGAAGCACTCGGGGCGGGAATCGACCGGCGGACGCATGTGGTATTCCTCTGTGGGCCGGAGGAGGGCGAGAGTCTTGAAGAGTGGCGGGAGATGGCAGGGGTGCCCGCGGCGGTGCAGGGGCTGTTGCATCTGACGCAGGCTCTGATCGACCGGCAGGTGTATCCGCGGTTTTCGCTGGTGACCTGCGGCGCGGCAACGGCCGGGCCGCAGGAGAAGGAGTTGCGGCTGGGGCAGGCTGCGCTGTGGGGCATGATGCGGGTGTTCAAGAACGAGTGCCCGAACGTGCCGAGCCGCGTGGTGGATTTGCCGGCTGAGCCGGGGGCCGGGGAGTGGGCGGAGTTGGCCGTGGAACTCGGGACGGCGCGGCTGGACGTGGACGAGTTCGAAGTGGCGCTGCGGCCGGGCCAGCGGTGGCGGCGGGCGCTGCAGCCGGTCTACGCCGAGACGGCCGAGGCGGCCGGGGCGCTCGAGCTGCCGGGCACGGGCGGCGCGTGGCGGGCCGGACTGGCCGAGACGGGAAGCCTCGATTCGGTGGAGTTCCGGCAGACGGCCGCGCCGGCGCCGGGCGAGGGCGAGTTGGAGATTGCGGTGCTGGCCGCGGCGCTGAACTTCAAAGACATTGTGAACGGCATGGGGGTGCTGCCGAAGAAGGCCGTCGCGGGGGGGCTGGCGGCGGACCAGTTGGGCCTGGAGATCTGCGGCCGGGTGGTGCGCGCGGGGAGCGCGGAGAGCGCCTTCCGGCCGGGAGACCGGGTGATGGCGCGGGTGAGCGGGGGCTTTGCCGGACGGTTGGTGGCGCGGGAAGACTGCGTGGCGCCGGCGGCGGAGCGGCTGACGGCGCAGCAGGCGGCGGCGATTCCGGTGGTGTATCTGACGGCTTACTATGGCCTGCACTATCTGGGACGCATGCAGCAGGGAGATATCGTGCTGATCCACTCGGCGGCCGGAGGCGTGGGGACGGCGGCGATTCAATTAGCACAGCGGGCCGGGGCGGTGATCATCGCGACGGCGGGAACGAAGGAGAAGCGGCAGGCGCTGCGGGATTTGGGCATTGCGCACGTGTTCGACTCGCGGTCGCTCGACTTCTACACCGAGGTAATGAAGGCGACCGGGGGGCGGGGCGTGGACATCGTGCTGAACTCGCTGACGGGGAATTTCATTACGCAGAGCGTGAAGTCGCTGGCGCCGTTTGGACGGTTCATTGAGATTGGCAAGGCGGACATCTACAAGAATGCCAAGCTGTCGCTCGAACGGCTGGGGGAAAACATCTCGTTTCACGTGGTGGACGTGGACCGCATGGCAACGCAGCGGCCGGCGCTGCATCGGCAACTGCTGAACGAAGTGGCCGCGCTGTTTGCCGCAAGGGCGTTGCCGGCGCCGGAGGTGACCGAGTTTCCGGTGACGCGGCTGGCCGATGCGTTCAAGCACATGAGCAGGGCGGCGTACGTGGGCAAGATTGTGGTGACGATGGAGGGCGAAACGGTGCGGGCGCTGCCTCCGCGGCAGGCCGTGGCGCCGGAGGGCAGCGCTTTCGTTTCGGGCGGCTGCGGCGGATTCGGCCTCGAGATCGCCAAGTGGCTCGCGGAGCGCGGGGTGCGGCATCTGGTGCTGGCGAGCCGGAGCGGCGTCAAGAACGCGGCGGACCGGGCGGCGATTGCGGCGCTGGAGGCGAGCGGGGTCTCGGTGGCCGTAGAGCGGCTGGACGTGGGCGACGGCGCGGCGGTACGCGCCGTGTTTGGGAGGTTCGGCCGGGATTGGCCGGCGTTGGGCGGGGTGGTGCACGCGGCGGGGTTGCTGCGCGATGCGAGCCTGCCGAATCTGGACGCGGCACAGTTCCGGGATGTCTTCGTGGCGAAGGCCGTGGGCGCGTGGAATCTGCACCGGGCGATCGCCGAGGGTGGCCACCAGCCGTCGCTGTTTGTGAACCTGTCTTCCATCTCGGCCGTGCTGGGGCTGTTCGGGCAGGCGAACTACTGCGCGGCGAACTACGTGCTCGACTGTTTGGCCGAACTGCGGCAGCGGCAGGGGCTGCCCGGAACGAGCCTGAACCTGGGCGTGCTCGGCAACTATGCCGGGATGTCGCGGCAGGAGAACGACGCGGCCGATGTACTGGCGCTACTCGAAAGCCACGGGATGCCGGCGATGCCGCTAGGGGACATTCTGGGCAAGTTGAATCTGGCGGTCTGCCAGCGCCCGGCGCAACGGATGACGGCGCGGTTCGATTGGCTGCGGTTCACGACCGTGTATCCGCACCTGCAGCGGGACCAGCGGTTTGCCGAGTGCATTGCCGAGAGCCGGAAGCGGCTGACGCAGGGCGGCCGCAGCGGCGGCGGATTGGTGGCGCAGTTGGCGCGGCTTGAAGGGAACGCCCGCATGGAGCTGCTTTCGGGCGAGTTGGCCCGGGCGCTGGGGAAGATTCTCGACCTGAGCCCGGAGAAGATCGACGCGAGCGCTTCGATTGATAAGCTTTCGCTCGATTCGCTGATGCTGAATCAGCTGCGGAATTGGATTCTGCGGAATCTGAGTGTTAACCTGCCGCTGATCAAGCTGCTGAAGGGGCCGAGCATCGACGAGATTGCGGCGATGCTGCTGCCGCAATGCGGCGGGGGCGCGGCGGAGGCGACCGCGGGCGGCGAGGAGAAGGCGGCGGAGACGGTGCGGTTTGCGCTGCTCGATGACGCGAACATGACGGCGATCAGCCCGTGGCTGATTCGCGGCAACAGCGACCCGGACGCCACCGTGCGGCTGTTCTGCTTCCATTCGATGGGGGTGGGCGCTTCGCTGTACACGCGGTTCCTGATGGACCCGCCGGAGGGTTACGACATCTTCGCCATCCAGACGCCGGGACGGGAGAACCGGAGCGGCGAGCCGGCCAAGGAGACTGTGGATGCGCTGGTGGAGGAGATTGTTCGCGAGTTGACACCGTTCCTCGGCAAGCCGTTTGTCGTGTGGGGCCACTCGTTCGGCGGGATTGTGGCCTACGAGACCGTGAAGCGGTTGCGGCGCGAGAAGGGGAGCACGCCGGTGGCGATGCTGATCACCGGAACCGTGGCGCCGGAGTTGATCCGGATCTGGCAGAAGCGAGAGGTGATGCTGAAGGCGCTGGTGGCGGAGAACAACGCGGAGTATCTGCTGTCGCTGTCGCGGTATGTGGAGGACGCCGAGTTCATCCGGTCGATTCTGCCGATCATGCGGAAGGATACGCCGCTGATGATGAACTACCGGTACGAGCCGGAGGCGCCGTTCGACTTCCCGATTGTGGCCTACGGCGCGCGGCAGGACGATATGGTGTACCTCGACGAGATCAGCCCGTGGGCGAACCTGACCGCGGCGCGGTTTGAACTGCATGAGGTGGCGGGCGACCACTGGTTCCTGAACAAGAACCGGTTGGCGATTGTGGCGCAACTAGAACAGATGAGGCTTCCGGCATGGTATCTCTCGCACTTGACGTCCCCGCCGCCGTTGTCGGAGGTGGCTGTGCCTTCTTCACCGGCCGCCGAGATGCCGGTTCCCGGGATGCTCGTCGAGCAGTAGGGCGGCGGCTGGCGCGGGAGGCGCTGGCGGCGTTGGGCGGTCCCGTGGCCGAAGTGGGCCGGGACCGCTTCGGCGCGCCCGTCTGGCCGGAGGGATTTACGGGCAGTTTCAGCCATAGCGGGGACGAGACGGCGGTGCTGGTGGCGCGGGCGGATCGTTACCTGGCTGTGGGGCTGGATTGGGAGGTGGTCGGGCGGATCGGAGTGGAGTTGTGGGGGGCGGTATTTACGCCGCGGGAGGTGGCGTTTTTGCGGAGGATGGCGCGGCCGGAGTTGGCGACGGCGCTGTTTGCGGCCAAGGAGGCGGTGCAGAAGGCGCGGTATGCGGCAAGCGGGTCGTGGACGGCGGTGGAGGGCTTCGAAGTGGCGTTGCGGGAGGAACGGTTTGGGGTACGGGGTGATGAGACGCTGGCGGGGTGGTTTCGGGGGGACGGGCGGCGGGTGGTGGCGGCGTGCGGGATTCCTTTTTGGGGGGCGTAAACCGAGTCCACGGCCCCCTTCGAGGGAAGAACTTAGCCGATTGGGGCAACAGCGCGACGGCTACCGGCGGCGGATGGCGATGAGGGTGAGGAGGCCGGTGGCGAGGGTGAGGAGGCCAGTGGCGAGGGTGAGGAGAGAGGCGGGCTCCGGGATGGCGTTGGTGGAGGCGGCGTTGGCCCTGGCGCGGAAGTAGAGGTTGCCGACGGTTGCACTGGTTGGGCGGCGGCTCAACGAAGTCCCGGTGAAAACTTCCGCGAGGTTGCTTGTGCCGATGGCCGGCGCGCCGTTGGAGCCACCCGGGCCCCTATAGGCGTTGAGACCGAGATCGAGAGCGCCCACCAGGTTGCTCACCGAAACGCCGAAAACGACCGTGTTCGGCACCAGAAGCTCAGGAAGGGCGAAGTCTACGACGAGAAAACCGTTCCTTGCGATCGCGAGACCATTCACCTGGACCGGGGAGCCGATCGTTGCACCGGCAGGCGATCCGTCCTGATACAGCTGCATAATGGCCGAGAAGGTACCCGCGGCCGTCCCGCGATTAAAGAACTCCACCGAAGCACCCGTCAGGTAGCGCTCCGAGTCCGTTGTGCGCGATTCCATAAGAGCGCACAGGCCGAAGCGAGTCCGTTGTGCGCGTGTTCCATAAGAGCGCACAGGCCGAAGCGAGTCCGTTGTGCGCGTGTTCCATAAG
>JAPKZB010000093.1:0-58281 GCA_026393985.1 Acidobacteriota bacterium
AGCGCCGCGCGAGGGCGGCGACGGGCTTGGCCGGGCGGGGGCGAAGCCGGGTGGCGGCAGGGAGGCCCGTCGCGAAGCGGCACCCGGAGGCAAGGGGCCCAGGGGACAGGCAACAAGCTCCGCAGCGCCGCGCGAGGGCGGCGACGGGCCTGGCCGGGCGGGGGCGAAGCCGGGTGGCGGCAGGGAGGCCCGTCGCGAAGCGGCACCCGGGGGCAAGGGGCCCAGGGGACAGGCAACAAGCTCCGCAGCGCCGCGCGAGGGCGGCGACGGGCCTGGCCGGGCGGGGGCGAAGCCGGGGGGCGGCAGGGAGGCTCGTCGCGAAGCGGCACCCGGGGGCAAGGGGCCCAGGGGACAGGCAACAAGCTCCGCAGCGCCGCGCGAGGGCGGCGACGGGCCTCGCAAGGAGACCGCTCATGTGGGCCTCCGCCATCGCACATACAGCGCGGCCAGGGCCGCGCTGAGCAGGCCCATGCCGGCTGAAATCATCAGCGCCGTCTCGCGGTCGCTCACGAAGTACCGCTGCACGACCACGCTCAGCATGGCCGGGTAGGTGCGGCCCAGCAGAAAAGCCACGTCGAAGCTCGCGAACACGAAGCCGAACACGAGCACGGCCGCCGGGCCGAGAGCCGGCAGCAGGAGCGGGGCCGTGACGTAGCGGAAACGCTGCCAGGGGCCGGCGCCCAGCGTGGCGGCCACCGCGTCGTAGTCGCCACTCAGCCGGGCCAGCACCGTGCGGGCGAGCAGGGCAAAGAAGGGCGTCTCCTTGATCCAGTAGACGAGAATGATGCCGGCGCCCCAGCGGTCCTGCACGAGATCGGGAAACTCGCCCGGCGCGGCGATGACGCCCAGGCTGTAGAGCAGGCGCGCGAGAAGCCCGCTCGGGGCGAGCAGGTGCAGCACGACGACGGCCATAGTGAGATGGGGCATGGCGAGCGGCACCTGCCAGAGGACCCGGGCTCCCCGCACGGCGAAGAAGACGCCGCTCGCCAGGGCCAGAGCCGTCGAGGCGGCGGCCACCCAGAGCGAAAAACCGATGGCCGCCCGGATCTCATCCATGCAGTTTGACCGAGAAGACCGCCCCGGCCGGGGCGTTGGCCGCCGTCAGGTCGCCGCCGTGCTCGCGCACCGTCTGGCGGCTCAGGGCGAGACCAAGGCCGAGGCCGTTGCGTTTACCGTAGGTGGCGAAGGGCTGAAAGAGACGCTCTTTGACCTCGTCGGCGATGCCGGGCCCCTGGTCCCGGACTTCGACGACGACGCCACGGCCCTCGGGCCGGGCGACGATGGTGATCTCGCCGCCGTCGGGCATGACCTCAATGGCGTTGGCGAGCAGATTGACGAAGACGCGCTCCATGCGGGCGCGGTCCATGGGGAGTTCCAACTCCTCGGGGATATCCAGACGGAAGCGGATATGCCCGGCCGCCTGCTGGCTTTCGACGGCCGCTTCGACCACCTCGCGGAGGCGGCAGAGTTCGAACTCGGCGGCCTTGCCTTTGGCAGCGTCGAGGAGTTCCTGGAGCATGGCGAGCATGCGGCGGCTGGCGGTATAGATATTGTGGGCGAGTCGCCTGGTTTGAGCCGGGGCCAGGCCTTCGGCGTCGACCAGCATCTCGGCGCCGCCGTAGATGGCGGCGAGCGGGTTCCGCAGGTCATGCACGATGCTTGAAGCCAGACGGCCGACGGTGGCGATGCGCTCCTGGCGGATGAGTTCGGCGCGGGCGGTTTCGAGGCTCTCGCTCATGGAGTTGAAGGTGGCGGCCAGGCGGCCCAGCTCATCGTTGCTGGTGACCGGCAAGCGTTCGCCGTAGCGCTGTTCGCCGATGGCGGTGGCGGCGCGGTCGAGGGCGCCGAGCGGTTCGACGATGCGGCGGGCGAGAAAGAAGCTCAGCACAATGCTGAGGACGACCGCGGCGGCCCACATGGCGAGGAGCTCTTTCTGCAGGTCGGCGAGTTCGCGTTCGGCCGGGCCGGGGGTGCGGAAGATGCTGAGGGTGCCGACGGGTTGGCCGTCGAGGCCGGGCAGGGGCCGGTCGAGGCGGACGCCGGGGCGGGTGACCTGCTCGCCGGCGACGGAGAAGACGAATTCGCCGCCGGTCAATTGGACGGGGCGGTCGCCTTCGGCGTAGCCGGCGACCAACAGACTGATCATGGCAGGTTCGGCGGCCGGCCCGCCGCCCGCGTCGACCATGACGGGAGTGAGCACCAACTGGTAGATTTCGCGGCCGCGGACGAAGAAGCCGGAGCGCTGCCGCACGCCGGGCTCGACCGTGGGCCAACTGGCCATGGCCGGCGGGGTGCCGGCGATGGTGGCGATGGGAGCGCCGCGGGGGTCGCAGACGACGAAGAAGGCGCGCTGGCGCAGCCCTTCCGAGAGCAGGCCGCGCAGTTCGGCGGCCGAATCGCGGATGGTGGCGGCGTCCTGGGTGCCGAAGGCGGCGCGGACGTTGGGGAGGCTGCTGAGCAGCAGGGCGGCGGTGCCGAGGGCTTCCTGGCGGGCCTGCCAGACGGCTTCGTAGGCACGGATGCTGCCGCGCATCTCCTCTTCGAGCGAGCGGGTGGCGCTGTCGATGGCGTGGCGCTGGAGGATCCAACCCGTCAGGCCGAACAGGAGCGTGACACTGCCGAACAGGGCCAGCCAGATCTTCCAACGGAGGGACATCCTAGCGGCCTCCGAGGTACTGCGTGCTTTCGAGGGACTTGGCCGGATAGGGGCGGCCGTGCTTGTTCTGGTGCGGCACCGGCAGGTAGCCGGCTTCGGAGACGGCGAGGCGCGGCAGGACCAGCGGGTTGTCCTCCACCTTCACGCGCGTCTCGAGGCGGGCCAGGGTTTCCTGGGTAGAGCGTTCGTGGAAGAGGCGGAGGCGGTACTCGCCGGGCGGGACATTCGGGATACGCCAGGCGCCATCGGCGGTGGAGACCGCGTAGTAGGGCGAGGGGACAATGACGATTACCGCGCTCATGTTGGCGTGGATGTTGCAGAAGACGCGGACGACGCCTTCGCGGCGGAAGGTGATGCGATGGGAGGTACCCGGGGCGTAGAGGCCGGTGTCGAAGGGCTGGCCCGCGAAGTTCGAGAAGGCGTTGTGGAAGATGGGGTCGTGATTGGGAAAATCGACGGTGGCGCCGACGGGGGCGGCGAGGACGTGGGGAGTGAACTTCTTGTTTTTTTGGTCGAGGGTGAAGCGGCCGGCGGTGAGCGACGACGGACCGGCGAGGGGTTCGAGCCAGACGACGACGCCTTCGCGGCTCTTGCTTTTGGTCTGCGTGAGCTCGACGGCGCCCGCGACGGTGGCGGCGTAGGCGGGCGCCAGAGTGAGGCAGAGGCTAAAAAAGATAGGCCAGCGAGAGGTCATAGCGGTTTACTCTGCGGTCCCCGAGGCCGAGGAAAAAGGAGCGGACCTGAAGGCTTTCAAAACCCAGGACCACGTTGGGGGCGACCTGGAACATCAGGTTGGCGCCGCCGGTGCGGTTGCGGCCGTTCTGGCCGCGGAGGAGGTCGGCATTGCGGTCGTCGTGGATGCCGGCGAAGAGGTTGGCGGTGAGGCGGGCGGTGAGCGGGACAGAGGCCTGCGCCCAGCCGCCGCGGCTGCGGACGGCGAGGACGCGGCCATCGGCGAGAAAGCGGAAGCTTTGGCGGAGGGAGCCGAGATGGTGAACGTTTTCGCCTTGGAACAGGAAGGCGGTGAGTTCGAGCTTCTCCCAGGGTTTGGCGAACCAGTCGAGGCTGACGATGCGCGAGGGGACGCTCTGGCCGGAGACATGGGAGGTGGAGACGTGGGCGCCGGCGCCGAACTCGAAGCGGTCGTTTTTGGCCCAGGCGCCGCGGAGTTCCAGCGACGGGCGGCGGAGGGCGACGAGGGCGGGGTTGGCCAGGCCCGCCTGTTCGGAGGTTTGCATGAGGGCGCCCTGGAGCTTGAACTCGCCGAGGCGCTCTTCGTAGCGGACCTGCGGCTGCCAGCGCCAGAGGTTGCCGGAGCTGGTCAGCGGGGTGATGCCCATGGTGGCGTAGGAGGTGGGATTCCGCGGGGAGATGAGCGGCTTCATGAGACCGACGGCGACGGTGCGCCGCTCCCAATCGAAGCGGACTTCAGCGGTGCGGAGGCGGAAGGGGATGGCGCCGGTGCCTTCGGTGGTGCCCTCCCAGAAGTCGCCGAAGGCTTCGCCGGAGACCTTGGCGCCGAACAGGGTAACCGGGCCGTGGAAGCGGAGGCCGACGATGGACTGGCGGAAGGTGAGGCCGCCGGCGCCGCGGTTGAGCGTGGCGCTGGCGGTGTTGGGGGTGTCGACGCCGCCGGCGCCTTTCGAGTTGCCGAAGAGGTTGAACAGGGCGACGCCGGTAAGTTCGATGGGGAACTTGCTGGCGGCTTCGACTTTAGCCTGGGCCTGTTCTTCAATGCGGCGTTCGGCGATTTCGAGGCGCTCGGGGACGAGCTGGTCGACCTTGGCGCGGAGCGAGGCGACCTCCGCGCGCAGTTTGGCGTTTTCGGCCTCCAGTTTATCGAGGCGGGCGAGAATATCGGCCTGCGCCCAACCGAGGGCCGGCAGGCAGAGGAGGAGCCAGCATTTATGCATTGAGCATCTCTTTGACGGTATCCCTGACGAGCAGGGCGGAGTAGGGTTTCGCGAAGAAGCGGTCGGCCCCGGCCTGATCGCCCGGACCGGCCGACATGGCGATGACGGGGGCGCCGGGCTTGAGGGAGCGGAACTCGCGGATCAGCGTTTCGCCGCGGACGCGCGGCAGATCGAGGTCGGTGCAGAGCACGTGGGCCTCGGCCAGGAGCCGGCGGCCCTCGGCTCCATCGTAGGCCACCAGGACCTCGAAATCGGCCACGTTGCCGAGCGCCATCGCCAGCGTATCGGCCAGCGCCCGGTTATCCTCCACCACCAGCACGGTCCACCTCATGGCAGGAACCGGTACCCGACACCATGCACGGTGAGGAAGTGGCGGGGGACGGCGGGGTCGGCTTCGAACTTCTGGCGGAGTTTGACGATGTGGGCGTCGACGGTACGGGTGTGAGGAAAGGAGTTGTATCCCCAGACGGAGTTGAGGATGACGTCGCGGGTGAGGGGCCGGTCCGGATTCTGCAGGAAAAAGACCAGGAGGTTGTACTCGTCCGGGGTGAGTTTGACCTCCTGGCCGTGGCGTTCGACGATGCGGCGTTCGATGTTGACCTCGGCGCCGGCGAACTTCAGGATGTGATGGGCTTCGCCGCCGCTGCGGCGGAGCAGGGCGCGGATGCGGGCGATGAGTTCGCGGCGGCCGAAGGGTTTGACGACGTAGTCGTCGGCGCCCATTTCGAGCAGCAGGACCTTGTCGATCTCATCGCCGAGCGCGCTGAGTACGATAATAGGAGTGGGCACCTTGTCCGTGCGCAGTTGGCGGCAGATTTCAACGCCGCTCATTCCTGGCAGGCGCAGATCGACGAGAATCAGATCCGGCTGCAGAGTCAGGGCCTTTTCGTATCCGTCCCGCCCGTTCGCGCTGAGGTGGACGCGGAAGGACTCCTGTTCGAGCATGAGGCCGATCATGTCCCGCAAGCTGTCGTCGTCGTCGATTACGAGGATGGTCTGCATGAAAGCCGCTAGGAAATTGTATCGAAACCAGCAACTATCCCCTGATCGCGATCATCGTACATAGGAGACTCATGCGACCCTTCATCACCCTCTTGTTCACGGCCGCCGCTTTGTTGGCCGAAGACTACAAGGCCGCCCCGGGCGGCGCTCCGCCGGCGGAACTGGCGGCCAGTGTGAGCGCGCTGCTGCACAAGGAAGGCACGCGGGTGATGAAAGACGGGCAATTGCTCGCCGAGGTCTGGTATCGCAGCGAGGTGCCCGCGGGCCCGGCGAGCACCGAGGCGAACCTGACCATGCCGAACGTGCCGCACGGCTCGCTGCTGGCAGTGATTCAGTTCGCACAGAAGCACGAGGACCGGCGCGGGCAGACGGTGCAGCCGGGCGTCTACACGATGCGGTACAGCTACTTCCCGGAGAACGGGACGCACCAGGGCGCGGCGCCGCAGCGGGATTTCCTGCTGCTCGTGCAGGCCACCGGCGATACGGAAGGGGCGTCGACGCCGGCGTTTGACGCGTTGCTGGCGTTGAGCCGGAAGGCTTCCGGGACGCCGCATCCGGCGGTGTTCAGCATCTGGAAGGAGGACCCGAAGTACTTCAAAGAGGGCCAGATGGAGAAGCAGGGCGAGCACGACTGGGTGCTGATGCGGAAGATGGGCGTGGTGCCGGTGTCGATGATCCTGGCCGGACGAGGGGAGTAGACGGGCGCTGCTTAGAGAGCGGCGCGCATCTCGGTGACGGCCTGCTGCAGGCTCGCGACGGGCTCCTTGGTGGGCAGGTACTCCATGGTGATGTAGCCTTCGTAGCCGGCCTTGCTGATGGCTTTGTAGATATTGGCGTAGGCCATTTCGCCGGTGCCGGGCTCGTTGCGGCCCGGGTTGTCGGCCACGTGGAAAACCTTCACATAGGGCATGGCGGCGAGCGCGGTGCGGATGACGTCGCCGCGCTCGACCTGCTCGTGATAGAGGTCGAAGAGCAGGCGGACGTGGTCGTGGTCGATGGCCTTCATCGCGCGGAGACCGTCGACGCAGTTCGACAGGAAGTAGCCGGCGTGGTTGACCTTGGTATTGAGTGGTTCGACGATCAGGGTAACGCCGTACTTGGCGGCGAGATCGCCGCAGCGCTTGGCGCCTTCGACGAGGGAGGCAAACTGGTCTTCAAAACTCTTGCCGGGGATGGCGTTGCCGGACATAAGGAGGGCGAGCGGCACCTCCATTTTCTGGGCGATCTTCAGGTTGGACTCGACTTCGGCGAGCAGGGCCGGGCGCAGGGCGGGGTCGACCATGTTGAGCTTCTGGCGGTTCCAGTTGGGGGTGGCGGAGATGGTGTCGATGCCGAGGCGGAGGCTGCGGGCGCGCTTTTGGAGAGCAGCGACGTCGGTGGTGAGATGTTCGCCGACGAGTTCGACGCTCTGCAGGCCGGCGCGGGCGGCGATTTCGAGCTTCTCTTCGGGGGTTCCCTTGAGGCACCAGAGCATGACGGAGCTGGTGATTTTCGCTTTCTTGGGAGGGGGGGGCGTGAGCGGGGCCTGCATACTGGCGGCGAGAAGGGCTCGGCGGGTCATACGTTTTCAGTGTACCCGGCGCGGGGTGAAGGCGGCTTTTAGACGGAGATGGCGTAGCGCATGGCGTCGCCCTCCCAGCCGTCGGGCAGGGCGAACAGGCGGGTCATGTGGAGGATGATTTCGTGCGTCTGGCGGTGTTCGTAGGCGTAGAAGTTGGAGAGGGTGAGGAGCGGGTTTTCTTCGGGCTGCAGGGTGTCGACAACGCGGACAGTGGACTGGCGCAGCAGGCTGGTGTGGCGGTCGACTTCGCCGATGACGAAGGGGTAGCGGGGGCGATTGCCGCGCGGGTTGGTGGGGGTGATGTTGCCGAGCCAGTAGATCTTGCCGTTTGAGTGGGTGAGGAGTTGGGAGCAGGAGCTGGGCGAGAAGAAGCGTTCGCCGTTGTCGTAGGTCCAGGGGATGAGCTCGGACCAGGTGCGGCCGTTGTCGTGGGAGTAGCTGACCCAGCGGTAGCTGGGATTTTCGGGGGCCTTATCGTTGGAGGCTCGGCAGACGAGCATCAGGCGGCCTTCGGCGAGGCGGGCGAGGGTGGGTTCGAGGGCGCCGCGGGTGGACTGTTCGGGCTTGAGGCGGAGGATGTTCGAGGTCTCCCAGCGGAGCTGGTCGCCGTGCCAGCGGCCACGCAGGACGATGGTTTCGTGCCAGGTGTAGCCTTTGCCGGGGTTGTGATACTCGCCGTTGGGGCCGACGGGGGTGATCTCGACGGGGAGGCAGATGGTGCCGTCGGGGAGGGTGAGCGGGGTGGAGGAGTTGTCGCCGAGGGTGGCGGAGTTTTTGCCGGGGGTGACGAGGCCGGGGAGTTCGATGCGGTGGGATTTGCCGGCGTAGGTGTAGAAGAGCTCCCAGCGGCGCATGCCTTCGAGGGGGTCGTCGGTGGGGAGGACGCCCTGCATGAAGAATTCGAGATAGCGGCCGGAGGCGGGGTCGACGTAGCCGCAGCGGAGGTGCTTGCGGTACATGCCTTCGGGGCGCTTTTCGCCGGTGACGATCGGTTCGGGCTTGGACCAGGTGACGCCGTGGTCGGTGGAGTGGCGGCGGTAGGCGATGTCGATGGTGTCGGACTTGCTCCAGCGCTGTTCGATGGAGTCCATGCGGCCGCCGGAGCGCTCGGTGTAGAAGGCGTAGGCCATGACGGCGGTGCCTTTACCGGGGCTGGGGAGGAAGACGGTGCGGCGCTGGGCGAAGGCGAGACCCGGGAGCGAGAGAAACAGGCGGCGGTGCATGCCGACTATTATTCCTGATTTACGGGGTGTTTCTGATTTACGGGGTGAAATGGGCCGCTATATACTTGGGTTATGAATCGCCGCGAGATTTTGCAGGTGGGTAGCGTTGCGCCGCTGGCGGGCGCCGGAGCTTTGGCGCAGATCTCTAGCGCGCCGGAGTGGAAGCCGGAGCTGTTTGACGCCCACGCCAACGAAACCGTGGTGGTGCTGACGGAGCTGATTATTCCGGCGACCGATACGCCGGGGGCGAAAGCGGCGCTGGTGAACCGCTGGCTGGACCGATTGTTGGCGGCCGGGCCGGTGGCGCAGCGCGATGCTTTTCTGGACGGGCTGCACTGGCTGGATGGTCACTCGATCGGCTTGCACGGGGCGCCGTTTGTGAAATTGACCGAGGCGCAGCAGGTGGCGATCTTGCAGTCGCTCGATGTCGCCGGCGAGGGACCGGGACCGCGGTTTTTCCGGGGGGTGAAGGGATGGACGTCGCGGATCTACTACCAGACCGACATCGGGATGCGCGAGTTGAATAAGGGTGGGCGGGTGCCTTCGCCTCAGAACATGGGCTGCCGGCACACCAGCCACGCCTGATCGCCCGTGCGGAACTATCCGGAGAGCGTCGAGTTCCTTTATACACTCGGCAATGAGCTGAAGTCTGCCAAGCTGGGCCTCGAACTGGTGGGCCTGTTGTGGCAGGCGATGGGTTTTCACGGGACGCAGCCTCCCGTAATCCACGTGGCCGGGACGAACGGCAAGGGCTCGACGTGCGCGATGATCGAAGCCGCGCTGCGGGCGGCGGGGGTGCGGACGGGTCTTTATACTTCGCCGCATCTGATTCACCCAACGGAGCGGATTCAGATCAACGGCCGGCCGATTACGCCGGAGCAGTTTGCGCACGCGTTTGATACGGTGCACCGGACGGCGCAGCGGTTGATTGCCGATGGGACGATTGCGCATCATCCGTCCTACTTTGAGACCGTGACGCTGATGGCGTTTGAAGTGTTCGTGGACCAGAACGTGGACCGCGCGGTGGTGGAGGTGGGCCTGGGCGGAAGGCTAGACGCGACCAACGTGGTGAAGCCGGAGCTGTGCGTGATCACGCCGGTGGATTTCGACCACGAGGAGTGGCTCGGCAAGACCATTGAGTCCATCGCCTTTGAGAAGGCTGGGATTTTGAAGCCGGGGGTGCCGGCGGTGATTGCGGCGCAGCGGCCGGCGGCGCGGGCGGTGATTGAGGCGCGGGCGCGGGAGGTGGGTGCGCCGCTGTACTACGCCGCGGAGGTCACCGGCCCGGTGCCGTGTTCGCTCGCGGGTGAGCATCAGGTAGAGAACGCGAAGACGGCGGCGCGGGCGCTGCAGCTCTTGGGCATCCCGCTCGACGGCATGGCGCGGGCCACCTGGCCGGGACGGCTCGAGACGGTGAGCCGCGATCCGCTGATTATTCTGGATGGCGCGCACAACCCGGCCGGGGCAAAGGCGCTGGCGCGGTACGTGCAGCAGCAGTTTGCGGGCAAGCGGGTGGGGATGATTTTCGGGGCGATGCGGGATAAGGACGTCACCGAGATTTCTTCGATTCTGTTCCCGCTGGCCGATGAGCTGATTTGCACGGCGGCAGGGCAGGCGCGGGCGCTGCCGCCGGAGGCGATGCTGGCGATGACGCCGCACCCGAACGCGCGGACGGCAGCGACGATCGGCGAGGCGTTGGCGCTGCCGCGCGACTGCGATGTGCTGCTGATTACTGGCTCGCTGTATCTGGTGGGAGAAGCGCGGGCTCTTTTGGTTTCCTGACATGTCTTTTGCCCTTCTCCGTACGATTGTGTTTACCGACCCGCTCATCGTCGTGGCGACGGTGGTGATGGGGATCATCAGTTACTGCCTGATTCCGCTCGACAAGGACGGGACCAAGCAGATCGCCTGCGCCAAGCTGTGGGGCTGGATGCTGACGAAGATCATGGGGATGGACATGGTGGTGGAGGGTCTTGAGAACCTGGACCCGAAGGCGCATTACATCTTCGCGGGGAACCATCGCAGTTACTCGGATACCCCGGCGCTGCTCTACGCCCTGCCCTATAACTTCCGGTTCATGGCCAAGAGCGAGCTGTTTTCGATTCCCTTCATGGGGACGCATCTGCGGACGGCGGGGCATATTTCGGTATCGCTCGATAATCCGCGCGAGGCGGTGCGGAGCCTGACGCTGGCCGGGACGACGATCCGGGAGAAGCGGCTTTCGATTCTGATCTTTCCCGAAGGCGGACGGACGGAGGGCGAGCTCGAACCGTTCAAGGAAGGGGCGGCGATTTTGGGGATCAAGAGCGGGACGCCGATTGTGCCATTCGGGTTGATCGGGACGCGGGATGTGTTGCCGATGCACGGGGTGGCGATTCGCGGGGGGACGGTGGTGGTGCGGATCGGCAAGCCGATTCCGACCGAGGGGCTGGGCAACCGGGATAAGGGTGCTTTGACCGAGCGGCTGCGGAACGAGGTGGCGGCATTGCTCGGGGTTGCGCCCTAGGCCTATACTGCAAGGAATGAAAAAGGCTCTCCTGCTGGTGATACCGGTGGCGCTGCTGGCGCAGCCGGAGTTCCCGCTTCCGGATAAGAATGCGGTGATCTCCTTTGAGGACTACAACCCGAAGTCGGGCTTGAAGGTGGACGAACACATCGTGAAGCGGGCCAAATACCCGTTTATCGACGTGCACAACCATCAGCGCGGGGAGATGAACAAGGCGGCGCTCGACAAGCTCGTCAAGGACATGGACGGGCTGAATCTACAGGTGATGGTGAACCTTTCGGGGAGCTATGGCGACCGGCTGAAGAAGACGGTGGACAACATGAAGGGCAACTATCCGAAGCGCTTCGTGGTGTTTGCCAACCTGAACTTCGAGGACATGGAGGCGCCGGACTATCCGGACGTGGTCGCCAAGCAACTGGAGCAGGACATTAAGAACGGGGCGCAGGGATTGAAGTTTTTCAAGAACTTCGGCATGGACCTGCGGATCAAGAGCGGTGAGCGAATCAAGGTAGACGACCCGCGCTTCGACAAGGCTTTTGAGGTCTGCGCGAAGTATAAGATACCGGTGCTGATCCATACCGCCGAGCCGCGGCAGTTTTTCCAGCCCTGGGACAAGGACAACGAGCGTTGGCTCGAACTCAAGCAGTTCCCGAGCCGTTACCGTCCGCCAAACAAGTATCCGACGTGGGAGACGCTCATGGCCGAGCAGTATTCGCTGGTGGGTCGCCACCCGAAGACCACCTTCATCAACGCCCATCTGGGTTGGCTGGGCGGGGATCTGGCCGAGCTCGGCAAGTTGATGGACAAGTACCCGAACATGCTGACCGAAGTGGGGGCCGTGCTGGCCGAGCTGGGCCGGCAGCCG
Organism: Acidobacteriota bacterium; assembly: GCA_026393985.1. Classification (GTDB taxonomy): domain Bacteria; phylum Acidobacteriota; class Terriglobia; order Bryobacterales; family Bryobacteraceae. Next base: position 11,727 of record JAPKZB010000093.1, read on the forward strand.
CGGACGGCGCGGGCGTGGTTCATCAAGTATCAGGACCGGGTGCTGTTTGGCAAGGACATCTGGGAGACGAGCGAGTACTTCACCTACTTCCGGGTTTTTGAGACGGCGGACGAGTACTTTGACTACTACCGGAAGCGGCATGCGTTCTGGAAGATGTACGGGATGGACTTGCCGGACGAGGTGCTGAAGAAGCTGTACTACAAGAACGCGCTGCGGATCATTCCGGGCATTGACGCCTCGCAGTTTCCCCGGTAATGCGGATCGATAAATGGTTATGGGCGGCCCGGTTCTTCAAGACCCGGGCTTTGGCCATTAAGGCTTGCGACCTGGGCCGGGTGGAGTGGAACGGGCAGACGGCGAAGCCGGCGCGGGAGGTACGGGTGGGCGACCGGCTGCGCATCAAGACCGAGGCGGGCGAGTATGAGGTGGAGGTGCTGGGCCTGAGCGAGATGCGGGGCCCGGCAGCGGTGGCGCAGACGCTGTACAGCGAATCGGCCGAGAGCCGGGAGCGGCGGCAGTTGGCGATTGAGGCGCGGAAGGCGATGCCGTTTTATCCGGAGGGGAAGCCTTCGAAGAAAGACCGGCGGAAGATTATCCGGTTTCAGGGCCGGGATCAGTAGCGGAGCCAGGTGCCGAGGGGCGGCTGCTGCTCGACGCCGGGGCGGGACCAGTCGCAGACGCCGGTGGGGAAGATTTTGGCGAGGCGTTCGCGTTCGGCGGGGGCGAAGGGGACCTGGTAGTCGGCCGGGTCGAGGGGCTTGAGGCGGCATTGGATAACGTCGTTGGTGACGGGTCCGCCGGCGGCCATGCGGGGGGAAGGAGAGGTGGGATAGAACTCGTTGCAGCGGCCGCCGGAGAAGGTTTGGGTTTCGAGGATGCGTTCGCCGGAGGGGGAGACGCAGGCGTCGACGAGGTCGGCGGGCCGGCGGCCGGTGGTGAGCCACTCATCCATTTTCGCGATGGCGAAGGAGGCCTGGTTGTGGGCGGCGTCGCTTAAGAGGATGACGTGGTTAGAAAGAGTGCCGTTGGCGCGGCGGAGGCGTTCGCGAAAGGCGTAGGAGTGGTACTTGAGATGGACGTCGCCTTGGGGGGAGCCGTCCTGATAGACGCGGACGTCGATGATGGGGAGGTTTGCGAGGCCGAGGCCGCCGTGGGTGATGCGGCCGGTTTGATAGGCGGCGCGGACGGCGGCGGGGTCGGCGACGGTGCGGGCGGGGACGAGGTTGCCGTCGTTGTCGTAGCCGCCGATGCGTTCGTTGAGGTCGAGGAACTGGGCGGGGGAGATGGCGCCCGAGTTGAGGGCGGCGAGGCCGTACTGGACGCCGGTGTTATCGAGGGCGCGGCGGGCGAAGCCGGTGAGCGGGTCGCGGCCGTAGACGTTGACGTTGTGGTCGAAGATGTCGCAGCGGGCGCCGGCGCGGTGGAGGACGGGATGGTAGCGGAGTTCGACGGGGAGTTGGGGCGGGCAGAAGGTTTGGGGGTGGATGCGGCCGGCGCCGGGGGCGGGGCCGGCGATGTTGGCGAGATTGGCGGGGCCGGCGATGGCGGATTTCTGGGCGGCGGTGAGGGAGGAGCGGGTGAAGTAGGCGTCGAGGAGTTGGGCGTCGGTGAGGAACTGGGTGGTGGCGAGGACTTCGGGGAAGGTGGCGCTGGGGATGATGCCGTCGAGGAGGCCGGGGTAGTTGTCGGCGATCTGGATCTGCTGGTAGGCGCCGCCGGAGCCGCCGCGGCCGAAGGTGAAGCGGGGCGGGCCGTAGGATTCGATGAAGCGTTCCTTGACCATCATCATGGTTTCGGCGGCGGTGACGTCCTGGCAGTTGTTGCCGAAGACGTTGAGGGTGGCGGCGGCTTCGGCGTAGCCGCGGCCGACGATGTCGTCGCTGACGGGGAGCGGGAGGGAGCCGCCCTGGCGGTACCAGCCGCCGGTGCAGCCGCCGCCGAAGGAGTAGAGGAAACGCTGGTTCCAGGCCGGGGGCGGGGCAAAGGGGGAGGGTGCGGGATTGGCGGTGGGATCGTGGAGGATGGCGGTTTGGTAGATGGCGCGGTTGCGGGTGCCGGTTTCGAGGCGGACGATGTAGGGGACGGTGCGGCCGAGGGTGGTGGTGGTGCGGGCGACGTCAGGGGGGAGAGAAGTAAGGGAAGGCAGGGGTTTGAGCGGGCCGTAGGGGGTGGGGCGGTAGAGGTAGGTGACGACGGTGCGGGTGGTGCAATCGGCGTCGAGGGGCGGGCCGAGGAGGCTGCCGTCGGGGAGGGCGAAGGAGGCGGATTCGCAGACGAAGGGTTGCTGGTGGGGGCCGGAGAAGACGGGGCCGGCGGCGGGGAAGTTGGTGAGGGGGAGTTGCTGGCCGCCGGCGGTGAGGAGATTGGAGCCGGGGCGAAGGCCGGTGACGAGGCCGAGGAGGGCGGCGCCGGCGGGGCGGAAGGAGCTGGTGATATCGCGGCCGTTGAGCTGGATAGCAATAGGGCGGGAGTCGGCGGGTTCGATGCGGACGAGGACGTCGCCGCCGGTGACGCGGTCGGGGGCAGCGGAGAGGGTGAGGATTTGGAGGGCTAGAGCGAGAGGGGGCATATGCGATATAGATAGGGTCTTATGAATCGAGAGTATACGCGAAGAGGGGTGATGGGCATGCTGGGGGCGGCCGGATTGGCGGCGCAGACGCCGCGGGACTGGACGGGGCAGCAGCCGATCCAGTATCCGGACCCGGACGTGGAGGCGCTGGACCCGCGGTTTCGGAAGTATATGGTGGGGAACACGAGCATCCGGCGGCTGCACATTGGAACGTCGTGGGCCGAGGGGCCGGCGTGGAACGGGGTGGGCAAGTATTTGGTATGGAGCGATATTCCGGGCAACGTGCAGCTGCGGTGGATTGAGGACGACCGGCGGGTGACGGTGTTTCGGAACCCGGCGGGGTTCAGCAACGGGAACACGTTTGATTATGAGGGGCGGCAGCTATCGGCCGAGCACGGGGGGCGGCGGGTGGTGCGGTATGAGTACAACGGGACGGTGAGCGTGATGGCCGAGCGGTTTGAGGGCAAGCGGCTGAACTCGCCGAATGATCTGGTGGTGCATCCGGACGGGAGCGTGTGGTTTACGGATCCGCCGTACGGGATCAGCGGGGACTACGAGGGGTTCAAGGCGGCCAAGGAGTTGAAGGAGGCGGTGTACCGGGTGGACGGGAAGACGGGGCAGATTACGAAGGTGACGGACGAGGTGAGTGCGCCGAACGGGATCTGTTTTTCGCCGGACTATAAGCGGCTGTACGTGGCGGATACGGGGGCGGGCGGGCGCGACTTGAAGGTTTGGACGGTGAACGGGGCGGGGTTGACGGGGGGGAAGCGGTTGGCGGTGTTGGATAATCCGGTGACGAAGGGGCCTTCGGCGGCGGACGGGATTCGGTGTGACGTGGACGGGAATGTCTGGGGCGGGGCGCGGCCGGGGGTGCAGGTGGTGACGCCGGAGGGGGAGCGGATTGGGTTGATCAAGCTGCCGGAGAGCTGCGCGAATGTGTGTTTTGGGGGGGCGCGGCGGAACCGGTTGTTTATGACGGCGAGCCAGTCGTTGTATGCGTTGTATGTGAACACGACGGGGGCGCATATCTGTTAGGGGCGGGGGATAGACTGAAAGTATGGTCGTAGCAACGGGTTACATTGATCAAGCGAAGCTGGCGAGTGAGGTAGAGAAGGCGGCGAGCAAGCTGGGTCCGGAGGTGGTTCGGTTGAAGCACCGGTTGGGCCCGGATACGAACGGGGATCCGTCGATTGACTTTCGGATTGTGTTGGCGGACGATGTGGTTCAAAAAGCGATCCATGAGGACACGGTGGCGGAGGTGACGGGCAGGATCATGGGTACGCTTTTCGAGGAGCTGCACCCTTATGAGAATTGGGGGTTGGTGCCTTATTTCGCTTTTCGGAGCCTTACGGAGGAGCCGACGCCCGGGGAGTGGGCCTGACGGGGCATGACGTTCCACGAGGAACTCCTAGCGCAGGCCGGGGAACTGGTGAATAAGAGCCAGCCGGGCGCTACGCAGGCCGACCTGCGGCGGGCCGTTTCCGCTGCGTACTATGCCCTTTTTCATCTGCTGGTGAGCGAGGCAACGCTCAACTGGAAGCGCGACAGCTCGCGAGATGCCTTTGGACGAATGTTCGACCATGGGCTGATGCGAAAAGCCTCTCAGCGGATGGCCGACTCTAACCGGTCTCCTATGGCGGGAGAGGATTCGGAAGTCGTGCGGAAACTGAGGAAGGTGGCGAAAGGGTTTGTACAATTGCAGCAAAAGCGCCACCTCGCGGACTATGACAACGGGACTCGCTGGACCCCATTCGAGGCGCTGCAGGAGGTATCGATAGCGCGGGAGGCGTTTGCGGTTTGGGCGACGATTCGAAGCGAGGACCTGGCGCAGGAGTATCTGGTGTCGCTGCTGATCCGGCCGCGGGAGTGACAGACTTCGAGTGAACCGGTGGGCGGGTGAACCGGCTGGATGGGCGGCGAGGCTGTTTTGCGAAACGAAGCCAGACGGGCAGGAGAGGACGTTGCTTTGGCAACTTCAGCGGTGTTGGGGGGGCGGCGTCAAGGGTTTTTGGGTTCCCGGGGGCATGGTTGTGTTGAAAAGAAAGGAGATATAGTTTCTCAGGGCCGGTGAAGGGCCTGGGGGTGGGGTGGGGGCTCAGGAGATGGTGAAGCGGTGGAAGGGTTCGAGGGAGTCGACTTCGGCTTCGGGGCGGCCGATTTTCCAGCGGTACATGCGGCCTTCGATCTTGCCGGGGGTGAAGTCGAGGAGGGTGAAGCCGTTGTGTTCGTGGGGGGCGAGGGAGGTTTGGAGATCGAGGCCGGTGGCGGGGAGGGGCGGGGTGCCGCGGGCGGCGGAGGGCCAGCCCAGGGGGCCGGTGGAGAGGGGGCCGGTGAGGATGGAGTGGACGGGGTTCGAGCGGAGGTCTTGGGAGCCGTTGCGGGTGATGGCGGCGTGGGCGAGGGCGTGGAGGTCGCCAGAGAGGAAGACGGCGGGGCGGTTCATGCGGGAGGCGGCGAGGAGGAGGCGGTCGTGCTGGGAGCGCCAGCCGGGCTGCCAGAAGTACTTGGCGCGGTCGACGCCGAGGCGGCCCTGGTCATCGAGGACGTCGGGGTACCATTCGCCCCATTTGCCGGCGGTCCAAGCGATGGGCATGGAGGGGACGTTGACGACGTGGCGGGCGGGGGAGAGGGCCATGCGGCGGGTGAGCCAGTTTTCGACGTTTTCGGGGACGAGGTCGGCGTAGGGTCCTTTGAGGGACTGGAAGCGGCGGCAATCGTAGAGGAGGAGTTCGACGAGGTTGCCGGCGCGGAGGGTGCCGTAGCATTCACTGAGCTGGGGGGCGCGGTCGGCGGCGGAGGCGCCGGGGAGGCCGGCGGGGCGGTCGGGGTTGGGGAGGTGTTCGGGGAAGTAGAGGTGCTGGGTGGCGCGGGCGAGTCGGAGCATAAAGTCGTCGGGGGGGAAGGAGACGCCGGCGATGGATTGGGGGTCGCGGGGGGTGAGGATGGCTTCGTCGTTTTCGAAGTAGTCGTGGTCGTCCTGGATGAAGTGGGTGGGGACGGAACGGAGGAGGGTGCCGTAGAGGTCGGCGATCTGGCGGTTGACGGCGGCTTTGAGGAGGGGCTCGTTGGGGGTACCGAGGACGGGGAGGTCGCGATTGAAGTCGGCGCCGAGGAGTTTTTTGGCCCAGGGTTGCTGGCCCATGGGAGCGGCGGCGCTGCCCCGGCCGAAGCGGAGGTCCCAGTAGACGTGGTCGCCGATGGCGATCATGGCGTCGGGTTGTTCGCGGAGGGCGCGGGCGAGGAGGCGGCGGCGTTGGGGGATGGAGACCCAGTAGGGTTGGCCGGTGAGGGGGTTGGGCATGGCATCGTGACCGCCGGCGCAGGTGTAGACGAGGAGGCGGAAGTGGGAGAGGGAGGCGTCGGGCGGGGGTAGGGTTTTGAGGGTCCAGGGTTCGACGTGGGGGAGGCGGAGGAGGTAGGGGGTGGCGGGTTGGAGGTTGGGGACGTCGAAGAGGAAGAACTGGCGGGCGGAGTCGGTGGGGATGCCGGGGACGGGGCGGTTGCCGACGTGGAGGATGGGGGGTTGGGGTTGGGGGAGGTGGTAGGAGACTTTGAGGAGGAAGCGGTGGTGGTTGGCGGTGGGGAGGATGTGGCGGGGGGAGTTGGGGGGGAGGGGGGCGGCGAGGGCGAGGAGTTCGCGACGGGTCATGAGGGTATGGTAGCGGATGGGGGTGGGGCGGTCAGGCGGAGGAGGAGTCGGTTTCTTCGTTGGGATCGGCCGGGTCCGGGAGGAGATCGCCGGGTGGGATGATGGCGCGGAGGCGGGCGAGGGGGCGGATGTTCTCGGCGTCGGTGAGGTCCTGATATTCGGGGTTGTTGGCGCGGAAGATGTAGCCGTTGGGCCCACCCTTGAGGACCCGGCGGAGGAGGTATTCGGGTTCGCCGGAGGCGTCCTGCCGCTCGAGGGCGACAATGTGTCCGGCGTTGGAGCCGGCGCTGGTGGGGGAGATGTGTTCGAGCAGGAGGTAGTCGCCATCGACGATGGGGTTCTTGCCGCCGTTCATGGAGTTGCCGGCGGCGCGGGCGATGAAGTGTCTGGCGGGGTCGAGGCGGCCGTAGCCGTCGCCGAGAAGGCGGTGCTCTTCCTGGTCGGTGCGGCCGGCGCGGAAGTGGCCGCAGGCGATTTTGAGATTGGGGAAGTAGGGGACGGGGACGCCGTGGGGGGCGGCGGGGGCGATGGGCAGGACGCGGGCGCGGCGGGCTTCGTAGGTGGCGAGGCGGTAGTCGATCAGCTCCTGGACCAGGTCCGAAAACCCGGGGGATGCGACGGGGACGGTGGGGACGAAGTGGCCGTTTTTGATGGTGAAGAGCGGGGTGGCGGTGCGGGTGTTGCCGCCGGTCCAGGCGTGGACGGGATTCTTGCGCCAGTAGGCGAGCCAAGCGGAGCTGCGGCCGTCAGCGAAGGTTTCTGACAGATCGGAGAGGAGAGGGGGACGGCGGTGGAGGACGTCCCAGGAGCGGGCGGCGAGTTCCGGGAGCGGAGGAGGAGTTTGCCAGCCGTTCAACTCCTGAAACGCTTCGAGGAGGATCATCTTGAACGACCGGGTCATGTCAGTGGTTTCGACGGTGAGGAGGGAGGCGAGCTCCGGGGCGGTGAGTGGGAGGTGGAGGTCCTGCTTGGCCCGGACGAGGGCGAACCAGCTTTGGAACTGGTGGCGGACGGCGATGGGGTTGCCGCCGGCGCGAGAGAACTCAAGGAGCGTGGGGCGGCGGCCGAGGGCGTCGCGCAGCGCTTCGTAGGTTTTTTCGGCGCTGTCGCCGTCGAGGGACTGGAAGAACTGAATGAGGTCAAGGTCGTAGTTGACGTAGCAGCCCGGGGGCAGGACGAGGCGCTGGTTTTCGAGGTCGCGGCCGAAACGGGCGAGGTCGCGGTAGGTGGGGCCGATGGAGAAGAGGGCCTGTGGCTTGTGGAAGAAGCTGCGGTGGTTGCCGATGAAGTCGAGGATGACCAGGCGCTCTTTGGCGGGGGCGCGCCGGAGGCCACGGCCGATTTGCTGGAGGAAGAGAACCTTCGACTCGGTGGGGCGGAGCAGGAGGACGGTGTCGACTTCGGGAAGGTCGACACCTTCATTGAACAGGTCGACGGAGAAGACGATGGCGAGAGAGCCGGAGCGGAGTTGATGGAGGGCCTCACCGCGGCTGAGGGCGGAGCGGCCATGGACGGCGGCGGCGCGGACACCAAACTTTTGAAACTGGGCGGCCATGAAGTCGGCATGGGAGATGGAGACGCAGAAGGCGAGGGTGCGGGACTGGGCGTGGGCGCGCCACTGGCGATGGGCGTGCCGGGCGCGGGCGAGGGTGGCGAGTTTGTTCGCGAGCTGCTCGGGGTCGAAGTGGCCGTGGCGCCAGGGGATTTCGCGGTAGTCGACGTCTTCGTCGTAGATGCCGTAGTAGGTGAACGGCACGAGGAGTTGCGCGTTGACGCCGGCGACGAGGTTTTTCTCAAAGACGAGGTTGTCGTCGCAGAGGGAGAGGATATCGGTTTGGTCGGTGCGGTCGGGGGTGGCGGTGAGGCCGAGGAGGAAGCGGGGCTGGAAGTGGTTGAGGAGCCGGCGGTAGGTGGGGGCGGCGGCGTGATGGAACTCGTCGACGACGATGTAGTCGAAGTGATCGACGGCGAAGTGTTCCAGGTGGGAGAGGCGGCCGAGGGTCTGGACGGAGGCGCAGAGGAGGTCGACGTCGCGGTCGCGGGATAGGGATTGGTAGAAGCCGACGACGGCGCGGGGGCGGATGCGGAGAAAGGTGGCGGCGGCTTGCTCGAGGATCTCTTCGCGATGGGCGACGAACAGGATGCGGCGGGAGTTGGACTGGACGGTGTCGAAGGCGGCGAGATAAGTTTTGCCGAGTCCGGTGGCGAGGACGACGAGGCCGCGGCGGAAGCCGTCGCGGCGGGTTTGGGCGAGGGCGGCGAGGGCTTCGGTTTGCAGGGCGGTGGGTTGGACGGGTGGTTCGGTTTCGTGGCTTCCGGGGGCGACGGGGAGGGTGTTTCGTGGCTTCCGGGGGCGACGGGGAGGGTGGGCGGGACGCGGCGCTGGCGGTAGTGCTCGATCCAGGAATCGGTGAGGGGGACGGCGCGGGGGTTGCCGAAGAGCTCTTCGAAGCGGTTGCGAGCCTCGAGAAAGCCGTTGTCGCCGGGATAGGTGACGCGATAGTTCCATTCGAGGCCCTGTTGGAGGGCCTGGCTGCTGATGTTGCTCGAACCGATGAAGGCCTGGCCGTGGAGGCGGTGGCCTTCGGCGAAGCGGGCGAAGAGATAGGCCTTGAGGTGGAAGCTTTCGGTTTTGGTTTCGTGAATCCGGACCTGCGCGCCGTGCTGCGCGAGGAGCATGAGGAGACTGAGGGCTTCGGGGTCGGTGATGTGGAGGTAGTCGCTCGTGAGGATGCGGACCCGGGCGGCGCGGTGGGCGAGGGCGGCGTGGAGGTCGGGGAGGAGGAGACGGAGGCCGGTGGTTTTGATGAAGGCGACGGCGAGATCGATTTCGTGGGATTCGGCGATGGCGGCGCAGAGGTGGGGGAGGAAGGGGCTGGCGCCGCCGGGGATGAGCCGGCGGATGGGTTCGGCCGGTTTGCGGGCGAGGGCGTTGAGCCAGAGGCGGGGTTCGTCCGGGCGGTGGCCGGGGGTGGTCCAGGCGTCGTGGGAGGCGTAGGCGGGGAGATTTTCGAGCCAATGAGCGAGGCGGGATTGGTCGGCGTAAGTGAAGTGGCGACCGTCGATTTCGGCTTCGCCGGCGCCGTGTTTGAAGCTGACGAAGAGCGTGCCGCCGGGCTTGAGGGCGGACCAGAGGAGCCCGAGGGCGGGGGGAATTTCGTCCGGGGGGAGATGGAGGAGGCTGGCGCAGGCCCAGATGCCGTCGTAGCAGGCGACTTCGTTGACGTCAGCGAAGGTGCGGACGGCGACGGGTTGGCCGATGTGTTGGGCGGCGAGGGCGGCGAGTTCGGGGCAGGCGTCGAAGGGGTGGACGCGGTAGCCGTGGAAGAGAAATGCTTTCGAGTCCCGGCCGGAGCCGCAGCCGGCGTCGAGGATGAGGCCACCGGGGGGGAGGGCGGCGAGGAAGCGGGCGTGGAGGGGGGAGAGATCGAGGGGGAGGGTGGCGTCGCAGTAGGCGTGGGCGTGGAGCCGGTAGTAGTCGAGAGTGCCGGGCATGCGACGGGAGGTGGAGGTTATCGATGGCAGACAACCTTCTTTTCACTGTATCGTCTCCGGTGCGCTGGTTAGATAGGCACAGCGGGTTCTCTGTTATTCTTTGTCTGTTCCAATCCCAGGTGACGCTTGGCTGACGAATCCAAAATTGGGAAGGTTTGGCAGGACGATGAGTTGGATGCGATCGTGTCCGATTACTTCGCGATGCTGCGGGCGGAGTTGGAGGGGAGGAAGTATCGCAAGGTGGAACATAGCGCGGCGCTGATGGCGAGGATTGGCCGGACGCATCGGTCGGTTGAGTTCAAACATCAGAACATTTCGGCCGTGCTCGATGAACTGGGTATGCCCTGGATTGCGGGTTACATTCCGAAGCGGAATTATCAGAACGCTATTTTTGGTGCGATTGACCGCTATCTTTCGCGTTCGCCGGAGTTGTTGACCTTCGTGCCGGCCGCCAGGGAGAAGGAGGCGCCGTTGGCCAGTCTGGTAACGCCTCCGGTATTGCAAGAGAGGGAGAACAACACTCCGGCGGGGTTGCAGCGTCTGGTCCGGAAGTTTGACCCGGTGCAGCGGGACTTTCGGAACCGGGTTTTGGGGTCGGCCGGCGAGGAGTTGGTGGTTGGTTTTGAGCGCGCCCGGCTGGCGGAGCAGGGGCGAGGCGATCTGGCCCGTGAGGTGAGATGGGTGGCGGGTGAAGATGGCGACGGCGCGGGCTACGATGTACGGTCGTTCGATGCGTTGGGGCGGGAACGGTTGATCGAGGTGAAGACGACGAACGGTTCGGCACGGACTCCCTTTTTTCTATCGCGAAATGAGCGAGCGCTGAGCGAGGAGCGCCCGGAGGATTGGCGGCTCTACCGGGTGCATGAGTTTTCCAAACGGCCCTTGATTTTTGAACTGGCTCCTCCACTCGACCGGAGCGTGGTGTCCCGGCCCGAGACCTGGAAGGTGAGTTTCGCATGACGGAGATCGCCGATGCCGAGGAGGTGCTGCGGAGGGTGACCGGACTCGGGCTCTGGCGACGGGGCGCGGAGCGGGCGCCGCACAAGCCGCTGCTGATTCTGCTGGCGCTCGGGCGATTGAGCCAGGGAGGCAAACGGCTGTGTCCCTACGAGGATTGGGAGCCGGGGCTACGGCAGTTGCTGGAAGAGTTCGGGACACCGCGACGATCGGTGCATCCGGAGTATCCGTTCTGGCGGCTGCAGAACGATCAGCTCTGGGAAGTTGAGGCGGATGGCCGAATGACCCGGCGAAGCTTGGGGGCGGATGTGCTGAAGAGCGAACTGGTGAAGTTTCGCATCCGGGGTGGGTTTACGGCGCCCGTGTACGAGGCGTTTCGACGGGACCCGCAACTGGTCCGACAGGCGGCGCAGGCGCTCTTGCTGGGCCATTTTCCAGCCTCTCTGCACGAGGAGATTTTATGCGCCGCCGGGCTGGACTTTGAATCGACCGTGCGGCGGAGCCGGCTGCGGAGCTTTCGGGATGAGGTGCTTGCGGCGTACGGACATAGCTGCGCGTTCTGTGGGTATGACGTGAGGATGGGCAGCGCGGACCTCGGGTTGGACGCCGCGCATATCATGTGGCATCAGGCAAAAGGTCCGGACTTAACGGCGAACGGGTTGGCCTGTTGTACGCTGCACCACCGGGCGCTGGACCGGGGAGCGATCGGGTTGAGCGATGAGCTGACGATTCTGGTTTCGGCGCATGCGTACGGCGGGTTGAGGTTCGACGAGCACTTTGTTTCGCTGATGGGCCGACCGCTGCGGCGACCGAACCTGGCCAGCAGTCTGCCAAAGCAGGAGTATCTGGAGTGGCATCGGCGGGAGGTATTCCGGCCGCCGTCGCGGGATGGCGTCTGAGCAGGATTCCGGTTCGTGGCGCGCCGGTTAGGGATGGCGGTCGCCGGGGAGGAGGTGTTGGTTGTAGCCGAGTTCGACGAGGCGGTGGAAGGCGGCGAGGACGTCGGGCGGGATGCGCTGCGGGGCCGTCCAGCCATGGCGGGCGTAGACCCAGAGACGCTGGAGGTCGCCGAGGATGATGTTGGCTACCTTCGCGGGTTCGAGGCCGGGCTCGGTACAGTACGACGTAAACGTCGCGGGCCAGGTGGCCATTGTCGCCGGCATCTCCGGCCACTCCACCGCGTGCGCCGCATACGCGCGACGCTGCATGAACGGCTTCGTCACGATCAGAATCCGCGCCAGCGGGCGGCCGGACAGCAGACGGCGGCAGAAACGGATGTTCTCGGCCGTGTTCGTCGCCTCCCGCTCAGCCAGGATCGCCGCGGGCGGGACGCCGGCCTCCCGGAGATGTTCGGCAAAGACGTCGGCTTCGGGGCGATCCCAGTGCGTGGCCAACAGATCGGACTGATGGGCGATGCCGCCGGTGGGGACGACGAGCGGGGCGAGGCCCTGGTGATAAAGCTCCGCCGCGTGGGCGGCGACGCGGATGTCGTTGGTGCCCAGCACCAGCATGGCGTCGGCCGGGGCGGGCTGGTGAGGCAACTGGTGATAGGCGAAGACCTGCGAGGCGAGGCGGACAGCTTCCGGGGTCATGGCGGCTAGGAGAGCGGCGTCCAGCCGGCGAAGGGCTTGGGCGTGGCGCAGGTGGGGCCGCCGTCGCGGGCCTGGCCGGGGATTTGCGTTTGATAGGCCGGATGGTCCCCGGTGAGGCCGGTGAGCGGGACCTTCAGACGGCGGCTCCAGGGGGAGCCGGGCTGGCCGGCGGCGGTGCCGATGTCGAGGTAGAGAAACCGGCCCGCGGGCGGGCCCTGGACGAAGGGGCCGCGGAGGGGAAAGGGGAGGGTGCAGAGGAAGGTGAGATCGGCGCCGGTGGAGCGTTGGATGCCGATGGTTTCGTAGTGGTGGCCGCGGCCGCGCTGGAGGCCGAAGTCGACGCCGGCGGGCGGGGCGAGGAGGGTGATGTGGAGGGTGATTTCGGTTTCCATGATGGTCCGGATTCCATTATGCCGGTGATATGATTCGGCCATGCGGATCCTTTTCCTCCTTTTCGTGTCGGCGTGGGTGCTGGCGGCGCAGAGTAAGCCGGTGGTGGGGGTGGGCGGGATTGTCCACGAGACCAATACGTTCAACCCGCGGAAGACGCGCCTCGAAGACTTCGGGACCAGCCTGGGGGCGGCCGAGGGGATTCTGCGGGGTCAGGATGTGCTGACCAAGTCCGAGAACGCCAACAACACGACGGCAGGATTTATCTATGGCGCGGGGCAGGCGGGGTATACGCTCCATCCGACGCTGGTGGCGGGGCCGCAGACGATGGGGACCGTGCTTGACAGCGCGTTTGAGCCGCTGGTGAAGGAGTTGATCGACCGGCTGAAACAAGCACCGAAGCTGGACGGGATTCTGCTGTTTCTGCACGGGACGATGGTGACCGAGAGCTATCCGCACGCCGATGCCGAGGTGGTGCGGCGGGTGCGGTTGGCGTTTGGCGAGAAGATTCCGATTGTGGTGGTGCACGATTTTCACGCCAACATTTCCGAGGAGATTGTGCGGCAGTCGACGGTGCTGCTGAGCTACAAAGAGTGTCCGCATCTGGACGCTCGGGCGGCGGGGGTGAACGCGGCGCGGATCATGGGCGATATTTTGAGCGGGAAGGTGAAGCCGACGCAGGCGCTGGCCAAGCCGCCGATGTTGCTGAACATTCTGTTCCACAACACGTACGCAGCGCCACTGAAGGCCGTGACGGACGCGAGCAAGGCGCTCGAGAAGACGCCGAAGGTGCTGGCGGCGAGCGTGGCCGGGGGGTATCAGTACGCCGATATTCCGGCGATGGGGCCGAGCGTGGTGGTGGTGACGGACAACGACCCGGCGCTGGCGCGGCGGGAGGCGGAGCGGCTGGGCGGGATGCTTTGGGAGATGCGGGAGCAGTTGGTGATGAAGGCGCCGGGGCCGGCCGAGGCGGTGCGGATGGCGATGACGAACGGGAAGTGGCCGGTGACGCTGATGGACGCAGGGGATAACATTGGCGGGGGTTCGGCGGGCGATAGCACGTTTATCCTGTCCGAGTTATTGAAGCAGCGGGCGGAGGGATGGGTGATGGTGATATCGGACGCGGCGGCGGTGCAGGCGGCGGTGCGGAGCGGGGTGGGCGGGATGTTCGATATGGCCGTGGGGGGGAAGACGGATAATCTGCACGGGGATGCGGTGCGGGTGAAGGGGCGGGTGCGGGGGATCCACGACGGGCGGTTTGTGGAGCGGGCGGTGCGGCACGGGGGCGGACGGTATTGGGATATGGGGGTGACGGCGGTGATTGAAGTGGAGGGTTCGACGCCGGACATGCCGAATTTGCTGGTGCTGACGCCGAAGCGGATTATTCCGTTCAGCCTGGGGCAGTTGGTGAGTTTGGGGATTTTGCCGGAGTATATGAAGATTCTGGTGGCGAAGGGGACGATAGCGCCGCGGGCGGCGTACGAGCCGATTTCGGAGCGGATTATTGAAGTGGACTCGGGCGGGGTGACGGGGATGAACCCGGGGCGGTTTACTTACCGGCGGATTCGGGCGGGGCTGTTTGGGGCTCGCTGAGGTGGGGCTTGCGGAGGAGAACGGTGAGGCCGTCGTGGAGTTGGCCGGGTAGGAGGGCGCAGGCGAGGTCGTAGAGGAGGGCGCGGGGGCCGAAGTAGTTGCGGAACCAGAGTTCGGTGAGTTCGAGGCTGGATTGGCGGGCGATGAGGCGGAGGTCGGTGGCGGTGTATTCGCAGAAGTGGCCGGGGTTGGTGGGGTCTTCGCGGATGATTTCAAAGGGGCTGTGGCCGACGAGGTGGAGGAGGCGTTTGCGAAGGCTATTGGGATTGGGGGTTTGGAGGATGATTGCGCCGCCGGGGCGGAGCCAGGAGGCGGCGCAGGCGAGGACGAGGGTGGGGGCGGTGTAGAGATGTTCGAGGACTTCGGCCATGACGACGATGTCGTAGGGGGGGAGATGGGGCCAGGCGGTGGGGTCGGCGGCTTGGTTGAGGTCGAAGTGGATGTGGCGGCCGTGGAGCTGGCCCGTGAAGCGGTGATCGAAGTAGCCGAGGGTGTCGATGGTGGCGTGGGGGAAGGCTTCCTGGAATTGGAGGGTTTGGTAAGAGAGGCCGATGTCCAGAAGGCGGGTGAAGGGGCGCTGGGTTTGGCTAACGCGCTCGAGGACGGAGAGGAGAAACTGGTAGCGGCGTCGATGGAACTGGAGGTAATGCGAGGGGTTGGATTCCATCGACCGTAGCTTTCGATTGTAGAGGATAATCGTAGCAGTGTCTAAGTGGAAGGATCTGGAGCAACGGTTGTCGCGCACGGAGCAACAGTTGCGTCTGTTTCAACGAATCAGCCGGTTGATGGTGAGTGAGTCGTCGCTGCAGCAGGTGCTGCAGGCGATAGTGAAGCTGGTGCAGGAGTTTACGGCGTGTGATTCGTGCCTGGTGTATTTGCTGGAGGACCGGCAGTTGGTGCTGTGTGCGTCGAACGGGGGGCCGAGCGGGGCGGTGGGGGCGGTGCGTTTGGATGTGAGCGAGGGTCTGACGGGTTGGGTGGCGCGGGAGCGGCGGCTGTTGGCGATATCGCGGGAGGCTTACAATGACTCGCGGTTTAAGACCTTTGCCGAGTTGGAGGCGGACACATTTGAGTCGTTTTTGTCGGCGCCGGTGATGGCGCGGAGCCGGGTGGTGGGGGTGATCAACGTACAGCACCGCGAGGCGCATGCTTACACGGGGGACGAGATGGAGTTATTGACGACGGTGGGCGAGCAGGTGGGCTGTCTGCTGATGCTCGCGCGGTTGGACCGGGAGACGCTGGAGCGGAAGATGCCGCTGGAGGCGGTGCTGGCAGGGACAGGGCAGGGAAAGGGATGAGAGTGCGTGGCATGTGGGTGGCGGCTGATAAGTGGAACGTGGCGTTTTTCCACGATGAGCAGGATTCGGCGTTAACGCTGGGGGAGATTGTGTTTCCGTCGGAGCGGCGGGGTCTGGCGCTGGGGGTTTTGAACGAGCAGGGGCGGGTGAAACCGGTGGTGGTGGTAACGGGAGACGGGGGGAAGCGGTGGGAGATGGTGCCGGTGAAAGAGATTCCGGTGACGGTGGCGTGCGTGAGCGACGCGGCGTGCTGGATGGCGACCGAGGGCGGGGTGTGGTTTACGGAAGAGGCGGGGCGGAGTTGGCGGAAGGTATCGCGGCAGAAGGGTATTCTGGCGATGCATTTTGATTCGGCGACGCACGGGTTTGCCGGGGGCGTGAAGAAGACGATCTGGGAGACCAAGGACGGCGGCAAGACGTGGACGCCGTTAGCGGTGACCAAGGAGATCACGGCGAAAGAGGAGTTCGCGGCTTTCCACACGCTGGGTTTTGGGGGCCGGACGGGGATAATCGCCGGGACGAGCCGTCCGCCTCGGCGGGATGATATGAGCTTGTTTCCGCCGTGGATGGAGCCGGAGAGGGTAGCCAAGCGGCGGGAGTGGCCGAATCTGATGCTGATGGCGGAGACGCGGGACGGGGGGGAGACTTGGAAGGTGTCTTCGGCGTCGATTTTCGGTCAGGTGAGCCGGATAGTGGTGGACCCGGCGGGATTTGCGGTGGTGTTGTTACGTTTTGGCGATACGTTTGAGGTACCGGCGGAGGTGGGGCAGATCGACTTCAAGACGGGGAAACTGCTGCCTGTGTACCGGGACAAGCAGCATGCGGTGACGGATGTGGCTTATTTGGCAAACCGATCGATTGTGGCGGCGGGAACGGAGCCGTCGGGGTTGCGGAGTTTGCAGTTGCCGGGGCGGGTGGTGATCCGGGAGGCGAAGATCCGGGACGTGACGCAGGTGGGGGTTTTTGAAGAGCAGGCGGTGGACTACCGGGCGGTGGCGCGGCAGGTGAAATTAGCGGCGGGCCCGAAAGGCCAGTTGTGGGCGGCTACCGACACCGGCATGATCCTCCGGCTCGACCGCGGCGCTATCGCCGTTCGCTAGGGTGCGGGGAGTGGCGGGGATCACAATGGGGCTGCGTTCGGCGCGCAGGGAGGGGTTGAACTGCACCTTGACGCGGCGGAAGCTCCAGAAGTTGTGACGGCAGTACTCGCAGCGGACGGATTTGGCGCCACAGGCGACGGCGAGGGAGGTGGTGAAGGGGGGGCTATAGTGCGTGGTGTTCCACTTCGAGAGATCGAGGCGCAGGCAGCGGGGACACTTGGCGTAGAACAGCTGCCGGACTCGCCAGATGCTGGCGCGGAAGCGATGGTCGCAATCGAGGCAGCGGAAGGCGAACAGGCCGATCAGATTTAGCACCGTCTCGGACAGGGAGCGGGCCTTGGAGGTGCGTAGTGATTCGGAACCACAGGATGGACAAATTATCAACATGGCGCACTCATGATTTTAGTCGATCTTGGGCGAACTCACCCGGGAAAACTACCTGGGACACGCACTTCAGTACTACCTAGACGGCGGTAGGACCGGACTGGGCAAGGGGGTTACAAAGGCACCAGTCGCCGTTTGAAGGTAGTGATCGCGGTAGTCGCGGAAGGCTTGGAGGAGGAGGGGCAGGAGGGGAGAGGCGGGAGGGGGGAGGCGGAGCGATTCGATTTCGGCGACGGGGAGGAGTTCGCGGGTGGAGGAGGTGATGAAGATGGCGTCGGCGCGTTCGAGATCGGCGGGGTAGAGGTGGCGTTCGTGGATGGAGACGCCGGGCAGGGAGAGGGAATCGAGGAGGATTTCGCGGGTAATACCGGGGAGGCAGCCGGAGTCGAGGGGTGGGGTGAGAACGGTTTGGCCGAAGATGGCGAAGAGGTTGGCGGAGGTACATTCGCTGACGCGGCCGTGTTCGTCGAGGAGGAGGACTTCATCGTAGCCGCGGTGGCGGGACTGTTCGTACCAGGTGAGGTTTTGGGCCCAGGCGGTAATTTTGGCTCCGGCGAATTCGCAGGCGCCGTGGCGGCCGTGGGGTTTGAGGGCGAGGCGGGCGGAGGGGCCCCAGTTGGAGAGGTCCTTGGTGAAGGCGATGAGGTCGTAGGGGCGGGTGAGGCCGGGTGCGTCGAAGGGGCCGCCCGTGTTGCGAATGATGGCGAGGCGGAGGGTGGAGTTTTCGGCGTGGTTGGCGGCGACGAGGCGGAGGAGGTGGTGATGGACCACTTCCGGGGAGGGGGGCATGGGGATATGCATGCGTTGGGCGTCGCGGAGCATGCGATGCCAGTGGCGTTGGTAGGCGAACAGGACGCCCTGGCAGACGTGGAGGGTGGAGAAGACGCCCCAACCGTTGAGCAGGCCGGCTTGACCGGGGGCGAGGAGGCGTTCGGCGGTGTCGCGGAGCTCTTCGTTATAGAGCAGGCAGCGATGCATGCTCTGATTGTAGCGGCTTTATGATAGGGGGAGATGCAGATTACGGTGGTGGGTGGCGGGATTGTGGGGTGTGCGGTGGCGTGGCGGCTGGCGCAGGGGGGGGCACGGGTGACGGTGTGTGACCGGGGACGGATTGGGGGCGAGGCGAGTTGGGCGGGGGCGGGGATGCTTGCGCCGGGCGGGGAGTTTGGGGAGGATTCGCGGTGGGGGCGTTTGGGGGTGGAGAGTTTGGCGATGTATCCGGAGTTTGTGGCCGAGTTGGAGTTGGCGACGGGGCGGCGGATTGATTTTCGGGTGTGTGGGGCGGTGGAGAGGGAGGGGGAGGCAGGAGAGATGGAGCGGCGGGTGGTGGCGCAGCGGCGAATGGGGATCCGTGTGGAGGCGGTGGGGGATGGGCGATGGTGGTATCCGGATGAGGCGGTGGTGAACCCGCGGGATGTGGTGGCGGCGTTGCGGGTGGCCGGGGAGGGGTTGGGGGTGGAGTACCGGGAGGGCGTGGAGGTGAGTCGGGGGCAGGGAGAGGTTACGGTATGGGCGACGGGGGCGTGGGGGCCGGCGGCTTATCCGGTGAAGGGTCATTTGATTCGATACGATCTCGCGCCGGGGAGCCTGCCGCGGATCATGCGGCAGGGTCATTACTATGTTTTGCAGCGGGCGACGGGGGAGACGATAGCGGGGGCGGATATGGAGCGGGCGGGATTTGACCGGACGTTGCGGGAGGCGGCGGTGGAGGAGATTCGAGAGGCGGTGGAGGCGATGGTACCGGAGCTGCGGGGGGTGGCGGTGGTGGAAGCGTGGAACGGATTGCGGCCGGGATCGGCGACGGGGGAGCCCGTGGTGGGGCGGCGGGGGGAGGGCCGGGAGTGGGACGCTTATGGCCACTTCCGGAACGGTATTCTGCTGGCGCCGGTTACCGCCCGGCTGTTGTGTGCCGAGATTCTCCCCAATGGGGGAAGGGGTTAACGCGGGCGTCGACGCAGGCTCTGATGAGGTCGGGGACACGGTGGCGACGGCGCTGGAGGGCGAGGAGGATATCGTCGAGGCGGGAGCGCTCGTCGCCGGGGAGCCAGGAGGGGGGTATTTGGCGGGCGGTCTCATCGAGGATCTCGTCGGGGAAGTGGCGGACGAGATCGAGCCAGGGTTCGAAGCTGGCGAGGGAGTGGACGGGTCGGTAGACGTCGTGGCGGAGGTAGAGGCCCTGGAGGGGCGAGTCGTGGAACTCCCAGTGGGGACCGTTGAAGATGTAGCCGTGGTCGATCATCTGGGCGACGAAGCCGACTTTTAGGGGAGTTTCGGGGTTGGCGAGCCAGTCGCCGAGGCGGGCGCGGAAGAAGATGGCTTGGCGGGAGTCGGCGTTGGCGCACCATTTATCGAAGACGAGGGCGCCGAGGAAGTCGGCGCGGTTAGCGACTTTGGGGAGGAGCGAGTCAGGGATGAAGTCGTAGATGGCCTGGGTGATTGGGTTGCCGGGGAAGAGGGAGCCGAAGTGCCATCCGGGGAGGATTTCGCGGCGGGTGGAGCCGAGTTGGATGGCGACTTCGGGGTTATCGCGGAGGAAGGCGGGGGAGAGTTCGATGAGGCGGGTTTCCGGGCAGGCGACGCGGAGATACGGGAGGATGCCGCCGGCGATCCATTCGTTGACGAGGATGCGGCGATGCTGGGGGTTCTCGAGAAACTTGACGACGTACCAGCGGCCGTCGTCGGCTTCGAGGAGGTGGGCTTGGGCTCCGCCGCGCATGCGACGGAGGAATCGGCGAGCCTGGATTGGCATTCTGCTCTAAACTAGAGAATTATCCCAAACGCGGAGGACCCATAGGATATGGCAGAAGAAATCGAGAAAGAAGCGGCCAAGGCGCCCAAGAGTGAGGGCGACCAAGTGGCGTTGGAGTTGATGAAGTTCATCACGGTGACGACGGGTTACGGCAAGAGTGCGGCGAATGCTGGATTTACGGGCAAGGCCGGGTCGTCGCGGACGCCGGAGGAGCAGGCTGAGGCGCTGCTCGATCTGTTTCAGCGTTGTCGGCGGGCGGTGAAGCAGCCGATGGAGTAGTCGGTTAAGGAGAGGCCGGGGGCGGGAGCGATAGGCTGCTGGCTCCCGGTTTCGTTTTTGTGGTTACGCCTTTGCGGTGGGGGCTGTTTTGGCGGCAGTCTTTTTGGGGGCGGGGGGCGCCGCCGGCACTTTAGTGGTTTTGAGGGCCGCGGGGCCTTTGGGCGGCTTGGCGGGGGCCGGGGCGGCGGCTTTCTTTGCGGGGGCGCTCGGAGTCGGGGATTTCTTTTTGCTGACGGTCTTCACCTTCACCTTCGAGGGCGGGGGGGGAGGCGGAGGCAGTGGCTTGCGGCGGGGCGGGAGTTGGCCGGGGGCGAGGACGAGAGGGGGCGGCGAAGGGGGGTCCGGTTCGGAGAGAAAGAAGTCTTCGGGCAGTTGACGGGGACGGAGGGCGGGGGGAGGCGGCGGGGGCGGAGCGAGGGCAATGGTAACTTCGCGACGCTCGCGTTCGCTCAGCTCGTCTTCGTACTCGTCTTCGGCGTACTCTCGAATTTCCGAGGCGAGTTCGACGTACTGATCGTCGAGGGCGAGATCGTCGAACTCATCGTCAAGGGGACGGGACCACACGGCCGGCTGATACATTCGTTCTTTCATCCTCGCAGAGAATTCCAGCCCAACGCTACCAGGAAACTAACCGCGGGGAGAACGATTTCGCGCCAAGGTGGCGTTGTCGCGGCGAACGGTGGGTTTGACGGGGGATTTTACTGGGGCGCTGGCGGCCCGGGCGGCGGGACGGGTGCGCGGGGTGACGCGAGCGTGTTGGAGGGTCCGGGTAGTGCGGACGGTTTTGACGGCGAGCGGCGTGCGCACTGGCGCGGCGGGTACGACGACCAGCGATCCGGGGTCGAGGAGTTCGGCAAGGCCGGTGTTGCAGGCCAGGAGGCTGGCGGGGGAGAAACCGAATTTGCGCGCGACGGCGGCGAGGTCTTCGCCTGCTTCGGTGCGGTGAACGCGCCAGGCGAGACGCTTGTCTTCCGGAACGAGTTCGAGGCCAGCCTGCAGGGTGACCAGGGTTCCCTTGGGCACGTGGAGCCGATAGCCGACGGGCGCGAGGTCTTTGAGCAGTGCCGGATTGAGCTCTTTGATGGCGGATACGGGTTGGCCGGTGAGGTCGGCGATGAGGGCGATGCTCGTGGCGGCTTTCAGCTCGAGGGTATCGTAGACGAGGGGCTCTTCGTAGGTGATGTCTTCGAGGCCGTAGTTTTTCGGGTTCTTGGACATGATGGTCATGGCCAGAATGATGGGGACATAGTTCGAAGTTTCGAGCGGCAGGACGCCTCGGCTGCGGAGTTCCCAGACATCGGCGTAACCGGTTCGTTCGACGGCGCGATCGACGTTACCGGGGCCGCAGTTATAGGCGGCGATGGCAAGATACCAGTCGCCGAACTGATGATACAGATCACGGAGGTGGCGGGCGGCGGCGCGGGTGGCCATTTCCGGGTCGAAGCGTTCGTCGACGAAGGCGTCCTGCCGGAGGCCGTATTCGACGCCGCGACCGCGGACGAACTGCCACATGCCGCCGGCACTCATGAAGCTGACGGCGCGGGGGAGGAAGCCGGATTCGGCCTGGGCGAGGAAGATGAACTCCTGGGGGATGCCCTCTTCATCGAGGATGCGGGAGATCATGGCCTTGTACTTTCCGGCGCGGCGCAGGCCGGCGCGGAGGGTGCCGCGGCCGCGTTCACTTGAGAAGTAGTTAACAAAAGACAGGACGGCGTCGGTAGCTTCGAGGGGAAGCTGGCTGATGGTAGCCGCGACCTCATCCCGCACCATGGGCTTGATTTTGGGATCGAGGGGGAAGGTGAGGTTCAGGATTTCGTCGATGGGCGCTTTGTCGAAATTGGCCTGGGTGGTTTCGGCGCCGGCGCCGAGGCCGGCGATGTCGAGGCGGTAGATTTTGGCGACGAGTTCTTCAAAGCGTTTGTCGAAGTGGGCCCGATCGACCGGATCGGCTTTGGCGCTGAGGACAAGATCGAGGGCTTCATCGAAGAGCTTGCGCGCGCCGGGGAGGTTACCGGCCTGATAAAGCTTGCGGCCCTCCTCAAACATAGCTTCGGCGTGGCTCATGCGCTCATCTTTGCGCGTGGGTTTGGCGGGGAAGGGCTGATTGAGGAGCGGGGGAACAATCGCGGGCGCCGTGGTGGCGCCGATGTCGCCCGATTTAGCCTCCTCCGATTCCGCGGACGCGGCACGGGCGGCGAAGGAGAGGGGCTGTGCCTGCACGACGGCAAGAGCGAAACTCAACGCAACGGCGCTGGCAGAAAGCGTCTGTCGGAAAGGACTCATTCGGGTTGCATACCGTGGTCGGAGTTTGTGCCGGAACTGGAATCTGGTCTACATGACAACCCTCGGATTTTACCATTTTTGGAATCGACGCGGCAAGCCGGACCGGGGAGGCCCACGGGAGCGGGGGACGATATACTCACTGGTCATGCGTGTTCTTATTTTTCTCGTCGCTAGTTTTAGTTGGGCCGCCGATTCGGGGCAGCTGGCCAGGATTGCGGTCCGGATGAAGGAGTTGGTGGATCAGGAGCGGATTGCCGGGACGGTGACGCTATTTCAGGAGAAGGGGGAGCTGGTCCATTTCGAAGCGGTGGGCTGGCAGGACATTGAGAACAAGAAGTTGATGCGCAAGGACTCGATCTTCCAGGTGATGTCGATGACCAAGCCGTTTACCGGTACGGCGATTCTGATGTTGGCCGAGGAGGGGCGGTTGTCGGTGAGCGATCCGGTGGAGAAGCATTTGCCGGAGTTCCGGGGGCAGATGGTGAAGGTGGACGGGGTGTTGAAGAAGCCGGCGCGGGCGGTGACGATTCACGACCTAATGACGCATACCGGGGGGATCCACAGCGCGCCGCCGCCGGGTTTGGGGGAGCTGTACACGAAGATGGACCGGACGTTGGCCGATGCGGTGCTGGTGTACTCGCAGCAGCCGCTCGATTTTGAGCCGGGGTCGCGTTGGAGTTACTCGAACGCTGGGATTGCGACGTTGGGGCGCATTGTGGAGGTGGTGAGCGGGATTGCATACGAGCGGTTTCTCGAGACGCGGATTTTTCAGCCGCTGGGTATGAGAGATAGCCATTTTTTCCTGCCGGAGGCCAAGCGAGAGCGGCTGGCGATTGTGTACAAGAAGACGGCGACGGGTTTGGAACGGGCGGACGGGAGTATTCTGGGTGGGCTTTCGGCGGCGGCGCGACCCAAGGCGATCTATCCGGCGCCGGAGTTTGGGTTGTATTCGACGGCGGAGGACCTGGCGAAGTTCTATCAAGCGTTGTTGAACGGGGACCGGCGGATTCTGTCGAAGGCGTCTATCCGGTTGATGAGCAGCCGGCAGAGTGGGGAGTTGCGGGCCGGGCAGGCGCCGTACACGGCGTTTGGGTTGACGTGGGAGGTGATTGATGAAGACCCGCGCGGGCAGGTTTCGCTGTTATCGAAGGGGACGTACGGGCACGGGGGAGCGTTTTCGACGCACGGGTGGGTGGATCCGGCGCGGAAGACGATTGGGGTTTTCCTGACGCAGTTGGTGGGCGCGCCGGCTGAGGCCAAGCAGGCGTTTATGCAGATGGCGAACAGCGCGCTGCCGGAGTGAAGCGACGGGCGGCCTATTTGCTGCTGTTTTCGAGGACGGGCTTGACGAGGGAGCCGGTGCGGAGAGGAAGGTCGGAGGCGAGGGCGACGCGGTCGCCGGGCCGGAGGTCGCGGGTGATCTGGGTGCGGAGTGCGTTCGACAGACCGGTTTGGACAGGCCGCCAGATGACTTTGTCGTTATCGAGAAGCAGGACGCCGGTGACGCCGTTTTCCCGGCGGAGGGCTTCTTTGGGGATAGTGGTGGCGCGTTGAGCGGTTTGGCTGCGGATGGCGACGTTGACGTTGGCGCCGGGCGGTAAGCTGTTGTTGGGGTTGGCGATTTTGACGAGGACTTCGCCGACCTGGCGGCTGCCGAGGGGTACGATCTGGGTGGGGAGCATTTCGACCTGTCCGGTCCACTCCTTGCCGGGGCGGGCGTCCCAGGTGACGGTAACGGACTGACCGGTGGAGACGCGGCCGAGTTCTGGTTCATCGACGTAGACATGAACCTGGAGGAGGTCCACTTTGCCGATGTGGGCGATCAGATCGCCGGCATTGAGAAATGCGCCGGACCGCAGATCGATCTGATAGACCGTGCCCTCGATGGGGGAGCGAAGGTTTCGCCGCTCGAGCTGACTTTGGGCCTGGGCGACGGCGGCTTTGGCTTCCTGGATGCGGGCGGCGGCAGCTTGGCGGTCGCCGGCGGAGACGAGCGATTTTTTGGTTTCCTCCAAACCGCGCAACTGTTCGCGGAGGACGAGGATGTTGGCGCGCATGCGTTCGGCCTCCTGGAGGGCGACCGCCTTGCGGGCGACGAGCCGTTCGGTGGAGGAGAGTTCGACCTCGGCATTGGCGATCTGGACGCGGAGTCGGGAGATATTGCCCTCGAGTTCGGAGCGGAGGGAGGCGCGGCCGCCCTTCGAGACGTTTTCGGCCTCGCCTTCGACTTGGGCGAGACGGGCTTGCGCGGCTTCGAGCGCCGCCTGCATTTCGAGGTCTTCCATGGCGCCGACGATGGCGCCGGCGGTGACGGTGCTACCCTTTTGCACGCGGACATCGATGAGGCGACCGGCGCGTTCCGCGCGGAGAGCGATCCAGGAGATGGGTTCGACTTTGCCGTTGGTGTTGAGGGTGTCGACCAGGTCCTCCACTTTGGCCGTGGCGAAACGCACTTCCGGAGCCGTGTTCCGCAGAGAGAACGCGAGCCAGCCTACCGTCGCTAAGATCAGCAGAGTGACGAGAGCCAGAAACATCTTCATGGTACGAGTACGGTCTTCCCTGCCCGCCAGTTTCGTACGGTTTCGAGAGCCGCATTCGCTTCCTTAATTGGGTACCGAGCAGTAATCTCTTCGGCAAAAAGGCGCTGCCAATGAGAAATTTCGAGCAGGCGAAGGGCTTTATCGACGTGGCGGGCTTCAAAGGCCCAACTGCCGTGGATGGTGAGCTGTTTGCGGGTGATGATGTGGGGATTGAAGGAGATATTGCCGGCGTTGGCGTACTGGCCGAGGACGAGGTACTTGCCGCCGTCGCGGGGGAGTTCTACCCCTTCGTTGACGGCGGCGGGGTAGCCGACGCATTCGATGACGAGGTCGGCGCCGAAGCCGCCGGTGTGGGCGAGGACGAGTTCGCGACGCGCTTCCGGGGTGGTGGTTTCGGCGATATCGATGACGACGTCGGCGCCGAAGTTCTGGGCCATGGCGATGCGGTGGGCGGGACCGCCGATGGCGATGATTTTGCCGGCGCCGCTTTGGCGGGCGACGGCGATGGCGGCGAGGCCGACCGGACCGGTGCCCTGGACGACGACGGAGTCGCCCCAGGAGACGGGGCAGCGTTCGAGGCCGTGGATGGCGGTCATGAGGGCGCAGCCGGAGCCGACGACGGCTTCGGTGGGGATGGAGTCGGGTAGCTTGAAGATGGCGGTGCCGGCGCGGAGATGGATCTGTTCGGCGTAGCCGCCGCGAAGGTGGGGTTCGACCTCGCAGCAGTAGCTGATGCCGTAGGCCTTGCGGTTGACGCAGCGGGTGGGTTGGCGGACGACGCGGCAGTAGTAGCATTCGCCGCAGGTGATGGAGCTGGCCCAGACGATGCGGTCGCCGACGGCGAGTTGCTGGCCGCGGAAGTCTTTGTGGAGGCCTTCGCCGAGGATTTCGATGCGGCCGACGGTTTCGTGGCCCATGATGACGGGCAGGGGGATGGGGAGCTGGCCGAGCCAGAGGTGGACGTCGGTGCCGCAGATGCCGGCCATTTCGATACGGACGACGCATTCGCCGGGACCGGCGGCGGTGAGGGCCGGGTACTGGCGGATTTCGAGGGGCTGTTCGTAGGCCGTGAGGACGGCGGCGGTGATGGGTTTCATGGTGGTCGGGAGTTTACTCGTGATGGGTGATGCAGTAGTCGAGGAGGAGTTGGGCTTCGCGCTCGCGCTGGGCGGGGGAGGCGCGGGCGAAGGCGGCGGCATCCCAGCGGTTGTCCATTTGGCGGAGGACGGGGTGGGAGCCGATGCGGCCGAACCAGTAACGGGCGTTGAACTCGTCGGGTTCCTCGCGATGGAGGATGGCGTGCCAGTAGCTGCCGGTGGGGGTGGGGAGGTCCTGGGCGACCTCGTGCGCCTGCGGCCAGAAACCGCAGCGGAGCCAGAGTCCGGCGCGGACGCCGGGGGGCAGGGTGGAGGCGGCCAGGAGGGGGCGAGCGGCGGGACCGGGGTTGGCGAGGATGGCGGCGATCTCGTCAGCGGGGGACATCGCTACCATTATGATGCGGGGTTCCGTCAGACTGGTAGGGGATGGGTAAGCGAGCGTTGGTGTTGAGCGGCGGGGGGATGTTTGCGGCGTTTCAGGCCGGGGCGTGGCGGGCACTGGCGGGGCGGTTTGCGCCGGACGTGGTGATTGGGGCGTCGGCGGGGGCGTTGAACGCGTGGATGGTGGCGGGGCGGGTGGATCCGGAGGAGTTGTGCCGGCTTTGGTTGACGCTGGACGAGCGGTTGGAGGCGCCGCGGCTGCGGTGGCCGCGGCGGTGGAGCGATGGGATCCTGGACGCGACGGGGATTGAGCGGTTGCTGCGGCGGGCGACGGAGGAGTATCGGCCGGCGTTGGGGCTGGGGGTGACGGTTTGCGAGGGATGGCGGCTGCGGAACCGGGTGTATTGGGGTGGGGAGGTGACGGTGAAGCATTTGCTTGCTTCCTGCGCGGTGCCTGGGGTTTTGCCGGCGCAGCGTTTGGAGGGCGGGCTGTCGTTTGATGGGGGGCTGCGGGCGGTGTGTCCGGTGTGGGCGGCTGAGGAGTGGGGGGCGACGGACATCGTGGCGATTGACGTGTGGACGGACATTTCAAGGAACGCGCACAACGGACCCGCTTGGGCCTGTGCGCTGCCGTGGGGGTGGGGGTTGGGGCGGCGGCGGGCGGAAGGGGCGCACGTGCGAAGGATTCAGCCGCCGGCGCGGTTGGGGCGGATGCGGGAGTCGGCGTTGTGGAGCCGGGAGAACATGGAGCGGTGGATCGCCGCCGGGGAGGCGGCTGCGCGATAATTGAGGGGCATGCCAACGTATCGGATTTTGCGGATGAAGGATTCTCCGCGGCAGAACTTCCGCTGGGCGCCGCACACGAGCGGGGTGACGATGGTGAAGTTGAAGGACTACGAGGAGGCGGGCAGCGTTGACGCCGAGAATCCGTACGCGGCCTGGGAGCAGTTGAAGGGCACGGATGCGGCGCTGCAGGTGGGCGATGTTCTTGAGAACGAGCTGGGGGAGATCCGCCTTTGCAAGTACGTGGGATTTGAAGAGGCCAAGTGGCTGGTGGCGGAACCGGCGCCGGCGGTTCCAGGTAAACTGTAATTGTCTATGGAGTCCTCGCTAGGAGCGCAGTCCGTCGAAGCAGGCAACGGTAGCGGTCCGCCTGCTCAGCCGGAGGTTTACGCTCTGGTGGCTTACATCAACGGCGAATTGGGCGATTTTCTGTACGCTCTACGGCAGGAGATTGTGCCGACGTGCCGGCTGCGGTCGCACGTTTCGTTGTTGCCGCCCCGGAAACTGGCGGGGAAGCCGGAGGGGGCGGCGGAGCAGATTGCGGCGGTGGCCGGGAGCCGGCCGGTGTTTGAGGTACGGCTGGGCGAGATCTGCGTGTTTCCGGTGACGAACGTGATTTACCTGGACGTGGCGGCAGGCCGGGAGGAGTTGACGGCGATGCATGCGGAGCTGAACGGTGGGGCGCTGGCCTACGCGGAGCCGTTTGCCTACCATCCGCACATCACGCTGGGGCAGGAGTTGACGCCGGAGCAGTTTGCGGCGGGGTTGGCGTTGTGCCGGAGGCGGTGGGCCGAGTATGCGGGGTCGCGGAGTTTTCCGGTGGAGACGATCAGTTTTGTGAAGAACACCGGCAACTGCGGGTGGAGGGATTTGAACGAGACGGCAATGCTTCGGGAGCCGGCGGGGATGCCGGGGGCGCGGTAGGGTGATGCCTCTGACGCGACGGCAGTGGCTTGGAGTGCTGGCCGCCGCCTTTGTATTGTTTTTTGCCGTGGCGATTTATACGCCGCTGCACCGGCACGAGGCGGGCAATCCGTATCAGTGTTCGTTGAACAATATCGACCAGGCGATGGCGGAAGCGGCCGTGCTGGTGGGTTTGGTGCTGGTGGTGCTGGTCCGTTTGGGCGCGGTGGCGGCGGCGCGGGCGGGTCGGGTGGCGGTGGGGGTGATTCCCTGCCCCGTGGGCCGGGGGCCTCCTTCTTTCTAGGTTGGCGTTCTAAGCTGGCGCGGTTCTTTTCTCTGCAGCTTGCGACCAAACGAGAGGTGGCGTGTGTATTGGCTTCGACTGGCCGTGTTGGCGGCCGCGATGGGCGTGGTGACGGGTGTTTTGTGGGGTCAGACGACGGCCTCCGTCAGTGGATTGGTGACGGACCCTTCGGGCGGCGCCGTGGCCGGGGCGCGGGTGGTGCTGCGGAATGCGTTGACGGGCTTTGAGCAGACGGCGGAGACGGGGCCGGACGGCAGCTTTCAACTGCTGAGTATCCCGCTGCGGACCTATGCATTGTCGGTGCGGGCGCCGGGGTTTGAGCCGCAGGAGCAGACGATCACCTTTGCCAACGCGGCGGCGCAGACGGTGGCGATCCGGTTGCGGCTGCAGACGGCGGAGACGTCGACGACGGTTTCGGCGTTTGAGACGCTGAGTCTGGTGACGCCGGAGGATACGGGCACGCGGGGGCAGATTAATCAAAAAGAGATTGAGCGGCTGGCGCTATCGGTGGCCAACCGGGGGCTGGAGGCGGTGGTGCAGACCTTTCCGGGCTTTGCGCAGAGCGCCAACGGATCGATCCATCCGCGCGGAGCCCATACGCAGATGTCGTTTCTGATTGACGGCATGCCGATTACGGACCAGTTAACGGGGGCGTTCGCTAACGCGGTGGACCCGAACATTGTGCAGAACGTGGAGATTTTCACGGGCAATATTCCGGCCGAGTTCGGGGCGAAGGTGGCGGCGGTGATCAACGTGAATACGAAGTCGGGGCTGGGGGTGGACCGGCCGTTGACGGGGAGCACGGCGGTGAGCGCGGCGGGCTACGATACGGTGGGACAGGTGACGCAGTTGGCGGGGCGGAGGAACCGGCTGGGTTATTCGGGTTTGCTGAACACGATGAAGTCGAACCGGTATCTGGACTCGGTTTCGCTCGACAATCTGCACAACGGGGGGAACTCGTCGCGGGGCTTTCTGCGGCTGGATTATCAGGCGAGCGACCGGGATGTGTTCCGGGTGAATTTCCTGCTTGGGCGGGCGCCGTTTCAGTTGGCGAACCTGCGCAGCCAGCACGCCAACGGGATGAACCAGCGGCAGGAGTTGGGCGATTTTTCAACGGCGTTCAACTGGGTGCGGACGCTCGATGCGGCCTCCACCTACGAGATGAACTACTCGGTGCGGACGTCGAGCGCGCGGCTGCGGCCGAGCGCGGGGGATACGCCGGTGACGGCGACGCAGGACCGGCGGCTGACAACGGTGACGCTGACGCATCGCTACGCCACCGTGCGGGGGCGGCACAACATTCGAGGCGGGATTGATGTGCAGCGGATTCCTCTGCGGGAGCGGTTTTCATTCGGCATCACGGACCGGGGATTCAACGACCCCGGCAGCGAGGAGTACCTGGCGACGCTGGCGCCGTTTGACCTGGCGCGGGGCGGGCGGCTGTTTCAGTTTGCCGAAGGGGGCACGGGCGGGTTTTATTCGGGCCACCTGCAGGATTCGATCAAACTGGGCGATTTTCAGGTTTCGCTGGGGCTGCGCTATGACGTCTACCGGTTTCTGGTGGACGAGACGGCGTGGCAGCCGCGGGTGGGGGCTTCCTACCACGTGAAGCGGACGGGGACGGTGTTCCGGGCATCCTACAACCGGCTGCTGCAGACGCCGCAGAACGAGAATCTGTTGGTTTCGAGTTCGGAGAAGAGCCAGGTTCTGGTGGACCCGGAGATTCGGGGCGCGGGCGGGGCGCCGCGGATACGGCCCGAGCGGCAGAACCTGATGGAGGTGGGGGTGCAGCAGTCGTTGGGGCGCCGGTTTAGCGTGAACTCGTCGTTCTACCACAAGAACGCGCGGAATCAGCAGGACGTGAATAACTTCTTCAACACGCCGATTGTGTTTCCGCTGCAGTTGTCGGCGATCCGGGTGAACTCGGTGGAGAGCCGGCTGGTGATGACGCCGTGGAAGGGGCTTTCCGGCAGCCTCGCGACGACGCATGCGCGGGCGGTTTCGACGCCGCCGTTCGTGGGCGGTCTTTACCTGGGCAACGGGAACGTGACGTTGTTGAACGAGGGGCCGTTTGTGATTGACCACGACCAGAAGCTGAGCCTGCAGGGCGTGATGAACTACGCGCACCGGCGGGGATTCTACGCGACGCTGTCGCTGCGGCACGACAGCGGGCTGGTGACGGGCGGGGCGGACCCGGCGGTGGTGCGGGCGGATCCGGACTACGCGGATCTGCTGCCGTACGTGAATCTGCTGAGCGACCCGCCGCGGACGAAGCCGCGGACGATTGCGGATGTGGTGGTGGGTTATGAGCGGGTGCGGCGGGAGCGCAAGCTGTGGGACTTCAACGTGCAGGTGACGAACGTGACGAACCAGACGGCGCTGTTCAATTTCCAGTCGGCGTTTGTGGGGACGCGGGTGGTGCAGCCGCGGACGGTGGGGGCGCGGCTGCGGTTTTTTTTCTAGGCTGGCCGGTCAGGCGAGGAGGGGTTTGACGACCTGGCCGTGGACGTCGGTGAGACGGAAGTCGCGGCCGGCGTGGCGGTAGATGAGGCGGGTGTGGTCGAAGCCGAGGCAGTGGAGGATGGTGGCGTGGAAGTCGTGGACGTGGACGGGATTTTCCGCGATTTCGATGCCTAACTCGTCCGATTGGCCGTAGACGATGCCGGGCTTGATGCCGCCGCCGGCGAGCCAGGAGGAGAAGACTTTGTTGTAGTGCTCGCGGCCGTGCGGCGGGCCTCCCCACGGCGTGCGGCCGAATTCGGTGGTCCAGACGACGAGCGTATCGTCGAGCATGCCGCGGGATTTGAGGTCTTTGATGAGGCCCGCAATGGGCTTGTCGACGTTTTTGGCCAGCGGGATCATGTTGTTGATTTCGCCGTGGACGTCCCAGTTGTTGGACGAGCCCGTATCGATGAGTTCGATGAAGCGGACGCCCCGTTCGGCCAGGCGCCGGGCGACGAGGCACTGCCAGCCGAAGCCGGAGGTCTGGCCGCGTTCGAGACCGTAGAGCTGCATGGTGGCGTCGGATTCCTGTGCGAAATCGAAGACGGCGGGCATTTCGCTCTGCATGCCGAAGGCGGTTTCAAAGCTCTGGAGGCGGGCGGCGAGGGCGGGGTCGCCGGGGCGGGCGGCCTGGTGCTGCTGGTTCAGGCGGGCGAGCAGGCCGAGTTCGAGCGACTGGATCTTTTCGCTGGGGGCGCGGCGGGCGAGGTCGGCCACAGGCTGGGCGCCGCCGACGATGCGGGTGCCGGCGTGGGCGCCGGGAAGAAAATCGGAGGACCAGACCTGGGCGCCGGCGTAGGGGAGGACGGGGGCCAGGGCGATGAAGCTGGGGAGGTTTTTGTTTTCCGTGCCGAGCCCGTAGCTGACCCAGGAGCCGATGGAGGGGCGCTTTACGGTGACCGAGCCGGTGTGCATGCCCATGGTGGCCTGGAAGTGGTCGTTGTGGTCGGTATGGAGAGAGCGGATGACGCAGAGGTCGTCGACGATGCCGGCCATCTCCGGGAACAGGTCGCTGACGGCGGTGCCGCAGCGGCCGTGGCGCCGGGAGCCCCAGGTGGAAGGGAGAATGACGCCGCCTTTTTTGCCGTAGGTCTTCTTGCTGGCGGCGGCTTCGACGAGGGCGGGTTTGGGATCGAAGGTATCGACGTGGGAGACGCCGCCGGTCATGTAGAGGAAGATGACGCGCTTGGCTTTGGCGGGGAAGTGGGGCTGCCTGGGGGCGAGGGGGTTGGCGAGCAGGTCCTGCACGACGGCGGGCAGGAGGGCGGAGGCGCTGAAGAGGGAGCGGAGGAGTTGGCGGCGGGGCAGGGTCATGGGATATACCTCAATCGACAAAGAAGAATTCGTTGCTGGACAGGAGGACGCGCATATAGCTGGTCCACGATGCGCGGGCTTCTAGCTGGCCGGTGGTTTGGGCGAGGAAGCGGGCGGCCAGCTGCTGTTCGGCGGGGGTGGGGGCGCGGTGAAAGAGCAGTTGGTGGGCGAGGCGGATACGCCCGGCGGTGGTGGGTTCGGCCATGCCGACGCGGACGGCGAGGGCGTCGGCCTGTTTTTGGACGAACTCGTTGTTCATGAGATAGAGCGCCTGGGTGGCGCTGTTGTTGGCGGCGCGAACGGCGGTGCCGGCGTTCGAATCGGCGCCGTCGAACAGGTCGAGATAGGCGTGGGGCCGGAAGCGCTGCTGGAAGAGATAGACGCTGCGCTTGTTGTGGTCGAAGGCGGCGGGGTCGGCGACGAAGGGGCGGTGCTGGGTTTGGACGTAGCTGGCGCGGGGGGCGAAGGGGTGGGGTCCGCCGGGGACGGGATCGAGGTTACCGCTGGCGAGGAGCATGGAGTCGCGGATCTCTTCGGCGGTGAGGCGGCGGCGATCGAAGCGCCAGTAGGTTTCGTTTTTGGGGTCTTTGATGGCGTTGGCTTCGGCGTGGCCGGAGGCGCCTTGCCAGGCGCGGGAGAGGAGGATCTGTTTATGGAGCTTCTTGAGGCTCCAGCCGTTTGCGAGGAGGTCGGCGGCGAGGTGGTCGAGGAGTTCGGGGTGGGTTGGTTTTTCGCCGCGGGCGCCGAAATCGTTGGGGGTGTTGACGATGCCACGGCCGAAGTGCCAGGTCCAGACGCGGTTGGCGAGGACGCGGGCGGTGAGGGGATTGGCGGGATCGGTGATCCAGTTGGCGAGGAGGTCGCGGCCGCTGCCGGGGTGGGCGGGGGGGACACGCTGGCCGCCGAGGATGGTGAGGAAGCCGCGGGGGACTTCGGGGCCGAGGGTGGCCGGGTCGCCCTTGACCATGACTTTGGCGTTGACGGGAGTGGCTTCCGAGACGGCGTAGGCCATGGGGAGGTCGGGCCAGGAGCCGCGGATCTGGAGGAGTTCGGCCTGGGCCTCGAGGAAGGCGAGGCGTTGGGGGGCAGGCGATTTGGGGTCTTTGCCTTCGCCTTTCTTGACGATGCGGTAGGCGGCGACCATGCGCTCCTGCTGTTTGCGGAGGCGTTCGGAATCTTTGGGGTCGAGCGCGGCGAAGCCGTCGAGGTATTGATGGTGTTCGAGGCCGGCCCAGGCGTATTTGCTGCTTTTGAAGATGCCGGCAAGGGCGTAGTAGTCGGCGGTGGGGATGGGGTCGAACTTGTGATCGTGGCAGCGGGCGCAGCCGACGGTGAGGCCGAGGGCGACTTTGCCGAGGTTGTCGATGGTGTCGTCGATGGTGAGGTAGAACTCGCCTTCGGTTTGGCCGAAGCGGCGGGAGTTGGCGAGGTAGCCGGTGGCGATGACCTTGTCGTGGCGGTCCTCTGCGTTCTGGTGGGGCAGGATGTCGCCGGCGAGCTGTTCGCGGAGGAAATCGTGGAAGGGTTTGTCCTGCTGGAAGGAGCGGATGACGTAGTTGCGGAAGCGGTACATCTCCGGGACGGGATAGTCGGAGGCGTCGCCGGCGGTGTCGGCGTAGCGGACGACGTCGAGCCAGCGGCGGCCCCAGTGTTCGCCGTAGGCGGGGGAGGCGAGGAGGCGGTCGAGGAGCTTGGAAAAGGCTTGGGGGGAGTTGTCGGCGAGGAAGGCGGCGGTTTCCTGCGGGGTGGGGGGTAGGCCGGTGAGGTCGTAGGTGGCGCGGCGGAGGAGGGTGAGCTTGGAGGCGCGGGGGAGGGGCTTGATCTGCTTTTCGTCGAGCTTGGCTTTGAGGAAGCGGTCGATGGGATTTTGGTTCCACTCGGGGTCGGCGATGGCCGGGGGGGCGGTGGCACGGAGGGGTTGGTAGGCCCAGTGTTTCTTCTCTTTTTCCCAGTCGTAGGCGGGTTTGGCGGCGGCGATGGCGCCGCCGGTGCGCGGGTCCGGGGCGCCCATTTCGACCCAGGCGACGAAATTGGCTACCTGGTCTTTGGGCAGCGGGTTGCCGGGGGGCATTTTGAGGTCTTTGTGGGTGCCTTGAATAACCTTGATGAGGAGGCTTTCCTGGGGCTTACCGGGGACGACGGCGGGGACGACGCTGCGGCCGCCCTGGCGGGTGGCTTCGCGGGAGTCGAGATAGAGGCCGCCTTCGGCCTGTTTGAGTTTGGCGCTGTGGCAGCCGTAGCAGCGGGCGGCGAGGACGGGGCGGATCTTCGCTTCGAAGAACTCGACGTCTTCGGCAGCTGGCAGGAGGGCCGCGGCACTCAGGATCAACAGAAGGGGACGCATCACGAGTTGTAAAAATCATATCCTGGGCGCAGCTTTCGCGCATCCGTTGGTCGAGGAAGGTGGCATGCACGAGAACACGGATCCAATCCACGAGCTGGTTCACTTATACGTAGACGGCGCGTTCAACCGGCGGGAGCTGGTGACGCGGGTAACCCGGTTACTGGGCAGTTCGGCGGCGGCGGTGGCGGCTTTAAGCGGCCTGGCGGAGTTGAAGGCGCAGGGGCCGGCGGCTTGTCCGGCGGGGGTGCGGGTGCCGGTGGACGCACCGGACATTGTGGCGCGGGATATTGAGTTTGCGGGAGCGGAGTCGCCGATTTACGCCCATTTCGCCCACCCACTGAACATGGGAGGAACAGGGGGAGGAACAGGGGGTGCGCCGCAGCCGGGCTTGATTATCATCCACGAGAACCGGGGGCTGGTGGAGCACATCAAGGACGTCTGCCGGCGCGCGGCGCGGGCGGGATTTGTGGCGATTGCGCCGGACCTGCTTTCGCGGCAGGGCGGAGTGCAGGCCTTTGCGGAGCCGACGCAGCAGACGGCGGCGTATAACCGGACGACGGTGGAGCAGCGGCGGAGTGACCTGATTAGCACGCTCGACTACCTGAAGTTTTCGCCGTTGTGCCAGTTTGACCGGATCGGCGCGCTGGGGTTCTGCGCCGGGGGGGCGAATGTTTGGGAGTTGGCCGTTTATCTCGAGGAGCTGGGGGTGGCGGTGCCGTTTTACGGGACGCCGCCGGCGGTGGAGGTGCTGCAGCGGATTCAAGCGCCGGTGCTGGCGATTTATGCCGAGCGGGACCGGGCACTGACGGCGCGGATGGCGCCGGTGCTCACCGAGTTACTCGCGCGGCAGAAGCGGTTCGGTTTCAGCGTGTATGAGGGCGTGGGGCATGCCTTCGTCAACGACACCGGCGCAAACTACAACGCCACCGCCGCGTGCGAAGCGTGGGCACAGGCGATGGCGTTCTGTAACAAGTGGCTGCGAGCGCCGCGGGGGTAAGCGGCTAGAAGATCCAGTTCAGGCCAATGATCGGGAACAGACCGAGCTGCTCATTGGCCACGGGGCGGTTGGCGCGGCGGGCCCACTGGTAGCCGGAGATGTTCTCGCGGTTGATGACGTTCTGGGCGCCGAGGAAGACGAGGAGCGGTTTGTCGCGGAAGGTGAAGGTGCGGTCGACGCGAACGTCGATGCGGACGTAGGCGGGGACGCGGAGATCGTTGACGCGGGTGAGGTCAAAGATGCCGCGGCGCTGCTGGGTGGAGAGCGTCGTATTGAATGGGGTGTAGGGCCGGCCGGAGGTGACCGTGGTGCGGGCCGAAAACTCCCACTTTTTGTTCAGCCGGTAGCCGCCGACGGAGTTGAAGATGACGGGGAAGTCGTAAGTGGAAGGGCGGAGGACGCCGTCGAGACCGGCCTGGCGGGCGCGGCTGATGGAGAGGTTGGCGTTGCCGAACCACTTGGCGCCCCACTTCTTTTCGGCAAACAGTTCGACGCCGCTGGCGCGGCCGCGGCCGGCACTGGTGAGCGGGAAGAGGATATCGCGGATCTGGAAGGTGTCGCCGACGCTGGCGAGCGAGAGCGAGGGGAACTGCGTGGAGACGGGGTAGTCCTTGTAGTCCTTCATATACGTCTCGACCGTGAAGCGGAGCGAGGCGCTGGGGATGTAGGTGAAGCCGGTGACGACGTGCTGGGCGCGAAAGGGGGTGAGGAAGCGGTTCTGCGGGAACGCGGCGAGGAAGAGGAACTGCGGCTGCTGGAAGTAGGTGCCGAAGCTGGCGCGCCAGGAGAGCTTGTCGGTGATGCGGTAGCTGAGGCCGGCGCGGGGACTGAAGCGGGTGCGGGCGATGAACTGATAGTTGTCGATGCGGCCGCCCCAGGTGAGATTCCACCGGCTGTTCAGGTTGCGGCTGCTCTGGACGTAAGCGCTCGACTGGCGGGCGGAGAACTGCTGCCGGATGTCGAAGGGGTTGACGTCGCGGGCGGTGCTGTACGGGCTATCGGTGCCGAAGGGGGAGGCGGCATTGTAGTTGACCCGGAAGAGCTTGAAGCTGCCTCCGGCTTGGAGCTTATCGAGCATCGGGACATAACCGGTGTAGTCGTATTTGAGGGTGGTTTCGCCTTCGCGGGAGTTTTCGCGGAAGACGGTGGGGCTGGAGGCGATGAGGTTGGGGATGTTGGCCGTGGCCGGGGGAATGCCGTTGCGGATGAGGTCGCGGACGGACTGGTCGACGCGGGCTTCCGAGTGGGTAATGCCGAGCAGGCCGACGCCGCGGGCGCCGTAGAGGCGCTGCCAGTTGAAGCCGTTGGCGCTGCGCCAGCCGCCGTAGCGGATATCGAGATTGTTGAGCTCCTCTTCGTCGAAGGTGGCTTTGCGCTCCTTCTCTTCGCGGAGACCGAGGCGGATGTCGTCCGAGCCGGAGATGGAGACGGCCCAGATGCGGTCGCGGGGGGTGAGGTCGTAGAGGACTTTGGCGTTATAGGTGTAGAGGACGGGGACGCCGCCGATGCCGATGTCCTTGGTGAACAGGTCGAGATAGCTGCGGCGGGCCGAGACGATCCATGAGCCTTTGCCTTTGTTGAGTGGGCCTTCGACGATGCCGCCGATACCGGGGTCGCCGGCGGTGATGCGGCCGCGGAGGCGGTCGCGGGCGCCTTCGGTCTGGGCGACCTGGAGGACGCTGGAGGTGCGGTTGATGAACGGCGCGGGCTGGCCGCCGGTGAGGAAGGTGACGTCGCGGATGAGCTGGGCGTCGAGAATGCTGGTGGTGCCGCCGGCGGAGGCGAAGTTGGCAAAGGCGTTGATGTTGGGAATTTCGATGTTGTCGACGATGAAGAGGTTTTCAAGGGGGCTGCCGCCGCGGACGATGATGTCGTTGCGGAAGTCGTTGGCGCCGATGGCGACGCCGGGCAGCAGCTGGACGTAGCGGGAGACGTCCTGGCGGGCGCCGGCGGCCTTGAAAAGCTCTTCGGTTTGAATGACGTAGCTGGAACTCTTAATCTCCTCGGGGGCGACGAAGACGGATTCGGTGACGGTGAGGGTTTGCTGCAGAGCGCCGGCGGCGGCGAGGCTGACTTCGACCTTGCCTTCGAGACCGGCGCGGACGGTGACGACGGAGCTGCGGATGGGGGGCTGGCCGGGGGCGGTGATGTCGAGCTGATAGTCGCCGGGGCGGAGGTCCGGGAAACGGAACAGGCCGCGGTCGTTTGAGGTGGTGCAGCGGGAGGAGTCCACGATGCAGACTTTGACCTGCGGCGCGGGCTGGCCCTGGGGGGTGGTAACGGTACCAAGGAGGCCGCCGACGCCGGTGGTGTCCTGGGCGGCAAGGGAAAGGCTAAGCGACAGCAGGAGAAGATAACGCATTCGTCTTTTCGGTTGGATGATGGCGCGGGGGTTAGCGGACTAACTTAATGTTGTCGATTTCGAGCCAGGTGCGGACGCCGGCGGGACGGCTGATGACAAATGTTACAACGGTGGCGTCGGCGCAGGGGCAGCCTAAGTCGGTGAGGGGGATCCGGAATTTCTTCCAGCCGGGGCCGGGAGTAAATGGAGTTGTAACTGAATCGGCTTTGGCGCGACGGGCGAGGGATAGGTTGTAGGCGAGGCTGTCGCCGCGGGCTTCGAACTCGAGGGTCTTCCAGCCGGCGAGGTCCATGGGTTCGATGCCGCCGGGGCGGAGGGGCAGGGTGAGGTGGACGCGGGGTTTGGAGGACTCGGACATTTGGGCCTGGATGGCGAGGGCAAAGTTGCCGGGGGCGCGGGGGGTGCGCTGGAAGAGGGCGCGGGAGAGGTCGGCGCCGCCTTCGTAGGTGTTGATCCAGCGGGTGTCGAGGCGGCTGCGGCCGTCGACGCGTTCGAAGTCGTCGAGGAGGGCGGGCGCGGGGATAGCGGCGAGGGGCGTGGGGCCGGGGGCGGCGAGGGCGGCGGCGAGTTGGGGGAGGTTTTGTTCGACGCCGTTGAGCCAGACGCGGTGGACCTTTTGGATGTCCTGAATGTTCGCGTGGGGGGCGCCGTCGATCAAGACGAGATCGGCGGCTTTACCGGCTTCGATGGAGCCGCGGTCTTTGTCGACGCGAAGGACGCGGGCGGCGTTGAGGGTGGCGGCTTTGATGGCTTCGAGGGGAGGAACGCCAGCGTTGGCGAGGAGGGTGATTTCGCGGAGGGTGGCCCAGCCGTGGTGAGTGTTGGCGATGCCGGCGTCGGTGCCGGTGACGAGGGGGATGCCGGCGTCGAAGAGGGCTTTGGTGTTTCGCTTGAGGACCTCGTATTTGCGGACGCGGAGGGCCGAGGGCGGGGCGAAGGCCGGGCGGGTGCGGAAGATCTGGAGGGAGACGGTATCGAGGACTTTGGCGAGGACGTTATCGAGGGCGGGGGTGCGGGGTTCGTAGACGGCGGCGGTGGGGCCGTAGGCGGTACGGCCGGCCTTCATCAGGGCGAGGAGTTCGTCATCGAACGGTTTGTCCTGCATGCCGTGCATGATGGCGTCGACGCCGGCGGCGGCGGCGATTTTGCCTTTGTCGACGGTGACGGTGTGGGTGAGGACGGGAAGGTTAGCTTTGTGGGCCTCTTCGACGATGGCGCGGAGGGTGCCCTCTTCCATGCTGGTGAGGTCGGCGGAGGTGCCGTAGCGCCAGCCGTCGGAGAAGACCTTGATGACATCGGGGCGGTAGGGGAGGAGGCGGCGGACGGCGGCGCGGCCTTCGCGGGGGGTGAGGACTTCCTGGGTGAAGATTTCGCCGCGGCCGATTTCGAGGCCATGGCCGCCGGGGGTGGTGATGCGGCTGGCGAGATGGAGGCGGGGGGCGGGCCAGGCGCCGGAGGCGGTGAGGCGGCGGACGGTGGCGAAGGTTTCGCCGTAGGTGCCGAAGTCGGCGACGGTGGTGACGCCGCTGAGGAGGTAGGCTTTGAGATTTTTGCCCCAATCCTGGCCGGAGCCGCCGACGGTGGCGGACTGGACGTGGGTGTGGAGGTCGAAGAGGCCGGGCAGGAGGGTTTTGCCGCGGGCGTCGAGGCGGGTGGAGTTGGGGGCGGGAAGATTGGGGCCGACGGCGACGATGCGTCCATTGGAGACGAGGACGTCGGCTTGGCGCGGGGGGGCGCCGGTGCCGTCGATGAGGGTGGCGTTCTGAATCAGGAGGCTCTGCGCCGGAGCGAGTCCGGCGCAGAGAAGAAAGAGGCCTAGGCTACGCTTCACTCACTACAGGATTGCGCAACTGGCCGAGGCCTTGCACTTCGATGATGCAATCGTCGCCGGCTTTGAGCAGGCGCTGGGGTTTGCGGGCGAAGCCGACGCCGGCGGGGGTGCCGGTGGTGATGATGTCGCCGGGCTTGAGGGTCATGACCTGGGAGATGTAGCTGAGCAGCTTGGGCAGCTTGAAGATGAGCTCGGAGGTGTTGGAATCCTGA
Organism: Acidobacteriota bacterium; assembly: GCA_026393985.1. Lineage (GTDB taxonomy): Bacteria > Acidobacteriota > Terriglobia > Bryobacterales > Bryobacteraceae. The sequence goes on from JAPKZB010000093.1 coordinate 51,635, forward strand.
AGCACTTCGCCGCTGATGGTGGCCTTGATGGGGAGGGCGTGGGGGTCGGCGATTTCGTCTTTGGTGACGATGTAGGGTCCGCTGGGGCAGAAGGTGTCGATGCTCTTGCCCATGAGCCACTGGGAGGTGGCGAGTTGCAGGTCGCGGGCGGAGACGTCGTGGAGGTTCATGTAGCCGAAGACGTGGCTTTCCCAGTCGGCTTCGTCGATGTTTTTGCCGGGCTTGCCGATGACGACGGCGAATTCGGCTTCGTAGTCGGGGGTTTGGGCGACTTTGGGGAGGACGATGTCATCGCCGGGGCCGATGATGCAGTTGTTGAACTTCGAGAAGATGGTGGGGACGGTGGGGATGGCCATGTTGGATTCGATGGCGTGATCCCGGTAGTTCAGCCCGACGCAGAGGATCTTTTCCGGGCGCGTGAGGGGCGCGAGGAGGCGGACATCGGTTTCGGCGACCTGGCCGGTGGCGGAGGCGGCGAAGGCGGCGGCCTTGGCTGGACCTTCGGGGTCGGCGATGAGGGCATGGAGATCGGCGTAGCCGGCGCCGGCGAGGGGGGTGATGGTGGTGCCATCGGAGACGCCCGGCTCAGGCTGGCCGCCGGGACGCGCAAACATCAGAAGTTTCATAGGTTCCCAAATTGTATCAATGCGAGGTGAGAGTGGCGGGGTAAAATGGAAACTTAGGAAGGGGAGTACTTATCTGCCGGGTTATTTTGCGATAGTGCTGATCCTGCTGTGCCACTGGCTAGTGTGGCGCTGGACGCGGGATCGAATGCCGAAATTGGTTTGGCTGCTGGGGACGAGCGCGCTGATTGGCGCGACGGGGATGTTCTTTGAACTGCCCCGGGGGTGGCGGTACATGCCGCCGGGGGAGTGGTTTTTCTGGGCGCGGGGCGCGGCGATTGCCTGGGGGATTTGCTGTTGCGGGACGACGTTGATCTGGGCGGTGGCGCGGCGGGTGACGCCGCGTTTTGATCCGGGGCGGCGGCGGTTGGTGCTGACGGCGCAGGCGGCGGCGGTGGCGGCGCCGGCGATGGTGACGGGGTTCGGGATCGTCGTCGGACGGCGGGACCTGCAACCGGTGGAAGTGGCGGTTCGGGTGCCCGGCTTGCCGAAGGACCTGAACGGTCTCCGGATTGCTCAGCTGAGCGACATCCACTATGGACCGTTCTTGAGCCGGCGGGAGCTGGAGAACGCCGTGGGGATGGCAAACGACTTCCGTCCGCATTTGACGGTGGTGACCGGGGATTTGATTACACGCGGCGGCGATCCGATTGAGGAGTGCCTCCGGGAGCTGTCGAGGCTGCGGTCGGCGAGCGGGGTGTGGGGCTGCCTGGGGAATCATGAGATCTACGCCAACTGCGAAGAGTATGTGCGATCGGAGGGGTTGCGGCATAATCTGCATTTCTTGCGGGGGCAGAACCAGAAATTGCGATTTGGGGAGGCGCGGTTGAATCTGGCCGGGGTGGACTATCAGAAGATGCACGGGGACTATCTGCGCGGGGCCGAGGGGCTACAGGAGGCCGGGGCGTGGAATGTGTTGTTGTCGCACAACCCGGACGCGTTCCGAACGGCGGCGGCGCAGGGTTGGGATTTGATGCTGGCGGGGCACACGCACGGGGGGCAGGTGACGGTGGAGTATTTGCATCAGCATTTGAATATTGCGCGGTTCTTCACACCGTATGTGTACGGACGGTATGAGGAGGGGGGTTCGCACCTGTACGTGACGCGCGGGATTGGGACGGTAGGAATCCCGGCGCGGGTTGGAGCGCCGCCGGAAGTGGCGTTGATTACCCTGTGCGCGACCTCATAATCAGCGACATTCACGCTAACCTGGAGGGTCTCGAGGCCGTGGTGGCGGCGGCGCGGGGCGAGTACGACCGCGTGGTGTGCTGCGGCGACCTGGTGGGCTACGGAGCGGATCCGAACGCGGTGGTGGAATGGGTGCGGGAGCACGGGGTGGTGGTAGTTCGGGGTAATCACGACAAGGTGGCGGTGGGGCTGGATTCGATGGAGGATTTCAACCCGATGGCGCGGCGGGCGGCCGTATGGACGGCGAACACGTTGACAGCGGAAAACCGGGCGTGGGTGAGGGCGCTGACCCGGGGGCCGGTGGTGGTGGACGGGGCGTATGCGGTGGTGCACGGGTCGCCGCGGGACGAGGACGAGTATGTAACGGAGGGTGGGGAGGTACGGGCGGCGATGGAGGCGGCGACGGAGGAGTTGACGTTTTTCGGGCACACGCACGTGCAGGGGGGCTTTCAGTTAAGGCAGCGGCAGGTGATTGCGATTGGCCCGCCGTTTTTGGACGAGAGCGAGTACACGTTTACGCTGTCGCCGGACTACCGGTACCTGGTGAATCCGGGTTCGGCGGGGCAGCCGCGGGACGGGGATTGGCGAGTGGGAGCGGCGATTTACGATGCTGGGGCGAAGACGGTGCGGCTGCTGCGGGTTTCCTACGACCTCGAGACGGCGCAGCGGAAGATTCGAGAGGCGGGGCTGCCGCCGCTGCTGGCGGACCGGTTGGCGCGAGGCTATTGACGAAACGAAGCCAATGTCACGGGGAGGGGGGGGCGGGGGTAAGGGCGGGATGGAAGTGGGTGAAGATTTTGTGGGCGGCGGCGGGGCCGACTTCGCGGGCGAGGGTGTCTTCGGTAGCGAGTTTGACGGCTTCGAGGCTGCCGATGGTTTGCAGGAGCTTTTCGACGGTGCGTTCGCCGACGCCGGGGACGTTGAGGAGCTCTGAGCGCATGCGGGTGATGTTGCGGCGGGTACGGTGGAAGGTAACGGCGAAGCGGTGGGCTTCGTCGCGGATGGTTTGGATGACGTGGAGGACGGGGTTGTGGCGGTCGAGGCGGACGGGTTCGTCCTCCTGGCCGTAGATGTAGATGATCTCTTCTCGTTTGGCGATGGAGGCGATGGTCTGGTCGGTGATGCCGAGGGCTTCGAGGGCTTCGGCGGCGGCGTGGAGCTGGCCGAGGCCGCCGTCGATGAGGACGACGCTGGGAAACTTGGCGCCTTCTTCTTTGAGGCGGGAGTAGCGGCGGGTGACGACTTCGCGCATGGAGGCGAAGTCGTCGTTGCCGACGACAGTTTTGATGATGAACTTGCGGTAGTCGGCCTTTTTCATTTTGCCGTCTTCCCAGACGACCATGGAGGCGACTTTATCGGTGCCCTGGATGTGGGAGATGTCGAAGCATTCGATGCGGCTGGGGGGAGCGGGGAGGTTGAGGGAGTCTTCGAGGGCGGCGGCGATGGACTGGGCGGTGGGTTTGAGGATGCGGAAGCGGGCTTCAAAGCAGTGTTTGGCGTTGGTTTCGGCCAGATCGAGGAGGGCTTTTTTTTCGCCGCGCTGGGGGGTACGGATTTCGACGCGGCGGCCGCGTTTTTCGGTGAGGAGTTCGGCGAGGGCCTCGCGGTCTTCAAAGTCATCGGGGACGTGGACGATGACGGGGACGTAGCGCTGATCGAGGTAGACCTGCTTGATGAGGGCGGCCATGAATTCGGGGGCTTCAAAGTCGAAGCGGTCTTCCCAGTAGAACTCGCGGCGGTCGACGATGCGGCCGTTGCGGACGTGGAAGAGGTTGACGGCGATGAGCGGGGGTTCGGCGTAGTAGGCGAAGATGTCGATGTCTTCACCGTGGGCGGTGGCCATTTTCTGGGTCTGGGCCATTTCCTCGATGGTGACGAGGTTGTCGCGGAGGCGGGCGGCGCGTTCGAAGTTGAGCTCTTCGGCGGCTTCGGCGATTTGGCGGCGGATGTGGGATTCGAGGTCTTTGAGGCGGCCTTCGAGGAAGAGGCGGGTTTGGCGAATGGCTTCGGCGTATTCGGGGGCGGCGACGAGGCCTTCGACACAGGGGCCGAGGCAGCGGCGGATGTGGTACTGCAGGCAGGGGTGGGAGTGTTTGCGATTGAAGTCGATTTTGCAGGAGGGGATTTTGAACTGGCGGTGGATGAAATCGGTGAGGCGGTAGGCGAGGTTGCCGGGGAAGTAGGGGCCGAAGTAAGAGGCGCCGTCTTTGCGGAGGCGGCGGGTGACGAAGACGCGGGGTACGCGTTCGTTGGTGAGTTTGATGTAGGGGTAGGTTTTGTCGTCCTTGAGGAGGACGTTGAAGCGGGGTTTGTGCTGCTTGATGAAGTTGTTTTCGAGGGCGAGGGCCTCTTTTTCGTTTTCGACGACGATGTAGTCGAGGTCGGCGGCTTCCGAGATGAGGGTGCCGGTTTTGGCTTCGCTGAGGCGGTCGTCGGAGAAGTAGTTGCGGACGCGGGCGCGGAGATTTTTCGCTTTGCCGACGTAAATGATCTCGCCGAAGGCGTTTTTGTACAGATAGACGCCCGGCAGGAGGGGCAGCTGCGACACTTTCTCGCGGAGACTCATAGAACGCGGGGCGTTATACTTTGATTGTGGCACGCGGACTCTGGTTAGCTTTGTTTGCCGCGGTATGGCTTGGGGCGCAGGCGCCGGTTCCGGCGCCGCAGGAACAGGAACCGCCCGAGGAAGATACCGCGCTGACCGGGGCGCAGGAGTATGCTTTTAACCCGCTGCAGGCGGAGAAAGAGCTGAAGATTGGCCTGTTTTACGCCAAGCGGAGCAGTTGGAAGGCGGCGACGATGCGCTTTCGGGAGGCGACGCGTTGGAATCCGGGCTTGGCTGAGGCGTGGCTGCGGCTGGGCGAGTGCCTGGAACGCGCCAAAGACAGGAAGGGCGCGCGCCAAGCGTTTGCCAAGTATCTCGAGCTGGAACCGCAGGCGAAAAACGCCGCAGACATTAAGAAGAGAATGGGTTCATAGTCTGGATCGTGGCGAGCAGCTTTTCAAGGCCCGCATCCGGTTCCGGGAACAGGTCGATGTACTGCAGATTCGCGGTGATTTGACGCGGTAAATTGCATTCTTCGAGCCGCACAGGGATGACAAACGGGTAATCGAGCGGCCATTCCGTGGCGCGTTCGAGCGCATAACGCAGTTCGGCGTGGAAGCGGCCGGGCCGACTAAGCGCATGCTGCGAAAAGCAAGGGACGAAAAAGTCGGCCTTGCTGATGGCCCGTTCGATAGCCTTGGGCCAGTTCTGGCCGGGCAGCAGTTTCCGGCGATCCATCCACGGATGAAAGCCGGCTTCTTCGAGCGATCCAAAGAGCGTTTCGACCAGTTCGAGATCTTCGATGGCGTAGGCGAGAAAGACGCGCTTGCCTCCGGCGGCGCGGAAGCGAATCTGTCCATTTTCATCGGTACGCAGAGAGCCCACGGATTCGATATCGATGGTTAGACCTTCGGCGAGGCATTGGCGGAGGACTTTGACCATGTCCTCGAGTCCGGGCTCGACGGGTGCAGTCATTTCGACTCCTCGCGCGCGGGGCGAATGACGCCGAGGCCCGGCACCTTGACTTGTTTTCCATGCCGTAGGGTGGTCACGAGACGGGTGACCAGTTGATCGAGTTGGTCGGCCGCTACCGCGGGCGGCTGACCGGTTGCCGCCGCAATGCGGTCCAGCAGTTCTGGAGTGGTCATAGCAGGCCCAGAATACGGGGCGGGCGCGGGGCAACCCGGCCATGGCAAAGGCGGAGGCGGAGGCAAGCGTTTTGGAATGAGCGGGATGCGGCTGGAAGATTTTTTTCGAAACCTTGTGAACGGATGAGAGCGTGGCTTTGAGTTGGGGCTGTATGATAGCCCCAACTCAGCGCAAAGGAGGCGCTACAGCCATGGAGTCTTTCGATGGTATCGGATGCGATGTCCACAAGGACTACTCCGTTTTCCGGATGTTCGATGCCCACCGCAAAGTGGGTCCACCGATTCGCATCCGGCACGAGAACGGCGAACTGGAACGTTTTTTGAAGACCCTTCCGCCTGGTAGCCACGTTGGTTTTGAGGCCTGTGGCAGTTGGATGTGGATGGCTCGGCAAGTAGAAGAGGCCGGGCTGGTAGCGCGGCTTGGGCATCCGCAGGAGATCAAGCGGCGGATCACCGGCAGCCCCCGCACCGACGAAACCGATGCGGCCGGTATGCTGATCCTGCTAGCCAACGGAACCTTTCCCGAAGTGTGGATAGCCCCACCAATTGTGGTCGGGATCTGGGGTGCGGGATCTGCGTGGCCTCGTGCGAACCAGGCTGGCGATACGCCGACAGGAGAGCGCGATGAAAAACCGGGTCCATGGCGTGTTGAACCAATATGGTTTGAAGAACCTGATCGAGGAGGAGGACGACGTCGATGTTCCCGACTGGTTCAGCCGCACCGCGCAACAGCAGCTCCAGCGGGCCATTGAACAACTGCCGCCGGCGAGCCGGGAAGCGACACGGCAGCAGTGGCTGGCGATTCAGGATCTGGAGCGGCGGGTCAAAAGCCTGGAACTGGCGATGGAAGCGCGGATGGGAAAACTGGGCTGGCTACGGTTGCTCGAGACGCTGCCGGGAGTGGGCAAGATTCCGGGAGCGACGATCTGGATGGAGATTGGCGATGGGAAGCGGTTTCCTTCGGCGCAGCATTTGGCGCGGTATGCCGGGGTGGCGCCGCAGGTGCAGTCCAGCGGTGGGAAGACCTGGCGGGGATCGACGATGAAGGACTGTAACCACTACTTGAAGTGGGGTTTTTAAGGAACCGCGCACAACGGCCTCGCTTCGGCTTCGGCCTGTGCTTTTTAAGGAACCGCGCACAAC
>JAPKZB010000093.1:58349-226314 GCA_026393985.1 Acidobacteriota bacterium
CGCTTCGGCTTCGGCCTGTGCTTTTTAAGGAACCGCGCACAACGGCCTCGCTTCGGCTTCGGCCTGTGCTTTTTAAGGAACCGCGCACAACGGCCTCGCTTCGGCTTCGGCCTGTGCGCTCGGTGGAGGCGGCCTGGTGGGTTCTGACGCGGAAACAAGATTACCGCGAGCCGACGTCAGCTCGGGTAACTTCGTCCAATAACGGGTCAGCGCGATTGTCGTTCTCGCCCTGAAAAGGCCGTTTTTGTGAATGCGAAACCCGTGACGAAAGAATGCTCCTGCTGAAGTTTTGGCGAATAGGCGACTTATCGGACGGAAGACCGCAGTCCGGAGCGCAGAGGGACGAAGGTTGTCCGCAAAGGAAGGTGAACCGGAAGCAAATTCAGACGGGGCTCTGCCCCGGACCCCGGCGTTTGGCGCTTGGTACCGAGATGGATTCGGCCGAGTGGGAGACGGGAGGTCCGGCGTACGGCCCTCTCGCATCTCGGCCTCTGGCTCGGTGCTCGGGTTGCTCGCCAGCATTGCCCTATCCCCGGCCAGCTTGCTCGTAGTGTATTTCAACAGCGGTTGCGATGCCAGATTTTGAGGCTTTTCGGCCGTTGAATCCCCTACTTGACACGAGGCGCTCTCATCGGTGCACCCCGGTTTTCCCGGGCGGGTGCACGGGGTGGCAAGCTGATAGAATCGGGGTGCATGAAGCGCTGGGTGACTGTGCTGGCGATGGTGTCTTTGCTCCCGGCAGCAGAGCCGGACGAGTTTTTTGAGCGGAAGGTGCGGCCGGTGCTGGCGGCGCGCTGCCAGAGTTGCCACGGGGCGCAGAAGCAGTTTGCGGCGCTGCGGCTCGATGACCGGGAGTCAATACTGAAGGGCGGGATGCACGGGCCAGCGGCGGTGCCGGGGCAGCCGGAGGCGAGCCTGTTGATTCAGGCCGTGAAGCATGTGGGCCGGAAGATGCCGATGGGCGAGAAGCTGCCGGAGGCCGAAATTGCCGCGCTCGAAGAGTGGGTGCGCATGGGGATGCACTGGCCGGCGGGGGCCAAGCCGGGCGGGGCGGGTTTGGCGACGAAGGCGTTTTATGAAAAGCTGCGGCGGGAGCACTGGGCCTATCAGCCGGTGCGGAGCGGGGCGCTACCGGCGGGGAAGGCGGCGCATCCGGTGGACCGGTTTCTGGACGCCAAGCGGGCGGCGGCGGGACTGAGCATGGCGCCGGCGGCGGACCGGCGGGTGCTGGCGCGGCGGGCGGCTTATGTGGTGACGGGATTGCCGCCGGAGGCGGGGCTGCTCGAACGGTTCTTGAACGACCGGAGCGCGGGGGCTTACGAGCGTTATGTGGACGCGCTGTTGGCGTCGCCGCGCTACGGCGAACGGTGGGCGCGGCACTGGATGGACGTGGTGCGCTACGCCGAGACGCACGGCTACGAGTGGAACTACGAGATTCAGGGCGCGTGGCACTATCGCGATTACTTGATCCGGGCCTTCAACCGGGACGTTCCCTACAACCAATTCGTGCGGGAACACGTGGCGGGGGATTTGCTGGCGAAGCCGCGGGTGGTGGAGGGGCGCAACGAGTCCGTACTGGCGACGGCGTTCTACCGGCTGGGGGAGATGGGCCACGACAACTGCAACCAGTTTCGCGAGCTGCGGACGGACGTGGTGGACAACCAGATTGATACGTTAACCAGGGCATTTCAGGGGGCGACGGTTTCGTGCGCGCGTTGCCACGACCACAAGATTGACCCGATTCCGACCGAGGACTACTACTCGCTCTACGGGATTCTGAATAGCTCGCGGCAGGTGGCGCGGACGCTCGAAGTAGGCGCGGCGCCGCCGGCGGGGGTGGCGGAGTTGAAGCGGGCCATCCGGCAGGAGCTGGCGACGGCCTGGCTGGGCGCGACGGCGAAGCTGGGCGCGGAGCTGGCGGCGGCGCTGGCCGAGCAGAAGGACGCGCCGGAGGCGGCGAGGTTGGCGGCGGGGCTGGACGCATCGCGGGTGCAGCAGTGGAGCCGGCTGCTGCAGCGGGACAAGGTGGACCTGGCGGATCCGCTGGCGGTGTTTGCGCATCCGGCGGCGGAGTATGCCAAGGAGAGGGCGGCGCGGGAGCGTTTCAACCGGGAGAAGTTTGTGACGGCGGCGGACTTCCGGGAGGGGGTGCCGGCGGGGTGGAGCGCGGAGGGGTTGGGACTGCAGGCGGGGCAGGCGCGGGCGGGCGAGTTCGCGGTGGCGACGGAGGGGCGGGCGGCTGTCGAAGGCATTTTCCCGGCGGGGCTGTTTACGAACCTGGTGACGGACCGGTGGAACGGGTCGCTGCGGTCGCCGATGCTGCCGGCGGATAAGAAGTTTGTGAGCTTTGAGGCGCTGGGGGGCAAGTTCGCGGCCCGCCGGGTGATTCTGGACCATTGCGTGATTGGCGAGAACTATGACCTGCTGGACTCGCCGCGGCTGCGGTGGGAGAAGGTAGCGGCCAAGGACGCGGGGAAGTTTCCGCTCTATCTCGAGCTGAACACGAAGACGGATAACCCGCGCATTCCCGACCGGCCGGGGCGGCTGAAGAAGACGCCGGACGCGAGTCCGCGGTCGTACTTCGGGGTGACGCGGGTGCTTTACCACGATGAGGATGTGACGCCGCTGGAGACGCTCGAGCATTTGGAGGCGCTGGTGGCGGCGCCGACGGCGGCGCAGTTTCAGGCGATGGCGGAGCGGGCGGTGCGGGCGTGGGGCGCGGGCACGGCGACGGCGGAGGATGTGAAGTGGTTGAACTGGCTCATCGACAACGGCGTGCTGGTGAACTCGCGGAATCTGACGCCGGCGCTACGGACGTTGACGGACCGGTACCGCGCGACGGAAGCGGGGATGGCGGACCCGACGGTGGTGGCGGGGATGGGCGATTTTGACCCGGGCGCGGATCATCCGATTTTTCAGGCGGGGTCGGCGACGAACCCGGGGCGGGTGGCACCGCGGCACTTTTTGAGTCTGATGCCGGAGGGGTTGAAGCCGGTGGGGCTGGCCGGGAGCGGTCGGCGGGAGTTGGCCGAGGCGATGGCGAGCGAGGAGAATCCGCTGACGGCGCGGGTGATGGTGAACCGGATCTGGCACCATGTGTTCGGCCGGGGGATGGTGGCGAGCACGGACGACTTTGGGAGCAACGGAGCGGCGCCTTCGCATCCGGAGCTGCTCGATTATCTGGCGGGGGAGTACGCGCGGCGGGGATGGTCGACGAAGGGGATGATCCGCATGCTGGTGACTGCGGCGGCGTTCCGGCAGGGGAGCGCGGCGGAGGCCGCGGCGCGGGCCAAGGACCCGGCGAATGCGCTGCTGCACCATTACCCGGTGCGGCGGCTGGAGGCCGAGGCGGTACGCGATACGCTGCTGGCGGTGTCGGGGCGGTTGGAGGAGAAGCTTTACGGGCCGAGCATCCAGCCGCACCGGAGCGAGCCGCAGGAGCACCGGCGGCTGTTTCAGGGTCCGCTTGATGGCGACGGGCGGCGGAGCGTGTACCTGAAGATCACGCGGATGCAGGGTCCGCGCTTTTTGGAGATTTTTGATTTTCCTAGCCCGCTGCAGACGCGCGGCAACCGGGATGTGACGAACGTGCCGCCGCAGGCGCTGGCGCTATTGAACGATCCGTTTGTGCTGGACCAGGCGCGGGTATGGGCCAAGGGGTTGACGGCGCAGCGGGACGATGCGGTGGATGCGCGGATTGGGCGGATGTTCCTGCGCGGGCTGGGGCGGCCGGCGACGGAGACGGAGCTGGCCAACTGGCGGGCGTTGGCCGGGGAGTTCGCGGCGCGGCACGGGGCCAAGGATGTGCTGGGGAGCGAGGCGGTGTGGACCGATGTGGCGCATGCGCTGTTTAACCTGAAGGAGTTTGTGTACCTGCGATGAAGATCAGCCGCCGGGAGTTACTGCGTACGAGTTCGACGGGGTTTGGGTATCTGGCGATGGAGTCGCTGCTGGCCGGGGCGGCGCCGCACTTTGCGCCGCGGGCGAAGAACGTGATCTTCTGCTTTATGCCGGGGGGGGTGGGGCAGATGGACAGCTTTGATCCGAAGCCGAAGCTGGCCGAGTTGGACGGGCAGGCGGCGGTGCTCGACAACTACGTGGCGGGGCCGAAGCGGAAGTGGTTGAAGTCGCCGTGGGCGTTCCGGCAGCACGGGCAGTCGGGGCTGCCGGTGAGCGAGATTTTTCCGCATATCGCGAGCGTGGCGGACGAGTTGACGGTGATCCGTTCGATGAAGAGCGAGTTTCCGCTGCACGCGCGGGCGAATGTGTTTCTGCACACGGGGCGGAACTTTGGCGGGTTTCCGAGTCTGGGTTCGTGGGTGAACTACGGGCTGGGGAGCGTGAACAAGAACCTGCCGGGCTATCTGCTGCTGAACCACGGGGACAACCCGCCGGGTGGGTTGGAGAACTTTTCCAACGGGTTTTTGCCGGCGACGCATCAGGCGATGGGGGTGCGGGCGGACGGGGTGCCGGTGGACAACATTGTGCCGGCGGGGGCGGAGCGGCAGAGCGCGAAGATGGCGGCGGTGCGGGCGCAGGACAAGGAGTTTCTGGCCGCGACGGCGAACGCGGACGCGGTGGAGGCGGCCATCAGCAATTTCGAGATGGCCTACCGGATGCAGGCGCTGGCGCCGGATGTGCTGAACCTGGACCGGGAGACGGAGGCGACCAGGAAGCTGTATGGGCTGGACGCGGAGAATCCGCACAAGCGGGCTTATGGGCTGCAGTGTTTGCGGGCGCGGCGGCTGGTGGAGGCGGGGGTACGGTTTGTGGAGATTACGCCGCCGAATCTTTACGGCGGGAACAACGGGACTTGGGACCAGCACGATAAGCTGCGGGAGGGCCATTCGACTAACGCGATGGTGACGGACCAGGCGGTGACGGCGTTGATTAAAGACCTGAAGTCGCGGGGCTTGCTGCAGGAGACGCTGGTGCTGTGGGCCGGGGAGTTCGGGCGGACGCCGGATACGGGCAACGGGGACGGACGGGATCATCATCCGTTTGGATTCACGATCTGGATGGCGGGGGGCGGGGCGAAGGCGGGGTTAATCTACGGAGCGACGGATGAGTTGGGGAACCATGCGGTGGAGAATGTGATGACGGTGCATGATCTGCATGCGACGGTGCTGCATTTGCTGGGGTTGGACCATACGAAGCTGAGCTACCGGTTTGGCGGGCGGGATGTAACGCTGCCGGATGTGCACGGTCGGGTGGTGCGGGCGCTGGTGGGATAGTTGGGGGAGTGGTGCCCGGGGCGGGACTTGAACCCGCACACCCGTTACCGGATAACGGATTTTAAGTCCGTTGCGTCTGCCGATTTCGCCACCCGGGCACTGAGGATATTGTACCTGCTTGGCGAGAACCGCTTGGGGGTTATTGGGGCCCGCAAAGAATGATTGTGTCGATACCGGGCAGAGGGCATCCAGGGAAGCATGGAACAAAAACCGGAAGATACCAGGACATGGCCCGAATTGGCGATTGGTCTGTTTGACCAACTGACGGGCCGTGGCGCCGAGATTTCGTATGTTTTCGAGAACATGGAGGTGCATGTGCCGAGTTCGACGGCGGCGAATGCGGAACATGCTTTGTGGCGGGTGAACGGCACGATGCGCATCCGGACGAGTGGCGCGACGATGCCGCCTCGTGCCTGAGCCGGAGCTAGCGCTGGAGCTGCAGATTGAAAACGGGGGCCATCGTATGCGGCTTTCGGGGTCAGCGGGCCAGTACGTAGCCGAGTTCCCTTCTCTGCGGTCGCTGGTGCATTTTCTGGCCATCGGCTGGCGGTGGCGCGGACAGGTCCCCCGGGGCTGGCGAGTGCAGATGGCATGGCGTGGACTGCGGTGGGGATAACGAAAGGCACGATTGCCATTGCGGGCGCGACGGGTTACGTAGGCGGGCGCCTGGCGCCGCGGTTGCTGGAGCTGGGTTATGGCGTGCGTTGTCTGGTGCGTTCGCCGGAGAAGTTGGCCGGCCGGGCGTGGGCGCAGGGCGAGGGCGTGGAGGTGCTGCGGTGCAACTTCTCGGACCAGGCAGCGCTGACGGAGAGCCTGCGGGGGTGCGCGGCGGCCTACTATCTCGTGCATTCGATGGTGTCGGCGAGCGCCGAGTACGCTCGAGAGGACCGGCGACTGGCGGAGACTTTTGGCGCGGCGTGCGCGGCGGCGGGGGTGGGGCGGATTCTTTATCTGGGCGGTCTGGGCGAGACAGGGGCGGGACTGAGCGAGCATCTGCGAAGCCGTCGGGAGGTGGGGGGGGCGCTGGGGGCGAGCGGGGTGCCGGTGACCGTCTTCCGGGCGGCGATGATCATCGGCTCGGGGTCGGCTTCATTTGAGATTCTGCGTTATCTGGTGGAGCGGCTGCCGGTGATGATCACGCCGAAATGGGTGGCGACGCCGTGTCAGCCGATTGCGATTCGGAATGTGATCGGTTATCTGACCGGGGCGCTGACGGCGCCGGAGACGGTGGGCGGGGTGTACGACATCGGGGGGCCTGAGGTGTTGACTTACCGGGAGCTGATGCGACAGATGGCCGAGGCGCTGGGGCTGAGGCGGCGGTACGTGATTCCGCTGCCGATTTTGTCACCGCGGCTGAGTTCGTACTGGATTCATTTGGTGACGCCGCTGAGCAAGGAGATCGCCAAGCCGCTGGCCGAGGGGCTGCGGAACCCGGTGGTTTGCCGGGAGCAACGGCTGGCGGCGCTGATTCCGCAGGAGCTGTTGACGGTGCGACAGGCGATTGACGCGGCGCTCAAGAAGATTGCGGAGCGGGAGGTGGAGACGTCGTGGTCGATGGCGGGGGTGATTCCGGGGGACCCGGACTGGGCCGGGGGGACAGTGTTTCGGGACGAGCGGAAGGTTACCGTGGCGGCGCCGGACTGGGCGGTGTACCGGGCGGTGTGCCGGGTAGGCGGGGGGCACGGGTGGTACGCGGCGGATTGGTTGTGGCGATTGCGAGGCTGGATGGACGAGCTGGTGGGCGGGCCGGGGCTGCGGCGGGGGCGGCGGGATCCGGAGGCGGTGGGTTATGGGGAGGCGCTGGATTTCTGGCGGGTGGTGGGGATTGAGCGGGACCGGCGGCTGTCGCTGCGGGCGGAGATGAAGCTGCCGGGGGAGGCGCGGTTGGAGTTTGTGATTGAGCGGTTGGGGGAGGGGCGGTGCGAGTTGACGCAGCGGGCGTTGTTTGCGCCGCGGGGGTTGTGTGGGTTGCTGTACTGGTATGCGGTAGTGCCGCTGCACCATGTTGTGTTTAACGGGATGCTGCGGGGGATTGAGCGGGAGGCGCGTCGACAGGCTGCAGCAGGAGCAGGTCGAGGCTGAAGGTGACGCGGCCGGGGGCGGGGGGCCGAGGCTGGAGCGGGCGGTAGATGGCGTGGAGGACATCGGCGACGGCGGCGGCGTCGAGGTCGGCGGTGGTGGTGGCGCGGCGGTGGGCGGCGAGGGTGAAGTAGGGGGCGAAATCGGCGACGGCGACGGGAATCCGATCGCGGGAGGGGCCGCGGAGTTCGATGAGGTCGTCGGGGGCGGGGATGGCGAGGAGGAGGCGGCCGCCGGGGCGGAGGACGCGATGGAACTCGGGAGCGTTGCGGCGGGCGGTGATGGAGAGGACGAGGGAGAAGGTTTGGCTCGCGTAGGGGATTTGGCGGTCGGCGTTGGCGAGGACCCACTGGCAGTGGGGATAGCGGCGGGCGGCGGCGAGGATGGCGGGTTGGGAGATATCGATGCCGTGGGCCTGGCAGCCGGTGTGTTCGGCAAGGGCGCCGAGGTAGTAGCCGTCGCCGCAGCCGGCGTCGAGGACGATGTCGGCGGGGGAGAGGGCGGCGAGGTCGCGGATGGCGTGGAGCAGGGGGAGGAAGAGGCCCTGGGCGGAGAGGCGGCGGCGGGCGTGGACGGCTTCGGCGGTGTCGCCGGGGTATTTGGACCGGCGGTCCTGGGGTTGGAGGAGGTTGATGTAGCCGCTGCGGGCGACGTCGAAGGAGTGATTCCGGGGGCAGGCGTAGACGGGGCCGGTCCGGGTGAGGGGTTGGCCGCAGCCCCGGACAGTACAGAGGAGCATTGCCTTCGAGTGTAGCGGAGTAGACTTAGACGATGGATGCGCTGGTGATTGGCGGGACGCGGAATTTGGGTCCGGGGATTGTGCAGGAGTTGCGGGAGAGGGGGTTTCGGGTGACGGTATTTCACCGGGGCGTGACGCGCGCGGCGCTACCGGAGGATGTGGAGACGGTGCACGGGGACCGGGCGGTGGAGGCGGATTTACGGCGGGGGTTAGGGAGCCGGAGCTTTGACTGCGTGGTGGATACGACGTTGTACACGGGGCCGGAGGCGGCGGTGGCGGCGCGGGTGCTGGCGGGGCGGGTGGGGCGGTACGTGATGCTCAGCACGGGGCAGGTGTATCTGGTGCGGACGGGGTTGACGCGTCCGTTCCGGGAGGAGGATTACGAGGGGCCGGTGATGGCGGCGCCGGAGGGGGCCGATTATGGGGACTGGCTTTATGGGGTCGACAAGCGGGCGGCGGAGGAGACGCTGTTGGGCGCGCGGGAGCTGCCGGTGACGGTGCTGCGGCTGCCGATGGTGCACAGTGTGCGGGACCATTATCAACGGATTGGGGCTTATCTGGCCCGGCTGCAGGACGGGGGGCCGATTCTGGTGCCGGCCGGGGAGGAGCCGCAGCTGCGGCATCTTTACGGCGGCGATGTGGTGCGGTGTATCGGTGAATTGGAGGGGGGCGGGGCAGGATTGGACCGGGCTTACAACCTGTCGCAGAGCGAGGCGCCTGGGTTGCGGGAGTTTTTGGCGGAGTTGGCGCGGTTGGTGGGCGCGGAGCTGCGGTTGGTGGAGGTGGAGCGGGAGCGGCTGGAGGGGGCGGGGCTGTTGCTGGATTGTTCGCCGTTCAGCGGGCGGTGGATGTCGGCGCTCGATAACGGGCGGAGCCGGCGGGAGTTGGGGGCGCGGTTTACGGAGTGGCGGGAGTATCTGCCGGGGCTGGTGGAGGGGTTGATGGCGGGGGTGCGGGCGGCGCCGCCGCGGTATGGGAAGCGGACGGCGGAGTTGGCATTGTTATCGAATTGAAACGATACGGTAACGGTGGTGCATTGTTAGCTGGCTACGCTCGGTAGCATGAAGATCTATCTGGGATTGTTGACGATCGCGTCGGCCTTATGGGCGCAGACCGATTCGGCCTCGTTACGGGTGCTGGTGGAGGACCCGAGCGCCGCTGCGGTGGCGGGAGCGAAGGTGAGTTTGGTGAACCGCGGGAGCGGCGCGCGGCTGCTTGTCGAGAGTTCGGGCGACGGCTATGCGCTGTTCAGCCCGATTCAACGCGGCACCTACGATGTGGAGGTGGGGCGGAGCGGCTTTAAGAACGTGAAGCTGAGCGCGGTATCGATCAACATTGACGAGCGGCGGCTGGTGCGGGTAAAGCTGGAGGTTTCCTCGGTGAGCGAGACGGTGGAGGTGACGGCAAGCGTGGCGGCGATTCAGACCGAGCAGGGCTCGCTGGGGCAGGTGATCAGCGGGCGGACGGCGGTGGAGCTGCCGCTGGCGGGGCGGCGGTATACGGAGCTGGCGCTGCTGTCGCCCGGGGTGGCGGCGAGCACGTTGAACCCGACGACGCGCGGACCGGGATGGTTCGTCGCGAACGGCAACTACCACACGCAGAATAATTTTCTACTCGACGGCGTGGACAACAACCAGGGCACGCAGAACGCGCAGAGCCTGAGCGCGCAGGTGGTGCAGCCAAACCCGGATGCGATTGCCGAGTTCAAGGTGCAGACCAACTCGTTTTCCGCTGAGTTCGGGCGCAGCGCCGGGGCGGTGGTGAACGTCTCAATCAAAAGCGGCAGCAACGAGACGCACGGCACCGGCTACTACTTCAACCGGAACTCGGCGCTGGCGGCGCGGGGATGGACGAATAACCTGCAGAACGTGCCGAAGAACAACCTGAAGTGGGACCAGTTTGGCGGCACCATCGGGGGGCCGATCGTGAAGAACAAGCTGTTCTACTTTGGCGCTTATGAGGGCTTCCGGCAGAGCTTCGCCGATACGTTTCTGACGACGGTGCCGACGATGGCGCAGCGGCAGGGGCAGTTCGGGGCATTGAACATTGTGGACCCGTCAACGAACGCGGCGTTCCCGGGTAACGTGATTCCGGCGTCGCGCTTTGATGCGCTGGCAAAGAAGGTGATTGATCTGTACCCGGAGCCGAACACGGCAGGGCAGTTTCAGAACGGGCGGCCGACCAATAACTACAGCCTGCAGCGGGACGGCAACGAGAACACGCATAAGTTCGACACGCGGTTGGACTACAACGTGAACGACCGGAACCAGATCATGGGGCGCTTCAGCTGGCTGCGGCAGAAGTTCAACCGCGATGCGATCTTCCCGGGCCTGGCCGATGGCGTGGGCAACCAGGGCGCGCAGTTCAACGAAAACCGCAGCCTGGCGCTGGCGTGGACCAAGACGATTTCGCCGCGGATGGTGAACACGCTTCGCTACGGCAACAACGATACGTTCGCCGAGTTTGCGCACGCCACGGCCAACGACCAGAAGGCCGACGCCTTCGGCTTCCGCGGGTTCCCGCCGGAGATGCTGCAAGTGGGCGGTCTGCCGCTCATCAACCCGACCAACTACAACCAGCTCGGCACGCGGAACTTCCGCCCGCAGTTTCAATCGCCGAAGCTGAACCAGATTATCGACACGATTTCGCTGACCGCGGGCAAGCACTTTTTGCGCGGCGGCTTTGAGATGCGTCTCAAAAACAACAGCTTCGTCGACGTGACGCGGCGCAGCCCGGCCTATAACTTCCAGGGGCGGTTCACCAACGACGCGATGGGTGACCTGCTGCTTGGCTTCCCCGAGAGCGTGCAACTGAACACGGTGCCGGAGGTGAAACAGTTGCAGGAGGCCTACAGCTTCTTCCTGCAGGACGACTGGAAACTGAGCCCGCGGCTGACGCTGAACCTGGGCCTCCGCTACGAGTACACGACGCCTTTCTACGGCAGCGGGACGAACAAGAACATCAACTTCGACCCGGCGACGGGGGGCCTGGTGCTGGCGAGCGACAAGGACAAGTACCTGACGACGCCGGATAAAAACAACTTTGGCCCGCGGCTGGGCTTTGCCTGGCAGGCGATCGAGGAGAAGCTGGTGATCCGCGGCGGCTACGGGATCTTTTACAACACGGAAGATATCTATGGCTCGGAGGCGAGTCTGGCGTTGAACCCGCCGCAACTGATCCAGCCGACGCTGCTGCGGGTGGGCACGGGCCCGGCGCCGGTGCGGCTGAGCGACCCGCTGCCGGCGGGGGTGCTGTCGAACTTCGACAGCCGGACGATTGGCCTGCGGACGCGGGAACGCGACCAGCGCAGCGGACGCATTCAGCAGTTCAACCTGGCGGTGCAGTACCGCGTGAACCGGGCGAGCACGTGGGAGGTGGCCTACGCCGGGAACCGGGGCGTGAACCTGTTCGGGCTGTACGAGCGGAACCAGACGGCGTTCGGCGTCGATGGTTCGGTGGCCGCCAACCGGCCGTTTCCGCTGTGGCAGGGCATCCAGACGGGCGCGAGCCGCGGCAAGAGCTGGTATAACGCGCTGCAGACGAAGTTTGAACATAACTTCTCGAACGGGTTGTATGCCCTCGTCAGCCTGACGTGGGCGAGCGCGATTGACCAGGTGGGCACGTGGGACGCGGGCGCTTCGCCGCAGTTTCTGGACCGCTTTGACCAGGAGAACGGCCGGATGACGCAGACGCCGAAGGTGCAGTACACGACGGCCGTGACCTACGAGCT
Organism: Acidobacteriota bacterium; assembly: GCA_026393985.1. GTDB lineage: Bacteria > Acidobacteriota > Terriglobia > Bryobacterales > Bryobacteraceae. The sequence goes on from JAPKZB010000093.1 coordinate 70,132, forward strand.
GCCGTTTGGCAAGGGGAAGAAGTTCGGCAACGGCTGGAACGGCTTCACCGATGCGGTGCTGGGCGGCTGGCGGGCGGCGACGATTATCAACTGGCGCACGGGCCTGCCGCTGAACGTTAGCCTGAACAGCAACGGCATCGACCCGCGCACGGGGCAGGCCTACCGCTTCCTGAACCGCAACGGCGGCGGGCTGCGGCCGGACCGGGTGGGCGAGGCCAACACGGGCGTCGATCCGAAGACCGACCGCTTCCGGTTCCTCGACGCGGCGGCGTTCCGCATTCAGGCCGTGAATACGCCGGGCAACGCGGCGCGGAATGCTGCCTACGGCCCGCGGCTGTTCAATACCGACTTCACCCTGTCGAAGGGCTTCCGCGTGACCGAGCGGCAGAGCTTCGATATCCGGTGGGAGGCCTTCAACCTGTTCAACACAGTGAACTTCAATAACCCGCAGACGACGGTGGGCAACACCAACTTCGGCTGGATTACCTCGGCGCGCGATCCGCGGATCATGCAGCTGGCGATTCGCTACCGTTTTTAACGGTATAACGGTGGGATGCTCTCCCGTCGTGATCTCGGTTGGCTGCTGGCGCTGCCGGCAATGGCAAAGGGAAAGGGGTTCGAAGCGATGGCGGGGAAGTTTCCGCCCCGCGAACGAACCCCGGTTTCCGTGGAGACGCTCGGCGCACCGCAGGCAGCCGGAGGCTACCGGCGGCAGAAGATCCGCTACGGCGCCAAGCCGGGCAATCCGGTGTATGCGTGGGTACTGACGCCGGAGAAGTGGAGCGGCAAGGCGGCGCTGTGCCTGCACCAGACCACGCGCATCGGCAAGGACGAACCGGCCGGGCTGGGCGGCAAGCCGAACCTGCACTACGCGCACGAACTCGCGCAGCGGGGCTATCTGTGTCTGGCGCCGGACTACCCTTCCTTCGGCGACGATGTGACGGACTTTCCAAAGGACGTTTTCGCGGCCGGGCTGGCTTCGGGGTCGATGAAGGGCATGGTGAATCACCGGCGGGGCGTGGACCTGCTGCTCGAACGGGGGGCGAAGTCGGTGGTGGCGATCGGCCATTCGCTGGGCGGCCACAATGCGTTGTTTATCACCGGATTCGACCGGCGGATCCGCGCGGCGGTGACCAGTTGCGGCTTCACGTCGATGGCCAAATATAAGGGCGGGAACCTGAAGGGCTGGGACCAGGACCGGTACATGCCGCGGGTGCGCGAGCGGTACCACAACAATCCGGCGGAGGTGCCCTGGGACTTCCCGGACCTGTTCCGGATGATGGCGGGGCGGGCGCTGTTCATCAGCGCTCCACTGCGGGACGACAACTTCGACAACAGCGGGGTGCGCGACACGGTGGCGAAGGTGAGCGGACTGTTCCGGCCCGGGAAACTGGTGACCGCGTATCCGGACTGCGGCCACGATTTCCCGCCCGAGATCCGGCAGCAGGCCTACGCGTTTCTCGACCGCGTTTAGGCGGTTTTTACAAGATTTTCACAACCTGAAGACGACCGGCGGGCCGTTTTCCTCGTACTATCGGGGTCCAGACCACTTCCGGGACTCTTCGATGCCTATATTCCACGACGAAAACCTTTCCATTGATTGGCCGGCCGTACGGTTTCACGACGTGAAACTCGTCCTCACCCGCAAAGAGTTTGAACTGCTTGCCATGCTGGCGCAGAACGAGGGCGAGACCATCCGGCGGGAGGTGCTGCTGCAGACAATCTGGGGCTACCGGAGCGGTACGCGGACGCGGACGCTTGACGTGCACGTCCGGCGACTCCGGCGCAAGCTCGGCGACCACGGCGAACAGTACATTCAAACCATCTTCGGCGTGGGCTACCGCTTTGCCCGTTTGCGTCCGGCGCGGGCGTTGGTAATCCCCTCACCGGTAGCCTACGCAATCGGCGCCTGAGCCCGCGAAACCCTCTACAATAGAGGTTTTGCATGCAGGTAACGATTCAACCCGCGTCCGCGATCAGCGGCGCCATCCGGCTTCCCGGCGATAAATCCATCTCGCACCGCTACGCGATTCTGGCCTCGATTGCCGAAGGCACCTCCACGCTGCGCAACTACTCCACCGGGGCCGATCCGCATTCGACGCTGCACTGCGTCGAGACGCTGGGCATTGGCGTCGAGAAGGACGGGACCACCGTGAAGGTTCACGGCAAGGGGTTGCGAGGCTATGCGGCGCCGTCGAAGACCCTTGATGTGGGCAACTCGGGTTCGACGATCCGGATGATGAGCGGGATTCTGGCCGCGCAGCCGTTTACGAGCCGCCTTGAAGGCGACGCCTCCATTGCGCGGCGTCCGATGAAGCGGATCATCACGCCGCTCGAGTTGATGGGAGCGCGGATCAGCGCCGTCGACGGCACCTATCCGCCGCTCGAAATCGAAGGCAACCCGGACCTGCGAGCGATTGACTATACGCTGCCGGTGGCGAGTGCGCAGGTGAAGAGTTGTGTCCTGTTTGCCGGGCTGTACGCCAGCGGGACGACGGTGACGCGGGAGTCGCACAAGACGCGCGACCACTCTGAGATTGCGCTCAAAGAATTCGGCGCCGACATTACGGCGCGGAGCACGACGGTGTCGATTACGAGCGGCGCGGCGCTCACGGGGCGCGAGTTGCTCGTGCCGGGTGATCTGTCGGGCGCGGCGTTTTTTCTCGTGGCGGCGATCCTGGCGCGGGAGTCGAATCTGGTGATCTACGACGTGGGCGTAAACCCGTCGCGGACGGCGTTGATTGATTTTCTGGTGGGCGGCGGGGCGCAGATTAAGGTGCTCGATGTCCGCTCTTCGGGCGGCGAGCTGATCGGCGATCTGCAGGTGCGGGCGAGCCGGTTCCGCGGCGGGTTGATTGAAAAGGGCACCACGGCAGCGCTGATTGACGAGATTCCGGCGCTCGCCGTGCTGGGCGCGATGAGCGAAGAGGGGCTGGAGGTGCGGGACGCCGGCGAGTTGCGCGTCAAAGAGACCGACCGGATTGCCACCGTGGCCGAAAACATGCGACGGATGGGCGTGACGGTGGAGACCTCGCACGATGGCTTGCGGATTCCGGGCAAGCAAAAGTTCCGGGCCGCGGAGGTGGACTCCTTCGGCGACCACCGGATCGCGATGGCTTTCGCCGTGGCGGGTTTGTTTGCCGATGGCGCGAGCACGGTGAACGAGGCCGAGGCGGCCAGTGTGTCGTTTGCCGAGTTTTACGATACGCTCGACCGCATTCGAGGCTGATGTGGAGCGAGATACCGAGCTGACCGTCGCCGGTCTGGCGCACGACTTGAATAACGTCTTTGAGACGTTGGCGGAGTCGGCCGAACTGCTCGGGCGGGACCCCAAATGGGCGCGGCTGGCGGCCACCATCCGCCGGAGCGTCACGCGCGGCGGCCGGATTGTGGACAGCTTGACGGAGACGGCGCGTGAGTCCGGCGAGGCGCAGGCGGTGGTCGATAACGCGATTCAGCACGCCGACGACTTTTTGCAGGTGACGCGGGCGGCCACGGTGAGCTGGCACCGGGAGATTGAGCCGGGATTGCGGCTGCCGGGCTCGACGGCGGCCTGGGAGCGGGTGTTCGTGAATCTGTTCCTGAACGCGGTGCAGATCAAGCCGGAGGAGGCCGTCATTGAGATTCGGGCGCGGCGGCAGGCCGAAAAACTGGTGATCACGGTGGCGGACAACGGACCGGGCATCTCCGCCGAGATTCTGCCCCACATCTTTGAGCCGCGTTTTACAACCAAACGAAGCCGGAGCCGGACCGGGCTCGGGCTGCACATCGTCTCCTCGATCGTCCGGGCCAACGGCGGGACGGTGAACGCGGAAAACCGGGAGCCGCGCGGGGCGCTGTTCACGATCACGCTGCCGCTTGGTTAGGTTGGCGTCGGTCGGCGCGCGAAAGCCTGTCCTGCCGGGCTTTGCTGGACGGCAGCGCGTCCGGGAGCCCGAAAGATGGGGGCTTGGCGCACGCGGTGCGTAAAAAAGTGCGAAAAATGGGGTTCCTACAGCGAATTCCCCTTTACAGGAGCAGGAAAACTGCCTTATGATTGCAGCTGTACAGGGATCTTTTAGAACATTTCGACATGAAAATGATTGAAACGTTTTAGGCTGGTTCCGATTCTCTAGGAGAATCAGTAAAGGAGCAACATGGCTGTCGTAACACGTATGACGCAGACGCAACTCGTCGCTGCCCTCGTTGAGGGTGTGGAAGGGATCAACAAGAAGCAGGCGAAGGCATTTTTGACACTGTATGCCGAAATCGCCATCAAGGAAACCAAGAAGAACGGCGTGGCCGTGCTTCCGGGTCTCGGCCGCCTGGTGCGCCAGGAGCGCAAGGCGCGCACGGGCCGCAACCCTGCCACGGGCGCGACCATCAAGATTCCGGCCAAGAAGGTCGTCAAGTTCCGCGTAGCGAAGGCAGTGAAAGACGCCATCGTTCCGCCGAAAAAGACTAAGGCTTCCAGCTAAACGTCTCTCTCCTCCTTTCATCCAGTTCCAAAACTTGAAAACCCCCGCTGGTGCTTCCAGCGGGGGTTATTTTCTTACCGATTCCGTTCCGCCCAAATTGCGGGCGCCCAGAGGAAGCCTTACGCCTGCTTCTTTTCTTCGGCCTGTCCCGGGGCTTTTTCTTCCCCCTTGAGGGCGTTTTTGAAGTTTTTGATACCCTCGCCGAGACCCTTTGCGACTTCAGGAATCTTTTTCCCGCCGAACAGCAAAGCGGCAATGGCCAGGATGACCAATAGTTCTTGCCAGCCAAATCCTCTCATATGGCCTCCTTTGGAATTTACGCCTTTATTATACCCATATGGCAAGCCGTAAGAAACCCAAGCCGCCGGACAGCGGCAAAACCGTCCGCCGGGTGGCGCGCAACGTGATTGGAATCGTGAAAGGAACCCAGGCGATCGAACCCAAAGACAAGCGCAAGCCGAAGTACAAGACTGACCTGCTAGCGGACGAGGGCGCCGGCTAGCGCAAAGAACAGACCGAGGATCCAGACGGGCGCCGTCATGGCGAAGCCCTTGGCCTTGCTGACCCCGGCGAGAGCGGCGAAACCTAAACCCAGAATGACGATGTACCAGAGCGTGAAGAACGAGAAGTAGTTCAGCAGCCCCGCGAGCAGGCGCGGCGCTTCGTCGTCGAGCAGCAGGTCGAAGCCGAAGGCAGGCTGCATCTGTTTCATCGAATCGAGAGTGCCACGGAGTTTGACGGTGACGGCCTGCGCCACCTGCGCGAGCAATGGAATCAGCGAGCAGTGGGCGAGCAGCGTGAAGACCTCCGGGAACTGGAGACGCGCGCCCAGAATGGTGCCGAAGCCCAGGACGAGGGCGCCGCTGATAGCCAGCATCACAGCCAGCATGACGGGAGTCATGATCATCGAGAACGTCAGCGTGCCGCGGATGAACTCCATCGACTCACGGGCTTTTTGCTCGGCCATCTGGTCGAGCAGGTCGTTGTACATGGCCTGCTCCATCAGGGGGCGCAGCAGGTAGGCGAGGCCGATGGAGACGGCGGCGGCCACGGCGAGCGGCGGCAGCCAGGCCAGCTTGCCCTGAGCGCGCTGGTAGCGGACCGAGGCGGCCGGATCGAGGAAGATGTTGAGAATCGCAAGGACGGGGTTCATGATGGGCGAGCGCTTGGTTTACGGGCGATGTGCAGGGCGACGATGCCGAAGCTAAGGCGATCGAAGGTAACGTCGGCAAAGCCGGCGGAGCGAAAATCGGCGGCCAGGGCTTCGGCGCCGGGGAATTTGCGGACCGATTCGGGCAGGTAGGTGTAGGCGTCGGGGCGGCCGCTAAGCAGGGCGCCCACGCGGGGCAGGATGTGCAGGCTGTAGAAGTTATAGAGCGCGCGGAAAGCGGCGTTGGGCGGGGTGGAGAACTCAAGGATCGCCGCCGCCCCGCCCGGGCACAGCACGCGGTGGAGTTCGGCGATGCCCTTGCGGTAGTTGGCGAAGTTGCGGAAGCCGAAGGCGCAGGTGACGAGGTCGAGCGAAGCATCGGCGAGGGGCAGCGCAAGGGCATCGGCTTCAAATAGCGGGGAGCGGGCGCGTTTGGCCTGCGAAGCGGTGAGCATGGGGTGGCAGAAGTCGCTGCCGAGGATGGGGGCGCGGCGGCGCTTTTCGAGGGCCAGCAGCAGGTCGCCGGTGCCGCAGCAGAGATCGAGGATGCGGGCGACGGGGTTGTCGAGGTAGGGCTGGACGCGGCGGACGGTGTGGGCGCGCCAGAGTTGGTCGATCTGGAAGGACAGGACGCGGTTCAGCAGGTCGTAGCGGGGGGCGACGTCGGCGAACATGCCGCGGACCCAGCGGGCGGCTTCCTGTTCGGTGCGGGCGCCGGGGGGGGTGGTGCCGCGGTTCATGCCAGAGCCGCGGCGGCGGCGGCGGCGGCGACGACGTCTTCGTGGGGGATGCCGCGGACGATCTCGGTCCGGCCGATGGCGGTGGCCAGGACGAAGTGGGTCTGGCCCTGAATGGTTTTCTTGTCCTTGTAGATGTGGCCGGCAAGAGCTTCGGCGGTGACGCCGGGGACGGGGGGCAGCGGGCCGTAGAGTTGGATGACGCGGGCGATTTCGGCGGCGGTGGCGGCGCTGAGGTGGCCGGTGCGGACGGCCAGGTGGCCGGCGGCGAGCATGCCGTAGGCAACGGCTTCGCCGTGCAGCAGCACGGAGTAGTTCGTCTCGGCTTCGAGGGCGTGGCCGAGAGTGTGGCCGTAGTTGAGAATGCGGCGGAGGCCGCCCTCTTTTTCGTCGGCCGATACCACCCCGGCCTTGATGCGGACGCTTTCGTCGATGATCGTTTCGAGTACTTCCGGGTCCTGCGCCAGCACTGCATCGGCGCGTTCGGCCATGATCGCGAACAGTTCGGGGCTCGCGATGATGCCGTGCTTGATCACCTCGTAGAGGCCGGCGCGGAACTCGCGTTCCGGTAAAGAAGCAAGGACAGTGGGGTCGATGAGCACGGCGTGGGGCTGATGGAAGGATCCAATCAGGTTTTTGCCGCCCAGCAGATTGACGCCGGTTTTGCCGCCGACGGCGGCGTCCACCTGCGCGAGCAGGGTGGTGGGAACCTGGATGACCGGGACGCCGCGCATGAAGATGGCGGCCAGAAAGCCGCCGACGTCGCCGCAGATACCGCCGCCGAAGGCGACGACGACGCTTGAACGGTCCGCGCCGCGGGCGAGCATCTGGTCGGCCAGGGCTTCGACAACGCTGAGCCGTTTGTTCGGCTCGCCGCCGGGATAATGCAGCACCTCAAAACCGGCCAGGCGGGCGGCGTAGAGTGCGTGAACATCCGGGGTGGTGACCACAAAAATCTTGCCGGCTTTGGCCGGGAGAAAGTCGTGGATTTGGGCGCTGATTCCGTTCCGGACGACGCAGGTGTAGGTTTGCGCGGCAGTGGTGACAACGTGGGAAGGCACTGATTTCCTTGTACCATAGGGTTTGCGGATCACTACGGATTTCCTTGTCATTGGCGCCGGCGTGGCGGGGTTGCGTGCGGCGATCACTTTGGCCGAGGCGGGGCAGGTGCTGGTGCTGGCCAAGGATACGCTGCACGAATCAGCCAGCGAGTACGCCCAGGGCGGCATTGCGGCGGCGCTGAGCGACGACGACCAGGTGGCGCTGCACGAACAGGACACCATGCAGGCCGGCGACGGGCTGTGTGACGCCGAGGCGGTACGAACTTTGGTGGCCGAAGGGCCACGCGTGATTGAAGAGCTGCTCGGCTGGGGTGCCGAGTTCGACCGCGAGGATGGCGAGTTGGTCTTCGGCCGGGAAGGGGCGCATTCGCGCAACCGGATTCTGCACGCGCACGGCGACTCCACCGGCCGCGAGATCTCCCGCACGCTCTACCGCAAGGCCGCCTCGCTGGCCAATGTTCGTTTCCTAAGCTTTGCTGCGGTGACGGACCTGCTGCTGGACGACGGCGAGGTGCGGGGCGCGATGGCCTTTGACGCCCGGCATCAGCAGCAGATCCCGATCTACGCCCGCGCGGTGCTGCTGGCCACGGGCGGCTTGGGGCGGGTGTATAAAGAGACCACCAATCCCGACGTAGCCACCGGCGACGGGGTGGCGATGAGCTACCGGGCCGGCGCGGTGGTGGAAAACATTGAGTTTGTGCAGTTTCATCCCACGGCGCTGCACCTGGACGGCGCGCCGCGGTTTCTGCTCTCGGAGGCGCTGCGCGGCGAAGGGGCCTACCTGCGGAACGCCGCCGGCGAACGGTTTCAGGACGAGTTGGCCTCGCGTGACGTGGTGAGCCGGGCGATTGTGCGCGAGATGGCGCGCACCGGCGCGCCGCACATGTTCCTCGACATGACGGACTTCCCCCCGGGTGCGATGGAGTCTCACTTCCCGCGCATCTTTGAGACCTGCCTGCACTACGGCCTCGACCTGCGGAAGCAGCCGGCACCGGTGCATCCGGCGGCGCACTACGCCATGGGTGGCGTGCAGACGGACCTGGCCGGGCAGACCTCGGTACCTCGTCTTTTCGCCGCCGGAGAGGTGGCCTGCACCGGCGTACACGGCGCCAACCGGCTGGCCAGCAACTCGCTGCTCGAAGGGGTAGTCTTCGGGGCGCGCGCGGCCGAGGCGATGCGGGGCCTGCCAGCGGCCAAGGCCGAGGGCGAAGCGCCGCGGCCCGAACTGTTTCCCGCCATCAGCGAGGCGCACCTGCGGGCGATTGCCTGGGAGTATTGCGGCATCACCCGGGACGGCGCGGGGCTGCAGAAGGCGCTCGAACTGTTCCGGTCGGTGCCGCTTGAGGCCAAGCGGCAGCCGCAGCGGCTCGATTATGAGTTGCGGAGCCTGCACCAGGTGGCGCTGCTGATTGCTGAAGCGGCGCTCGCGCGGCGGGAGAGCCGCGGCGGCCACTACCGCAGCGACTTCCCGGAGAAGGGCGCGCCGGTAAACTCGCGGCTGCGGCGCGGCTGAAGGCGGGGCCGGGCGCGGCACGCTAGAATAGGGTGTAGATTCATGTCTCAACGGATTCGATCGACGACGGTCCTGGCGGTGCGCCGGGGAGGAAAGGTCGTCATGGCGGCCGATGGTCAGGTAACCATGGGTTCGGAAGTCCTCAAGGGGAACGCCAAAAAGCTGCGGAAGTTGTATAACGGCCGGGTCATGGCCGGGTTTGCCGGCTCGACGGCCGATGCCTTTTCGCTTTTCGCCCGTTTTGAAACCAAGCTCGAACAGCACAACGGCAAGCTGGACCGGGCCGTCGTGGAGCTGGCCAAGGACTGGCGGACCGACAAGGTACTGCGCCATCTCGAAGCCCTGCTGCTGGTGGCCGACAACGAAAAGATTTACCTGCTCGGCGGCAACGGCGACGTGATTGAGCCGGACGACGACGTGATGGCCATCGGCTCCGGGGGCTCGTTTGCGCGCTGCGCGGCGATCGCCCTGCTGCAGAACACGGACTTTGCCGCGCGGGAGATTGTCGAAAAAGCGATGAAGATCGCCGGCGACATGTGCATCTACACCAACCACACGTTCGTGTTTGAGGAGTTGAACTGATGGTGATCTATCTCCCGCAGCACGGCGCGCATGGCGATGGCGAATCGCCGCTGCTGGACGAACTCACCCCGCGCGAGATCGTTCGCGAACTCGACAAATACGTCATCGGCCAGGCCGACGCCAAGAAGGCCGTGGCGATTGCCCTGCGCAACCGCGTCCGCCGCCAGAAGCTCGACCCGGACATGGCCGACGACGTCATGCCGAAGAATATTCTCATGATCGGTTCGACCGGCGTCGGCAAGACGGAGATCGCCCGGCGCCTGGCCAAGCTGGCCAATTCACCGTTCCTCAAAGTGGAAGCCAGCAAGTTCACCGAGGTGGGCTACGTGGGGCGGGACGTCGAGTCGATGATCCGCGACCTTGTCGAGATCGCCATCGACATGGTGCGCGAGGAGCGGCTCGATGAAGTGGCCGACCGCGCCGAGCGCCAAGCCGAAGACCGGCTGCTGGAACTGCTGCTGCCGGCGCCACCCGAGAACGCGACGGAGACGGCGGAGGCCACGCGGGATAAGCTGCGCGAGAAGTTCCAGGCCGGCAAGCTCGACGACAAGCAGGTGGAGATCGACGTCAAAGACCGCGGCCCGATGATCGAGTTCGGCGGCGGCCCCGGGCCCGACGAGATGGACGTGAGCCTGAAGGAGGTTCTGCCCGCGCTGTTCGGCAACCGCACCAAGAAGCGGAAGATGCGCGTGAGCGAAGCCTTCGATTACCTGGTGGACGAAGAGGAGCAGAAGCTCATCGACATGGACCAGGTGCAACGCGTGGCCATTGAGAGGGTGGAACGCAACGGCATGATCTTCCTCGATGAGATCGACAAGATCGCCGGCCGCGAGGGCGGCCAGGGGCCGGACGTGAGCCGCGAAGGGGTGCAGCGGGACATTCTGCCGATTGTCGAAGGAACGACGGTGAATACGCGCTATGGCTTCGTGCGGACCGACCATATACTCTTCATCGCCGCCGGGGCGTTTCATGTATCGAAGCCAAGCGATCTGATTCCCGAGCTGCAGGGCCGCTTCCCGATCCGCGTGGAGCTGAAGTCGCTCACCGAAGCCGATTTCATCCGGATTCTGAAAGAGCCGAAAAACGCGCTGATCAAGCAGAGCCAGGCGCTGCTCGACACCGAGGGCATTAAACTGAGCTTCACCGACGACGCGCTAGTGGAGCTGGCGCGGTGCGCCGCCCAAGTCAACGCGCAGGCCGAGAACATCGGCGCCCGCCGGCTGCATACCATCCTTGAAAAGGTGCTCGAAGAGATTAGCTTCGAGGGGCCGGACCTGAAGAAGAAGACAGTGAAGATCGATGCCGAATACGTGCGGAAGCAGTTGACGGGTATCATCCAGGATCAGGATCTGAGCCGGTATATTTTGTGATGCGGCGGCCGGCGATCATCCTGCTGTGTGGCTGGCTGGCCGCGTGCGGGTACATTGGCGACCCGCAGCCGCCGGCGCTGCTTATTCCGCTGCCGGTAGCCGATCTCGAGGCCGCGCAGGTGGGCGGGAAGATCAAGCTGCGGTTCACCATTCCGGATCTCACGACAGAGCAGTTGCCGGTGAAGGATGTCACGGTGGACCTGCGCGGCGGCGAGCTGCCGATTCCGGTGGCGGCGCGCGAGCCGGGCGCGGTAGAGGCTGAAACGCCGGTGGCGGCGGGTTGGGTGGGCCAGGAGATCTCGTTTCTGGTGCGGCTGCAGAACGCCAAGGGCCGCTACTCGGCCTGGTCGACTGCGGTGGTGCGCCGGGTGGTGTCGCCCGTGGCAACGCCTGCCGCGTTTACGGCCAAACCCGAGCCCAACGGGATGGCGCTGCGGTGGTCCGGGGAGGCGGAGACGTGGGCCGTGCTTCGCGACGGCGCCCCGGTGGCGTCCGTGAGCAAGCCGGAGTATCTCGATCCGGCCGTGGAGGCAGGCAAGAGCTATCGCTACCAGGTGCAGGCCTCGGTGAAGGCCGGAGCGGGGGTGGCGGTGAGCGAGCCGACGGCCGAGATAGCCGTGAACTACGTGGATAGTTTCCCGCCGGCGCGGCCGGTGGGGCTGAACGTCATCGCCAGTTCGAACGCCAACGAGCTCTCCTGGGAGCGCAACACGGAGGCCGACCTCAAGCATTACCGCGTGTGGCGGGATGGCCAACTGCTGGCCGATGCCGTCGAAGTGCCCGCATATACTGACCGTACGGCGGCCAGCGGAAAGAGCTACCGTTATGCCGTCTCCGCCGTAGACCTCTACGGCAACGAAAGCTCGCCATCGCCACCAGTGGAGATCACAACACCGTGACCAAGTTTGTTCGCTTCAGTCTGGACCGGGGCATCGCGCCCACCGCGCCGGATAGCCATCCCGGGGTTCGCTACGGAATCCTGCAGGGCGAGATGATTCAGGAGACGCCTTCGCTGTTTGAGTACCGTCCGGGTACGACGCACGGGCTGGACGCGGTGCGGCTGCTGCCGCCGGTTTCGCCCTCGAAGATCGTCTGCGTTGGACGCAACTACGCCGACCACGCCAAGGAGTTGGGCAACGCGGTGCCCACCGAGCCGCTGATTTTTCTCAAGCCGCCGAGCTCGCTGATTGCGCACGGCGATAAGATTCTCTATCCGGCGCTATCGAGCCTGGTGAGCTATGAAGCCGAACTGGGCGTGATCATCGGGCGGCGCGCCCGTAACGTCCGGAAGCAGGACTGGGCCGATTATGTCTGGGGCTACACGTGCGTCAATGACGTGACGGCGCGGGACCTGCAGAAGAAAGACGGGCAGTGGACGCGCGGCAAGGGCTTTGATACGTTCTGCCCGGTGGGCCAATGGGCGGTGCCGGGCGATGCGGTGGCGGTGAGCGGGCTGCGCGTGCAGGGCTACCTGGACGGCAAGCTGGTGCAGGACGCCCCGGTGACGGATATGATTTTCGACCTGGGTGATATACTGGCCTATGTCAGTCAATTTATGACACTTGAGCCGGGCGATCTGATTGCCACCGGCACTCCCCCTGGTGTGGGCCCAATGCTGCCGGGCTCTTCGGTCCGCGTTGTTATTGATGGCGTGGGCGCGCTCGAAAACTCAATTACCACCGAATCCTAAGAAATCACCATGAAAATCTTTCTCGATACCGCCAACCTGGATGAAATTAGAAAAGGCGCCGACTGGGGCATTGTCGATGGCGTCACCACCAATCCTTCGCTGATTGCTAAGGAAGGCCGGCCGATTGAGGAGCAGGTCAAGGCGATCTGCGACATCATTGACGGGGATATCTCGGCCGAGGTCGTCGCCGTGGAAGCCGCCGCCATGATTGAAGAGGGTAAGAAGCTGGCCAAGATCCACAAGAACATTGTGGTGAAGCTGCCGCTGATCCGCGATGGCATCAAGGCGTGCAAGGCGCTGTCGAGCGAGGGCATCCGCACGAACGTGACCCTGTGCTTCTCGGCTCCGCAGGCGCTGTTGGCCGCCAAGGCGGGTGCCTATCTGGTGAGTCCGTTCGTCGGCCGTCTGGACGACATCGGCCACGTGGGCATGGAACTGATCGAGCAGATTACGGCGATTTATTCGAACTACGACTTCAAGACGCAGGTGCTGGCGGCCAGCATCCGGACGCCGATCCACGTGGTGGACGCCGCGCTGGCGGGCGCCGATGTGGCGACGATGCCGTTCAAGACGCTGGACATGCTGTTTAACCATCCGCTGACCGACCGGGGTCTTGAGCAGTTTCTGAAAGACCACGCCAAGTCGCTCGCCAAGTAACGTTTGCACATGCTGCCTTCGTGGTTCCCGCCACTGGTTCAGACCTCCTGGCTCGTGCCCGCCGCGGTGGGTGTGGTAGCGTTCGGCGCCGGGGCCTGGGTTCTGGTGGGAGCCATTCGGGCCCGCCGCACGCCGGAGGAGATCGAACGGCGGCGGCGGATTCGGCTGCACGTGGTGGGCCGGATGGGCGAGGCGACCGTTGAGCAGGCGGATGCGGAAACTTTGCGCTACTGCTACGAGATTGCGGGCGTCTACTACTCTACGTCCCAGGATATCGGGGCGCTGGCGGAACATCTGCCAGCCCCACCGCATCTACTGATCGGCAATGCGCTGATCAAATATCACCCCCAGAACCCGGCGAATTCGATCCTGATCTGTGAACACTGGTCCGGATTGCAGGCCGGGCGCAATGCATTCCAACGAGGAGAATCAAACCAATGAAGCAATTTCTGATGATCGCCATGGCGGCTGTTATGCTGACCGTGGGCGCGAGTTCCGCCGCGGCCCAGAGCAAGACCGCTCCGAAGTCGGTGATTCACGTGGTTACCGTGAAGTGGAAGGCCGGCACGACGGCCGCGCAGATCAAGGCCGCGCTCGACGGCGTGCAGGCGCTGCCGGCCAAGTACAAGGGCATTACCCGCGTGTGGACCAACTCGATCAAGGTGCAGGGCGGCAAGGCCAACGCGTTCGTGATGGAGTTCAAGGACGAGGCGGCGCTGAAGGCTTACACCGACAGCCCGGCGCAGAAGGAGTGGTACGGCGTCTATCTGCCCATCCGCGAAGAGAGCACCACCTTCGACATCACCAACTAAGCTACCCGGGCACCCCCGCCGGATTGGCCACAATCCGGTGGGGGTGCGTATAGACGTTGCAGCGCTCGCGGCGTAGGAAGCCGACAAGCGTGATGTGGTGCTGGCGGGCCAGTTCGACAGCCATCGTCGAGGGCGCGCCGATGGCGGCAACGATAGTGGCTTGCGCCGCGGCGCATTTTTGCAGTAGCTCGTAGCCGGCCCGGCCGCTGAGCAGGACGATGTGACCCGCCAAGGGGAGTTGGCCGGTGCGCAGGCGGTGGCCGATGAGTTTATCGAGCGCATTGTGGCGCCCGATGTCCTCGCGGAGCGCGAGGAGTTCGCCTTCGGGCGTGAAAAGCGCCGCGGCGTGCAGCGCGCCGGTGCGTTGGAAGGCCGGCTGCGCGGCGGCCAGACGGCCGGGCAGGGCGTAGAGCAGCCCGATGGGGAGCGTGACGGCGGAGGCCTCCGGCGGCGAGGCGAGGCCGGGGAGCTCTTCGCGCCCGCACAGACCGCAGGCGGCGGTGCGGGCCAGGTGGCGGCGCGCGGTCGCGACCGGCTCAACGCTCGGCCGCAGGGCCACCAGGACGGAGCCGGGCTGCACGTGGATGCCTTCGATTTGGGCGGCGCTGGTGAGCCAGCCTTCGGCGTGGAGCAGGCCGCAGGCGAGGTCCTCCTCCTCGCCGGGCGAGGCGAGGGTGAGGCCAAGGGTCGCGATTTGGCGCCGGTCCTTGAAGGAGTACTCGACGCGGATCTCGACGGGTTCTTCGGCGCCGAGGGAGTCGGAGGCCGCCTGCGCGCGGCCCCCTTCCCAGCGGGCGACCGGAACCTGTTTTTCCGGCATGAGGGTTTAGCGGAGGCTGCGGAGCAGCTCGATGGCGGCTTTGATGTCGTCGACGTGGGCGAGCTTGGCCTGGTGGCGATCGTCCATGTCCTGGTCGAGCGCGACCTCGCGCTCAATGGTCAGCGGGCCGGTGTAGCCGACCTTCTTGAGCGTGTTGACGAAGTTGGCCATGCCGACCGAGCCCTGGCCGAGCGGCATCTCCGTGCCGAGGGTGCCGGGCTTGGCGGGGTCGGGCCAGTTGCCGTCTTTGGCGTGGACGGAGACAACGTGCTTGCCGACGAGTTCGAGGGCGGCGATAGGTTCCGAGGTGCCGTAGAGGATTAGGTTGGCGGGGTCGAAGTTGAGCTTGAGATTGGTGCGGTCGACGTCTTCGAGGAAGTGCAGCAGCGAGGCGGCGGGTTCCTGGCCGGTTTCGAGGGCGAAGGTGATGGCGGATTTGGCGGCGTAGTCGCAGATGCGGCGGACGAGGTCGCGGACGGGGGCGTAATTGGGGTGGGCGTGGTCTTCGGGGACGAAGCCGACATGGCAGGCGAAGATGGGGACGCCCATGGCGGCGGTTTCGTCGATGACTTCGTAGGTGCGGGCTTCGCGTTCGGCGCGGGTGTCAGCGGGGATGAAACCGACGGTTTGTTCGACGGTGGGGGCGTCGGCGTAGCTTTCGCCATCGTAGGCGGCGAAAACGGCGGTAACGGCGAAGCCTTCCTCGGCGAGGGCCTGCTTATAGACGGCGCCGAGACCGGCCAGGGGGACGGCGCCGGTGAAGCCGAGGTGGCCGCAGCGGATGCCGAGCGACTTGACGGCGCGGATCATCTTCAGCGGTTCGGTATCGCCCCAGAACATCAGGCCAACTTCTAACTCTTCGAGTGCAATTGCCATGGATACTATTCTCTGTCAGCGCCGAAGAAGTTGCACTGCCGTTCCCAGGCCAGGAGCCAAGCTTTGGCGTCGAGGCCGCCGGCGAA
Source organism: Acidobacteriota bacterium (assembly GCA_026393985.1). Classification (GTDB taxonomy): domain Bacteria; phylum Acidobacteriota; class Terriglobia; order Bryobacterales; family Bryobacteraceae. Next base: position 85,943 of record JAPKZB010000093.1, read on the forward strand.
GCCGGTCAGGCGGCCGGAGGCGCCGATGACGCGGTGGCAGGGGACGATGATGGGCAGGGGATTGGCGCCATTGGCGAGGCCGACAGCGCGCGAGGCTTGCGGGTTGCCGAGTTCGCGGGCGAGCGCGCCATAGGTGGTGGTTTCGGCGTACGGGATCTGACGGAGGAGCTCCCAGACACGCAACTGAAAGGGGGTGCCGCGTGGGGCGAGCGGGACGGTGAAGCTTTGGAGGGTGCCGGCGAAGTAGGCTTGGAGTTCGGCGGCGGCGAGCGGGAGCTCGCCTTCCGGAAGAGCTTGGCGGAGGGCTTCGCGGCGGGGGGAGTTGGCGAAGAGGATTTCGGTGAGGGTTTCGCCGTGGCCGAGGAGGGTGAGATCGCCGATGGGCGAGGCGAGGGGCTGCCATTGGGTCATGCTTGGGATCTCCAGAGGTGCACAGCGGCGTAGGCGCGCCAGGGGCGCCAGGCTTCGGCGCGTTGGGTGAGCTCTTTTTCCGTGCAGTGGGCGGCTTTGCGGAGCACGAGGTCGCCGGCGGGGAAGGCGTCGGGGTCGGCGAGGGCGCGCATGGCGTAGTAGGCGCGGGTCCAGGGGCCGATGCCGGGGATGCCTTCGAGGCGCTCGTTGCCGTCGAGTACGGCGCGGGCGTAGGCGCGGAGGGTCTGCTGGCGGGCGGCGGGCAGGCCGATCGAGGAGAGGTCGGCGTCGGCGAGCTGCTCCGGAGAAGGCATTTTGCGAAACGAAGCCAAGAGGCGGCCGGCGAGGGTACGGGCGCCGGCGACCGAGATCTGCTGGCCGAGGATGGCGCGGACACCGATTTCGAAGGCATCCCAAGCGCCGGGGACCCGGAGGCCGGGCCGGGCGGCGACGAGGGGGGCGAGGAGGGGGTCGGCGGCGAGGGTTTCGTTGATGAGGGTAGGGTCGGCGGCCGCGTCGAACAGGCGGCGGGTGCGACGGACGATGTCGGGCCATTGGCGGGGCGCGGCGCCGGCGACGGTGAGCAGCAGGTGGGGGGCGGCGTAACGGACCGTGATGGTGGCGTCTTCCCAGTGGCGGGTATAGCGCTCGTCGTCGACTTCTTCGAGGCCGGGGATGGCGCGGGCGCGGAGGAAGGCAAGGAGGCTGGACCAGTCGTAGGGCTCGTGGACGGTGAGGCGGAGGGCGGAGGAGGGGGCGTGGAGCAGTCGGAGCTGGCCGGGGGAGCGGCCGTAGGTGGCCTGTACGACGGCGTGCAGGCGGCGGAGGCTGCCGAAGCCGCTGGCATGGGCGACTTCGGTCAGCGGAAGGCTGGTTTCATCGAGCAGGCGCTTGGCGAACTGCAGGCGCCTGGTTTGGGCGATGCGGACGGGGGTGGCGCCGGCGTGTTCGAGGAAGAGGCGGCGGAGGTGGCGGCCGGTGACGCCGAGGCGGGCGGCGAGTTGTTCGACGCTGCCGGCGTCGAGGGCGCCCTCATCAATGAGGCGGAGTCCGCGGACCACCGTGGGCGCGGTGCCGAGCCAGAGGCCGGCGCCGGGGGCGGTCTCCGGCCGGCAGCGGAGGCAGGGGCGGAAGCCGGCGGCCTCGGCCGCGAAGGCGGTGGGGTAATAGACGACGTTGGCTTCCTTGGCCGCGGGGGCGGGACAGACGGGCCGGCAGTAGATCCGCGTGGTGCGCACGGCGACAAAGAACCGGCCGTCGAAACGGGCGTCGCGCGCTCGGCGGGCTTGCTGGCAAAGATGCGGATCAAGATTCACTGCTTTTACCTTACGGGATGGCCGGGATCGCCGCCTGCCGGTTTCGGACATGGCTGACGGGTGCATGCGGTTGCGTTTTGGCGTACGCTGACAGGGTATGTCACAGATTAAAGGTCCCGCATTGTTCCTCGCGCAGTTCATGGGCGACGAGGCTCCGTTCAATTCTCTTCCCGCCATCACGGAGTGGGCGAAGTCGCTCGGTTATCTCGGCGTGCAGCTCCCTTCCTGGGACAGCCGCATCATGAACCTGAAGAAGGCCGCCGAGTCCAAGACTTACTGCGATGATCTCAAGGGCCAGACCAATGGCTTGGTGATCACCGAACTGGCATCGCACCTGCAGGGTCAGTTAGTGGCGAGCCATCCGGCTTACGACGAGTTATTCGATGTCTTTGCGGCGCCGGAGGTGCAAGGCAATCCGGGCGCCCGGAGCGAATGGGCTGTCGAGCAGTTGAAGCTGGTCATTCAGGCTTCGGCGAATCTGGGCCTGGACGTGACGCCGTCGTTTTCGGGCGCGCTGCTGTGGCCGACCATCTATCCGTGGCCGCAGCGTCCGGCGGGGCTGGTGGAGGAGGGCTTCAAGGAGCTGGCCAAGCGGTGGAAGCCGATTCTGGACTTCGCCGACCAGCACGACGTGGATTTCGCCTACGAGCTGCACCCGGGCGAGGATCTGTTCGACGGCGCCACGTTTGAACGCTTCCTTGAAGCCACGGGCAACCATCCGCGGGTCCACATCAACTATGACCCGTCGCACTTCGTGCTGCAGTGCATGGACTATGTCGGATTTATCGACGTCTATGCCAGCCGCATCAAGGCCTTCCATGTGAAGGACGCCGAGTTCCGGCCTTCGGCCAAGGCGGGCGTCTACGGCGGCTACCTGAACTGGCAGCAGCGGCCGGGCCGGTTCCGCAGCCTGGGCGACGGGCAGGTGGACTTCAAGCAGGTGTTCTCGCGGCTGACGGCGGCGGGCTATTCCAGCTGGGCCGTGCTCGAATGGGAGTGCTGCTTTAAAGACAGCGCGCAGGGGGCGGCGGAGGGGGCTCCGTTTATCGCCTCGCACCTGATTGACGTGCCGAAGAAGGCGTTTGACGATTTTGCGGGCGCTTCGAGCGACTCGAAGCGGAATCGGCGGATTCTGGGCTTGAAGTAAGCTAGCCGCCGATGGAGTACATCGGCCGCGGGGGCGCCACGAACTTTTGCGTGTTGATCTCGTGGCCGATCCACTTCCGCGCTACCGTCTCCCGGATGGTAGCGCGGATTGCGTCGTCGGAGGCGTTGCTGCGCAGGAGGCCTTTAACGTCGGTCTCTTCGATGGCGAACAGGCAGTAGCGGAGCTTGCCGTCCGAGGTGAGGCGGATGCGGTTGCAGTTGAGGCAGAAGGGGTGGCTGACGGAGCTGATGAAGCCGATGCGGCCGAGGCCGTCGGTGAAACGGAACTCGCTGGCGGGGGCGCGGGGGTCGCGGTCCGGAATCTCTTCGAGAGGGCCGATGCCTTCGGCGAGGAGGCGGAGCATATCGTCCTGGAGGAGGACTTTGCCTTTGTCCCAAAGGCCCTGGGCGTCGAGGGGCATGAACTCGATGTAGCGGATTTCGATGCCGCGTGCGCGGCCGAATTGGGCTAGGGGGACGATGTCGGGTTCGACGAGGTTTTTGACGGCGACGGCGTTGATCTTGATGGGCCCGAAGCCGAGGGCCTGCGCTTTATCGAGGCCGGCGAGGACTTTGGGGAGGTCGTCGCGGCGGGTGATGTGGGCGAAGCGGGCGCGGTCGAGCGTATCGAGGTGGACGTTGAGGCGGCGGAGGCCGGCGCGGTAGAGATCTTCGGCCTGATCGGCGAGGAGGACGGCGTTGGTGGTGAGGGCGATGTCTTCGACGCCGGGGATGGCGGTGAGCTTTTCGATGAGAACCGGAAGATCTTTGCGGACGAGGGGTTCGCCGCCGGTGATGCGGAGTTTGCGGACGCCGAGCGAGACCGCGACGCGGGCAAAGCGGGCGATTTCCTCAAACGACAGGATCTCTTCGCGCGGCATGAACTTCACGCCGTCTTCGGGCATGCAGTAGAAGCAGCGGATGTTGCAGCGGTCGGTGACGCTGATGCGCAGGTTGTCGTGCAGGCGGGCGAAAGCGTCGATGAGGGGTGCTTCGGCCATTTACTTCACGGCGAGCATGCGTTCAATGGGCAGGCGGGCGCGCTCCATGAGCTCGGGGCTGAGTTCGACGCGGGGGGCGAGGGAGTCGAGACAGTCGCGGAGCTTTTCTAATGAATTTTTCTTCATGTACGGACATTCGCTGCAGTTACAGTTTTCGTTGGTGACGAAGTAGAACTGTTTGTGGGGAGCGAATTTGCGGAGCGAGTGCTGGACGCCGCTTTCGGTCATGACGATGAAGGAGTTGTGCTCACTTTCGATGCAGTACTTGATGAGGGCCGAGGTGGAGCCGATGAATTCAGCCTGGCTGAGGACGTTGGCGGGGCACTCGGGGTGGGCGACGACCACGGCTTCCGGGTGGGCGGCGCGGGCTTCCATGACTTTGCGGGCGGCGAAGGTGGTGTGGACGATGCAGGCGCCCTGCCAGATGCGCATGTTTTCGCGGCCGGTCTGTTGTTTGACGTAGTTGCCGAGGTTGCTGTCGGGGAGGAAGAGGATGGGTTGGTGGGCGGGGATGGAGTTGACGACCTTGACGGCGTTGGAGGAGGTGCAGATGATGTCGCTTTCCGCCTTCACCTCGATGGAGGTGTTGATGTAGCTGACGACGAGGTGGTCCGGGTACTTGCGTTTGAAGGCGCGGAGCATGTCGACCGGGCAGCTGTCGACGAGCGAGCAGCCGGCTTCGCGGTCCGGGACAACGACGGTGCGGGTGGGGTTGAGCGCCTTGGCGGTTTCGGCCATGAACCAGACGCCGCAGAAGGCGATGACCTCGCAGTCGAGCTCCTTGGCTTTGCGGGCGAGTTCGAGGCTGTCGCCGATGACGTCGGCGAGTTCCTGGATCTCGGTCTCCTGGTAGTGGTGGGCGAGGATGACCGCATTACGTTGGCGCCTCAGCGCCAGGATCTCTTCGGCAATGCCGGCACTCACTGGAGTCATAAATTTTACGGAAACGCGGGGCAACGGCCTTCCCTCTCTATAGTATCCTGCCGGGGGGATAAAGAATGTATTTACGACTCATGGGTGTGATGCTGGCGGCGGCGGGCGTGGCGTGGGGGCAGGCGACAGCGGGGGTGAACTGCCGGGCGGCGGCAGTGCCGGCGATTGTGCGGGTGGAGGGGTTGAGCGAGCGGGTGGGCGATATGGTGCTGAACTGCACGGGCGGGGCGCCGGGGGGAGTGCTGCGGGGCGAGTTGACGTTGATTTCGTTCGACGGACCGGTGACGAACCGGCTGCTGGCGAACGGCGCGCTGGACATTATCGTGACGGCGAACAACGGGTCCGGGGAGACGATTGTGAATACGACGGCGCTGGCGGCGGCGGCCAACCAGGTGACGCTGGGTGGACTGCAGCTGGTGTTGTCGGCGACCGGGACGGCGGCGCTGCGGATTACGAACGTGCGGATTGCGCCGCCGAGCGCGACTGAGCAGCCGGTGCGGGTGGCGCTGGCGTCGGTGGCGGCGGGGCCGATCCGGACGGATGCGTCACCGTTTACGGTGGGAATTACGCAGCGGGGACTGTTAGCGACATATGCGACGACGTTTTTGTGCACGCAGTCGCGGCTGCCAGAGGTGGTGAATTTCGGGGAGTTTGTGCGGCGCGGAGTGCGGTTTGCCTCGGTGCGGTTGACCGAAGGGTTTGCGGCTGCGTTTGAGCGGCGGGGAGCGCAGACGGACGCGGGGACGCGGCTGCTGGTCCGCTACTCCGGGTTTCCGGCGGGGGCGCGGCTGTTTACGCCGGCGGTGGCCTGCCCGGTGAAGATGGCTTAAGCCTGTCCAACCGCTTGCGGCGAACGCTACCCGATGCGGGCATTTTGATGGGCTCTAATTGCGCGACGCCGACGTCGGCGGGGGATCTCGGCGTGCCGGTGAGCGGCGGACGCTATTTTTCGGGGGGCGGCGGGCAACTGCTGCTGGCGCGGGTGGGAGGGGCCGATCTGGCTGGGGCGGGTGGAACGCCGCTGTTCACGCCGGGCGGCGGGGTGGGGGTAACGGAGTTCGATCTTTTGGCCGAGGTGCCGCTCGTCAATGGGGCGGGGGCGGCGGTGTATGAGGTGATGGACAGCGCGGCTACCCTGCGGGAGTCGGCGCAGGTGCCGACGTTTCTGATTCTGGAGCAGCGGCCGGAAGGGGGCTCGGTGCGGGCGGGAGTGGGCTTGAATCTGGGGCCGCTGTCGAACGCGGCGGCGCCGAGCGTGATTGCGCCGGTGCCGCGGTTTCAGGAGATGGCGCCGCCGGGCGACTGCACGGCGTTGGGGGACTGCGACGCGAACCTGTTTCCGCGGCTGGCCGTGGAGTCGGCGGAGCTGACCTACGATGTGCTGATTGGTTCGAGCGGACAGACGCGGTACATCCGGGTGCTGAACCAGGGGGGTGGGGTGCTGGCGTGGACGGCATCGGTAGTGTATCGCCAGGGCAGCGGCTGGCTGCGCCTGGACCCGGAGAGCGGGGTGAATAACGCAACGGTACGGCTGGACGCCGTGGCCGGCACTGGCTTTGCGCCGGGGACCTACGAGGCGGCGGTGATTATCGACGCGGGACCGCTGGCGGGGACGCGGCAGGCGACGGTGCGGATGGTGGCGCGGGAGTTGAGTGGTCCAACGGCTCCGGCACCGGTAGTGCCGGCGGTGATGCACGGGGCGTTTGTCGAAGGGCCGCTGGTGCCGGGTTCCCTGGGTACGGTGTTCGGACAGAACCTGGCGGGGGCGGCGGTGCGGTTGACCATGGACGGGTTGGAGAGCCGGATTCTCTACGGGGACAGCCGGCAGATCAACTTTCAAGTACCGCCCGGGTTAGCGGGGCGGGCCAGTGCGCAGTTGATTGTGACGGTCGATAGCCAGCAGTCGACGCCGCGGGCCGTGCCGCTGGCGGCAGCGAACCCCGGGGTGTTTGCGGGCGCGATTCTGAATCAGGACAACTCGGTGAATTCTGCGGAAAATCCGGCGGAGGCGGGCAGCGTAGTGCAGGTATTTCTGACGGGGCTGGGCGAGGGGGGAGCGACGGTGCGGGTGCACGACCGGGCGTTCAGCGAGGCGCTCTACGCGGGATCGGCGCCGGGGCTGATCGGGGTCCAGCAAGTGAATGCCCGAATTCCGATGGATCTGCAAACGATTACGAGCGACCTGGTGATCTGCGCCGCGGTGAACTGCAGTTCGCCGCGGCGGGTTTCCGTTCGGCAGAGCAATCGCTAGTTGACGAGGAGGCCGGCGGTCGAGGTTTTGGCGTCAGCCCGGTGGACGAGCCGGGGGCCGGGAACAAAAGCTGGCGCCGGGGCGGGCAGGACCTGATCGGAGTGCGCCGGGGCGCCGCCCTGCTCGGCGTTGAACACCGAGACTGCTTTGGCCAGACGGCCGAGATCGCCGCCTTCGTCCACCGTCATTTCGTGCTCGACCCAGTTGGAAAGTGGGATGTTGCGGAAGAAGAGCCGCTCCTGAAGGATCATGGCGCGTTTGTCCATGGTGAGCGATTTGGACTCGCGGACGTAGTGGCGTTCTTCGACGCGGATATCGGCCAGGAAGTTATCGAGCGAGCGGCGCTTCATCTCTTCTTCCGCCGCGCGGACCTTGTCTTCGATGGACTGCTGCTGGGCGTTGAGTTGGGCCTGCAGCTTGGCGATGGATTCGCGTTCCAGCGAGACGGCGACTTCGAGCCTCGCCTGCATGACAAAGTAGGAGAGGAGCGACGAACCGGCCGCGATGAATAAAGGCAAGAGGATCCAGAGGAGACCGTCTACGGACATCATGCTGGGGATATCGGCAGAACTGCCGAAAAACTTGCCAACCGGGCGTAAATTTTAATTTCGCCTTGGAAACACCTTAGAACGACCGGTTGTTTGGCCGCGTCTGCGGTACCGCGTTGCTCAAACAGCGGACCACCGCCCACTCGCTTGCCGGTTCTGACTGCGGAGAGTCAGCACCGGAGCGCAAGCGAACCCGGGTGGGCCTGCGCGGAAGCGTGAGAGCGAATGGAGGACGATTCCAGGCTGCCGACGGCAGGGGTTAGAATTGCACGATCAGGCCGAGGCTAAATACGCGTCCAAACTGATTCAGCGATGTCTCGCTGAGTACGCGGCCGGTTCGCGGATCAAACGATTCCAGGCCCACAAAACCGCGGTTTCCCCGATTGAGCAGGTTGATTCCTTCGAGTGTCACGGTCCAGCGCGTTGGCCCGAGATGGATACTTTTGTTCAGCCTAAGGTCGAACCGGCTGTAAGGCCGCAAGCGGAGTTGATTTCGGTCGCTGGCGAGGAAAAGCGTACCGTCGACCTTGCGGAAGAAGCCTGCTTCCGGTTGCCCGCTGCCGTAACGCCACAGGCTGCTCAAGCTCCAACTTTGCGAGAGGCGGTAGAGCCCGAAGGCGGTGGCGGTGTGACGTTGGTCGAAGTCGTCGGGAAAGCGCAAGCCCGTGGTGTTCTCCCGCAGGCGAGTCTGCAGCCAGCCATAAGAGAGCCAGCCGGAGAAGCGATTGCCGCTCCGGCGCTGCAGCATGATTTCCAAACCCTTCGCGTGGCCGTTGACTGCATTGAGCGGCAGGCCGGCAGGGGAGACAACGCGATTGTTAATCAGCCGGGGTTCGTCCAGCGCAAAAATCTGCCGGCGGTCTTCGCGGCGGAAAAGTTCCAGCGTGAGTCGTGCCTTCTCACCGACGGGATAATCGAGGCCGAGCGTGAAATGATCGGAGCGTTCGGCTACGAGCGCAGGATTGCCGTCGCGGCTCAAGAGTTGCGCGAGCGGGGCGAATTGGTAGTGGCGTCCGAAGCCCGCGCGGAGGGCGCCGCCGAAGCGACCCGGTTTCCAAACAAGACCCGCACGGGGAGAGACCAGGGTTTGCCGGGTGTAGCGGTCGTTTTCGAGGCGGGCGCCGGTCGTCAGACTCACATTCTCGCGGAGCGCAAGGGTGTCCTGCACATAGAAGCTCCGTTGCGTCGTCGAACCGCGGAAGCGATCGGCGAGTATCGGTTGGCGTACGGAAGGCAGATAGAACTGGGCTTCGCCCTCGGTAGCCACGGAACGGAGATAGGTGCCCGCCTCTACGCGGTGGCCAGCGGACTGCACCAACCAGTCGTGGCGGCCACCGAATTGGGTTTGTGGTTGGCGGGCTAGAAGGATCGCCTCAGCGTTGCGGGCACGGAGGCCGGCTTGCAGGGCAAAGACCTTGGTCTGAGCGATGGCGCGCGGCGAAAGCGTCCAATCCCAACTGAGTACGCCCATACCGTTGACCGAGTCCTGCTTCGTGGCGGTATTGAGGCCGAAGCGCTGGGTGCTCTGGCGGTCATCGATGCGGAAACGTCCGCCTACGGCGGAGAAGCCGAGGCGATGGTGTGAGCTGACGTCGAGGAGCAGCTTCACCTGGCCGTCGTCGAAAACGGTGCCGCCATCACCTTCTTTAGCTGACAGGCGGCGGACGTAGTCGAGCGCGCTGGAGCGGTAGCCGACCAGGAAGGAACCGCGGCGGGTGAAGGGGCCATCGACCACGAGGGAGGTGCCGAGTTGCAAGCCGGTGCTGATGCGGGTATCGATCTTCTGACGGTTGCCTTCGCGGGAGACGAGGTTGACCACGCCGCCGGTGACGAAGCCGTGCCGGGCCGGGAAGGCGGCGGGCAGGACGCTGATCTCGGCGATGCGGTCAGTAGGGATAATGGAAAATGAGCCGCGGTCGCGATCGTTGCCCACCGAGTCGCCGGAGATCAGGTGCTGAAAGCCGTCGAGATAGATGCCGTCAAGCATGATGGCGGTGCGTTGGAAGCTGGCGCCGCGAATGGAGATTTCGCCCCGGGAGTCATCGGCCACGGTGACGCCGGGCAGTGCCTGCACGGAGCGTAGCGGATCGGCAACGAGGTTGGTGCCGAGCGCCTGCACTTCGGTCTTGTTGAGCGTGTACTCCGACGGGGCGGACTTGCCTTCGAGTCCGTCGAAAACACCGGCGGTGACGTTGACGACAGAACTGATGCTGGCGGCGTCGGGCTGCAGGAAGATCTCGACATCCGTACCTGCTTCGGCAACCTCGATGGTCTTCTTGAGCAGGGCGTAGCTGGGCAGGGAGATACGCAAGCTGAGTTCGCCGGGCGTGGCGCCCGCGATGACAAATTTGCCTTGGGCATCAGTGGAGGCCGTACCAGCCGGGGAAGCCACTCTGACGGCCGAGAGGGGCTCCTTGGTGCGGGCGTCCACCACGCGCCCGCGCACGTCGATCGACAGGAGCAGCAGCATTAACGTACCCATAGCCATACTCCCTGGCGGCTGGAGCCGTCGGCGCTGGACAGTTCGACAAAGGCCCGCCCGGCGGAGGCGTTCGCGGGCACGCGTACGTTGAACTGGAGCACGCCCGCCACAAAGCCGGGTGCGGCGCCGGCGTACAGGACATCAGCGGCTTGGTCGCCGATGCGAGCGCGCGGGGCGGTGCGGAGCGCGTTGGCGCCTCTAGGCACCTCGCCGTCCTGGAGTACGGTAGAGAAGTTCTCAAGGCCCGAGCCCCAGAGCGTAACGACGCTGCCGCGCGCGGCGGGCGTCTGCTCGCCGTTGAGGGCGCCATCGCTATTCAGGGCGACGGCCAAGGCGCGGCCGTTGCCGGAAAGCGTGAAGACGCCGGGTGCGGTGTCGAGCACGGACGCCGTGAAGGTGGCCGAGCGTTGACCGTTGCGCACTACTTCCACCCGCGCCAGGGCCCGACCTTTCAAGGCCATGGGCGCGACCGCGTTGATCTGGTTGCGCGAGACGTACAGCAAGGGCGCGGACAGGCCGTCGAAGAGCACCTCCACGCCGCCCAGCGAGGTGGCGACGCGGCCGCTCGAGTCGAGCCGGGTGCCGAGCGCTTCGACCGGACCGAGGTTCATGCCGTGGAGGGAGACGAGGCCGCCGGGGCTTACGCCCGCCACTTGAGTGGCCGCGCTGACGGCTCCCGCGACGCGAGGCGCAGCCGACGGCAAGAGCGAGTCAAAGGCATCGCCGGTGGGCCACTGGCGGACACTGAGCAGGGTGCTGCCGATGGCCTCCAGCAATTCATCGGAGGCCGTCTCCGACTCCGGCAAGCCGTTGAACGTCATGGCAAAGCAGACGCCGCCGGCCAGGTCGCTGCGGTAGAGCAATGCGTAAGTCCCCTCGAGGGCGCCACTGTCGCTCCAGTCGAGGCTCGCGCCATTTTGGTCGAGCATCCAGCCCAAGCCATAGTAGCCACCGGTGGGCGTGAACGAGGGGCGGTTGGTCATCTGCCGGATGGTTTCGGGCCGCAAGAGCGCCGGACCCTTGCGCCCGTCGACACCGTTGGCAAAGCGGACGAGGTCAATGGGAGAAGCGATCCAGGCGCCAGCGCCCTGGATGACCTCAAAGTAGTAGCCGCCATCGGGTGCCGGCACTTCCGCGCCAATGCCCGGATAGAACGCGGGAAGCCGCTCCGCGGAGTAGTATTCGACTTCTCCCAGGCGCCGCTGCGCAGGGAGGGCGCCACCGAGCGCCATGCGCTGGATGCCCATCGGCTCCAGCACCGTGTCGCGCACGAGCTTTTCGTAGGGTACGCCCGCGACGCGTTCGATCAGACGGCCCAGCAACAGCATTCCGAAGTTGGAATAGGCGTAGCGCGTCCCAGGAAAAAACTGGAGCGGCTGCTTCGCCATAAAGCGAATCACATCGTCAACGGTCAACGGCTGGCGCAACGGCAGGGTGAGGCCCAGGCCCTCCACCACGGCGTAGCTCGACAGGGGGTCGAAGGACGCTTCGGCATCCCAGCCACCGGAGTGCTGCAGCAGGTGGCGAACGGTGATCTGATTCCAGCGGGCATCGGCGAGAATACCGGCCGGCAGCACCGCGGTTCCGAGCAGAGGCACGATCGGGGCGTCGAGCGACAGGCGCCCATCCTGGACGAGGCGCAGCGTGGTGATGGATGTGATCGGTTTGCTGATGCTGCCAACGCGGAAGAGTGAATCGGGCTGGACGGGTGTTTTGAGCGCGGTGTCGGCCAAGCCGAAGCCGCGGGCATAGACGAGGCGCCCACCCTGCGTCACGGCGAGGGAGCCGCCGTTGGTTTTGGTCTTACTGAGGTAGTTGGTCATGGCCCGGTCGAGGGCCGCCAGGGCTGGTACGGCGGTCCCGGTTTGGGCCGGTAGGACGGGGAGCAACGCGAGGAGGATTGCAAATAGGGGAAATCGCATGAGTCCAGCGTAGGGGTCGGCCGGAGAAGCCGCATCGGCCGGAAGTCTCGAATCGGTGTCATCCTTTTGGCGGAGGCGGCAGATGCCTCACAGCCGTTACACTCGAGAGGATGGAAGCTCGACCGCTGCTGTTCTGGGTTCGCTGGGGAGGCGCGGTCGTTTGTCTTATTGCGGTCCTGACCTCGCAGATTGACAATTCTGTCAAGCCGCAACGCTGGCTGATCGCCGTCAGCCTGCTGCACGTAGGTTCATTCCTCCGCGTCACCCGGCAGTTTCCTCCCGGCCCGCGCTGGCCGACGGCCTGGCTTGTCTTGCAATTCGCGCTGGCCTCGCTACTTGATAGCGGCACGCCCTGGATTGTAAATGCCCTCTCCGTCCCTCTGGCCGTGCCGCGCGCAGCACGCCGGCGTTGGCTGAGCATCGCGTTGGCATTCACGATGACCGGGGGCGCGCTGAACATCTGGTGGAGCCTGCGCGGCGTCCCGCCGGAAAAGCTGCCCAGTCAGGAACTGGCGGTCGTGTTTACGTTGAGTTACTTCGAGACGCTGCTCTGGGGGTTGATCGCCTACGTTGCGGCCGGGCTGATTGTGAAGATGGAAGCCGATAAGCGGCAATTGGCGGCGCTCAACGCTGAGTTGATCGGTTCGCGCGCGATGTTGGCTGAATCGAGCCGGATGGCGGAGCGGCTCGACGTCGCGCGCGAACTGCATGACTCGCTGGGGCATCACCTGACGACGTTGAACCTCGACCTCGAGATCGCCCAGCACTGCCCGCCGGTCGAGCGCGACGAACAGGTGCGCAAGGCGCAGTTCCTAGCCCGTCTGTTGTTGGCTGACCTGCGCGACACGGTGACGTCGTGGCGGCGGGAACTGAACGACGGGCTGCCGGAGGCTCTGCACAGCCTCTCCGCCGGAGTGTCCCACACGAAAGTACATGTGAAAATCGACCCGGAACTGCCCGCGCTGGCACCGCCGCGGGCGCACGCATTGCTCCGCTGCGCGCAGGAAGCATTGACGAATGCGTTGCGGCATAGCGGGGCTTCGGAAATCTGGATCGAGGCGGTGGCTGCTGCTGGGGAGGTGGAAGTGCGGGTGCGCGACAACGGTGTGGGTTGCGCGAGGATCTCGCCGGGCAACGGGCTGACGGGTATCCGTACGCGCGCGCAGGAACAAGGCGGGTCGGCCGCCTTCGAGTCACCGGTCTCGGGAGGATTCCTGCTAAGCGTGCGCATTCCGCAAACGGGAGACGCGGCGTGATCCGGTTGTTGGTGGTGGAAGACGAGACGCTCTTTCGCGTGGGGCTGCAGAAACTGCTGAGTCTGCATGAAGAGTTCGAGATCATCGGAGAGGCAGCCGATGGGGAAGAGGCGGTGCTGGCCGCCCAGGAACTGCGGCCCGACGCGGTGATTATGGACGTCCATCTACCGCGGTGCTCCGGTATTGTGGCCTTGGAAAAGTTGCGCGAGCTTGGCTTGCAAACGCCCGTGATTCTGCTTTCAACCTTCGACGAGGAGGACTCCTTTCTGAAGGGGATGCGGGCGGGCGCCAGCGCGTTTTTGCGCAAGGACGTGTCATTTAATGATCTGGTGGCCACGATTCATGCCGCACTCCGCGGGGAACGGGTCTTCCGCCCGAGCATTACGGCCAAGGCGGCACAGCGGGCCTCGGCAATGAAACCTGCGTTTGACGTGCTGGATCTGCCCGATCCCCTTACCAAACGCGAGGTGGAGGTCCTACGCTTGATGGCCGCCGGGATGAGCAATAAGGAAATCGCCACCGTCTTGGGCGCGGGCGAGGCGACGGTGAAGAGCCATGTGTCGAGCTTGCTGTCGAAGATGGGTGTGCGCGATCGGACGCGCGCGGTGCTGCGCGGGCTCGAACTGGGGTACGTCTGATCAAGAACGTTTCCGCGACGGCCATCCGATATTCAGGACACGCCCCCAGATGAGGGCCTTCCCGCCTTCGCCTGTCCAGCTATTGGGGGCGCGGTTGGCGGCCGTCGGCGGCTTCAGGTCCGCCCGCCGAGTTTTCAATTCGCGTAGAAGGTATCGATGTCGGGTGCGTTGACCTGGTCGGGTGCGTTGACCCGATTGAGCATCACGTATCCACGCGAGTTGACCAGTGCGCGAATCTGCTTGACGAACTGCTTATGCTTGCGTAGCGTCGACGCCGGGATGCATGAGCCTTCGCGTACGGCGAGGAACGCACGAATAGCATCAGTTAGGCAGGGTGATCCGCGACTTGGTGGCCACCGCCGCAGAAGCCGCCCGCGCCACGTTCGCCACCGGAGGCAGGAAAGGGTACGGTCCACGATCGGGCGGACTCTCAGGCCGCAATAACCAACCTGGCCTGCGCCCAGTTGGACTTCTCCGTGTTCGCTCTTTTGAATTCTTCGCTGCGGGTGGCCGATGCGAGGATGGACAAAAGACATTTCCGGGCGGTGCGCCGAGGTTCGCCGGGTTCGCAGGTTCGACCGTCAAACGGGCGTCCAAACGCGCAGTCGGATGCGGACCGACGGCAGACAACAAAAGAGAGCGAGCAATACTCACACCGGCACGCAGGGAGCAAAATTGGCCGAAGACCGAAGCTGCGATCGCTAACTCGTTAAAACGATTGTGGCGGTGAGGGTGGGATTCGAACCCACGGTACCCTTTCGGGTACGTCGGTTTTCGAGACCGATCGATTCAACCACTCTCGCACCTCACCGCGAGGCACTGCTTCAGTTTACCAGACCGCCGGGCTCTCTACATGAAGTAGTCTTTCACCTTGTCAAATAAGCCGCGTTCCTGCGGCTCGGTATCGGTGGGCAGCACTTCGCGGAGCTGCTCGAACAGCTTGCGCTGCTCGCGGGAGAGCTTGCCGGGCACCTTGACGTGGATATTGACGATGACATCGCCGCGGCCGCCCGAGTTCAGATACGGCACGCCTTTGTTGCGAATGCGGATCTGTTCGCCGTGCTGGGCGCCTTCGGGGACCTTGACGCGGTCGAGACCGTCAAAGGTCAGTACGTCGAGTTCGGTGCCGAGGGCGGCTTGGGCGACGTTGATCGAAACGGTGCAGTGGAGGTCGTTTTCGCGCCGCTCAAAGACAGAATGTTCCTTGATCTGGAGGACGACGAAGAGGTCGCCCGGGGGGCCGCCGTTGGTTCCGGACTGGCCTTCGTTGGCGAGGCGAAGGCGGGTGCCGTTGTCGACGCCGGCGGGGATGGTGACGCGAAGCTTGCGGTCGATGCGCTGGAAGCCTTCGCCGGCGCACTTGGCGCAGGCTTTCCGAATGAGTTGGCCACGGCCGCTGCAGGTGCGACAGGTCTGGCGGATGGTGAGAAAGCCCTGCTGGAGCAAGACCTCTCCGCGTCCTTTGCAGGTGGCGCACTGGGTAAGTCCGTCGTTGGCATCGGCGCCGGTGCCCTTGCACAGGCCGCACTGTTCGGCGCGGGGCACCTGAATTTCGGCGCTCATACCGCGGATGGCGTCTTCGAGCGTGATTTCGAGGTCGTAGCGGAGGTGTTCGCCTTGGCGGGCGCGGGTGCGGCCACCGCCGCCACCCCGGCGGCCGCCGCCAAACAGGTCGCCGAAGCCGAAGAAGTCGCCGAGGATATCGCTGAAGTCGCCGAAGGTTTCCGGGTCGAAGCCGGCCTGCCCGCCGGCGGCGCCGCTGACGCCCTGGTGGCCGAAGCGGTCGTAGGCGGCGCGTTTTTGGGCGTCGGCAAGGACGCCGTAGGCTTCGGCGGCCTCCTTAAACTTCTCCTCGGCCGCTTTATCGCCAGGATTCCGGTCGGGGTGGTATTGGAGGGCGAGCTTCCGGTAGGCGGCCTTGAGCGCAGCTTCGTCGGCGCCCTTGGTCAGCCCGAGGACCTCGTAGTAGTCCCGTTTACTCACCGGACTGCAACCTTCACCATCGCCGGCCGCAGATTCCGGCCTTTGAAGTTATAGCCGCGCTGGAAGGCGGCGAGGACGGTCTGGTCCTCCGCCTCTTCGGTGGAAACCATTTCGATGGCGTGGTGCAGATGGGGGTCGAACTTCTGGCCGACGGCGTCGAGCGGTTCGAGGCCAAGTTTTTTGAGGGTTTCCTGCGTGCGCTGGTAGATGAGTTCCATGCCGCGGACGTACTCGGCATCGGCGCAGGGCACCGTGAGGGCGCGCTCGAAATCATCGAGCACCGGGAGGATGGCGCGGACGGCCTCCATGGCGGCGTACTCACTGGACTCCATGCGCTCTTTTTCCGTTCGCCGACGGAAGTTTTCAAAATCGGCGCGCTGGCGCAGCAGCAAATTCTGCAATTCGGTCTTTTCGGCGATCAAGGCATCCCGCTCGGCGAGCAGGTTCGGGGCGGTGTTTTCGGACGGCGGCTCGCTGGGGGCGCCCTCTTTGTTTTCCATATCCAGGCTCACCGTTCCAGTGTATCGCCCCGCCTACCGGTTTTGACAGGGGCTACTCAGAAAGGGATTCGACGGTGGCGCCGACCTGAAAGACGGCGGCCATGACCTGGGAGTAGTTCATGCGCAGGGGGCCGAGGACGGCGAACTTGGTGGCGAGGCCGGTGGGGAGGGTGACGGTGAGGCCAATCAAGCTCAGCTCCTCCATGCTCGGGTGAACATCGCCGAGGCCGACCTGGACGCCGACGGCGCCGGGCTGGGCTTCGAGGAAGCGTTCGAGCAGGGCGAGAAGACGCTGCTTTTCTTCGAGCGTACGGAACAGGTCGCGGAGTTTTTCCTTGTCGAGGGCGAGGTCGATGAGGAACAGGTTGGAGGTTCCGTCGAGATGCACCTCCGGGGTGAGGCCGACTTCGAGCAGCCCCTTCTGGTAGAGCATCTCCAGGCGCTGGAGCATGGCGTCGTACATGGCCCGCTCCTGGGCGAGGCGGTCGCGGAGTTCGACCTGGATGCGAGAAAGCGTCCAACCCTTGAAGTTTTCGTTGAAATAGTTGCGAACGGCGTTGAGTTCGTCCTGGGTGACGGACTGATCGAGGCCGACGACGCGGTTGCTGACGCGATGGTCCCGGGTTTCGACCACCATGAGGACGCGGCGGTCGGCGAGCAGGAGGAGTTCGATTTGGGCGAGGGTCTGCGACTTGGTGGGGATGGATGCCGCAATGCCGACGTTGTGCGTCATCTCGGTGAGGAGATGACTGGACATTTCAAGACGCCCCTCCATGCTTTCAGCGCGGCGCAGTTCGCTGCGCATGCGCTGCACTTCGCCGAGCGAGGGCCGCCGGGTGGTGAGCGTCTGGACGTAGCTGCGAAAGGCCTTGACGGTAGGGATACGCCCAGCCGAGGTGTGGGGCTGGGCGAGATAGCCTTCGTCATAGAGGTCGGCCATGACGTTGCGAACCGTGGCCGGGCTCAGGTGGCCGCCGGCTTTGGCGATGGTACGCGACGCTACGGGCTCTCCGGACTCGATGTAAGTTTCTACAATTGAGTGCAGGATGGAACGGGCCCGCTCAGCAAATTGCGACCGATTCACCATAACGCTTTCGACTGATTGTAGGGGACGCGTAACCCAAGCGCAACACCCTAATCTTTACCCTAGTCCTTCGCCCCCTCCGTGATCAGGTTCACAATGGCCTGGGAGAAACCCTCGACGAAGGTAGCGCCGCGGTTCATGAGATTGTCGCGGGTCATGTAATCGGCGGGAATATCGGGCTGAACGCCAATGTTTTCGATGTAGCTGGTGGTGGCATAGCCGGGGGCGGTGTAGGCGCGGGCGCGGGTGACGAGCGAGATGGTGGCGCTTGCTCCGCCTTCCGAGTAAAAGCCAACGAGGCTGCCGGTGACGGTGCCGCCGGCGCCGGCCGTGCGGTAGCCATAGAGCTTGGCGATGCCGTTGTCCTGGGCCATGGCGGCGAAGATGTCGCCGGCCGAGGTAGAGAACTCGTCGACGAGCAGGAGAATCGGCTTGTTGTAGCCGAGCGGCGCGAGCGAGCGGTCGAGGGCCGGGGTCGCCTCGAGGGAGGCCGAGCAGAAGGGGAGCGGGCCGGTGCGGCCGCGGTTTTCGCCAAAGGCGGCCAGGACGTCGCGGTAGGCGCCCTCGAACATCTTGATCTCCCAAGGTTCGAAGCCATCCTCCGTGGTGACCTGGGCGGAGTCATAGAACGCCTGCACGAATTCGAGCGTCGGGCGCAGTTCGTTGCCGAAGGTGAAGTAGGGCTTGGTGGTGAGGTAGCCCATCAGCTGGGTGGCGTAACAGCCGAAGCCGCCGGGATTGCGCATGACGTCGACGACGAGGCCGTCGGTATTCGCCTTGAAGAAAGCGATTTCGGCAGCCCACTGGCGGACGGCGAGGAAGAGCAGCGAGTAGTCGACGGGCAGGAAGTCGCCGATGCGGATATAGCCAATGCGCTTGCCGCCGCTTTCGTAGGTGCCCGAGTAGAAGTAGTCCGAACGATTGCGGCCGAGGCGCTGCACGAAATCGGAGGGGAGACGGAAGACGGGCGTCCGGCTGCCGAAACCGGCGAGATGGCGCACCCCGTCCAGCACCATGTTGCTTTCGAGACGCTCCCGCAGGCGGCGGGCCTTGGTGGTGACGATTTGCCGCCGTTCAGACTCCGCGAGTTGGGGGGACGGCTGGCTGCCCGCCAGGTTGGCCGGGAAGGGGACGTTGGGCACGGGGCCGAGTTTGGTTACGGGATAGCCGGTTTTATCCCAGTCAATGGAGTAGGTCTGTTCGGTGCCATCGGCGTGGCGGACCAGCAGGCTGGCTGAATCGCCGAGACGCGAAGCAAACGGCAGTTTGGTCTGGGGCCGGTAGACGAGGAAGTCGGCGGCGAAGCGCAGGGTGGACCGTTCGTTGGCGAAGCGGACGACCTTGGCGATCTCCTTGACGACGTCCATGGCGGGGCGGCCGTCAAACAGAACGATCTCATCGCCCACCTCAAAGGGATAGCGGGAGACGGGTAGGTAGGTCCGGTCGATCTGTTCGATGAGCACGCGGCCATCGTAGATATCGGTGTACAGGTGCAGGTCGGCGACAAATTCCGACCGGACCGAGTAGGAGGAGTGGATATCGTTGAAAGCAGCAACGTACTCGGCGAGAGTCTGGAGGTATTCGAGATCGTCGGTGGTGCGCCGGATCCGGTCCACCCAGGGGGCGACGTTGTAGAGATCAAAGCCCTGGGTATCGCGCTTCCATTCATAGGGCGCGTACTGTTTGGCGTAGAGCGAGACGAGCGACTGGAAGTCGGCGAGCTTCTGGGCGACGGTCAACTGGGCCGCGGCGGGCCAGACCAAAAGCGCGACGAGCGCGGCGGTGCGTCCGCACGCCATCAGGCGCTGGTACAATGAGCGTTTGCCCGAAGGAATGATCTGATGGTTCAAGCTCTCTTGCGCGGTTACAGTGTTCTGTTTCATGGGGTTCTCTGCCTTTTTTGCCTGGCGATGGCGTTTGTTGGCTGGTTGGTGGGCAGCACACAGATGACGATCGACGTGCTTCCCTGGACGGGCCAGGAGCTGCAAGCCTGGCTACTGAGGTTATCGGCTATCGGGCTGATTGCAACAGGGTTGGCGGCAACGGGAAAGGTTAAATTTTTGTTCTTGCCTTGGACGCTGGCGGTGGTGGGGCTGGTGGCGCGGGGTCTATGGTCCAGCCGCTATTATGACGGCCCGGAAGACCTGCAGGCTTCCCTCTTTTTTCTGGTCGGCGCACTAGCAACCGTGCTGGGGGGGATCAGTTTTCTCCGGCAGGCTTCTGTTAAGCGCCGGTGATCGCGGTTGGCATTGACCTGACGGGCAGTGAGAAGAAGCCGAGCGGGTGGGCCTGCCTGCGGGACCGGGAGGCGGAGTTGCGCCTGTTGCGGACGGATGCCGAACTCGTGGAGGCGACGCTCGCGGCGGGGCCGGCGGTGGTTTCGCTCGATTCTCCGCTGGGTTTGCCGCGGGAGCGGGGTTCGATTATCCGGGACGCGGAGCGGGAGATGATGGCGCTGCGGATTGGGGTGTATCCGTGCCTGCTGCCGTCGATGGTGCGGCTGACGGAGCGGGGCATGGCGCTGGCCCGGGCATTCGCGGCGGCCGGGTTGCCGGTGATTGAGGGCTTTCCGGGATCGGCGCAGGACGCGCTGGGGATTCCGCGGAAGAAGACGGACCTGGGGGCGCTGCGGCAGGGGTTGATCGATTACGGGTTGACGGTTCCGGAGCGGCGGATCCAACACGACGAGCTGGACGCGTTGACGGCGGCGCTGGTGGGGCAGTTCTGGCTGCGGGGGGAGTTCCACGCCTTCGGCAATGCTGAAGAG
Source organism: Acidobacteriota bacterium (assembly GCA_026393985.1). Classification (GTDB taxonomy): domain Bacteria; phylum Acidobacteriota; class Terriglobia; order Bryobacterales; family Bryobacteraceae. The sequence continues at coordinate 106,181 of JAPKZB010000093.1, forward strand.
GGCCCGATCATCACGCCGTGCCGGTGGCGGGGGACGGTGCAGTTGGCGCCGTACACGCGGGTGGGAGAGAACTATCTGGCGTTCCGGTGGGGTCTGCGGGTGGGCGCGACGGGGCCGGTGCTGGCGCCGCCGCGGGTGAAGACGAACAAGGCGCTGTTTGCGGCGCTGGACGCGCTGGCGGCGGAGGCGGGGTTTACGGCCGGGTGACGAAGGCTTCGATGTCCTGGGTGAACCGGGCGAGGGCGCCTTTGACGCTGTAGAACATGTGGCCGGCTTCGTAGAGGCGGGTGGTGATGTTTCTGCGGTACTCGGCGGGCAGGCCCATGTGGCTGAAGGTGTAGTCGGTGGCGAAGTAGGGGGTGGCGAGGTCGTAGTAGCCGGAGCCGATGTAGACCTTGAGATAGGGGTTTTTGGCGAAGGCGTCGCGGAGGGAGTCGGCGGTTTCGACGTAGCGGTTCTGGCCGGCGGGCCCGTAGTCCCAGGGGCCGATGCCGCCGCCGAGGATGTAGTAGTGGAGGTCGGACTCGTAAGCGAGTTCGCGGCGGGCGTAGTCGTTGAAGGCGGCGGTGTAGGGGGCGCGGATGGCGGTGAGGGAGGGGTCGAAGCTGGGGGTTTCGTCGCTGTCGTTGCCTTCGGTGGCGGTGAGGCGGCCATCGAGGCGGCCGACGATTTTGCCTTCGGCGCGGCGGAGTTCCTTGGTGAACTGCATGATTCTGGGCCGGAGGTTGTTGCGTTCGAGGTAGTCTTTGGAGAGGCCGGTGAGGCGGCTGAGCTTATCGAGGGTGGCGGCGCGTTCGGCGGGGGTGAGGCGGTCGCCTTTCATGAGGGCGACGGGGTATTCGTTGAGGGCGAACTTTTCGGCTTCGGCGGTGGCTTCTTTGAGGCCGGCCTGTTGGAGCGGGGCGGGGAGCTTTTTGTGATACCAGGCGATGGCGGTGTAGGTGGGCAGGAAGAGCGGGTAGGGCAGGTCGTTGCCGCGGTCGAAGCGGGCGGTCTGGTATTGCAGGATGGAGGAGACGAGGACGATGCCGTGGCAGGCGATGCCGCGGTCGACGAGCCAGCTGGCAAGGCCGGCGGCGCGGAAGGTGCCGTAGCTTTCGCCGGTGAGGTAAAGCGGCGAGCTCCAGCGGTTGTACTTGCCAAGATAGAGGCGGATGAATTCGCCGACGCTGGCGATGTCGCCGGGCACGCTCCAGAATTTCTTGCCGAGTTCGGGCTTGGCGGCGCGCGAGTAGCCGGTGCCGACAGGGTCGACGAAGACGAGGTCGGTGAAGGGGAGGAAGGTGTGGGGGTTGTCGGTTACCTGATAGGGGGGCGGCGGGTAGGAGCCGTCGTCGCGCAGGGGGATGTAGCGGGGGCCGAGGACACCGAGGTGGAGCCAGACGGAGGCCGAGCCGGGGCCGCCGTTGAAGGCGACCATCAGCGGGCGGCGAGGGGCGGCGGGCGGATTGTCGAGGGTGTAGGCGACGAAGAAGACGTGGGCTTCGGGCTCGCCGGCTTCGTTGAGGAGGGGGAGGCGGCCGGTGGTGGTGGTGTACTGCAGGGTCCGGCCGCCGAGGGTGATGGAGTTTTTCTTTTGGACAGGGGCCGGTTCGGCGGGCGGTTTGGCCGCCTGTCCGCAGAGCATCACGGGCAGCAGAAGCGAGCAGAGGAGACGCATAGGGCTAGTGTAAGCGGATGCGCCGGTTCGGGTTGATGAACACCCAGCAGAGGGCGGCGCCGACTAGCATGACGCCGGTGATGTTCAACGGGGTATTCCAATCGCCGGTCTCGCGGATCAGCGTGGCGAGGACGATGGGGCTGAGGAAGCCGCCGACCTGGCCGGCGGTGTTCATGACGGCGCCGACGACGCCGGCGTGGGGGCCGGCGATGTCCATGCAGGTGCCCCAGGCGGCGCCGAGGCAGAAGGCGCCCCAGCCGGCGCCGAGGGCGAGATAGAGGGCGGCGGTGGTGGGGTCGGCGGCCGAGGCGCCGAGCAGGGTGAACAGGCCGGCGAAGATGAAGCCGCTGCCGCCGGCGATGGTGCGGCCGAGGCGGAGGCCGAAGCGTTTGGTGATGGCGTCGGTGGCGAGGCCGCCGGTGAGGTCAGCGACCATGCAGGCGACCATCGGCGCGCCGGCGAACAGGCCGAGGTCGGTGGCTTTGAAGCCGCGGATGCGTTCGAGATAGGTGGGCATCCAGGTGAGGTAGAAGTAGAATGCGTAGCTCTGGATGAAGTACATGACGCAGAGCAGCAGGACGTTGGGATCCTTGAGGATATTGAGCCAGGGGACGTTGCCGTGTCCGGCCTGCTCCTCGCGGCCTTCGAGAATCAGCGCGAGTTCGGCGGCGTTGACTTCGGGATGGTCGGCCGGCTCACTGCGAAACCAGCGGTACCAGAGCAGGGCCCAGACGAAGCCGACCGAGCCGAGCACGAGGAAGACGGTTCGCCACTCCATGAACGTGAGGAGCCAGGCGATGAGCAGGGGCGAGTAGGCGCCGCCGCCGTGGGCGCCCATGAAAAAGATGCCCTGCGCGCGGCCGCGTTCGGTTTTCGGGAACCAGCGCGAGAAGGTTTTGGCGGAGTTGGGCCAAGCGCCGGCCTCGCCGATGCCGAATAAAAACCGGATGACGAGTAGACTTCCGAAGCTCCAGGCGGCGGCGGTGAGCATGGTGAAGGCGCTCCACCACGTGACGATGCGCATGAGGACGCTGCGGGTTCCCACCTTGTCGCCCCACCATCCGGTGGGGATTTCAAACAGCCCGTAGGCGAGGGTGAACGCGCTGAAAACGAAGCCCATCTGCTGGTCGGTGAGGCCCAAATCGCGGGAGACCTGCTTCGACGTGATGGAGATCGCAATGCGGTCCATGTAGGTGATGGCGGCGAGCGCCACCCCGAAGGCGAGAACTTTGTAACGAGTCCGGCTGGGAGTCATGGTCTAAAGGTTGTATCACGGGTACGCTAAAATCGCAGATACGCGCATGTTGAAAATTTCGAAATGGTCCGCCACCCTGCTGGCGATGTTCTGTCTGGGCGTGCCCGGACTGCAGGCGCAGGCGCCGACGCCCGCACCCTCTTCAAGCAATACGCAGAGCACCGAGAAGCGTATCAACTACGTTCGCCGCCTGAGCCTGGGCGTGGGCGTTTCGGTGATCGTGCTCGATACGATCAACAATGGCGACAAGTCCCTTACGACGACGACTCCGCCGGCGACGGGAAACTATTCGACGACGGCGGTGCGGAAGCGGGTGGGCTACAACGGCACGCTGCAGATTGCGGTCACCAACCGCTTTGCGGTGACGGTTGGCGCGGTGCTGCGCAATGTGGCCTTCACGCGCAACGGCGAAGTGCTGAGCGGGGTGGACAACCCCACGACGGCGATTGACGACCGGCGCTATGCGAACATTTTCGAGGATACACGCGCCCGTTTCATCGACATCCCGGTGACCGTGCGCTACTTCGGCAAGAACAGAACGCGCCCGGGGCACCGCTGGTTTCTTGAAGGCGGCATCGTGCAACGGAATGTTTCGAACATCAGGTCGACCGTCACGACCGTGCTCGGCGCCGACGAGCCGGGTTGCTGCAACCCGACGAAGGCGACCAACGGGGTACGCGGCGTGATTGCCGGTTTCGGCGGACAGTTGATCGACCCGTTTGGCATTCGCGTCGTGCCGAGCGTTCGGTATACCCGTTGGATGGGCGAGACGTTCAACTCGTTCTCGACGGTGAGCAAGAAGAATCAGATTGAGGCGATGATCACCATCGGGTTCTAGAATGGGTCCCCTGCGCGCCGGCCTCGTCTACTTTTTTCTGGTTTTCGGGGCCGGTTTCGTTTTGGGGGTGGTGCGCACGCTGTTTGTCACGCCGTGGGTGGGGGCATCCCGTGCCGAACTGCTCGAAACGCCGTTGATGCTGCTGGTGGTTTGGCGGGCGGCCCGGTGGCTGCAGCCGCGTCTTCGGCCGGGGGCGGCGCTGCCAGCGGGATTGCTGGCGCTGGCGATTTTGTTGGGCGCGGAGACGGGGGTGGGGGTGTTTCTGCGGCAGATGACGGTGGCCGCGGTGTTTCTGCACCGCGACCCGCTGCCCGCCGTGGCCTACTACGGCGCGCTGCTCGTCTTTGGACTGCTGCCGGCGCTTCTCGAGCGGCGCGCCGTCGCCGGTCGCTAAGCCCAGTACGGGAAGAAGGCCTTCCAGTTTTCGTACAGGATCATGTCCTGCACTTCGTCGGGGATCTTGGGCAATCCCGTGCCGGCCACGACCTGATTGATATTGCGCAGGCCGGCGATGATGTTGGCCATGGTGCCGGACGGGAAATCGGACCCGGGCAGGATTTTGTGTTCGACGCCGTACTCCATGGCGGTAACCATCGCCTGCCAGTAGCGCCAGGGGCGATAGTGAACCGCACTGATGTCGGCGTACAGATTGGGGCACTTGCGGATCAGGACGATGAGATCGGTCTCCCAGGGATGACCCAGATGCGCGATGATCATCTTCAGATCCGGGAAGTCCATGGCGAGGTCCTCAAGCTGCAGCGGCAGGCCCCATTTGAGCTTGGCGGCGGAGGGGAACGTGGTGCCCTGGTGCCACATGATGGGCAGGCCATGCTGCTGGACCCGCTTAAAGAACGGCCAGTGTTTGCGGTCCTGCGGATCGAAGTGCTGGTAGACGGGGCCCAGCTTCAGGCCCTTCAACTTGAGCGTGTTGACGCAGTAGTCGAGATGCTCGATGCAGTCGGGCCGGTTGGGATCGACGCTGGCCCAGCCCTCCATCTTTTCCGGATGCTGGGCCACATACTCGGCGATGACTTCGTTCGGGATATCGAGGCCGCAGGCCTTGGCCTGGAGGCCGAAGACGACGACGTGGGACATCTCTTCAGAGGCCTTCCAGTGCGTCTCCGGCGTCGAGTCATAGACGTGCTTGTTGAGATTGGCGGAGTAGGCGAGGCCGCCGCTGCGCTTCAGCTTGACGAGCTTGGAAGCCAGCGCCTCTTCGGCATACTGCTCGCTGATGTGGTCCGGATACCACATCAAATGGGTGTGGCAATCGATGATCTTTCTGTCACTCATTCCTTTACCTCCATGGTTCGTATCGCATCCCAATCGAGCTCGACGCCCAGCCCCGCGCCGGGCGGCGGCGTGAGCCAGCCCTGCGCAATCATCCCGGCGCCCGTGATGATGTCGCGCTCGTAGCGCAGGGGACCAAAGGTTTCAATCGGGTAGGGCAGTTCCGGCAGCGCGACGGCCAGATGGGCGCAGGCCGCCGTGGCGATGCCCATTTCGGCCTGGCTCCCCAGGATGCACGGCACGCCGACGGCGGCGGCCAGCGCGAAGATTTCGGCGGCGGAGCGGAGGCCGCCGGCTTCGGTCACGTAGACGTTCCAGACATCGGCCGCTTCGGCGCGGGCCAGTTCATAGGCATCGCGCAGGGTATGGCAGCTTTCGTCGGCCATCACCGGCAGACCGGTCTGGAGCCGCAGGGCGCGCAGGCCTTCGAGATGGCGGCGGCCGAGCGGCTGTTCGAACCAAGCCACGGGCGCGGCGTCGGCGAGGGTGCGCATGGCGCGGACGGCTTCGGGCACCGTGCGCCAGGCCATATTGGCATCAAGACGCAGCGGCACATCGACGGCGCGGGCGACGGCGGTAACGGCCGCGAGGTCGGCGGCCAGCTCGCGGCCCACCTTCAGCTTGATGGCTTGAAAGCCGGCCGCGCGGCCGGCTGCCGCATCGGCGGCCATCTCGTCGGGGGACTTCTGATAGATGCCCCAGGCGAGCGCGGCCCGGTCGCGGCGGCGGCCGCCGAGCAGCGCCCAGACGGGGACGCCGAAGTGGCGGCCGGTGGCGTCGAGCAGGGCCATTTCGAAGGCGGCGCGCAGGTAAGGCGCGCTCAACTCGCCGCCGAGCACGCGGTCGACTTCGGCGAGCACGGTGGGGATGGCCAGGGCATCCAGGCCGGTGATGGCGGGCGCGATCAGCTTCCGCGCGGCGTGGCAGAGCGAGTGGCCGATGCGCGGGAAGGTGATGGAGATTTCGCCGAGGCCTTCGACGCCGTCTTCGGTGAGCAGGCGCACGACGCCGAACTCGGAAGCCGTGACGGGGTCGGCCAGATTCAAGCCGGAGCGAACGGCCTCCTTGCGCGGCGCGCGGATGGCGAAGACGTCCACCTGCCGGATCCGCGACCCGCTCACAGGTACCTCTTGGCGACCTTGGCGGCCACGGCGCCGGACTGGTAGTAGCCTACCGAGATCCGGCCCGTGTGGGTGAGCAGATCATAGGCTTTCCAGCGGTTCCAGCCGTAGTCCTGCTCCATCCAGAGAATCAGCCAGGCGTAGGCCTGGGCGATGCCGCGTTCGAGCGGCGCGGCCGAGGAGATGCAGACGATCTCGTCCGCTGTTTCGAGGCGCGGGCCGGGAATGGTCCAGCCCTTCCGGACATCGACGGTGATGTCGGTTTCGGCCGGCATCTCCAGGCCCGAGGCGGAGAGTTCACGGTGGCCCATGGCGGCGTGGGCGTCACCGAGATAGAGCAGGGCGCCGGGGACGAACACGGGCAGATACAGCGTGGCGCCTTCGGCCACTTCGACGATGTCCATGTTGCCGCCGTGGGGGCCGGCGGGGTTGGTGGTGGGCGCGCCCCAGTCGGGCGCGGTGCCGATGCAGCCGAGCATAGGCCGGTAGGGGATCTTGGCGTGGGCGCTCCAGTGGATAACGCCGTCGGAGATTTCGCAGACGTGGGTGCCGGGCGGGCAGTCCGTGCCGAGCCACTCGGCGAGCATTTTGGGGTCGGAGGTGCGCGTGAAGCACTGGCCCAGGGTGGGGTGGATGCGATGAATCGTGACCGCGAGGGTATCGCCTTTCTCGGCGCCTTCGACGTAGATCGGACCGGTGGTGGGGTTCGAGTACGGCATGGTGGCTTTGTTTCGCACGTCGGCTTCGGTGCGAATCTGGCCGGAGAAGGCGTCCTGGCTCTCGACGCGGATGCGGGCGCCAGCCGGGACGCGCAGGCGGGGCTCATCGAGCCGGTTGAACTCGTAGCAGAGTCGGCCGAGCGGAAGATGTTCCATGGCTATTTCCCGAGCGGACGGATTTTGATATTGCGGAACCAGGCCGCGTCGCCGTGGTTTTGGAGGGCCACGGGGCAGAGCTGCTGCGGCTGGTTGGCGAGCGCCTGATAGATGGGCGACTCCTTCGTCCAGCGGTCGGCGGTTTTGGCCAGCGCCGCCGGGGCGTTCATGTCGCCTTCGGCCACCTTGACGCCGTTCAGCCAGTGTTCGAAGTGCTTGCCTTTGACGACCACGCGGGCCTGGTTGAACTCGCCCACGGGCTTCGAGGCCGGCTGCGCGGCGGGAACCATGCCGTAGAGGGCGCCGGCCTGGTAGTAGGCGCCGCGCTGGGCATCGCGATGGGCGCCGTTGTCGATTACCTGATACTCGAAGCCGACGATGTACTCCTGCGTGCCGGTGGCGCGGGTGCCGTTGCGCTTGCGGGCGGAGTCGTTGGCGAGGTCTTCAAACTTTTTGTACTCCTTCATGCGGCGCTCGTCGAGCCAGAAGCGGTCCTGAATGCGATACTTCAACCCGCTGTTGCCGCCGGGGGAAACCTTCCATTCAAAGGCCAGTTCGAAGTCGCCGAATTTGGCCGCGGTGAACAGATCCTCTCGCAGCTTCGGATGGGGAACCGCCTTCAGGCAGCCGTCTTCAATCGTCCAGGAGTCGCCCGGCGGGGTCTGCTGGCGAAGGTCGTTCCACCCCTTCATCGACTTGCCGTCGAAGAGCAGCTTCCAGCCGGCGGCTTTTTCTTCGGCAGTGAGCGTGTTGGGGTCCGCCGCGCCGAGGGCGGCGGCAAAAAGGGCAGCTAGATATACGGTCCGCATTGCCTTTACACTAGCAAAACCATGCTTCGTGCTCTGGCTCTGCTTCTCGCCGCCCTGCCGCTGGCCGCCCAGTATCCGCCTGTCCTGCCGGGCTCGCAGGAGGAGGTCTACAAGACGGTGGGGGAGACGCGGCTGCGGCTCTGGATCTTCTCCCCGGAACCGGCCGCCAACGCGCAGCCGCGACCGGCCATCGTGTTCTTTTTCGGCGGCGGCTGGTCGAGCGGTACGCCGGGGCAATTCGCGCCGCACGCCAAGCTGCTGCGGGCTCGCGGCATGGTGGCCATTCTGGCTGACTACCGCGTCGCCACGCGCCACCAGGTGAAGGCGGACGCGTGCGTGCGCGATGCCAAGTCGGCCCTGCGCTACGTCCGCGCGAACGCGCGGCGGCTCGGCATCGACCCGAACCGGATTGCGGCCGGTGGCGGCTCGGCGGGCGGCCACCTGGCCGCCGCGACGGCCGCGGTCCGCGGCTTTGAGGAGCCGGGCGAGGATCTCGCCGTCAGCTCGCAGCCCAACGCCCTCGTGCTGTTCAACCCGGTGCTGGTGCTTGGCGCGGTGGCCGGGGCGGAGCTGCCCCAGGATCCCATCCGGCTCGACGCCAAACGCTTCGGCGTGCCGCCGGCGGAGCTTTCGCCCTACCACCAACTGCAGCGCAACGGCCCGCCCACCCTCATCTTCCACGGCGAGGCGGACACCACGGTGTCGATCGCCTCCATCGAACTCTACCGCGAACGCGCCGTTTCCCTCGGCATCGCCTGCGAACTGGTTCGCTATCCCGGCCAGACCCACGGCTTCTTCAACTACGGTCGCGGCAACAATGAGTTCTTCGAAAAGACGACGGCGCGGATGGTGGCCTTCCTCGACCAGCTTGGCTATTTGGCCGGCGCCTGATAGGCGAGCACCTGGCCGTCTTTCTCAAGCTGGCTGCGCAGTTCGGCGTACGGCACGTCCTGCACGGCGATACCCCGGTCGATCGCCATCACGGCCGCCGTCGCCGCCGACTGGCCCAGAATCATGAACACCGGCTCCATGCGGATGGAGCCGTAGGCGATGTGCGAACTCGATAGACACACCGGCACGAGCAGGTTCTCCACCTGCTCCTTCTTCGGCACGAGCGAGCCGTAGGCGATCTGGTACGGCCCGTTCGTGCTGACGCCGATGTCGCCTTCGTTCTGCACATAGCCTTCGGGTGTGATGTAGCGCTGGATGTTGTGCGAGTCGATGCCATAGGAACCCATGCCGATGGGCTCGGGCGTGGGCCGCTGCTTGGTCAGTTCGCTGGCGGTCATGACGAAGCGGCCGATCATGCGCCGGGCCTCGCGGATGTACATCTGATGGGGCCAGTGGCCCGTCGTCTTGAACTCGTCCTTGGCGAGGCCCCAGCGGCTCATCGCCTCGCGGACGGCGGCGGGCACGCGCGGGTCGTTGGCGACGAAGTAGAGCCAGCCCTGCTGGTAGCGGACGTGCTCGTCGAAGATCTCCTGCCGGCGGGCGTAGGTGGCTTCCGGATAGTCCCAGTTGCGGCCGATGTTGTCGCTGCTGAAGGGGCCGTGGTTGTTGGTGTCGGTTTTGGCGTTGGGGATGGCGTCGAACTTCTGGAAGGTCTCGGTCCATCCGGCGTCGTAGATGCGGGCGAGCAGTTCGTACTCGCGGGGGTCGTAGCCGGCGGGCTTTGGAAAGGGGACGCGGTTCTTTTCTACTTGCGTGAGGCAGAGACGGAAGCAGTAGGCTTGCACTTTCTTATCGGCCGCGCCGTAGTCGCCCGGCGGTTCGGTGCTGATGCGAGGCAGGACGCCGCTGCGGGGGTCGCCGGGGATGACGTAGGGGGAGATTTTGGTGGGTAGCACGCCGAAGTGATGGCGGTGGTGGAGGACGCCGGTCTGCACCCCGGCCCACTTTTCGCCGTACTGCTGCATCGACTCGCGGCCGACGTGATAGCTGACGCCGGCGGCGGCCATCAGGTCGCCTTCGTAGGTGGCGTCGAGGAACATGCGGGCGGCGTAGGTTTTGCCATTGAGCATGGTGATGGAGCTTATGCGGCCGCCGGATTTTTTGACGCCGTTCGCGCGGTCGAGCCAGGAGTTGCGAAAGACAGGGATGCGCATCTCCTTGACCCACTCTTCGTAGACGCGTTCGGCGACGTGGGGCTCGAAGATCCACATGGTGCGGGCCGCCTGATCGAGCGCGACGGTGCCCTGCCCTTTGTTGCCGAACGCAGACTGCGGCTGCCACTTCCAGGCGGCGGGTTGGGCGTAGTGGCGCCAGACGCGGTGGTAGAACTCACGCGACAGACCGCCGATGACGGCTTTGTTGCCGGAGTCGGTCCAGCCCAGGCCGCCGGCGGTGAGCCCGCCGAGGTGTTTTTCGGGGCAGACGAGGGCGACCGATTTGCCCATTTTCCTCGTCTGGACGGCGGCGGTGATCGCGCCGGAGGTACAACCGTAAATGACGACGTCGTAGGTGGCCGGGAGGGCCGGGGCGGCGGCGAGGAGGACAAGAGCGAGAGTCCGGAACATCCTTCTACTTTAAGATCAACTGCGGGGCAGCACATCGAACCGGCGAAAGTTCGCTAGCCTGGTGGGCGGAGTATTCTATGAGCCTTGAGGTGCTGGTCGATCTCGTTCATCAGGGCACTGCCGCCTCTTGGGAAGAAGCCAACCAACGATGGTTCGAAGGCCTCTTCGGCGCGGGCTCCGGCCGCTACGCGGAGAAGGCCAGGAACGATGTGCAGCTTCGCTCGCCGGAGATGAAGGACGACAAGGGCGTCTCCTACGCCGCGATCATTCACAAAGACAATCCGCGCTCCGGACGCTATCGCGGCACCAGCTTTGTTGTTTTCCCCTCGAAGGAGGGCCCCTGTCTCGCCGGTCTCGTCGTCGGCACCGACGGGCTATCTCCCGACGAAGCCATCCTGGGCCGGCCCGGCCATGCGCGGAAGGCCCGGGCCATCGCCGCCTGGCTGAACGCCGAGTATGGCCGCGGCGAGAGAGTCGCCTGGGCCAAGCAGGATCCCACCCGGACCGACGAAGAGCTTCCGGGCGACCTCCTGCACGACTGGCAAGAGCATTGGGATGCCCTCAAGCGTTATGGCAAGGAGGTCTATCTGCTCTTCCGTCCCACGGCAGACCGCGCGGCTACTCATGCCGCCGTGACCAGTTGTGTCGATCTGCTGTTCGCCGAGCGGGGCCACCAACCGTTGGCCAAATACAGAGACCAGGCGAAGGCGATGGAAGCCGCGTGGTTCGACCACCTAATGCCGGGCGTTGAAGAGAGCACTGTAGCCGGTCTGCTCGGTCGGCGCCGCTTCGTGATTCTGCAGGGCCCGCCGGGCACCGGCAAGACACGGTTGGCGGTGAATCTGCTGCGCGGGGTTTACAAAGGCCACGGACAGTCGATTCAGTTCCACGCCAACACCACCTACGAATCCTTCGTCGGGGGCCTCGCTCCGCAGCACGCGGGCGATACACTGGGCCTGCGTTTCGCACCCGAACCCGGCTTCCTGATGCGAGCCGCGGCAGCCGCTCTCGAAGATCCATCGCGCCCCTATCTGCTCCACATCGACGAGATTAATCGCGCCGATCTCGGCAAGGTACTGGGCGAAGGCCTCTTCCTGCTCGAAGCGCATGCCGACGGGCCCCGCGCCATCGAACTTCCCTACGATTTTGGTCCGCCCTTCCGCCGTCGTCTCCACCTGCCGCCTAATCTCCATCTGCTCGGCACCATGAACTCGGCGGACCGCAGTATAGCGCTGGTGGATGCCGCAGTCCGCCGCCGCTTCGCGTTTCTGTCGCTGTGGCCGCGCACGAGCGTGGTCAGCGCGAACAGCTGCCCTTTGATGGTCGATGCCTTTACGCGCCTGGTGAGTCTGTTTGTGGAGTTCGCCGGCGATGACCCCCTGCCGCTAGTGCCCGGGCACTCGTACTTCCTCGAGGCTGACCCGGCGGAAGCCCCCAGGGCACTGCGAACCAACCTCGCGCCATTGCTTGAGGAGTATCTCGCGCAGGGCTACGTCGGCAGTTTTGCCGAATCCATGCGGGGCTACCTCCAATGGCTGCAAGCAAAGGCGTAAGGACCGCTCCGCTCCAAGCCCCGCCCCGGGAGCGGAATCCGTGCATTGAACTCGCCGACCAATCCCCGCGAGATCTGCCGGCCGCGGCGCTGTTCACCGGAACCGACGCACCTACGGCCGCGCGCCTGGCCGAGCAATTTGCCCGGTTGAACGAACCACTCCTGCGCCGGTTCGATGTCCAGCTTGCATCGCGCTTCGACGGCAGCCAGGTGCATCTCAGCTTCCAGGCCGGCAATCAGGTCGGGGCGATTCCGCTGCTGTCGCCAACGACCGCTCGCCCCGACTTCGGCCTGGTCGTCCAACCGCGTTTTCCATGGGCCGGCATCGGTCCGCTGCTGGCCCACATGGGCTGGCGCGTGGCGCCCTAACCGCTGCGCCTCCCTCTCCTGCGCCGCTCCGAGCGCCGCGTGCCGCCCTGGGTGCTTTCCTCGATGGTGCTCGTTCGCATGAAGGCGCTCCTGCAGTCGCTGGCGCGGCGGTTTGAAACCGCCACCGAAGACCTGGCGGCGCCGCGCGGCCAAGTCGACTGGACCGCTTACTCCCGCGCCCGCATCCCTTTCGGCCGCTTAACCTCCATTCCGTGCACGTTCCCGGAGTTGCGCGACGATCGCCACCTGCTCTCCGCTATCCGCTACACGGTGGAGCGCCACGCCCGGTCCCTCGCAGGGCAGCGGATGCGGGGAGGGTTTGTCGGCACGTTGATTGCCCTTGCCGAGGATCTGCTGGCCGCACTCCGCGGAGTTTCCGCGGTGGCCCCGGCTCCCGGGATGCTCCAGACCTGGAGCCGGCGTCCGTTGCTGCCGCTGCCGTTCCGCGAGGGGCTCCAGGCGATCGATTGGACCGTTGAAGACCGGGGGCTGGCCGGTTTGAGTGAGCTCGAAGGAATACCCTGGGTGCTGCCCATGGACCGCTTTTTCGAAGCCTGGGTGGAGACGCAGTTCGCCGCGCTGGCGCGCCGAACCGGAGGAAGACTCCGCAGCGGACGCAAGAACGAAACAGTCGCCGCCCTGCACTGGCAACCCGGCTCTCTCGGCTCGCAGCGCACGCTCGTGCCGGATCTGATCCTCGAATGGCCCGGGCTGACTCTGATCGTCGACGCCAAGTACAAGCGGCACTTCGAAGATCTGCAGGAGAGCCACTGGCGCTACACCGCCACCACGTTGCAGGAGGCACACCGGCACGATTTATTGCAAATGCTCGCCTATGCCAACCTCGCGAGAGAGAATCGCGTGATCAGCTGTCTTGCCTATCCCTGCGCCCGCCCGCTCTGGGAGGACCTCTCACGCCGCGGCCGCATCGTGCAGACCGCCGAGATCCCCAGCGCAGCACGCCCTCTCTCGGTCTGGCTCACCGCCATGCCCATGGTGGAAGAGGCCGCCGAACTCCTTGCCCCGCTCGAAAGCCAGGTCCTCTCCCTGCTGCGGGAACCACACGGCGCCCCCTACAGCTAATCCCCACGCTTGGCCAGCAAACCATACAACATCGGACGCCGGAACGGGACCGTATATTCAAGCGCCGCGCGCGCCATCCGCAACTGCTCTGCCGTTGACTCCGCCACCAGCAACCCATCGGCCTCCTCGCGGATCACCGCCCCGCGTGGCCCCACCACCATCGCCCCACCCGGACACCTCTGGTCCGCGCTCGCAAACGCGACCCTCCCGCGATAGTTGCACGCTCCCCTTTCTCCGCGCACCGAGCCCACAGCAAAGGACGCGCCCCGGCCGTCCCCGGTGCCGGATCCGCCGCAAATGGAAAGAGAGCAATCTCACAACCCTGCACCGCCAGCAGCCGCGTCGACTCCGCCACCACGGGTGCCCCGCCGCCGTTACAAAACGGCATCTCGAACAGCGGCACATGCGCGTCATGCAAAACATCCCCGGCGTTTTCGAGCATCCCGGCCGCCAGGAAGTCTCCCTCCCTCAACGACATCCGCGCCTATGCCGCCACGGCCGCCCCGTCCATCCGTTCGGCGCACTTCAAGCGCCGCGCAGCGCCTCGGCCAGCCACGCCACAGGATCACCCACCGGGTGATTGGGCATAAACCCGGTAACGTTCAACTCCAGCAAGAGCACCAGATCCGCTCCCGCCACCGCGGCCGCGCGCAACACTGCTTGCATAGTTCGATCTCACGCGTTCCGGCCCCGAACCTGACACAATAAAGGCTCGTCCTATACCCAATGCCCGAACTCGTTACCCCGCCACGGGAAACCAGAACGGAAGCGGTGCCGCGCACCCTGCGGCTCCCGGCCTTCGATGCACTGCGAGCCGCCGCCGCGACCATCGTGTTTCTCTTTCACTACGGCGGCTTTGTCACGCTGCAATCCGCAACCACGGGAGTCGAAGATTCCCTCAGTTGGCTCGCCGCGCGCCTCGGTAGTACGGGCACCAATCTGCTGCTGCTGCTGAGCGGCTTCTTCATCGCGAACAACGTAGCCAGCGGCCGCTTCTCCTACTCCCGCTTCGTCGCCCTCCGCCTCGTCCGCATCTACATCCCCTACCTCACTGTGCTCCTGATGGCTGTCGCGTTCGCCCACATCGCCGCCGGATTCTCCCGCGCCGATGTCGCCAACGCCTCGCTGACAACCGTGCTGCGGCAACTGCTGCTGCTGCCGGGCTTGTTTCCAGACCACCCGATCCTGACCGTCACCTGGACGCTCAGCTACATCGTGGCCGGCTACCTCTTGTTCCCCCTGCTCGGGTTCGCCATCCGGCGCTGGGAACTTTCTCTCGGCCAACGGATGGCCATCTGGGCCGCCGTGACGGGCCTCTCGCTCGCCTCCGGCCTGTTGTGGGGCACGCCCTCACTCCGCTTCGCTTACATTCCGGCCGGCTGCCTGGTATTTGAAACCCAGACGCGCGACTCCTGGCGAACCCGGTGGCCCCGCATGATGCTCAAGCTTGCAGCCGGCGGCCTGCTCTTCCTTCTCATCCGGATTCTGCTCGAAACCGGAACGCTGGGCTCCGCCTGGCCGGACGTCCCGAGACGGGGACTATTCACCTCCAGCGGATTGATTCTCGCCTCCTGCCTCGTCGGCATCACCCTGCTGGTGCAACGGTACGAAGGCTTTCGCCCCCTGATGCCGTTGCTGTCTCTCATTGGCGGATTCGGCCGCACCGGCTACTCGTTCTATCTGATCCATGGCCCGGTGGTCAAACTGTTCGCTTTACTCGTCTTCCCAATCCTGGCGGCCAGCCACGCATCGCCCACCACCTATTGGCTGCTCATGCCACTCTGCTGGGTGCTCGCCGCCCTGGCCGGCCTGATCCTCTACCGCATCGTGGAACGGCCGTCGCGTCAGATCCTGGTCCGCAAGGTGGGCGGCCTGGCCGACGGCCGATAGTCCTGTGATAGCATCACCTCAAAAATGAAGGGATTTCTCCTTTGCGCGCTCTCGCTTGGTCTGGCGATGGGCGCCGATCCGGTTCAACACCGCCTCCCCATCGCGGCCGCCGTCTACCCGATGGGCGCCCGGCCGGGCACGACCTTTGAAGCCGAGATCCTCGGCGAACACCTCGACCGCGCCCAGGCCATCCTCTTCCACCAACCCGGCGCCGCCGCTGCAATCCTCGCCGCCGAACCCACCCGCCTCCGCCTGCGCGTCACCGTCGCCGCCTCGGCCGCTTTCGGTCAGCACCCCTTCCACGTCGTCACCCCCCGCGGCGCCAGCGGCCCGCTGCTGCTCCGCGTCAGCGACCAGCCCCGCATCCTTGAAAACGAACCCAACTCCACCGCCGCCGAGGCCCAACCCGTCCCCCTCCCCGCCACGGTGATGGGCCGCCTGAACCTCGACGGTGACTTCGACTTCTACAAAATCCGCGTCGAAAAAGGCTCCCGCTGGATCTTCGATCTCCGCTCCGCCCGCAACGGCAACGGCCTCGACGCCGCCCTCTTTCTGCTCCACGCCAACGGCGCCAAAATCGACTACAACGAAGAACGGTTCATCTGGGATCCCTTCCTCTCGCACCAGTTCGCCGAAGCCGGCGACTACCTCGTCGTCGTCCAACCCACGCACGTCCGCCTCGACCCCGCCTTCGCCTACGAACTCGATATCCGCCAGGCGCCGCACCTCGACACCGTCTCCCCGCTCGCCATCCCGCCCGGCGTCGAGCAGGAGGTCACTCTCCTGGGCGAAGGCCTCTACGGCGAAGCCCGCCTCGAAGGAGCCGCGGGGGCCATCCTGTCGATGGACGGCGCCTCGGCCCGCGCCCGCCTTCGCGTCCCCGCCGCCACCGCCAACGGCTCGGTGCAGCTCACGCTTCTCACCCCGGGCGGCCGCTCCAACCCCGTCGAACTTCTCATCGATTCCACACCCCGCCACCCCGGCGGCGATCGCATCTCGCCCCCCGTCTCCATCCCCGGCGTCGCCAAGTACCGCCAGCCCGACCGCTACCGCTTCACCGCCCAGGCTGGCCAGACACTCGTCTTCGCAGTCCGCGGCCAGCGCTTCGGCTCCCCCGTCGACCTCACCATGCGCCTGCTCGACGACGCCGGCAAGCAGCTCGCCCTGAACGATGATTTCAACTACGTCGGCGGCCAGTTCTACCAGCGCGACCCCCGTCTGCAGCACACTTTCAAAGAGGCCGGCGAATACACCGTCGAGCTCCGCAATACCGTCCAGGTGGCCGGCGAACGCGCGCCCTATCAGCTCCTCGTCCGCCCCCCGCAGCCCTCCTACACACTCCAACTCGCAAACGAACGTCCCCAGGTCCACCCCGGCGGCGAGACCAAATGGACCGTCTCCGTGCAGCGCCTCGACGGCCACAGCGAGCCGATCGCCCTCTCCCTCTCCGGCCTGCCGGCCGGCATCACCGCCGACCCGGTCACCATCCCCGCCGGCCGCGACGAAGCCACCTTCCTCCTCCGCGCCACGGGTAAGCCCGGCACGGCCGGCTTCGTCACCGTCAGCAGCCAGAGCGGACACGCCTGGCGTTCGGTTCGCGTCAGCAGCGGCGGCGGCGAAGGCGCCACCTTCGCCCGCGTCGACAAGGCCCTCGTCACCATCAGCGAAAAACCCAACTTCTCCCTCGAAGCCCAGGCCACCAACGTCAACGTACCCCGTGGCGGCTCCGCGCTGATCCCCGTCGCCATCCGCCGCGAAACGGACTTCGCCGCACCCATCGCCTTCACCGCCGAAAACCTCCCGCCCGGCGTCACGCTCGAAGCCGTCACCGCCCCGGCCGACAAGACCCTGGTACAACTGAAAGTAACCGCCTCCGCCCAGGCGCCGCTCGGCCGCGCCCCGCGCGTCGCCATCCTCGGCGCCGCCGCCGGCCAAACCCAGGAAGCTCCCAAGATCACTCTGCAGGTGGATTAATGCGTCTCCTCTCCGGTCTGCTCGCCCTCGGCCTCTGGGCCGCCCCCGCCAAACTCAAAATCACGCCCGAAAACCCGCTCCTGTTCGGCCAGGGTGCGCGGCAGCGCCTGGTCGTCACCGCGGAGTATCCCGACGGCACCGCCCGCGAGGTCACCGCCGAAGCCGCCTTCACCGCTACCGGCCAAGCCGCCAGCGTCGACCCGCAGGGCGTCGTCACCGCTCTCGCCAACGGCGGCAGCCCCATCCGCGTCACCTGGCAGGGACAGACCACCACCACCACCGCGCTCGTCCAACGCGCCGCCGCCCCCATCCCCCGCAGCTTCGCCGGCGACATCCTCCCCATCCTCACCAAGTACGGCTGCAACGGCGGCTCCTGCCACGGCGCGCTCAACGGCAAAAACGGCTTCAAGCTCTCCCTGTTCGGCTTTGAACCCGAACCCGACTACGACATGATCGCCACGGCCCACAACGGCCGCCGCGTCAACCGCACCGATCCCGAAAAGAGCCTCCTGCTGCTCAAGCCCACCATGGGCCCCACGCCCCACGGCGGCGGCAAACTCTTCTCGGCCAAGTCGCCAGACTACCAGGCCCTGCTTGCCTGGCTCCGCGACGGCGCGCCCCGCACGCCCCAACACGAGCGCAAGATGACCGCCCTCCGCGTCACCCCCGCCACGCTGACGCTCACCGGCAAAGACGCCTCCCGTAAACTCCTCGTCACCGCCCGCTTCGACGACGGCGCCGAAGCCGATGTCACCCACCTCGTCAAGTTCTCCACCAACAACGACTCGATCGCCTCCATCACCGCTGCCGGCATCGTCAAAGCCGAACGCGGCGGCGAAACGGCCATCGTCGTTCGTGGCCCCGGCGTCGCTGGCGTCGCCAAAGTGGCCGTCGTGCTGGAGCAGCGCGCGGTGGCCCCGCTGCCCATCAGCAACCTCATCGACGAGCACACCAACGCCAAGCTCCAGCGGCTGCAGATTCCGCCCTCCGCCCCGGCTGACGACGCGACCTTCCTGCGCCGCGTCTACCTCGACATCATCGGCACCATCCCCACCTCGGCCGAAGCCCGCGCCTTCCTGGCGAGCAAAGACCCGGCCAAGCGCGCCAAGGCCGTCGACGCGCTGCTCCACCGCCCCGAATACGCCGAGTATTGGGCCATGTACTGGGGCGACCATCTCGACAACACCAAACAGCTGCTGTACAACAAAGGACCCTACGCCTTTACCGAGTATCTGCAGAAGCAGTTCCGCGCCAACGTCCCCTACGACCAGTTCGTCCGTTCCCTGCTCGTCTCGAGCGGCAACATGTACGAAGCGCCGGCCACCAACTACTACCCCATCATGAAGAAGGAGCTCGATCTGGCCGAAAAGACGAGCCAGCTCTTCCTCGGCGTCTCCATCGGCTGCGCCCGCTGCCACAACCATCCGCTCGAACGCTGGAAGCAGAGCGACTTCGCCGGCCTCGCCGCCTTCTTCTCGCAGGTGCGCTACAAAGGCGGCGGCCCGCGCAATAACGAACGCGCTTTGGTCGTCGATTTCCCGCGCCAGTTCCAGCATCCGGAAACCAAGAAGGTCTATCTGCCCAAGGCGCTCGACGGCCCACAGCTCGCCCCCGAAGGCCTCACCGACCGCCGCGAGCTTCTCGCCGCCTGGATCACCGCCAAAGACAACCCCTACTTCGCCCGCGCCATGACCAACCGCATGTGGCGCCTGTTCTTCGGCCGCGGCTTCGTCGAACCGGTCGACGACTTCCGCGTCACCAATCCCCCATCGAACGAACCGCTGCTCGACGCCCTCGCCCGGGACTTCGCCGCGCACAACTTCGACCTCCATCACCTCATCAAAACCATCACCCTTTCGAGCACCTATCAGCTCTCCTCCGTGCCCGTCCCCGGCAACCAGCAGGACACGATGGCCTACTCCCGCTACTACCCCAAGCGGCTCAGCGCCGAACCCCTGCTCGACGCCATCTCGCTCGCCACCGCCGTGCCCGAATCCTTCCGCGCCATGTACCCCGGCACCCGCGCCGCCGCACTGCCCGAACCCGAAATCGAAAGCTACTTCCTCGAAGTCTTCGACCGCCCCTCGCGCCAGCTCGTCTGCGAACGCAAAAACGAACCCACGCTCAACCAGGCCCTGCACATGATCGGCGGCGACACCGCCCATCGCAAGGTCACCAGCACCGGCAGCTACGTCCGCCACGCCCTCGGCCAGTTCGCCGACGACGCCGCGCTCATCGAAGAGTTCTACCTCCGCACGCTCACCCGCTTCCCGGACTCCGAAGAGCTCGCCGCCGCCCGCAACGCCATCCGCAAGGCCGCCAACCGCCAGCAGGGCGCCGAAGACGTCCTGTGGGCTCTTCTCAACACCAAAGAGTTTCTCTACAATCATTAGGGCCGGAGCCATACAGATGAAGATCACCAACCAGACCGATATGTTTGGACGCCGCGATTTCCTCCGCATCGGCTCGCTCGGCGTCGGCGGCGTCTCCGTCGCCAACGCCCTCCGCGCCGCTACGGCCGCCAAGAAGAAGAACATCAGCTGCATCCTGCTCTGGCAAAGCGGCGGCTCCCCGCAGCTCGACACCTTCGACATGAAGCCCGACGCCCCGGCCGAGATCCGCGGCGAGTTCAAACCCATCCCCACCAACGTCCCCGGCCTCCACATCTGCGAACACCTGCCGGAGATGGCGAAGATGATGGACAAGGTCACCGTCCTGCGCTCGGTCCGTTCGAAAGAGAACAACCACGAACGCGCCATCAACTACCTGCTCACCGGCTACCTCCCGCTCCCCACCCTTGAGTTCCCCTCGATGGGCAGCGTCATCTCCCAACAGCTCGGCCCCAAGAACGGTCTGCCGCCCTACGTCGCCGTCCCCAACACCTTCCCCTCCTACGGCGCCGGCTACCTCGGCGGCGCGCACAACCCCTTCATCGCCGGCGACCCCAACGCGACCGGCTACCAGGTGCGCGACCTCACCCTGCCCGTCGATGTCGACTGGGCCCGCGTCGACAACCGCCGCTTCCTCGTCCAGCAGATGGACGCCAAATTCCGCAGCGTCGAAGCCAGCCCCGACTTCGCCGCCCTCGATGAGTTCTCGAAGAAAGCCTACGACCTGCTCAGTTCGCCCACGGCGAAGAAGGCCTTCGACGTCCAGTCCGAACCGGCCGCGCTGCGCGAACGCTACGGCCGCACGCCGGTCGGCCAGGGCGCCCTGCTTGCCCGGCGCCTCGTTGAACACGGTGTCCGCTTCGTCACCGTCGCCAAGGGCTGGCTCAACTACGACACGCACGGCGACAACTTCAACATCTGCAAGAAGGTGCTGCTGCCGGAGTTTGACAAAGCCTACGCCGCCCTCGTCACCGACCTGCATGACCGCGGCCTACTCGATTCGACGCTCGTCATTGGCATGGGTGAGTTCGGCCGCACACCGAAGATCAACGCCGATGCCGGCCGCGACCATCACAACAAAGCCTGGTCGATTGTTCTATCCGGCGCGGGCATGACCGGCGGCCGCATCCTCGGCGCAACGGACAAAACGGCCACCGAAGTCACCGATCTGCCGGTGGAGCCGGAAGACCTGTTGCACACCTTCTATCACATCCTCGGCATCGACGCGAGCCACGAATACCAGACCCCCATCGGCCGCCCGGCCAAGATCATCAACGAAGGCAAGCTCGTCAAACCGCTGCTGGCTTAGGGCAGTACGCCGGGCGCCAGACGCCAACCCTGCGCTCCCGCAGCCCGGCACTCGACGCCCTCAGCCAGCAGCAGCTTCGCCTGCGCCGCGGCGCCGCCGGGCAGTTTGTCGAGCAGCCTGCCGTCCTCCCGGACCACCCGCCAATACGGAGTCTGCCTGCCGCCGTCCCCCTCCTCGACCGCCGCCTCCGCCGCAATCCGCAGAAAGATCCCGGTCGTGAGCGGGCAGGTATAGTCCGCGCCATAACGCGCGGCCAACCGCTCGCGCAGCGCCCGCATCGTCATCACCCGGCCCGCCGGAACCTGCTCCACCGCCTCGGCCACGGCCAGCGGCGAGGCGATCAACATCGCTCCGGCCGGGAACTGCGAACCCAGCGCCTTGTCCAGACGCTTCACCTCCGGCGCCCGCGCCCCATCCCGCTTCTTTACCGCCGAGATCCTGCCTTGCCGCCGCAGCATTGGCATCCTGCGCGTAGCGTAACACAAGATTCACCCAACCTTAACGTACAGTTTGGATCCCGCTGTCATCATCGAATTACAACGCCATGAAGTCCCCATCCTATTTCCTCACGCGCCTCGGACAACCCTTGCGCGCCGCTCTGCTCAGCGTGCTTCTCCTCGCTTCGGCGTACGGTCAATTCGACTCCGCCGCCGTGGTCGGCGCGGTGCGCGATGAAAAGGGAGGCGCCATCGCCGCCGCCAAAGTAACGCTCCGCAACACCGAAACCGGCCTCACCCTCTCCACCGAAACCGGCGAAACCGGCGACTACGTCTTCCCCTCCGCCCGCATCGGCTCCTACAAGGTCACCGCCGAAAAGACCGGCTTCACCATCGCCACCGTCGAGAACGTTACCCTCACCGTCAACGCCCGCCAGCGCGTTGATCTCGCCCTCCGCGTTGGCACCGTCAGCGAAACGGTCACCATCGAAGCCACCGCGCCGCTGCTCGAATCCGACAGCTCCTCGAAGGGCCAGGTCATCGCCGCCCGCCAAGTGGTCGAACTCCCGCTCCAGGGCCGCTCCTACGCCAATCTCGCCCTGCTCTCCCCCGGCGTTCGTCAGTCGCAGTCGGGCAACCAGGGCTCCATCGCCTTCCGCCGCGAAGGCTCCTACAACGTCAACGGCCTCCGCTCGGTCTGGAACAACTTCCTGCTCGACGGCATCGACAACAACTTCTACGGCACCACCAACCAGGGCTTCTCGAACCAGTCCATCCAGCCCTCGCCCGACTCCGTGGCCGAGTTCCGGCTCATCGTCAACGCCTACTCCGCCGAGTTCGGCCGCTCGGGCGGCGCCGTGATGAACGTCGCCTCCAAATCCGGCACCAACACCCTGCACGGCGCCCTCTGGGAGTTCCTCCAAAACGAGAAGCTCAACGCCACCGGCTTCTTCAAACCCACCCTTAACCAGAAGCCCATCAACAAACGGAACCAGTTCGGCGTTGCCGTGGGCGGTCCGATCGTGAAGGATCGAACCTTCTTCTTTGCCGACTACGAAGGCTCCCGCTGGTCCATCGCCCCCTTCGCCCTCACCTCCGTGCCCACCTCCACCATGCGCGCCGGCATCCTCCCGCTCGACGTCCGCGCCCCCTACAGCTTCCGCGACGATCAGGGCCGCACCATCGCCGCCGGCACCGTCTTCCCCGCCGGCACCGCCATTCCCATGACGCCCTTCGCCCGCCGCGTGCTCGCCGAACTGCCCCAGGCTAACCGCGAAGGCGGCGGCGCCCTCGGTATCGGCACCAACTTCGGCAACTTCGATCAGAACCGCCTCACCGACAACAAAGGCGCCATCAAGGTCGACCACAACCTCTCGGCCAATCTGAACTCCTTCTTCCGCTACGCCCATCGCCGGCAGAACATCCAGGCCCCCGGCCTCATCACCGGCTTTGCCGGCGGCAACAATCTCGGCAATCTCGATACCTTCAACCAGCAAGGCATCGCCGGCCTCACCTGGACCAAGTCGCCCACCGAAGTGCTCGAATACCGCTTCGCCGTCACCCGTCTCGGCATGGACCGCCTGCCGGCGCTCGTCGGCGGCCCGTCCATGCGCGAACTGTTCGGCATCACCGGCCTGCCCGAAGGTCCGCGCATCCAGGGCGGCATCACTCCGCAGGACATCCAGGGCTTCCCCCGCTTCGGCCGCCAGTCCACCAACCCGCAGGCCCAGTTCCCCACCACCATCAACTCCCGCCTGAACCTGTCGAAGATCCGCAACCGCCACAATCTCAAAATGGGCTATGAGCTGCTGCGCATGGCCATCGTCGTCGACGATACCAACCCGCTCTACGGCATCGACGGCTTCGGCGGCTTCTACTCCCGTCTTCCCGGACAGAACCTCGGCGCCCTCGCCGGTGCCAACGCCAACACCGTCCACTCCCTCGCCGACTTCTACTTCGGCGCCCGCAGCTCCTATCAGTTCGCCACGCAGGTGCAGGCTCAGGTCCGCCAGCAGGCCCACTGGTTCTACCTCCAGGACGACTTCAAGGTCAACTCCAAGCTCACTCTCAACCTGGGCCTCCGCTACGAGATGACCACCCCCGCCTACGACGCCAATAACAACCTCGCCAACTTCGACCCCGCGCAGAACAAACTCGTCGTCGCCACCGGCGGCAGCATCGAGAACCGGACCCTCCAGCGCCAGACCTGGAACAACTTCGCCCCCCGCTTCGGCGCCGCCTATCAGCTCAACGCCAAGACGGTTCTCCGCGGCGGCTATGGCTTCGGCTGGAACTACTGGAACCGCATGGCCTCGGCCGAGTACCTCAGCACCAACGCCCCGTTCGTCACCCGCTTTTCGGCGCTGAACAGCCCCGCCCAGCTCGGCAACCTCTGCGTGGCCAACGCCTTCTCGAACTGCTTCCGGACCCGCGAACAGGGCTACCCCACCAACCCCGGCTCGAACGTCATCCTCCACATGGACCGCAACACCCCCTGGGGCTACGTCCAGAACTGGCACTTCACCCTGCAGCGGACCCTGTTCAAGAATACGCTCCTCGATGTGGCCTACGTCGGCAACCGCGCCGACCACCTCCCCGTCCTCGGCGACCTGAACCAGGCCCGGCCCATCACCCAGGCCGAACTCACGCAGGGCCTCACCACCATCGGCACCCTGCTCGCCCGCCGGCCCTACCAGGGCTTCAACAACATCACCGCCGTCGTCCCCGCCGCCTTCTCGAACTACAACTCGCTCCAGGTCAAGTTCGAACACCGCGGCGAATGGGTCACCCTGCTCAACTCGTTCACCTACAGCAAGGCCATCGATACCGTCGGCCAGGTGCTCGAAGGTTCCGTCGGCGGCAGCCCCAATCCGCAGGACATCCGCAACGTCGCCAACGACAAGGGCGCCTCCAGCTTCGACCAGCGCTGGAACAACACCACCAGCTTCGTGCTCGACGTTCCCTACGGCAAAGGCCGTCGCTTTGGCGCAAGCCTTCCCGCCGCCCTCGACGCCATCGTCGGCGGCTGGCAGACCAGCGCCATCATCAACTCCCAAAGCGGCCTGCCGCTCAACCTGCGCTACCCCGACGCCGCCGGCATCCTCTCCGATGGCCAGCCCGACTTCCTCGGCAACGTCGCCCTCCGCCCCAACGTCATCGACGGGTCCATCGGCGTCCTCGCCCCGGAAGGCCAGCGCAGCTTCACCAACTACTTCAACCGCGCCAACCTCGCCGTCCCCCCGGTGACGAACCCCTTCGGCAACCTCGGCCGCAACGTCGCCTACGGCTTCCCGCTCTACCAGACCGACCTCGTCCTGGCCAAGAGCTTCGCCCTGCCCATGATTAACGAATCCGCCCGGCTCCAGTTCCGTAGCGAGTTCTACAACATCTTCAACAAGACCAACTTCACCCAGCCCGAGGTCAATCTCGCCAGCGGCAACTTCGGCCGGGTGACCAACACGTTCGATCCCCGCTACGTCCAGTTCGCCCTGAAACTGGTTTTCTAACTTCCAGTCCGGCCAACTGCGGGCGGGTTCTCCTCCGGGGGGACCCGCCTTACTCTTTTATAAAGCCCAGGTAACGGCCCATGTAGTAAGGCAGCAGATACGAAGTCCCGTCGGCCAGCGTTCCTCCGTCGCCGCTGTGGTCGAGCCGGAACGGGTCGTGATTCCAGTGGAAAACCTGCCGTTCATCCACCGGCAGCACCCTGCCGTTGCGCTTCATGCCCCGGTTGTTCGCCATCCGGCGGATATCCGTGCGGTGGCTGTTCGACAACGCATAGCTGTGCAGGTCCAGCGGAAACCGCCGCAGCGTATCGAGCGACTGCTCGAGCCACGTCCCCGTGGGCGTCAGGTCGTACATCATATGCGTGTCATCGTAGCGCTTGCCTTTGAGCAGCGCCGCCGCCGCAAAGTTGAAAAACGGATTTACCTCCGGCCGGTCGAGCGCCCAATAACGGTGCAGCGAGTACGCATACCGCTCCACCAGCTCCGGATCCTGCTCATACTGCAGCAGGCTCCAGTAGTCCATGTAGGCCATCTCGTCGTCACTCTGGTTCCCGTCGCCCACGCCCTGCGACAGCTTGGCGAACATCGCGTTCTGCGCGTAGCCGTGCTCTTTGATCAGCCACTGCGCCACGTCGTGGTACTTCTTATCCCCGGTCACATGGTGGGCCACTTTGAGATAGGCGAGGATGCTCAGCGAATTCAACCCGCGCGCCGCCCACCAATCCTTTTCGCGATTCAGCTGCGCCGGCGAAAACACGCCCCACCGCGTCGGCTTACCGTCCCAGTCGATCATGTTGAAGTCGTGCTTGACCAGATGGTCGATAATCCGCCGCACCACCTTCCGCACCTCTTCCTTCTCGGCCACCGACTGCGCCACCAGGTCGTGGTACAGGCCGTAAAAAAAGAAATGCCCGTCGAGTTCGTCCGACGAGACATCCGCCTTCCAATACCACTTGCCGTCCGCGCTTTTGGGCCACCGCGGCACCAGCGTCTTCCACTTCCGGTCGCGCTTCTGCATCGCCGCATCGGTTTCGCGGGTGTAGGCCTTTGCGTTCGGGTCCGGCCCCGAGGTGGGCAGAATCGTCCGCGCCACCAGGCCCGGCAGCCCCGCCGGCGTCCCGCCCTGCGTCACCTCGCTCAGGAATGCGAGGGCACGGAAGGCCTTCCGCGCGTTGTCGAGCGACGCGGCGTCTTTCTTCACCGCGTAGGCAAAGCACTGCGAGGCCCCGTACATCGACGTCCACAACCCGTCGTTATCGCTATCGCGCACCCCCCGCGGCCCGCGCTCGAGCACATAGCCGAACTCCGTCCGCCGGTGGTACTTCTCGATCGCTTCTTCGTACAACCGCGCCTTTTCGGAAAAGCTGATCTCGCGGTTCTGAATCAGCCCCACCCCCGCCGCCGTTCCCACCGCCACATCGCCCCGCGCATTCACCGCCACGGCCAGCACCTCATCGTTCGGCAGCCAGCGCTGCCCCTGCCGGTACTCCCAATCGCCGCCCAACTGATGGAAGAGGCCCTTGGCCGTCCCAATCCACAGGCTGCCGTCGGCCTGCCGGGCCGAGGCCGTGGCCGGCTGCACAGGCAGTCCGGCGGGCTCCGGCGCCTGCTCCGCCGTCCAGCTCTCGGTAGCGGGCACCGGCGCTTGCCACCGGCCCTGCGCATAGACATAGAGGCTTCCCTCGCTGATCGCGCGGATCTCCCCGTCGTCGCTGATCCGGATCGCCGTGACGCGGCGCACCGGCTGGTTCGGATCGCCATCGAACCGTTTGCGAACCTGCTGCGGAAACGCCTGCAACAAACCGGCAAGCAACAAAATAAGCACCAGAGGCATCATTGGCAGTATAAAGGCGAAATGAAGGTTTCTGCACAAATCTGGTTAGCACGGCACGGCGAAACCGCCTGGAGCCTCTCCGGGCAGCACACGGGACGCACCGATATCCCCCTCACCGCCCACGGCGAAACCCAGGCCGCATCGCTCGGCCGCCTCCTCAATGGAAGACAGTTCGGCCTGGTCCTCACGAGCCCCCTCCAACGCGCCCGCGAGACCTGCCGCATCGCCGGCTACGACGCTGTGGCCGCCGTCGAGCCAGACCTGGCCGAGTGGCACTACGGCGACCTCGAAGGCCGGACCACGGCCGAGTTCCTGAGCGAACGGCCCGATTGGAACCTCTGGCGGGACGGGCCGCCCGCCGGCGAATCGATTGAAGAGGTAGCCGCCCGCGCCCGCCGCGTGCTCGACCGCTGCCTGGCCGCGCCCGGCCCCGCGCTGCTGTTCGCCCACGGCCATCTGCTGCGGATTCTGGCCGCGGTCTGGATTGAGGGTGAGCCGCGGGAGATGGCGCAGCGCCTCGCGTTGAGTACCGCCTCGCTTAGCCTGCTCACGCTCGAAAAGCAGACCCGCGTCATCGGCAGTTGGAACCGCGTCGAAAGCTAACCCTTCGCCAATCGCATACAATCTGGTAGGTTCCCTATGCGTATTCTGATGCTGGCCGCCTGCGCCGCCGTCGCGCTCGCGCAGGGTGCTCCCCTCAAGCCGGAGGACGTCGCCGCCGGCCGCCAACTCTACAGGAACTCCTGCGCCGGCTGCCACGGCCTCACCGGCGAAGGCGGCCGCGGGCCTAATCTGATGGGCGGCCGCGCCGTCTCCCGGTCGAGCGACGAGGCCCTGTTCCAGTCCCTGAAGTTCGGCCTGGCCGGCACCGACATGCCGCCGACCAAACTGCCCGACGAGAAGCTGTGGCAGATTCTCGCCTTCGTCCGCGGTCTTTCGGCCCCGGCCTACGAAATCCCCGTCGAGGGCGACGAGAAAGCCGGCGCCGCCATCTACTTCGGCAAGGGCGGCTGCACCCGCTGCCACGCCATCGCCGGCCGCGGCGGGGTCAGCGGGCCGGACCTCACCAGCATCGGCCACCAGCGGCCCCTGAACCTGCTGCGCGAAGCCGTGCTCGACCCCGGCAAACGCGTCGCCCCGGGCTATCAGCAGGCCACGCTGCACCTCCGCTCCGGCCGCACACTCTCGGGCGTGCTGCGCGACTACACGACCTATACCTACACGCTGCAGGACGACCAAGGCGAACTCCACTTCGTCAAAGCCGCCGAGGTGACCGACTCCCGCATCCTGCCCGGCAGCCCCATGCCCGCGGACTATCGCGCGCGGTTGACGGCGGCCGAGCGGCGGGATCTCGTGAAATTTTTGAGCCGCCAATCGGCGCGGGGAGAACAGTAATGCGCTTGCTTTTATGGATGGGTTTGGTCGCGGCCGCGGCCTCGGCCCAGGTCAAGTACGACGACATCCTCGCCGGACCGGGCGCAAACTGGCTGACCTACGCCGGCAGCTACTCCGGCCAGCGCCACAGCTCACTCAACCAGATCAACACCGCCACGGCCAAGAACCTGACCCCGAAATGGGTCTACCACGTGCCGGACGCCAAGAAACTCGAGGCGGTGCCGGTGGTCTATGACGGCATCCTCTACGTCACCAATTCGAACCAGCTCCACGCCCTCGACGCCCGCACCGGACGCAAGATCTGGGTCTATCGCGACGAACAGGCCGAAGGCTCCCGCGTCAATCGCGGCCCGGCCATTCTCGGCGACAAGGTCTACTTCGTCACCACCGACTGCCACCTGGTCGCGCTCCACCGCAAAACCGGCGCCGTGCTCTGGCACAAAAAGTACGCCGACACCAAAGACGGCTACTTAGCCACCATGGCGCCCTTCGCCGTCAAGGACAAGATCATCGTCGGCATGGGCGGCGGCGACAGCGGCGCACGGGGCTTTTTGAAGGCCCTTTCGGCCGAAACCGGCCAGGAGTTCTGGACGCTCTGGACCGTGCCCGCCAAGGGCGAACCAGGCGCCGAAACCTGGAGCAAGGACGTGACCCTTCGTTGGGGCGGCGCGGCCACCTGGCTGTCGGGCACCTTCGACCCCGCGTTGAATCTCCTCTACTGGACCACCGGCAACCCATGGCCCGACTTCTACGGCGGCGACCGCCTCGGCGCGAACCTCTACTCGGATTCCCTGATCGCCGTCGACGTCGACAGCGGCAAACTGAAGTGGCACTTCCAGTTCACCCCGCACGATACGCACGATTGGGACGCGCAGTCCTGGCCGGTGCTGCTCGACATCCCCTGGGACGGCCCGCCGCGCAAGGTGGTGGTGCACCCCAACCGCAACGGCTTTTTCTACGTGCTGGACCGCGTCACCGGCGAGTTTCTCCGCGCCACCCAGTTCGCCGACAAAGTGGACTGGGCCAAAGGAATCGACGCCAAGGGCGTGCCCATTCTCAATCCGGACAAAGACCCGACACCCGGCGGCACCCGCGCCTGCCCGGCCGTGCGCGGCGCGGCCAACTGGATGTCGCCTTCCTACAACCCCGCCACCGGCCTGTTCTACCTGCCGACGCTCGAACAGTGCGACATCTACTCTTCTTCAGCCAAGGAGCCCAAGCCCATGACGGGCTTTGCCGGCACCGGTGGCGAACAGATTCCGGCTGAGCCCGGCCAGATGTTCCTCCGCGCGATTGATCCGCGAACCGGCAAACGGGTCTGGCAGTATCCGATGACGGGCCCAGCCACCGCCTGGGCCGGCACCGTCTCGACGGCCGGCGGCGTGGTGCTGTTCGGCGATGACGCCGGCCATCTGGTCGCGGCGGACGCCAAGACCGGCAAGCACCTCTGGCACTTCGGCACGAGCCAGAACATTACGGCTTCGCCCATCACCTACCTGGTCGATGGCAAGCAGTACGTGACCATCTGCTCGGCCACGCACGTGTTCACGTTTGGGCTGTTCACCCCGGCCGAGTGAGCCACCGGCGGTTACGGCGTCCGCGCGCAGCGAAAGCCCAGGTCCGGGGCCGAGTGGCTGGCCGGGATCGGCTCAATGGCAAAAGTTACCGCCTCGGCCAACCCGCTCGCGAACGACCCGCCTTTGACGACGTGCCACATCGGCTCTTCCGTGGCGAACGCGCGGATCGCCAGCGCCGTCGGCGTGGCGCGGTCCGCCGTGAACTCCTTCACGTTGCCGATCATCTGGTACACGCCAAACGGACTGCGGCCGGTGCGGTAGGCATCGGCCGAAACAGCGTTCTGGCGCTTCCGGTCCGGGTTGTCCCGGACGTTGGCCATCTCCGGCTTATGCTGGGCGCCCCACGGAAACGGGCGGCCATCTTCGCCGCGCGCGCCCCGCTCCCATTCGAGCGTCGTGGGCAGGCGCTTGCCGGCCCACAACGCAAAGGCTTGCGCGTCCGCGATGGTGACATTCACCACCGGGAAACCGGGCTGGTCAGCAGGAAAATCCTTCGGCAGAGCCCGGCCCGTCGCTTTGCAGAATACGCCGTAGGCTTCGTTGGTCACCTCGGTCAGGTCCAGGTAGAAGGCCGGCACCGGAATCAGCGTGTTGTCGGCGCCAAACCGGGTGGCGCCGGCGGGGATGAGCACCATGTCGCCGGCCGGATCGTCAATATGCTGGTGATCTTCAAGGCGCGCCTCCGCCTTCCCCCCTTGGATCAGCAGGTAACCGAGCCCCAACGCGGTGATGACAGCCAGCGCCACCGCCCCGCCGAGCAGCCGGTTATCGAGGCGTACCCGGCGCTTCTCCGGCAGCGGCGTCGCCTGCGTGGGATTGGACTGCAGCCACGCTTCGAGGCCCGCCGCCACCTCCGCCATACTTTGGCTTCGTTTCGCAGGATCCCGCTCGATGGCGGACCGGACGAGGTCAATCAGCCGCTCCGGCACACCCGCTTCGGTCAGCGGGGCCAGCGAGATCGGTTCGTGGAGAATCTGGTAGAAGATCCGCTCCACCGTATCGGCATCAATGGCGCGGCGACCGCTTAGAATCTCGTACAGCAGCACACCGTAGGAATAGACATCGACGAGCGGCGTAACCGGCTGCCCCAGAACCAGTTCCGGAGCCACATAATGGGGCGTACCGAGGGCAAACCCGGCCTGCGTCAACGTCACATCCTCGGTCTTGACGATGCCGAAATCCATCAGCTTCACGCGCCCCTGCGTGTCGACGTGAATGTTGTCCGGCTTCACATCGCGGTGGACGAACCGGCGCGAGTGCACGTACTCAAGCGCACGCGCCACCTGCAGCGCAATCGAGACGCGCTGGCGCAGCGGCAGCTCCGGGTTCGCCGCCAGGTACTCCTTGAGCGTGCTGCCGGTGAGGAACTCGAGCACGAGGTAGGGGATGCCGTCCTCTTCGCCATAGTCGTAGGTGGTGATGATGTTCTCGTGCACCACGGAACTCGACACCTGCGCTTCCAGCAGGAAGCGGGCGCGCGTGTCAGCGTCCTGCGCGGCCTTCCGGGTCAGCAACTTCACCGCGACGGTCCGGCCGAGCACGGTATCGCGTGAGCAGTAAACCTCCGACATGCCGCCGCCAAGAAAATGCTGCAGTTCGTATTTGCTAATGCGCGCCGGCAGTTTCACCCGTCACCTGTTCACCCTATCGTCCTGTCTGTGCTTTTCTTTATCCCCTGCCGCTCAATGAGACCGACCCAATTCTAATCGTATTGTGAGCAGAATTTAATCGAACCGAAACGGTTCGCTGGCTAGCCTGTCGGATATGAAGCTATTTGCAGGCACTTTGCTCGCGGTGGGGTTATGGGCCCAGTCTAACGCAACCGACGCGGCGTTGAACGGATATGTGCGCGATGAGTCCGGAGCGTCGATTCCAGCCGCCAAGGTAACCGCTCGCAACCTCGCCACCAACACCGAGGTCGCCGGAACCACCAACCAGGACGGCTACTTCCGGTTTCCGCTCCTGCGCGTGGGAGAGTATGCGCTGCGGGCTTCGGCGCCGGGTTTCGCCGAGTTTGAGCAAACCGGCGTCCGGCTCACGGTCGGCCAGCAGGGCCGGATCGACGTGACCTTGAAGGTAGGAACCGCCGCCGACAGCGTGACCATCAACGCTGACGCCGCGCTCGTCACCGTCGGCGATGTCGCTCAGGGCGAGGTCCTCAACGAACGGGCGGTGCGAACCCTGCCGATCACGTCGCGGAACGTCTACAACTTTCATCTTCTCGGCCCGGGCGTCAAGGGCATTCCCTCTACCGGCTTCGGCACCACGCAGTTCACCTTTGGTGGCCACAACCGCTCCACCTGGACGGTGGACGGCCTCGACAACTCGCAGCGGCGGACCAACCGGCAGATCCGGCTGGTGATTTCCACACCCGAATCCGTGCAGGAGATGCAGGTTCTCTCGGGTGCTTACAGCGCTGAGTTCGGCCGCGCCGCCGGCGGCATCATCAATGTCATCAGCCGCTCCGGCAGCAATGAATTGCATGGCTCCGGCATGGGTCTCTACCGACCGAACTCTACCTCAGCCCGGGCGCCGCTCGCCGCCCGTCGCGCCCAGCAGACCTGGTGGATGGTGGCCGGCAACCTGTCCGGCACCCTCAAAAAAGACCGCCTTTTCTTCTTCATCAACGACGAGTTCAACCCGCTGAAAACGCCGCAGCCCGTTACCATTCTGCCCTCCGCCGCCCAGGCCCTGGGTCTTCCCGCTGCCGACCTCGCCGACTCCCCCTTCGGCGAGACCTTCCACACCCCAAGCGCCAAGCTCAATTTCAATCTGAACTCCAAAAACAGCGGCTTCCTCCGCTACAACCGCTTCACCAACGACCAACCCGGCGGCGGCGGCGGACTCACCGCCATCAGCCGCAGCCTCTCCTTCGAAGACCGCATGAACGGCGGCGCCGGACAGTTGGCGACCGTCATCTCCCCTACCCTGCTGAACGAACTCCGCTTTGGCATCAACCGGCGGGCCGAGACCCGCGAAACTTACGTCCCGGGCCAGCCCAACGGGGCCCAGATCAACATCACCGGCGTCGCCAGTTTCGGCGTCAACCCGCTGGCGGGATCCGCCAGCGTGGAAACCTCCACCCAGATCATCGATAATCTCACCTGGTCGCTCGGCCGCCACACCCTGAAGGCCGGTCTCGACTACCAGACCACCGGCTTTCAGATCCGAAGCGCCTTGAATCGCCTCTTCACCTTCGGCGGATTATCGGCTGCGCCGGCCCGCCCCGCCGTCACACCTCTCGATCAATACCTGCGGACCGTCGCCGGCGCTATCGATCCGGCAACCGGCCGCCCCTACACTTACACCCAACTGGCCCAGGAACTCGGCGAGAATTCGATACCCTTGCGCTACCACTTCGTAAACTTCTTCGTGCAGGACGAGTTCCGGCTCTCGCCCCGGCTGACTCTGAACTTCGGCGTCCGCTACGAGGCCGTCCTCAATCCCGTACTGGATGAACGCGCCCCCTTTTCCCTCTCCCAGCGGGTGAACAATGACATGAACAATTGGGCGCCCCGCTTCGGCTTCTCCTGGTCGCCCTTTCCGGACGGTAAAACCGTGGTCCGGGGCGGCTACGGGATCTTTTTCGACAATCCCAGCCTTGGCACCAGCGCCACCGGCGCCCTCGTCAACGGCCGGCGCCTGCTCAGTTACACCATCCCGGGAACAGACGCCCGTTCCCCCGTCTTCCCCAATCTGCTCGGCTCGGCCGATCCCACCTTCCAGACGCCGCCCAACATTACCGCGTTTAGCCGGGACCTCCAGGTCATGTATGGACACAACGGCAGCCTGCAGATCCAACGGCAGGTTCTCAAAGACCTGGCCGTCAACGCCCAATACAGCTATTGGGGCCACCGCTTCGCTCCCTACTCCCGCGATATCAATCTCAGCACCCCGGCCAGCTTTCTCGCCGACGGCCGGCCAGTCTATCGCGGAACCGCCGGACGGCCTGACCCGCGTTTTCGGGCCATCAATCTGATCGAATCCGGCGCCAACAACAACTATCATGGCTTAGACCTCACCTTGACCAAACGCTTCAGCGCGGGCTTGCAATTGTCCACCACCTGGAGCTGGTCGCACGCCATCGCCGATGGCGATCTCGAAGCCGGGGCGCTCTCCGACCCCTCGCTGCGAAGCCGCGATAAAGGCAACGCCAACGCCGACGTGCGCCATAACTGGGTACTGCAAGGGCTCTGGGCCCCGGTGTTCGCCACACCGCAAATGAAATGGTTCAACGGTTTTGAACTCTCCGCGGTGGTCTTCTTCAACTCCGGCTACATGATCAATCCTCTGGCCGGCACGGACCTGAACAACGACCTCGTGCTGAACGACCGCCTGCCGTTCCGGGCCCGGAACTCCTTCACCGGACCAGGCTTCTTCCAGACCGACCTCCGCCTGACCCGCCGGATCCGCTTCGCCGAACGGCAGTCGCTCGAGTTGATTGCCGAAAGCGAGAACCTGACCAACCACCTCAATGCCGCCTGCTCGATTGCCGGCTGCACCGGCGCGGTGGTAAACCGCGATGGAGCGGCCGACTTCGGACGCATCACCAGCACCCGCGCCGGCCGCAACTTCCAATTCGGAATGAGGTACGCGTTCTAATGCCTGCTCTTCTCCTTCTCTTCCTCACCGCCTCTGCCGCCTTCGGCTGGGGTGTACGCGGCCATCAGGCCATCAACCGGGCGGCCGTGTTGAGCCTGCCCGAAGATGGCCCCACGTTTCTCCGCGCTCACGAGGAATGGATCGCCTACCTGTCGATCATTCCAGACAGTTGGCGCAGCCCCTCCGAACCGGCGCTCAAAATCCTCGAAGATCCCAATCACGGCTGGTTCAAAGAGCAGTTCGCCATGCTTCCGGCCATTCCCCGCTCGCGCTACGAGTTTATCCTGGCGCTCTACGAGGCCCAAAAGAAACAGAAGCCGGAAGAGGGCAAGCGGACCAACGTGCGGTGGACGGGCACGCTTCCCTATGCCGCGCAGGAGAACTTCGAA
This sequence comes from Acidobacteriota bacterium, assembly GCA_026393985.1. GTDB lineage: Bacteria > Acidobacteriota > Terriglobia > Bryobacterales > Bryobacteraceae. Next base: position 140,852 of record JAPKZB010000093.1, read on the forward strand.
CGGATGCGCGCCGCCATGCGCCGCTATCGCGCCCTCAAAGCGGGCGGCCAGGACACCAAGTTCGTCGAATGGGAGATCGCTTCCTACATGGGCCGCCTCGGGCACTACACCGGCGACGGGGCGCAACCGCTCCACGACACCATACACCACGATGGCTGGGCCGGGGACAACCCCAAGGACTTCACCCGCGAACCCCGCATTCACGGCCGCATTGAATCGCAGTACGTAGACCTGATCGCCGTCGCTACCCCGGATGTCTTGAAACAGGTCGGTAAGCCGAAACGCCTCGCCGATCCGTTTGCCGCCATCCTCGCCCATCTGGACCTGGCCGCTTCTTACGTCGAGGAGGTCTATCAGTTGGACAAGACCGGCGCCTGGGCCGACAAAGATCACCCGCGAGCCCGCGAACTGGTCCACGAACGGCTCGCCTCCGGCGCTACGCTGCTGCGCGACCTGGCCTACACCGCCTGGCTCGAAAGCGATCAGCCCTTCCGCTTCAGCCGCGGCAACAACCCGATCGATCCCGATGGCCCGGGGTATAATCCGGCAACCGGGTCCGCCCCTCCAGGTCCTCCCGTGGTAGTCCGCAAATGAGATCGCTCAGCCTGTTCCTTCTGCCTGTTCTGTTGCTGGCACAGCCGGCCCGGCGCCCGCTCGAACTGCGTTCCCCCCTCCAGGACAAGATCTTTTCCGTGCTCTCGGCGCTCGAGCGGGCACCCGCCAAAGACCCTCGTCTGGACGAGATCGCGGCACGGAAACGGGCTGCCCTGCAGCAACCCGGCAACCCGATCGAAGCGATGCGGTGGACGCCGGAGGAGATCGCCACGGTGAGCGCGGTGCTGGCCGGCGCCCATCACCTCGACGCCGAACTCCGCGCCACCGGCCTTCATCAAAAGGAACCGGTGTTGGTCTCGGCCTGGGAGGGCGCCGCGACCGGCATCAACCGGATCTACGACGTTTACGGGCTCGGCAAGCCGCCCCGCTATCCGGCCATCGACGCCGTTTCTTTCGATGTCAAGTCGCCCAACTATGCCCGGATGCTCGAAGTAATTCGCGCGGTGATGAGTGAAGAACCCGATGGTCATCCCCTGTTCTTCCACGCCCCCCTCCGTTTCGCGCTCGAACTGCTGCGGGCGAACTGGCGGGACGAGGCCGGGCGCTTCGAGCCCATGGAGCGCGGCGAAAACCAGGCGGCCTTTGCCCGCATCGGGTCGACCGATTGGAGCCGTTACCGCTACTCCGCCATCGTCGTCCCCGGCTCCGGCACCGACCGGCCCGGACAAGCTATGTCGCCCTGGGGCAAGGCGCGGGTGACGCTGGCGGCGCGCCGCTTCAAGGCCGGTCTGGCGCCTTTTTTGATCGTCTCCGGCGGCTACGTCCACCCGGCCCAAACTCCATTCTGCGAGGCGCTCGAGATGAAGAAGGCGCTCATGGCGGAGCACGGAATCCCGGCCGCGGCAATTCTGATCGAACCGCACGCCCGCCACACCACCACCAATCTGCGAAACGCCGCCCGGCTGCTCTGGCGATATAACTTCCCCTGGGAGAAGACCGCGCTGATCACCACCGACCAGGGGCAGAGCGCCTACATCGAAGCGCCAACCTTCGCCCAGCGCTGCCTGACCGAGATCGGCTATCTCCCCTACGAGGGCCTCCAACGAATCTCGCAATTCGATCTCGAGTTTCGGCCCCGTGCGGAATCTTTACAGGCCGACCCGCTTGAACCGCTCGATCCGTAACGTATCCTGAAAGGGCATGCGGTTGTTCTGCTTCGCAATGGCCACCCTGGCGCTGGCCGCCGACTGGCCCGGCAAAGCCTTTCCAGACTGGAGTGACGACACCGTCCTTAAGGTGTTGACCAACTCGCCCTGGACCCGGGCGCGCACCGTGCGCCTCGAATGGACCAAGCGCGACCCCGGCAAGGTCGACCTGCGCGATATCCCCGGCGCCATCCATCAGCCCGCCAACGTCAACCAGGGCGCCGGGCCGCTCGGCGGCATCGGCCGGGGAAAGAACAAGGCCTCGCTGCCCGACCGCGCCGAAATCCTCGTCCGCTGGGCCGGCGCCTTGCCCGTGCGGCAGGCCACGGCGCTCTACCGCCTGCGCGAGGAGAAGCTGGACCCGGGCCAGCTGAATGCGCTGATCGGCGTGCCCGAAAAGTACGCCGTCGTCGAGATCTTCGGCCTGCCCGCCGGCATTGCGCACCAGGGCACGGCGGTCGTCGAAGACATCGCCGTCCGCTCGGCCACGCTCCGCGTGGGCAACAGCGGCGCGCTGGCCAAAGCCGTCAAGGCCGAAGCCAAGCTGCACGGCGACGGGCTCACCATCCGCGTTCATTTTGAGCGCACCCCTGAGCTGATGCAGGCGCGGGGCGATATCGAATTCGTCGTCGACATGCAGATCTTCGAAGTCCGCGAGTGGTTCCGGACCACCGGCATGCGCTACCGCGGCGCGCTGGAGCTGTGACCTAGCGAAGCTGCTTACGGAATTGAAAGTCGAGGCCAAAGGAGCCGTTTTCATCGCGCAGCGCGATGACCGACCACTCCTTGCTCAAGTTCCACTCGAGACGCACCACCTGCTGCTGGGAACGGTTGAGCGTGGTGACAAAGGTGACCGTAACGTCCTTCGACACCTGCTGCTCGACGGTCAGGCGCGCCTGCGGCGTGCCTTCCAGGCCGGAGATCAGCGGGTCGATCTTGAGGCGGCTCACCCCGAAAAACCGCTGCAGCTGGCTCGAGATTGGCGCCGAGATGGCGTTGCCGAGCAGCGTGTTGGCGCCGGTCTGGAGGAAGCTGCCGCTCTGCTGGCTACCCTGGCTCGTGTAGGAGATCGAGTCCGGGCTCCGGCCAACCGTCAACAGGGCAATGATCTCGGTGGGCGCCAGCGGCGGGTCGCTGCGGTAGGAGACGTTGAGCTTGTTGATGGGTCCGCTGAAGTTGATGCCCACCGTCACCGCGCGAATCCGCGTTTCGACGTCCATGTCGAGAACCGGCTCGATCTTGCTCGTGTTGTAGAAGCTGACCTCCCCGCGCTTGATCGTGTACTTGCTGCCGAAGAAGTTGACCTCACCCTGGTTGACGGTGATGCGGCCCTGCACCACCGGCCGGGCGGCCGACCCGCGTACGTTCAGGTTCGCGTCCGCCTGCAGGTCGCTCGTCAGCGAGGTGGTGAACCGCGTGTTCGGCCCGGTGCGGACCCGCACATCGAGCTGCATGTTGCTCAGGAACGGATTGGTCGATACGCTACTGGCGCGGCTCGCGGTGGCGTCCGAAAGCAGCGAGCCCAGATCCGTGCGGGGCTGAAAGCCGGACCGTTGAATGGTGATGTTGCCGCCAAGCAGGCTCTGCGTGGGCGTGCCGGTAAGGCTGAGCGCGCCATCGGCGACGGTGGAAAGGCCTTCGGGGTAGCGGATGCGCACCCCGGCCACCGAGGCTTGGAGACGATAGAAGGTCTCGGCCTCGCCGAAGTCGACAAAGCCGGAGAGCGCCAGTTCGCCGCCGCCGGCCTGCGCGGTGAGCTTGTTTTCGATCGTCGCGCGGCGCCGGTCAAACAGGACGCGGCCACTGACTTTGTCAAGGCCCGTGGGGATGTCGTCGATCGACAACGCCGCGTCGCGAAGGTCGAGGCGGCCAAACAGCTGCGGATTGTCGAACTCGCCACGCACATTGGCTTCGACGGTGGCGATGCCGCTGGCCAGGATCTCGGAGCTGAAGCTCTTGAGGCCAGCCAGGTTCAGGCTGCCGTTGATGCGCAGGTCCCACGGGCGGCGCTGGGCGAGCGAGAAGGAGCCTGTGGCGGCGAGGTTGGTATCTTTAGCGACGAAGCGGGCGCGCTTGATGGTGATCGCACCGCGGTCGGCGGAGAAGTGCAGCGGGCCGTCGTTGCGGAGTGCAAACTCCGGCCCGCCCCGCGCCGGGCGCAGCGCCAGCTGCGGGATGGACAGTTCGGCCTGCCACTTTTCCGGCTCGAACGCCGGCCCGCTGAAGCGGCCCTGCGCCGAGACGGACCCGGTGAACGGCAGGGGCTCGGGACGCAGATCGTTCCAGACATCGAGCGGCAGTTCGGCGAAAGAGAGGCTGCCGGAGCCCGGATATCCCTCCGTGAGGCGGTAGTTGCCCGCCCCGCGGATCTCGGTATTGCGGATGCGGCCGGCGGCGTCGAAGGCGAAGTTGCCGCTCTCGGTGCGGCCCTTGAGCGAGAGCTCCCCGAGAGGCTTTTCGTTGAAACTCAGACGGCTGAGGCCGGCGTCCACCTGCACGGCGGTGAGCTGCGGCTGCCGGTTCCGCAGCTCGCCCGCCAACTGCGCCGTGCCGCGGAGCAGCCCGGCCCAACCCGGCGCCTGCTCCCGCATGTCCTTCCAATCGAGGAGGCTGAAGCCGGCCAAGCTCACGTTGGCCGTGAACGGGCCCTCGTCGACCACCCGGCCGCTGCCGGTCAGCCGGGCCGCCCCCCGCGCGGCTTCAAAGGACGATACGGTGAGCTCTTTGCCGCGCAGCCGTCCGGTGGCGCGGAGCGCGTCGAAGATCTCGCCGCGCAGGATCGGCTTGGGGGCTTCGAGCGTGGCGGCGATATCCGGAGCTTGCAGCGTCCCCGCGATCACGACCGAGCCGTTCACGAAGCCGATGGCGGGGAGTTCGGCGGAGAGGAGTTTGAAGTTGACGTTGCGAGCCGTGAGGCGGGCGTTGAGCGGGGCCGTCTCCACCGGCTTCCAACCGGCCAGCAGCAGGGTACCGGAGCCTTCCACCTGCGCGCGCTCCACTTCGGCCGTCAGCCCGGAGACGTCGAGGCGCGTGGGCGAAAGCACGACAGTGGCGCTTGCGCTGGCGGCCAGATACTTGTCGTAGCGCAGGTTGCGGGCCTCGACGCGCCCGGCGATCTGCGGCGTGCGGACGTCGCCCGTCACCGTGCCTTCAAACTGCAGACTGCCCTGTTCGAGACGAAAGGGAAGGCTTTTAACGGGCACGTCTTCGAGGCGGGTCGTCGTGGCACGGACGCGGACCGTTTGGTTCAGCGTGCCGGAGACGGCGATGCGGCTTGAGGGCGTGGCGAGATAGGAGTCGGCGAACGAGAGCAGGTTCTGCGCCTGTTCATAGCGGGCGCGAACTACGCCTTCGACGGGAATGCCGCCCGGGCCAGGCGCGATGGTCATTTCGCCGGAGGCGTCCCAGGGGCCCTTCAGCGGTCCCGCGACGGCGATCGCGCCCGTCATCGCCCCGGAGTAGGGCATCTCCGTCAGCCGGAAGCGGCGGGCGACCGCGGCGAGCGAGAGAGCCTCCACCTTGCCTTTGACCGCGAGCGAGCGGTAGCCGGAGAGGTCAACTTCGCCCATAAAGCGGCCTTCGGGCGAAGTGGCGGCGAGGTTGGTCAGGCGGCCGCCGTCCGGGGTGAGCAGCACGCGGCAGCGGGCGCTGATCCCCTTGGCATACTCCGTGCTGAGGTCGCGGCCGGAGGCCTCGCCCTCGTAGCGGTAGCTCTCCTCGGCGCTGTAGGAGAACACCCCGGCGGTGGCGATCGGCCCCGCGCCCAGCCGGGTCTCGGCCAGGTCGGAGCGGGCCGAGAGCTTCAGCGTAATTTTCGGATGGAGCAGGTCGCGAATGGCGCCGAGGCCCTCGACCGTATGGCGGCCGGCGTCGGCGCGGAACTTGTGCAGCGTGATGCTGTCGGCAAAAACGGAGAGTTCGGTCGACAGGTCTCCGGCGAAGTGGGGGAGGAAGAAGCTGGGCAGATCCGCGGTGAAGGCGGTGGAACGCAGAGCGCCGTCGTAGCGGTTGTCGTCGGGCGAATAGGTGAAACCAAGTTCGAGGTCGCGCCCGGCAAAAGCGAACGGAGCCTGGGTCTGGTTGTAGGTAAACAGGCCGTTGTGCACCGTGAAGGTATCGATGGCCAGCGCCACCACCGGCGCGAGCGGGGCGCCGGACCGCGGGCGGGCTTGCGCGGGCGAAGGAATGTTGGTGGTGCCATCGTCCCGCCGCAGCAGATGGAACTCCGGACTTTGGATGTCGAGCGCTTGCAGGTCCACCTTCCGGTTGAGGAACGAGAGGAGCTTGAGACCGAGTTGAATGCGGGGAGCGCGGAACAGCGGGCGCGCTCCGGGCGGTTCGGTGCCATGCAGAACGAACCCTTCGATGGTGACCTGCCAGGTGGCGGGGTCGAAGTCGAAGCGGCTCATCTCCGGCCGTCCGCCCGTGGCCCGGGCGATTTCCGTGAGGGTGCGGCGGCGGATCTGCTCCCGGAGCCAAGCCGATTGAAAGACCAGGAAGCCCACGGCGAACAACCCCGTCAGCAGGAGTACGACGAGGGCGGCGAAGCGGAGCAGACGGCGGCGCCAGGGGCTCATGGCTGCAGCTCCTCGTAGGTTTCGATGTGCGTGTTTTGCCGCACTTCAGCCAGCCACTTCGAGAGCAGCACGTTAATCTGCTCGGCCCGCAGCACAGTTTCAATCTGATCGCGGACCTCTTCGAGGGGCGGCTTGGGTTGGGCCGGGAGCCGCTGGTCGTAGTAGGCGCGAATCTGGGCGGGGTCCACCTGTACGGCGGGGCGGAAGCGGTTGAGGGTGAAGCGGAGGACGGCGGCTTGGTGGCGTAGGCTGAGACGCACCTGTTCTTCGGTCAGGCGGTAGTGCCCGAGAAGTTCCGCCCACCGGGCGGGGCCGCCGGCGTCCTGGATCTCGCGTTCGACAGCGGGCTGCACTTCGCTGCTCTCCGGAATCGGGTAGCGGCTGGCGCGCATCTCTTCGAGGATCAGGAGCCGGTCGACCAGGCGGTCGCGCATGGCGGCAAACGCCTCGTAGGTTTCAGCCACCGGCGCCCCGTCAAGCAGGGCCGCCACGCGAATCTGGTGGCGGACGGTAGAAGCCGTGATGACCTTGCGGCCTACGGTGGCGACAATGCGGTCGACCACTTCGGCTGAGGCCGTCGCCGCCAGGAGTCCGCACAGGCCGAGCATTCGTATGGTCATCAGAACGTCTGCCCCAGAGAGAAGTGGAACTGGATGCGATCGATGCGTTGACTCAAGGCGCGGCCGCCGCCCTGGATCAACTGATCGCGGGTACCTTCGTAGCCGAAGAAGCGAGGCGAGTTGAGGCCGTAGGCCAGATCGAGCCGTACGGGACCCACCGGGGTCTTGAAGCGGATGCCAAAGCCCATGCCGTGGACCATGTAGTTGAAGTCGGCAATGTTCTGTTGTTTGAACCGGAAGGAGACCTTTCGGAGACTGCTGTAGACGTTGCCCGCGTCGTGAAAGAGCACACCGCCCAGCGTATCGCCCAGCAGGGGGAAGCGGAGCTCGAGGCTTTGGTTGACGAGCGCCTTGCCGCCGAGGGGAAAGCCGGTGGTCAGGTCACGGGGCCCGGCCTGGTTATCGGGAAAGGCCCGGTTGGAGGCGCCGCCGCCCGAGAAGAACCGTTCGGGCAGCGGGACGCTGGCGTCGGGGGTGGTGGTGTTGAACGAGTAGATGCTGCCCACCGTGAGCGATTGGGCCAGCACGAGTTCGCGGGACAGGCGGCGGTAGACCGAGTTGCGAATCAGGAGCCGGCCGAAGTCGGAGCGGGAGCCGAAGGCGCGATAGGCGAGGCCGCTATCGATGGTGGTGAAGACGCCTTTGGTCGAGTCGATTGGATCGTCGCGGCGGTCGCGGATGAAGGAGCTCGAAAAGATGCCAATGCGAACCGGGACGGAGAAGACGGGGATGAGCGCCGGGTCGATGTTCAGGGTCGACTTGTCGATGCGGACCTGGCGGAAGGCGTAGCGGTATTGCAGGCTCGTCGAACGGGAGAGGCGCTGGCCGAGCTGAATGGAGTTTTCAAAGCGTTCGGCGGCGAAGGTGCGCACATCGCGGGACTGGTCGAACAGGCTGGTGAGGTTGAGGTTGAGATTGTCGTTGCCGGTGAACTGCGGAGCGAAGTACGAGACGGCGATTCGCTTCTGGAAGTTGGAGACCTGGGAGCGTACGCCGAGGGTGTGGCCGAGGCCGAGGAAGTTTGCCCGGCTGACGCCGAACGAGACGCGCGGGCTGAAGCCGGGAGCGCCGGCGGGTGCGGCGAGGGTGGTGTTGCCGCCGCCGATGCGGGCGAGTTGGGCGCCGAAGCCGATGGTGTAGGAGTAGCGGCTGGCTTCTTCGAGGCGGTAGAGGACGTATTTGTCCCGCTCGCGGCCGTTGGGATTCTGCAGCGCGATATCGACCTTGGCGAAGATCCCGAGTTCATAGAGACGGCGCTGGGCTTCGATGATGGCGCTTTGGGAGAGGGGGTCGCCGCTTTGAATGGGGATGCGGTCGTAGATGAGGCGGGGGCGGGTGGTCCGGTAGCCGCTGACGAGCACGCGGCGGACGAAGTTGCGCCGGCCTTCGGTAATCAGGTAGCGGACGTGCACCTGGTTGGGCGAGGCGGCGGGTTTGACGGCGTATTCGAACGAGGCATCGGGGAAGCCGTTGTTGAAGTAGAAGTTCAGCAGGAAGTCGCGGTCGGCGGCGATGTGGATATCGGCATAGGGCTGGCCTTCGAGGGTCTGCAGCTGGCTCTGGACAAATTCGAGATCCTTCGGGTTGACGCCGGCGACGTCGAGCGAGGCGATGAAGGACTGGGCGCCCTCCTGAATGTCAAGGAAGACCGCCACCTGGCCGAGGTTGCCCTGGTAGTTCTTGTCGACGCGGGAGCTGACGCGGACGTCGCGAAAGCCGTTCGAACGGTACAGGGCCTGGATCGCGTCGATGTCTTTGCGCAGGAGTTCGTCGGAGAAGCGACCGCTGCGATAGCGGACGCGGGTGGCCGTGCGCACCGACAGGCGTTCGGCGATGGTCTGGCCGTCGAAGTAGCGGTTGCCGGCAATCTCGAGACGGACCAGCTTATAGCGGAGGCCGCGTTCGATGCTGTACTCGATGGTCTGTTCGGCATCGCCGGGGTTGGTGGGGTTGTCAAAGTCCACGGCGGCGTCGAAGTAGCCGCGGGTTTGAAAATACTTTTCGATGTTGCGGTTGCCTTCGACGAGCAGGTCGCGGTCCACGGTGCGCTCCTGGTAGATGGGAACCAGTTGGCGGAGCTTGCCGGCCGACAGCTTGGCGCCGGTGGCGCGCACGCGGATGCGGGGACCGCCCGAGACCGCCACGGTTGGCTCCACCTGATTGGACTCAGGCAGGTAGCGCAGCCCTTCGAGCTTGACGCGGGCCATGAGAAAGTCGCTTTTCTGGAAGCGGAAGCGGATGCGTTCGAGGCCATTGACCAGCCGCTGCTCGGTGAGTTGTTTAGCGCTGACGAGGCCCCAGGCGCGTTGCCAGTTGGTGGCGCGGAACAGGCTGGCGGCAGTGTATTTGCTGTCGCCGGTAAAGACGGGGTCGGCAAAACGCGCCCGGTGGCCGTGATTGATCCGGAACTCGATCTGGACTTGCTGGGTGAGCGGGTCGTAGGTAAAGCGCGGCTCGACGGTAGCGCGGTAGAGGCCGTTGTTGCGCAGGGAGGTGAGAATGTTCTGAGTGGCCTCGATCAGATAATCTTCCGTGAAGGCCTGGCCCAATTCGAGCTTGGCGGCGGTGATGAGCTGCCCGTCGCTCGGCGGATCCACGGCGCCGGTGACCGACACCCCGCCGATGAACCAGGCGGGCACGGTGCGGAAGGTGAGGTTGACTTCGCCGGCGGGCGTGAGGACGGCGTCGACAGAGACGTCTTCAAAGCGGCCGGAGTCAAATAGCGTCTCGATGGCGGTCGAGATGGCTTGGCTGGCAAAGCGGTCGCCGCTCTTGACCGGGTTGAGGCGTTCGAGCTGTACGCGCGTGTAGGGCTGGGATTCCGGTTCGTAGCTGATGGAGGCGATGCGGCGGCCTTCGTACTTGCCCTCCAGCGAAAGGAACTGGCCGCTGGCGCAAGGCAGGAAGGCCGACCACACAAGGGCCGCCAAAATGCTCGTGACCAGCTTCGGGCTCGAAACCAGCGTCGGGCCGGGACGGAATTCCACTTCTTCGATGATACCGTCGAGAGACGGTCGGTTTCCCGAACATATTGCGATAGCATCTCAAGATGATGCTCACTCTGGCCCTACTACTTTTGCAGGCGGACTGGTCTTCCTGGCGCGGTCCTTTCGAAAACGGCATGGCGCGCGGCGAGGCGCCGACCACCTGGAGCAGCGAGACAGAGAACGTCGCCTGGAAGACGGAGATTCCGGGCCGTGGACACTCTTCGCCGGTTCTTCACGGCGACCTGCTGTTTGTGACGACGGCGGTGCCGGAGGGTCCACTCTCGGCGCCGGGCGGCGGACGAGGACCGGGCGGCGGCTTTGCGGCCAACGTGCCGCACCGGTTTCTGGTGCTCTGTCTGAACCGCAAGACGGGCAAAGTAGTCTGGCAGCAGGAGGCGCTGCGGGCCACGCCGCACGAAGGCTACCACTTCCGCTACGGCAGCTTTGCGTCGAACTCGCCGGTGACGGATGGCAAACATGTCTATGCCTTCTTCGGCTCGCGGGGTTTGTTCGTGTACACGATGGACGGCAAGCCGGCCTGGCAGAAGAGCTTCTCGCCGATGCGGATGCGGCTGGCTTTCGGCGAAGGCACGGCGCCCGTGCTGCACGACAACACCCTGCTGCTGGGCTTCGATCAGGAGGAGGGATCCTACCTGCTGGCGCTCGACAAGACGACCGGCAAGCAGCTTTGGAAAGTGGACCGGGACGAGCCGAGCGCCTGGGCGCCGCCGCTAGTGCTCACGCACGAGGGGCAGAAGCAGATCATCGTGGCGGCAACCAATAAGACCCGGTCTTATGAGTTCGCCACCGGGAAGCTGATCTGGGAGTGCGCCGGGCTGGGCACGAACGTGATTCCCGCGCCGGTGACGGCCAAGGGACTGGTTTATGTGATGAGCGGCCACCGCGACCCGAATCTCCTGGCCATCCGCCTGGGCCGCAAAGGCGACCTGACGGGAACCGACGCCGTCGTCTGGCAGAACAAGCGCGCCAACTCCTATACGCCTTCGCCGGTGCTCATCAACGACCGCCTGTACTTTGTGAGCGACAACGGTTTCTTCAGCTGCCTGAACGCGCTGACGGGCGAGGTGTTGTTTCAGGAGCGTTTGCCGAAGCCGTATAACTTCAAGGCCTCGCCGGTGGGGGTGAACGGCAAGCTGTATCTATCGACCGAAGAGGGCGATGTGCTGGTGATGAAGATTGCCGACAAGATGGAACTCCTGGCCACGAACACGATGAAGGACGAGGTGTTCATCGCCAGCCCGGCCGTGACCGGTGGCGACCTTTATCTGCGCAGCCAGAAAGCCATCTACTGCATTCGGAACAAGTAACATGACCCCGGCACCCGTTCGCAACCAGGCTCTCGACGCTTACCGCGGCTTCGTGATGCTGCTGATGATGGCCGAGGTGCTGTCGCTCTCGCAGGTGGCCAAGGCGTATCCGGAGAGCTGGTTCTGGCAGACGCTCGGGTATCATCAGTCGCACGTCGCCTGGGAGGGCTGCTCGCTGCACGATCTGATTCAGCCCTCGTTTTCGTTTCTGGTGGGCGTGGCGCTCCCGTACTCGCTGGCCGGGCGCATGGCGCAGGGCGCTTCGGCGGGCGCGCTGTTCGGGCACGCCTGCTGGCGGGCGCTGGTGCTGGTGGCGCTGGGCATTTTTCTGCGCAGCACCCACCGCGAACAGACCAACTTTACGTTTGAAGATACGCTGACGCAGATTGGCCTGGGCTACCCATTTCTGTTCCTGCTGGGGCGGCGGCCGCCGCGGTGGCAGTGGATGGCGCTGGGGGCGATTCTGGCTGGTTACTGGCTCGTGTGGGCGCTCTATCCGGTGGCGCCGGAGTTGGGCTTCGGCGGGCACTGGATGAAGGCGGATAATTACGGAGCTGCGTTTGACCGCTGGTTTCTGAACCTGTTCCCGCGGGCGACGCCGTTTGAGGGCAACCGCGGCGGCTACCTGACGCTGAGCTTTATTCCGACGCTGGGGACGATGATTCTGGGGCTGGTGGCCGGACGCTGGCTGCGCGAAGCCGCGCCGGCGCTGCCGCTGCGGAGGTTTCTGCAGGCGGGCGCGGCCGGGGTGGCGGCAGGACTGCTGCTGCACGTGGCGGGCGTCTGCCCGATCGTCAAGCGGATCTGGACACCGGCGTGGACGCTGTTCAGCGGCGGCTTGTGCTTCCTGCTGCTGGCGGGCTTCAGTTGGGTGATCGACGGGAAGGGCTACCGGCGCTGGGCTTTTCCGCTGGTGGTGATCGGAATGAACTCGATGGCGGCGTACCTGATTGCGCACCTGTGGGAGGAGTTTGTGATCGCCTCGTTCAGCATCCATCTGGGGGCGCAGTTCTTCGAGTTTGCCGGCGCGGGCCTGGCGCCGTTCTGGCGCGGGGCGGCGGTGCTGGCGGTCTTCTACTGGGTGCTGCTGTGGATGTACCGGCGGAAGCTGTTCTTGAAGGTGTAGGCTAGCCGCGGCCGATAAAAGGCATGTCGCTGGCCATGACCGTGAGGAACTGCACGTTGGCTTCAAGCGGCAGGCCGGCCATGTAGAGCACGGCGTCGCTGACGTGTTTGACGTCCATGCGCGGCTCCGGGCGCAGGCTGCCATCGGCTTGCAGGACGCCGCCGGTCATGCGCTGGGTCATCTCGGTGGCGGCGTTGCCGATGTCGATCTGCCCGCAGGCGATGCGGAAGGGGCGGCCGTCGAGCGAGATGCTGCGGGTGAGGCCGGTGATGGCGTGTTTGGTGGCGGTGTAGGGCGCCGAGTGGGGGCGCGGCACGTGGGCCGAGATGGAGCCGTTGTTGATGATGCGGCCGCCCTGGGGCTGCTGCTTTTTCATCAGGCGCATGGCGTGCTGTGCGCACAGGAAGGAGCCGGTAAGATTGACGCCCACGGCCGCGCTCCACTGCGCGAAGGTGAGCTCTTCCATCGGGATGGCCGGCGTGCCCATGCCGGCGTTGTTGAAGAGCAGGTCGAGGCGGCCGAAGGCGGCTTCGAGCCGCTCGAAGAGCGCAGCGACCTGATCGGGCTGGCTGATATCGGTGGGCACCGGCAGCATTTCGCCGCCGCCCGCCACAGCCTGCGCCGCGGTGGCGTCAAGCTCCGCGGCGCGGCGGCCGGCGAGGACAACCGAGTAGTTGGCCGCCTGCAGGGCAAGGCTGACCGCGCGGCCGATGCCGCTGCCCGCGCCGGTGACCAGCGCGATTTTCCGGGGGTTATTCATGACGGGTTAAGAGCGGGTAAAGACCGGGCTGTTCAGCGTGCCCGTGCTGTCGGCAAAGGACTCCACCGGGACGTCGAGGGCGCGCAGCATGCTGACATAGAGGTTCGACATGCGGGCTTCGCCGCCCTTCCAGTAATGGCCGTGCTTCAGGCCAAGGTTGGCGCCGCCGGCGACGAGGGTGGGGATATTGCGCGGATTGTGCGTGGTGCTGGCGCCGCTGCCGAACAGCACGATGGAGTTGTCGAGCACGCTGCCGTTGCGGTCCTGGTAGCCGGAGAGGCGCTTGAGGAAGTGGGCGATCTGGTGGCTCAGGAACATGTCGTACTTGGCGAACAGCATCTGGCCTTCTTTGTCGGTGGCGTGCGAGAGGTTGTGGTGCGTCTTCGCGAGGCCGAGTTTGATGGGGAAGGTATCGCTAATGCCCATGCCGTCTTCGCGGTTGAGCATGAAGGTGACCGAGCGGGTGATGTCCGCGTCAAAGGCGAGCGCGATCAGATCGAACATGTTGCGGTAGTACTCGGCCGGCTCCCCTTCGGAGGTGGCGTCGAGGTTCAGGTGCGAGTAGTCCTGCTTCTTGAGCGGGATATCGATCCACTTCTCGGAGGCGATGAGGCGGGACTCGACCTCATTGAGCGAGGTCATGTACTGGTCCATGCGTTCGCGGTCGGACTTGCCAAGCTGCTGGTCGAGCGCCTTGGCGCTTTGGGCGACGGCATCGACGAGCTTGATGCGGCGCTGGAGCTTTTCGTGTTCGGCGGCCAGGGACTGGCGGTCGCCGCGGAAAAGCCGGTCGAAGATGCGGCGCGGGTTGTTTTCGGCCGGGATGGGCTTGCCTTCGAGGCTATAAGAGATGGTGCCGGTGCGCGAGAGGAAGCCGGTGCCGGCGTCGATCGAAAGAATCAGCGAGGGCTGGCGGCAGTACTGCTTGGTGTGGAGCGCGATGACCTGATCGAGGCCGGCGGTGTTGTAAGTGCCGGGCTTCGGGTTATGGAGAGGCGCGCCGGTGAGCCACATGTCCGAGCAGGTGTGGGGGTCGGCCTTGGGGCCGCTCGGGTGGTGCATGCCGCCGAGGAAGCTGAGCTGCTGGCGGAAGGGGCTGAGCGGAGCGGTGGAGAGTCCAAACTGGAACTGGCCGTCCTTTTCAAGCGCGGGGAACCAGCTCCACTCGCTGATGTCGTGCTCGGCGCGCGGCAGCGACATGCCGTTGGCGGTGTAGATGGCGCAGAAGCGCTTGGCCGGCTTGCTGGTGACTTCGGCGCCCATGGCGTCGAGGACGGGCAGGGCGAGGGCGGCGCCACCTACTCCGGTGAGGAAGGCGCGGCGGTCGAGTTTGCGAGAGAGGCTCATGATGGGCTCCGACTACTTTTCAAGGAAGATTTTGCTGGTGGCGACGTAGCGGAGCATATCCTGCATCCGGTAGCCGTTGGCCTTGAGCTTCAGGCCGTCCTGTTTCAGATGGTTGACTTCATTGTAGGTCAAACTGCGACCGGTGGCGTAGGTGGCCAGATGCTTGAGTACGCTGAAGGCGACCTGGTCGATGCGGTCTTCGGCCAGATAGCGCCGCAGGTCATCGATGCCGGCCACCTCTGTCTTATCGGGCAGTTGCGAGCGAGCATCAGCGGGTTCTGACTTTAAGCGGCCGCCGGCGTCGAATTCCTCGAGGGCGACGCCCCAGGGGTCGATTTTGAGGTGGCACTGGACGCAGCCGGGCTGGCTGCGGTGGCGTTCGATGCGCTGGCGGAGGGTGAGCTTGCCGCCTTCGTCGCCTTTGAGGGCGGGGACGTTGGGCGGGGGATCAGCGGGCGGTTCGGCGACGATCTTGCGGGCGAGCCAGGCGCCGCGCTTGACGGGGTTGGACTCGCGGCCATCGGAGAGGCCGGCGAGGATGGCGGGCTGGGTGAGCACGCCGCCGAGCTCGCGGCGGCCGTGGGCGACGGCGACGAAGTTGAGGCCGCTTTCGGTCTTGTCGGCGAGGCCGTAGTAGTTGGCGACGGCTTCGTTGACGACGATGAAGTCGGACTTGATGAGGTTGCCGACGGGGAGGTTGTTGC
Source organism: Acidobacteriota bacterium (assembly GCA_026393985.1). Lineage (GTDB taxonomy): Bacteria > Acidobacteriota > Terriglobia > Bryobacterales > Bryobacteraceae. Next base: position 156,061 of record JAPKZB010000093.1, read on the forward strand.
GGAGCAGGTAGCTGACGAACTCGATGGGCTCCTGGCGCAGGTGAGTGCGGTTGTGGCGGGTGAGTTTGGGGAAGCGTTTGCGGTCCGGTTCGAGGACGCTGAACTTATCGAGGCTGAGCCACTGGGCGGCGAACTCGCGGGAGAAGCGGGCGAAGCGGGGGTCGGCGACGAGGCGGGTGACCTCGGCGTCGAGCTGCTGGCGCAGGGTGCCCGAGGAGGCGAGGCGGAGGGTGGTCTGGTCGGGCGGGCCGTTCCAGAGGAAGTAGGAGAGCTTGGAGGCGAGTTCGTGCTGGTCGAGCGGTTCGGGGGCGGGGGTGGCGCTCTTTTCGATCAGCAGGAGGAACTGCGGGGAGGTGAGGACGACCTGGAGGGCGCTCTTGACGCTGTCCTGGAACTTGCCGTTGGCGGCGAAGGAGCGGTCGAAGACGGCGAACAGGTTGGCGGCTTCGGCGTCGGTGACGGGACGGCGGTAGGCGCGGGTGGCGAAGCGGCGGATGACTTCGCGGGCGTAGGCTTTGGGGTCGGCCTGGCGGGGCGAAGCAAAGAAGATGGCTTTGTGGGGCGCCGGAGGCCAGGACTCGTAGAAGGGGCCTTCGAACTCGACGGAGCGGAGGCGGAGGCGGGCGATGTCGCGGTCGTCGGAGTACTCGCTGCGGACGGCGATTTCGCGGACGCCGGCGAGGTAGTTGACGTTATCCTTTTCGACTTCGGGGCTGGGGTAGTTCTGGATGGCGCCTTCGAAAACGAAGCGGCTGTCGCGGGTGCTGGAGACGACCTGCGGAGCGCCGACGGGGGCGAAGGTGCTGCCGCAGTCGCGGCGGAGGCCGACGTGGACGCCGAGGCGGGGGTTGCGCTTTTCGAAGGTTGCGAGGCGCTGGGCGAGGGGGTCGGCGGCGGGAATGGGGGTGAGGACGAGGCGTTCGAGGCCGAGGGCGCCGTTGGTGGCGGCGCGGACGGAGAGCGGGCCGGCGGGGAGACGAACGGCGAGGAAGGCGGGCTGCTTGAGGGCGCCGGAGAACTGGCGATCGCCGAGGGTGAGGGTGACCTCCTGCGGCGGTTCGGGCGGGGCCTGAACGAGCTTGCGGCCGGGCTCGAGGAGGCCCTGGAGTTCGGCTTCGCCGAGGGCGCGGCGGTAGAGCCGGACGTCGTCGATTTCGCCGCGGAAGGCGGGCTGGCCGGGGAGGCGGCCGATCTGGAGCGCCAGGCGGAGGTTGTCGAGGTTGGCGGCGCCGATCTGACCCTGGGCGACCTGGTAGCCGTTGATGTAGAGGCGGGAGAGGCGGGGGCTGCGTTCGACGACGACGGCGACGTGCTGCCAGGAGCCGGTGCGGACGACGCCGGGGGCGGTGGTGAGGGTGCCGTTGGGCTGGTTGTCGGGGCCGGTGGTTTCGAATTGGAGGCTGCTGCGGCCGCCGTTGCCACCGCCGAGGGAGAGGCTCCAACCGGGGGTCCAGTTGTTGCCGCCGAGCGAGAGGAGGCCGGCGCGGCGGGGCGCTTTGGGGTGGATCCAGGCGGCGAGGGTGAAGGCGCCGGCGCCGACGCGGAGCGATTCGTGCGAGGGGACGACGACGGCATCGCCATCGGCGCGGAGGGCGAGGGCTTTGCCGAAGGGGGAGTCGACGAGGCTGGCGTTGCCTTCGAGAGCGCCTTCGGGCTTGTCATTAAAAGACCAGGAGGCGGCGAGGGCTTCGCTGAGCCGGGAGGTGTCCGGCGCGGGGAACTTGTCGCTGCGGTGGGGGGCGTGGACATCGACCTGATAGACGCCGGGCCGCGGGACGGTGAGAGTTTGGGGCGCCTGGAGGCTCGAGAGGGTGAGGGCGTTGGGCGCGTTGCGGGGGGCGACGCCAAGGTCGAGCAGGAGGCCGTCGTTGTACTTGGCGGCGGTGACGGTGACGCGGAAGCGGCCGTAGTCGGGGAGCTGGCGGAGGGAGATTTTGAAGTTGGCTTTGGGGCCGTAGGTGCCTTCGGCGTCGAAGGTCTCTTCGTTGGGGATGGCGGGACGGAGGAGAAGGCCGGCGGGGACGGTGCTGTAGGGCTTGCCCTTGGGGTAGCCGTTCGAGCCGCGCATGCAGGCGAAGACGGAGTGGTAGATGCTCGAGTATTCGCGCCAGCCGCGGACCGTATCGTTGCCCTGGTAGCCCTCGATGAAGCGGTAGTTGGTGCGCATGGGGGCGGGCGTGAAGGGGAAGGGCTTTTTGGGGGTGAGTTCGGTGACGGTGAAGTCTTTGTTGTCGAGCAGGAGGCTGCCGGCGCCGAGGATGAGCTCTTCGGGCAGGGGGTTCTTGTTGATGGACTCGCCGAAGTCCATGCGGAAGTTCTGGATGGCGGGTTTTTGGGTGGGGTCGACGATGGTGCGGTTGAGGGCTTTTTCGGCGATTTCGAGGTAGGACTCGATGAGGAGGGGGGAGAGCTGGAGGGTGTCTTTATTATTGACGAAGCCATCGGCGGAGACGGCGTCGGGGGGGACGCTTTCGGTGAGGTCGTCTTCGAGCTGGAGGAGCTCGCGGAGGGTGTTGCGGTACTGGGCGACGGTGAGGCGGCGGACGAGCCCGTTTTTGGGGGCGGGGCGGAGGCGGGCGATGTCGATGGCGCGGGTGATCCAGGCGACGGTGGCTTCGCGTTCGGCGGCGGTGGGCTGGGGCATGCCTTTGGGGGGCATGCTGCCGTCGCGGACGCGGTGGCGGATGCCTTCCCAGAGGCGGATGTGGCGGTCTTCGAGGCTGGTATCGAGATGGTCGACGCGGACGCCGGCGGAGAGGTTATCGGCGTTGTGGCACTGTTTGCAGTTCTTGTCGAGGAAGGGTTTGACGGTTTGCTGGAAGCCGGGTTCGAGGGGGGGCGGCGCGGCGGCGGGCTGAGCGGAGAGGTAGTGGGCGGTCCAGACGGAGCCAACGAGGGCGGCAGACGCGAGAGCGCTGGCCGTGCGGAGACGGTGACGGAGGATCATAGGGACAGATGCCCGCGAGGGGCGACTTTGATGTTATCACCGGGGCGTTGGGGGTTGTTTTGCGAAACGAAGCCAAACCGCTGCGAAACGAAGCCAACGGGGGGCGGCGGGCAGGCACACTTCGGGTGAACCGGGTTGGCGGGGTCAATTTTTCAAAGAGCAGACAGCGGGTTGCAGGCGGCGGGGTGATCCGATGGCGGGACCGTCAGCAGCGGTCGTTGAAGGACGGGACGGCCGGGGCGGGCCAGGCGGGGAGTTCGGTGTCTTCTTCGCGGTAGAGGCTTTGCCCGGCGGCGGCGGCTTTTGGCTTTACTGTGACGGCGGGAACGGGCTGAGCTTCCGGCTGGGGCTGGCGGCGCTTGATGGCGTCCTGAAGCGATTTGAGCGAGGCGCGATAGGTGCGTTCGTTGGCGGCGACGTAGCGTTGGATGGTGGCGAAGGTTTTTTGGTTGGTTTCGTCGGCGAGGCTGGCGGCGAGGCTCATTTCCGGAGGCGGGGTATTGGTGCTGCCGTTGAAGCGCATGATGTTGCGGCTCGTCTCGACCTGGATCTGATTGAGGGCGTGGGTTTCGACGCGGCGGGCGCGATTGAGCCGCCAGGTGGCTTCGACGAGCTGGTCGGTGAGGAGCGTTTCTTCCGGGGTGGCCGGGGCGAAGGTTTGGTGGAGCTGCTGGCGGAGCGCGTCGAAGTCGGCGGGGTCTTCGCCGTGGAGGAGGAGGCTTGTGGAGCAGAGTCCGTGGGCGAGGCGATTTTTGCTGGAAGCGGCTTTGCCTTCGGGGGTGCGCGGGCCGGTGGACTTGGCGGCGTTTTGGCGATTGGCGGCGGTGCGATTGGCGACGGCGGCGAGTTCGGCCTGGTATTCCTCCCAGGTGGTGGGTTCGGGGGTTGGATTGAGGGGTTTCATGACTATGGTCTCCTTGAGAAATGGAAAAGCCCGCGGCACCGGTTGGGCGCAGCGGGCTTTTGCTGTTTTGAGGATAACGGGTGGTGTCAAGGGATTTAGGGGGTGGGGCGGGGGGCTGTGTTGCAAGGAAAGGAGATATTTTGATGGCGGGGGCGTGAACGACTTGCAAAGCTCCGCGCGGAACTCTTGACCGCAATGTGCGATGGCCTTACCGAAGTTCGATGATGCGATCTCCGGCCGCCATAGCGGATTCTATCTTCGGCCACGCACTCTCGAACGCAGCCAGCAAAGCCTTGGTACGGCAGTTTCCGAGGCGGACCCAGATGAGTCGAGCCGAGGGAGCTGACCTGTTGGCGCGGTACAAGAAGTCCTCATCCTTGCTGATAACGACCGCGCTATTCGCGACGGCGTAGGCCCAAATTTCGGCATCGGCGGCATCCCCGAGATCCACGTCGAGGACGTGAGCGCATTCCACCCCGCGCGCCGTGAGGTAGCGGGCGAGCGCCGCGGGTAGCTGGTTATCGACCAGGAACCTCACGATACTTGGAGAACGATGTGATCTAACTGGTGGGCCGCGTATTCCATCGCCGCGTAGATGTCCTCGTGCTCCAGGAATTCGTAGTCCGTGAGGATCTCCTCGACACTGGCCCCGTTGGCGAGGAGTTCGAGCAGGTCCGAAACGCGGAGCCGGTAACCGCGGATGCAGGGTCGCCCGCCACACTTCCCCTCTTCTACCGTGATTCTCTTGAGTCGATCTGCTCGCATCGAGGCTTCGCTCCTCCTTCAAGATACGCGCTCTGGAGAAGTCTGGCAAGCAATCGGATGTCGGGCGACGTGGCGGGGCTTTGGTGAGGCCTTGGCCACGGGGCAGGATGTTGGTGGGGGCGGGTGTACGTTACTGGGGGAGATGACTGGAAGAAGCGGGGGGCGGTATTGTGCGCGCCGTTGGGCCGAATTTGACGATTGCGCTTCTACTGGACGGGCCGCAGTTGAAAGAACGCTGGCCGGCTCGTCACGCGACGATCCTGGCTGAAGACTCGGGCAGTTCTGTCTTGACGGTGACGAGCCTTGGGATGTCGGAACTGAGCAAGCCCGTGACGGGACCGGATAGAAGTCGAGTCATGGCGCTCTGGAAAGAGTCTGGCAGTGGCAGTGCGTTGGAAATCGAAATGCCAAGGGACGAGAACGGTGCAGTGTTGTCGCTGTCAATGAGGAAAACGAAAGATTGGGCGGCGGACGGGAGATCTCGCCCAGCGGCAACGCCAGTGTTGACCGGTGTCCGGTACTTTAGCTTGCCCGATGCCCTTCCGGCCGATTGCGAGGTATGCTCAAGGAAGGAGGGTCCTGGTGCCTGATAATGCTTCTCCAAAAGTCCCAGTCCTTGAGCCTCCACTGGAGGCGGGTGAGGGGCGGCTGATCAATATCGTAGCAGACTATGCCAAAAAGATCCGGGAGTCTGCGGACAAGACGGAATGGCGAGAGCTGATCGACTACCTCAATAGCGACGAGGTATCAAAAGCAGCCAAACAGTTGGGGCTCCATATGCTGGGCGAAACATCGGAAGAGGAGCCTAGCGAAGATGTGAAGAAGGTGGCTGAGTGGTATTTGAAGGCTGCTGAAAATGACAAGCGTCTTGCGAAGCTTCTGTTTAAGGGTGAGCACTAGACGGACCGTTCTTTGCGTGCTCGGAACTCGGGTGTCAGGTCTGTGTCGAGGGGGTCGTCAGAACGGAACTGGTCGCGCGGGCTATTGGCGCCTCATCCTGGAATACGGTACGCTTCCGCGAATGGAAAATAGATTCGCGGCCGATCCGATGGGAACTGCGTGCGATGGTTGCCGCGAAACCAGATCAAAGTGGCGGCGGATGAGTTCGGCCGGCAGGGTGTGACTCCGTGACGGAGGCTGTGGTCGGTTTTGAGGGTGTCGAGGATTTGGCGGGTGTGGGCCAGACCGTAGAAGCTTTTGGCAAGAAAGGCCACTTTTCGAGGACGCGGCGCGCGGCGGCGATGGTCGGCGACGGCGGGGAGTCGGTTTCGGCGAGCAACCTTTGCAGGTAGGGGATGGCCGCGGTGACTCCGGCGTCGAGCAAGACGTCGACCGTTTGGGCGGTGGGCCAGAGGACGAGGTCGGCGCGGCGTTAGGAGCGTTCGTAGCTGGCGCCCTCATTACCAGTGGCTTCGGTGAGGCGCTGCTGGTCGGGTGGTTCTCCGGCGAGGGCGTTGGCAGGAAGCAACTCGTTACCGGCCAGGGGAATGCGGCCGAAGGCAACGGGGCGATCGTGCGGATCGGACCAGTCGTCGAGATAGCGCCAACCGTCGTCGACGGTGAGGGCCTCGAAGCGGGTGTCCTCGACTTCCTGGTCCGGTTCGGGATCGTAGCGGTAGCGGGCGTGGCGGGCGCCGTAGGAACCGGGAGCGGTGGGGGTACAGGTCGCATCCGGCGAGGGCGCCGGCTTGGCGCGGGACGCGGGATTTAGCCAGGCCGGCAGGGCTATATTGATGCGCGAGGAGCCAGACCAGTTTTTGCGCGGGGCCGGGCCGGCTCGATTTGGGGGGCGCGGAGGGTCGGCTGGGGGTGGAGGGCGCCGGGGGTATCGATGAGGTTATAGGAGAGGCAGACGCGATAGCCGTCTTCGGTGGACAGGACTTCGTGGTCGCAGTCGGCGTAAAAGGGGAGGTTGGAGGGATCGGCGGTGAGGGCGGACGGGAGCCTTTTCGGTGTCGCGATGCGCGAGGAAGAAGCGGCCAGGAAGATGAATGAGCAGTTTGTAGAGTTTGGCGGAGGCGGGCGGCGACCTTGGCGAGGATTTCGCGGAAGGTGGTGGGGCAGGACCTTGCGCTGAAGTTGACGGCTTGGGGAATCTGCCAGACGTGGCGGACGGCGGGGTCAACGAGGGTTTCGAGCTGCGGGAGGGGGATGGGGAAGAACAGGGGGCCGACGAAAAGGAAATCGCCTGGGTGGGTGAGCTGGAGGCGAGGGGCGACAGGTCGTGATTGGAGTCGACGGTGATGGGCGGCCGGGGGGAGCCGCTATGCAGCGCCGAGTGATGCCGTCTGGCGTCTGGGCGGCAAGGACGCTTCCCTTGGCAAACCACGAGCGAAGGGCGAGTTAGTGGTCGGGGCGGCGGGATTCGAACTCGCGACCCCTTGCGCCCAAGGCAAGTGCGCTACCAGGCTGCGCTACGCCCCGACAGACCCCTAGTTTAGCATTGCGGCAGCAGAGGGGCCGCCCCGCGGTTTGATAGACTCGGCCGTATGCAGCGCCGTCAGTTTCTTCACCTTGCGGCTTCGTCAGCCGCCGTGTCCGCCGCCACCGCCTCGACCGCTCTGGCGGCCACGCCCGGTCGGCCCAACATCGTTCTCATCATGGCCGACGATATGGGATGGTCCGACCTCGGCTGCTACGGCTCGGAGATCGCCACGCCCACCCTGGACCGCCTCGCCGCCAACGGCATCCGCTTCACGCAGTTCTACAACACCGCCCGCTGCTGCCCCACCCGCGCTTCACTCCTCACCGGCCTCTACCCGCACCAGGCCGGCATCGGCCACATGATGAACGACTACGGCCTGCCCGGCTATCGCGGCGATCTGAACAAGAACTCCGTCACCATCGCCGAGGTGCTGAAAACGGCGGGCTACCAGACGGCGATGACCGGCAAATGGCACGTCACCCCGCGCTCGCGCGCCGACAAGGGCAACTGGCCGCTGCAACGCGGCTTCGACCGCTTCTTCGGCACCATCGACGGCGCCGGCAGCTTCTACAATCCCGCGACACTGACCCGGCAGAACGAGACCATCGAGCCCGAGACCAAAGAGTTCTACTACACCGACGCGCTGGGCGAAAACGCCGTCGCCTACATCGAAGAGTTCAGCGCCAAGCCCGACCCGTTCTTCTTGTACATGGCCTTCACCGCCCCCCACTGGCCGCTGCATTGCCCGGAAGAGACCGTCGCCAAATACAAAGACACCTACAAAGACGGCTGGGACGCGCTGCGGCAGAAGCGGTTCGCCAAACAGAAGAAACTGGGCCTTGTGAAGAGCAACTGGGAGCTGACGCCGCGCGACCGCGAGGTGCCGGCCTGGGAGAACGCGCCGGATAAAGAGTGGGAGGCGCGGCGGATGGCCGTCTATGCCGGGATGATCGACCGGTTGGACCGGGCCGTGGCGCGCGTCGTGCGGACGCTCGAGCAAAAGAAGATGCTCGACAATACGCTGATCCTGTTCTTCGCCGACAACGGGGGATGCGCCGAAGGCATGAACGCGCCGCCGGCCAACCAGAATCCGAACACCTCCATCAAACCGCTGACCACGCGCGACGGACGCCCCGTGCGCTACGGCAACACACCGGATATTCTGCCCGGCCCGGAGGATACGTACACAAGCTACGCCACGCCCTGGGCCAACGCTTCGAACACGCCCTTCCGCATGTACAAGCACTGGGTGCACGAGGGGGGGATTTCGAGTCCGCTGGTGGCGCACTGGCCGGCCGTGATCCGGCGCCGCAACGCCATGTCGAGCGAGCCGGGGCACCTGATTGATCTCATGGCGACCTGCGTCGACCTCGCCAAGGCGAAGTACCCGGCCAGCTGGAAGGGCGAACGGATCCATCCGATGGAGGGCAAGAGCCTGGAACCGGTGTTCCGCGCCGGGCGGCGGACGCCGCACGAGGCGATTTACTGGGAGCACGAAGGCAACCAGGCCATTCGCATGGGCCAATGGAAGCTGGTGAAAGTCCACAAGGGCGAATGGGAGCTCTATGACATTGAGGCCGACCGGACGGAGCTGAACAACCTGGCGGCGGCGCAGCCGGAGCGGGTGAAGGCGATGGCGGCGAAATGGGAGGCCTGGGCCCAGCGCGCCAACGTCGCGCCGTGGGAGAGCTGGGCCCAGGGGAAGAAGAACCGGAAGAAAGGCTAGCCGCGGCGCCCGCGGCTGACGTGGCGGCGGGCCACCCATTTCGCGTCCAGATACTCGCCCATGCTCAGGGTGCCGGTAATCTGGTCGCCGGTGAGCTGGCCGGTGAACTCGAACTGCAGGGAGTCGCCGTGGCGTTCGCTGTAGCTGCTGGAGAGGCGGACGCGGTTGCCCTCCATCTGGCCCATCAGGTCGCGGGAGACGAACTCACCCTGGTGGGTGCCTTCAATCTGCCCGTTGATCTGCTTGAGGTGCAGGACGTGGGTGGACTTGCTGGCGCTGTACTCGATTTCGACATCCCAGCGGCCGGAGAGGTCGGCGGCAGCCGGGGCGTTGGTCGCGGGCGGGGCGGGGGGCGGGTTTTTGAGCGTGGCCAGGATGCGGTCGGCCACTACTTTCTCGTCGCCGGGGGCCATCATGTAGGGCACGACCTGGATGGCGGTTTCGCTGGCGCCGGTGGGCAGGGCGATGCGGGGCGCGGTGGTGAACAGATGGCGGGCGAGGGCGCGGCCGGTGACGCCGGTTTTGGCCGGGTCCCATTGGATGACCAGCGTCGGGGTGTTGTTGGACAGGCCCTCGGGCTGGCGAAGGGAGGTGGTCACGCCGGGGACGGTGGAGACCTGTTTGGCGATGTGGTCGAGGCGGGCCATCCAGGTGTTCCATTCGGCCTTGTGGTCGCGCTTCATCCACATTTCGACGGCCATCAGCATGCCGATGGCCTCTTCTTTGCCGATCTTGAGGCCGCGGGCGAAGCCGTGGTGGGGTGAGCTGTGGACCCAGGCGGCCTGGACAAGGTCTTTGCGGCCGAGCAGGAGGCCGGCCGTCTGCGGTCCGCGCATGCACTTGCCGCCGCTGTAGGCGACGAGGTCGGCGCCGGCCTGGAGGTGGACGTTGGGGACGGTGAGGCCTTCGGCGGCGGCGTCGACAAAGACGGGGACGTTGTGTTTTTTGGCCATCTCGCAGATGACCTTGGTGGACAGCGGGCTTTTGTCGGCGTTGGGGCCGGCGAGGATATAGACCATGGCGGTGCGCGGGCCGAGGGCGGCGGCGAACTCGTCGACGGTGGCGGCTTCGACGACTTTGGCGCCGACGGCGCGGACGGCGGCGTCGTAAACGTTGCGGGAGTGGTTGGGGATGAGGACTTCGTCTTTGGCGAAGCCTTCGAGGTTGGGGAGGCGGACGTGGAGGTCGGCGTTGCCGCCGGCGATGCAGGCGGCGGTGGCGTGGGTGATGGCGGCGGAGCAGCCACAGCTGACCATGCCCCATTCGGCCTTGGTGATTTCGGCGAGGCGGGCGCCGACGGCGGCCATCAACTCGTCGATGTGGACGTAGCGCTGGGAGGCTTCGGCCATGGCGGTGCGGACTTCGGGCAGCATGGTGGAGCCGCTGATGATGGTGAAGGTGCCGCGGGCGTTGATGAGCGGCTGCACGCCGATGGATTCATAGATGCCGGAGCCGAGCTGGAGGCCGGCGGTGGGGGCGGCAGCGGCGGGGGCGAGTCCGGTGAGCAGGCCGAGGGCCGATCCGCGGAAGACGTCGCGGCGGGGGAGCCGTTTCGAGAGAAATTCCTTCATGGATCTACTGTACGCTCAACGGCGGGGCGGTGAAACGGGGGGCGCGGATCGCCTACACTGGGGCTTGCCTCCGATTCGTCTGCTGTTTGCCCTGTTGATTACGGCCGTGAGCGTGTTGAATGTGACGCGCAGCGTGCGGCAGTCGCTGACGATTGATGAGGCGATGACGTTTTTGTCGTTCTCGTCGAAGCCGCTCGGGGAGATGTTTGTTTACTACGACGCGAACAACCATGTGTTGTTCACGCTGCTGTCGCGGGCGAGTTTTCTGGCGCTGGGGGATGCGGAGTGGGCGATCCGGCTGCCGGCGGTGGTGGCGGGGGTGGCGTTTCTGGTGCTGCTGGCGCGGGTGCTGGTGCGGCTGCTGGGGGAGAATGGGATGGCGGTGGCGGCGTGGGTGGCGGTGGGGTCGAACCCGCTGCTGCTGGATCATCTGGTGGCGGGGCGGGGGTATGGGTTGGCGCTGGCTTTGTGGATGGGGGCGCTGTGGGTACTGCTGGACGGGGGAGAGGCGGGCGGTTGGGGGCGCTGGGCCGGGGCGGGGGTGCTGCTGGGGCTGGCGCTGGCGGCCAATTTGAACCTGCTCTATGCCGGGGTGGCGACCGGGTTGACGTACGCCCTGCTCCGCGGGCGGCGGGGAGCGCAGGCGGCGCTGGTGATGGCGGGCGCGACGTTGCTGACGGCGGCGCCGATTCTCTATCCGGCGCTGCGGCACGCCACACGGGACAACTTCTACTACGGGGCCGAGAGCTGGTCACATTGTGTAGACCAGTTTGTTTGGCTGGCGATGATGCCGGTGCATGGCGACTGGAATCTCGGTGCGATGCTGGCGGGGCAGACGCGGCTACTGCCGTGGCTGGTGGGGGCGGTGGCGCTGAGCGGGCCGCTGCTGTGGCGGCGGAGGCAGGCGCTGCTGGTGGCGCTGCCGGTGGTGTTGGCTTTGGGATTGACGGAGGCGGCGCACCGCTGGGCCGGGGTGCGGTATCCGCTGGGGCGGACGGCGTTGCCGCTGTTTGTGTTGACGCTGTTGGCGATGGCGGCGCTAGCGACGGTGCCGCGGGTGCGGTACGGGGTGGTGGTGGTGTTTGTGTTGCTGACGGGCAGCCACCTGGCGGCTTCGCGGTGGAGCTATTTTGGCGAGTGGCCGGGGGATGGGGAGAGCCGGGAGCTGGCGCGGGTGGCGGCGGGGCAGGAGGGGCCGATGTGTGCAACGTGGACGCTGCTGCCGGCGCTGGAGTATTACCGGCTGCGGTACCGGCTACCGGCGCCGGAGATGGTGCTGAACGAGCGGGGCCCGGGGTGTGTGTGGTTTTTCGCAGCGCGGGCGGACCGGCAGTGGCCGGAGGAGAACGGGTTTGTGGCGGTGGCGGCGGGGGCGCAGTCGAAGGTGAAGGTTTACCGGAATCCGGGGCTCTAGGCGGCGGGGACCGGGGGGAGGACGAGCCACGATGGGCCCGCCCGCTCCCTGGCCGGGTTTAGAAGATAAAGCGCAGCGAACCTTGCATCCGACGTTCCTGACGGGCGGAGGTGACCTGTCCGAAGGCGGCGTTGACCTGGTTACCCTGGGGATCGAACCGGGCGACGTTGTTGACGCCCGAGTACTGGGTGTGATTGAAGAGGTTGTAGATTTCCCAGCGGAACTGGAGCCGGCGCTTTTCGTTCCCGCCGATGGGGAAGTTCTTGAACATCGACAGGTCGTAGTTGGCGAAGCCGGGACCGCGGAACTTGACGTTCGAGAAGTCGTTACCGATGTCGCCCCGGCCCGTCGGGCGTTGGAAGACGGAGGTGTTGAACCAGCGAGTGATGGTCTTTTCGCCGTGGGAGAGTTGGGCGCGACCGGTTTGGACGACGCCGCCGCCGTCGCCGCCGCCGGTGAAGTCGAAGTTGTCGGTGGTTTGGAGGGTTACGTTCTGGGGGAAGCCGCTGGCGAAGGTGGTGACGCCGGAAAGCTGCCAGTTATCGAGGATCCACGTGGCGGGGCGGACGGGGACCAGGGTGCTGCCCTTGGGCAGATCGAGGACGTAGCTGACGTTGAGGACGTGGGTCTGATCGTTGGGCAGCAGGGTGCGGCGCAGCCGGGAAGGGATCTGCTGGGCGTAGCCGTTGACGAACGCTTTGGCATAGGTATAAGAGCCGGAGAGTTCAAGGCGGCTGAAGCGGCGGTTGAGCTGGGCTTGCAGGGAGTCGTAACGGGTGGTGGTGGCGGGCCCGGCGATGTTGATGTCGAGGTATCCGAAGTAGGGGCGGAGGAAGACATCGGGGAGGGGTTGCGCGGGGTTGGCGGGATCGGCATTTTTGGGGTCGAACCGGGCGCCGTAGGGGAGCATGTTGTAGTTGTAGTTCTGGGGGTTGTGGTGGGAGTTATTGCCGACGTAGGAGACGTCGAGGACAGTGCCGCGCAGGACTTCGTGCTGGATGCCGAACAGGTATTGATAGATGAGCGGGAGTTTTTGCTTGCGGTTCGGGCCGGAGACGGAGATGGGGGTAGTGATGGTGCCGGCGTTGAGGAACTGGTTCATGTCGGAGAAGACGATGGACTTGTCAAAGCGGAAGGCAGGGCCGCCGTCGAAGGCGGCGTTGCCGCCGGTGCTGGCCTGGTGGAAGGAGCCGATGGAGGTGCGGATGGCGGTTTTGCCTTTTCCGAACGGATCCCAGGCGAGGCCGAAGCGGGGGTCGTACTGGAGCGGGAGGGGGTCGCGGAAGCCGCCGTAGCCGGGGATGTAGCTTTTGTCGTTTTGGACGACGACACCGTTCAGCTTACAGGGGGTATCGGGGGTGATGGCGGTGTTGCAGACATCGCCGGTGCCGGGGACGATGGCTCCGATGTAGGTTTGGGGCAGGATCTGGCCGTTGAGGGGATTGATGGCGCGGCGGCCGTCGGGGGTGGCGACGGGGCGGTAGAGGGTGGGGGTTTTCTTGGGGTCGTAGCGTTCAAAGGTGAAGGCGGAGGCTTCGGGGTTGGACTGGAGGGCCCAGGGGCTCCAGTAGACGCGGAGGCCGATATCGAGGGTGAGGTTTTTGCGGATCTTCCAGGTGTCCTGGGCGAAGAAGGCCCAGGTGTTCTTGCGGGCGAACTGGGCGGGGCGGCCGAGGCCTTCGGTGTAGCGGGCGAAGTGGCCGATGAAGGCGTTCGAGAAGGCGTAGCCGGTGGTTAAGGGATCGTTGACGTCTTGGCCGAAGTCGAACTGCCCTGCAAAGAGGGAGGAGCGGGCCTGGCCGAAGCGGCTGTTCTCACGGTAGGCGCCGGCTTTGTAGGTGTGGGTACCGCGGGTGTAGGTGAGGGTTTCGGTGAGGGTGAGATTGGAGTCGGCGCCGAAGAGGGGGAAGCGGTTGTCATAGGCGATGGAGGCAGCCGAGAAGGAGGTGGGTATGCCGCCGAAGGTGGCTTTGGGGATGATGTTGATGGGGTTGAACTGGGGGACGAACTGGCCGAGTCCGGCGAGGCCTCGATACTGGCGCTGGAGGCGGCGGGTTTCTTCGTTGTTGGGGGTGCGGCCGTCTTCGGTATCGATGAAGAAGCCGGCGAACATTTCGTTGACGAGGCGGGGGCTGAGGACTTTGGTGTAGTTGACGGTGAGCTGGTCGCCGGTGAATTCGTAGTGCTGGCGGACGAGGCCCCAGGGGGAGGAGCCGCCGGCGATGTGATAGCCGATGGTATCGGCGTGCCAGGTGGAGCCTTTGACGGAGATGGTGTCGTAGTCGGTGGGGCGGAGGTCGAAGCGGAACAGGTGCTGGTTGCGGGGGCGGCCGAGGCTCTCTTCCTGGAAGATGTAGTTATAGCCGGCGGCGTTGGTATTGGGGGTGGGGAAGATGTTCATGATGGCCACGCCGAAGGGGTTGGCGCGGGTGGAGGGGATGATGTTGTTGGGGAAGGGGAGGTTGCCGTTGTTGGGATCACGGACGGTGATCTGGCGGCCGTTGAGGTCGTTGGATTGGGAGAAGTTGCCGGCGCGTTCGAGGACGGTGGGCATGGTCCAGCGTTCGAGGTTGACGGGTTCTTTGATTTGGTTGTTGTCGTAGGAGTAGAAGAAGAACATCTTGTCCCCGCCGCGGTTGATGATGGGGATCGATTTCTTGATTGGTCCGCCGATGGTGCCGCCGAGGTTCTGGAAGCGGTAGAGCTGGCGGGGGACGCCGGTGGCGTTGCGGAAGAAGGCGTTGGCGTTGAACATTTCGTGGCGTTTGTACCAGTAGGCGGTTCCGTGGAGCTCCTTGCCGCCGCCTTTGGTGATGATGTTGATTTGGGAGCCGCCGGAGCGGCCGTATTCGGCGGTGTAGTTGGAGAGTTGGACCTTGACTTCCGAGACGGCGTCCATGTTGACGGTGGCGGAGAAGACGCCGCCGGCGCCTCCGTCGCCGCCGTTGACGCCGTCGGCCATGATGGTGGTGCTGTTGGTGCTGAGGCCTTGGAAGTTGGGCATGTTGGTGCCGTAGAAGCCGCCGTTGAACTCGGGGTCGTAGCCCTGAGTGACGCCGGGGAGGATGCGGAGCATGGAGATGGGGTCACGACCGCGGACGGACATCATCTCCATTTGTTTGGTGCTGATGACGGAGCCATTTTCGGAGTTTCCGAGTTGGACGGTGGAGCCGGCGGCCTGGACGGTGATGGAGTCGGCGACGGAGCCGACTTCGAGTTGGATGGCGCCGGTTTCGAGGCGGGCGGAGGGGAGGAGGTTGTTTCCGGAGCTTTTGTATTGGCGGAAGCCGGGGGCCTGGACGGTGATGGAGTAGAGGCCGGGGACGAGGGCGGGGACGACGAATTCGCCGGAGGCGTTGGTGGTCGTCTCCCGGGCGTCGCCGGTGCGTTCGCCGACGAGGCGAATTTGCGCGCCGACGATCATTTGGCCGGAGGGGTCAAGAACAGAGCCGGAGATGGTTCCGGTGGAGGTTTGCGCTACGGCATTCCACGATAGGAGGAGCGCAACAAAGAAGGGAAACGCCTTACCGAGATTGTGCATGAGAGGGGCCTTTGGTTTGGTATCGATTCCAGCAAGAGGGAGAGACGGTGACCCACCACCGGGCGTTAGCCTGATGGCGGAGGTTTCGGTGGAAGGGCAAGACTTTGCTGTCCATGCCCAGGGGGTCGAGGGGCGAGGGGGTAGAGCCGCGGTGCCGCGATGAGTACGATGCCTGCGCCGGGTTGCTTTCGAGCGGCGGAGCCAACAGGGTAGAGATTGTCGAATCTGCCGAAGCAAAGCGCGGGTTCATCTGGAAATATCTATGCAGCATAACGGCCTGCGCGGAATCCGGCAGCTGACAGGACAGCTGCGGGGATTTTTGCGAAAGGGCGGCTCTGACGACCGGCAAGAACCATATCACTGGCGCGTCCGGGCGTCAAGCGGGGGGGGTGATACGGGGGATGATACGGGGTAACGGTGGGTTAGCGTTTGCGCAGGGCTTTTTTCGGGATCAGCAGGGCCATGGAGCCGCGAGCGGTGACCACTTCGTACTTGCCCTGGAAGGCGATGAGGAGGTGGGCGGCCCACTCTTCGAGGCCATGTTCGCTCATCAGATACTGGACCATGTCGGTGGTGGCCATTTCGAGGGCGCGGTCGAGCGAGCTTTGGAACTCGGGCTGGGAGCCGATGCTGATGATGGCGTCCGCGGTCTCGACACGGGGGCCGGTGAGCTTGGCGCCCTTGCGAACGGTGACCGAGAACTCCACGTCCATGGACGTTTCGACGCCATTGCCGGTGGGTTCGCCGTCGCCCTGCAGGGCGTGGCCGTCGCCAACGAAGATGAGGGCGCCGGGGTGGAAGACCGGGAGAATGACGGTGGCGCCTTCGCCGATGCGGTTGTAGTCGAGGTTGCCGCCGTAGGGGCCGGAGGGGCTCGAGGTGGGGGCCCAGTCGCCGGCGGCGGCGACGCCGACGCAGCCGAGCATGGGCTGGGCGGGGAACTCCATGACGATGGCTTTGCTGCCGGGTTCGCGGAGCCGGACGAGGCCTTTTTCGCGGTCGAGGTCCCAGGGGACGTAGTGGGCGTAGCCTTTGCGGACGAGGTCGCGTTTGTAGACGGGCGGATAGGTTTTTTCGATGTACTCCGGGGTCATGGCGAAGAGGCCGAGGCGGTAGCCGGAGTAGCCCCAGTCGCGGTTGAGGCGGACTTTGTGGAAGTGGATGGCGATGGCGTCGCCGGGTTCAGCGCCTTCGACGAAGAAGGGTCCGGTGAGGGGGTTGGGGGCGTCGGCGACCTCCTGGCTCAGGTGGTCCTTGCCGCTCGAATCGACGGTGCGGGTGGCGACGCGTTCGCCGGGGCGGATCTTCTGCTTGACGGGGTGTTTGTGGAAGAAGGTCCGGTAGTAGGTTTCGGCGGAGAGGGGAAGGACGGTGGCGCAGGCGAGGAGCAGGAGGAGGCGCATAGGGGGAGTATAGCGGGAGTTAGACGGCAGCTCCGAAGAGGGCGCCGACCCAGGCCGTGAGGGCCATGGCGGCGATACCCCAGAAGGTGACGCGGAGAGCGGCTTTGCCGACAGGGGCGCCGCCGGCGTAGGCGCCGAGGGCGCCGAGGAGGGCGAGGCAGAGGACGGAGGCGCCGGTGACGTAGGGGATGAGCAGCGGAGGCGGGGCGAGCAGGACCATGCCGAGCGGCAGGGCGGCGCCGAGGGCGAAGGTGGCGGCCGAGGCGAAGGCGGCCTGGAGGGGGCGGGCGGCGGTGGCATCGGAGAGGCCGAGTTCGTCGCGGGAGTGGGCGGCGAGGGCGTCGTGGGCCATCAACTGTTCGGCCACCTGTTGGGCGAGGGCGGGGTCGAGGCCGCGCTGGGTGTAGATGGCGGCGAGTTCGTCGCGTTCGGCGGCGGGGTTGGCGGCGAGTTCGGCGGTTTCGCGGCGGCGGTCGGCGGCTTCGGTATCGGCCTGGGAGCTGACGGAGACGTACTCGCCGGCGGCCATGGACATGGCTCCGGCGACGAGGCCGGCGACGCCGGTGAGGAGGACATCGCCGCGGGAAGCCTGCGCGGCGGCGACGCCGGCGACGAGGCTGGCCGTGGAGACGATGCCGTCGTTGGCGCCGAGGACGGCGGCGCGGAGCCAGCCGATGCGGTCGGTACGATGTTTTTCGAAATGGAGAGCGCCCATGGGCGGGGCCTCCGGGCCCCCTCGAAAGTATACTGGTAGTCTCCCCCGCCCGCCGCACCAAACATGCCCACACCCAGTTCTGACGTCCCGTTTGTTCACCTGCACTGCCACACGGATTACTCGCTGCTCGATGGCGCCTGCGAGATCAAACAGCTGATGAAACTGACGGCGGAGCTGGAGCAGCCGGCCGTTGCGATGACCGACCACGGCAACATGTTCGGCGCGGTGGAGTTCCACAACGCGGCCAAGGACAAGGGCATTCATCCGGTGTTCGGCTGCGAGGTGTACGTTAACCAGAACGGCCACAAGTCGCGCACGGAGAACGACCGCTACAACCACCTGGTGCTGTTGTGCGAGAACCAGGAGGGCTACCGGAACCTGATCAAGCTGGTGTCGACCGGCTATCTCGACGGCTTCTACTATAAGCCGCGCGTGGACAAGGATCTGTTGGCGCAGCACTCGAAAGGCATCATCTGCCTGAGCGCCTGCCTGCGCGGGGACTTGAACGAGGCGCTGCTCAACGACAAGTACGGCCAGGCGCGGGAGCTGGCTGCGACGTACACGGACATTTTTGGCAAGGACAACTTCTTTCTCGAACTGCAGGACCATGGACTCGAGCAGGACAAGCGGCTGATTCCCGAGGTGGCGAAGCTGTCGGCGGAGATGGGCATTCCGCTGGTGGCGACCAACGATTCGCACTACCTGCGCAAGGACGACGCGCGGGCGCACGAGCTGTTCATGTGCATTTCAACGGGCAAGACGGTTTCCGATCCGAACCGGATGCACTGGGACCATCCGGCCTTTTACATGAAGTCGAAGGCCGAGATGGAGCAGCTGTTCGGCGACTACCCGACGGCGCTGCGAAACCCCTACGAGATCGCCATGCGGTGCAAGGTGGCGCTTGAGAAGGTAAAGGAGCCGTTTCCGAAGTTCGATGTGCCGCCCGAGCACTCGATTGACAGCTATTTTGCCTATGTCTGCCGCGAGGGGTTTGAGAAGCGGCGGCCGCGGCTTGAGTATATGCGGGAGCGGGGCACGCTGCGGCAGCCGCTCGAGGCCTACACGGAGCGGCTGGACCGCGAGATCAAGATGATCCAGCAGATGAAGTTTTCCGGCTACTTTCTGATTGTCTGGGACTTCATCCGCTACGCGCGGCAGGCGGGGATTCCGGTGGGTCCGGGGCGCGGGTCGGCGGCTGGATCGCTGGTTTCCTACGCGATGGAGATCACCGATATCGACCCGCTGCAGTATGGGCTGCTGTTTGAGCGGTTTCTGAATCCGGAGCGCGTGTCGATGCCCGATATCGATACCGACTTTGAGCCGCGGGGGCGGGGCAAGGTGATTCAGTACGTCACCGAGAAGTATGGCCGGGAGCAGGTGGCGCAGATTATCACGTTCGGGACGCTGGGTTCGAAGGCGGCGATCAAGGACGTGGGGCGCGTGCTCGATATGACGTTTGCCGAGGTGGATAAGCTCACCAAGATGGTGCCGCCGACGCTGAACATCAAGCTGAAAGACGCCTTTGCGCAGGAGCCGGGTTTTGACGCGGCGGCCAAGGCGGACTCGCGCGTGAAAGAGGTGATGGAGGTGGCGCTGCGTCTTGAAGGCATGGCGCGGAACGCTTCGGTGCACGCGGCGGGCGTGGTGATTTCGCCGCAGCCGCTTAAAGAGCTGGTCCCGTTGTATAAGACCAGCAAAGACGAAATTGTGACGCAGTACGACATGTCGGGCCTTGAGAAGCTCGGCTTGTTGAAGATGGACTTTCTGGGTCTGACGACGCTGACGATCGTCGAAGACGCGCTGGCGCTGATCCGTTCGAACCGGGGCGTGAAGCTGGTGATGGAGGAGATTCCGCTCGATGACCAGAAGACCTACGAAGAGATCTTCTGGAAGGGGCGGACGTCGGGGGTTTTTCAGTTTGAATCTTCGGGCATGCAGGACATTCTGCGGCGGTCGAAGCCGGAGCGGATTGAAGACCTGTGCGCGCTGAACGCGCTGTACCGGCCGGGCCCGATTCAGGGCGGCATGATTGACGACTTCATTGCGCGCAAGCACGGCAAAAAGGAAGTGGTCTACGATTTCAACGAGCTCGAGCCGCTGCTCGGCGAGACCTACGGCGTGATTGTGTACCAGGAGCAGGTGATGCAGATTTCCAACGTCATCGCCGGCTACAGCCTGGGCGAGGCGGACCTGCTGCGGCGCGCGATGGGTAAGAAAGAGGCCGCGGCGATGGCGCAGCAGAAGGAGCGCTTTCTGGCGGGGTCGACCAAGCTGGGCTTCAACGCCAAGAAGGCCGATAAGCTGTTCGACCTGATGGCGCAGTTCGCCGGATATGGCTTCAACAAGTCGCATTCGGCGGCATATGCTTACCTGGCCTACGTGACGGCTTACTTGAAGGCGCACTACACGATTGAGTTCATGTCGGCCCTGTTGACTTCAGAAACGGGCAACACGGACAAGGTGGTGAAGTACATCAACGAGTGCAAGGACATGGGCATCAAGGTGCTGGCGCCGGATGTGGCGTCGTCGCTGCTGAGCTTTGCGCCGGACGGCGAGGCGATCCGCTTCGGGCTGGGGGCGATCAAGAACCTGGGGCAGGGGGCGGTGGAGTCGATTCTGGCAGCGCGGCGGGAGGTGGGTAAATTCCGGACCTTCTTCCAGTTCTGCGAGAGCGTGGACGTGGGGGCGGTGAACAAGCGGGCGATTGAATCGCTGATCAAGGCCGGGGCGATGGATAGTCTCGAGGGGACGCGGAGCCAGTTGACGGCGATGATTGACCGGGCGATGGAGCACGCGCAGCGGGCCAAGAAAGACCGGGATAGCGGGCAGGCGGGGCTGTTTGCCGACCTGTTTGGCGGGGCGGCCGAGGATGCTCCCGAGGAGCCGCTGCCGAACGTGAAGGACTGGACGCAGACCGAGAAGCTGCAGGGCGAGAAGGAGATGATCGGCTTCTATGTGACCGGGCATCCGCTGGACATTTTCGATGAGAAGATCAGCGAGCTGCGGACGCACGAGACCGACGGGCTCGACGAGTGTCAGAAGGGCGAGGAGGTGCGGCTGTGCGGCATTCTGACGGGGATTCAGCGGCGGCGGAACAAGGAAGGCAAGCTGTGGGCAGCGATGCGGCTCGAGGACCACAAGGGCAGCGTGGAGGCGATGTGCTTCAACAGCAAGATTGAGGCGCTGAACCAGTTTTTGACGGACGATCATCCGGTGATGGCGATGTGCAAGGTGATGCCGGAGGAGGGTTCGGCGCCGAAGGTGAGCATTCAGGAGATTGTGCCGCTGGCGAACGCGCTGGTGAAGCTGCCGAGCATTATTGCGATTCGGGTGCGGATCCGGGAGGCCGGCGACAGCGACCCGGCCGTGGAGCTGAAAGAGCTGTTTGCGCGGAAGCCGGGCAAGGCGCAGGTGCGATTTAAGCTCGAAAAGCCGCGGGACTTTATCGCGATGATGGACGTGCCGGTGAAGGTGCGGCCGGACCGGGAGTTCAAGGCCGAGATTGAGCGCATCTGCGGGGGGGACGCGTTTGAGGTGCTCGAAAAGGCCTGAGGCGGGGGTAACGCTGTGTTTGTCGCCGCATCTGGACGACGGGGTGCTGTCTTGCGCGTCGCTGCTCGGGCGGGCGGCGCGGCCGGTGATCGCGACGTTTTTCAGTGCGGGTGACCGATTGTATGCGGCGCGGCGGGCCGAGGACCGGGAGGCGGGCCGGCGGCTGGGGGCCGAGTGCCGGCATCTGGGCTTGCGGGACGACCGGTTCCGAAGTTTCCTGGAGATTGTGAGCGCGCCAACGCCGGTGACGAAACGAAGCCAACGGGCGCTGGCGGCGCTGCTGGCGGAGCTGAACCCGGAGCTGGTGCTGGCGCCGCTGGGGGTAGGGCACCACGTGGACCACCGGGAGGTGCGGGAGGCGGCTACGGGGCTGGTGGAGGCGGGGCGGCTGCTTTACTACGAAGACCGGCCGTATGCGCTGGTGCGCGGGCAGGTGGAGTTCACGTTGGGGTTGCGGGCGGCGCCGGACTGGCGCAGCTACTTCGCGGCGCATTACGTGAAGACGTATCTGGGTTCGTTTTCCCGGGAAACGGTAAAGGCGGTCTGGGGGACCGCCCTGCCGTTTGCTGGATTGACCTGCGTGCGGGAGCTGCCGCCGCCGGATTTGTGGCCGCTGCGGGCGTATGGCACGCAGTTGGCAGATTTGTTTGCGTCGCCGGCCGCGATGGCGCGAAGTTACGCCGCGCGGCCGGAACGCTACTGGGCTAGAACGCCAGCTTCAGCGCAAACTGGATAACGCGCCAGCTTTCGCCATTCTGGTTGGTGGTTGAGGAGCTGGCGGTGGACAGCGTCACGCAGCAGGCCTGGGCGAACACGTTCGAGTTGATGGCCGGGCTGCCGACGGAGGCGTCGCGCGGGTTGCGGAAGTTGGCGTGGTTGAGGGCGTTGAACATCTCCGTGCGGAAGGTGAGGCGGAAGCGTTCGGAGAGCTGGAAGCCCTTCGAGATGCCGAGGTCGACGTTCCAATACGTCGGGCCCTGGAAGAGGTTGCGGCCGAAGCCGAGTTCGCCGGGGCCGGGGTTGACGAACATGCTTGCATCCGGGAAGAAGACCGGACCGAGGACGCCGGCCTTGTTCTGCAGCTGGGGCTTGGGGAGTTCCGTGACGCCGGGGGCGAGGGCGGCGCGGCTTTGGGCCGAGCCGTTGGCGGTGAGGAAGCCGGACCGGATGGTGAAGGGTTCGCCGGACTGGTAGGTGTAGATGGAGTTGAGGCTCCAGCCGCCGATGACGGCGTTGACGGCGCGGTTGGCGTTGCGGAGCAGGGACTTGCCGCGGCCGAAGGGGAGTTCGTAGATGCCGCTGAAGTTCACGACATGGCGCTGGTCGAAGTCGCTGCGGGCCCGTTCGTTGCGGTAGTTGCGGCCGTCGGCGGGGGTGCGGGCGGAGGTGGTGGTGAGTCCGCCGCCGGAGGTGGACCCGACGGGATCGGTGGAGAGGTTGTCGATGGATTTCGAAAGAGTGTAGCCGCCGCTGAACAGTAGGCCGGCACTATCGAACCGCTTGCGGATGGTCATCTGCAGGCTGTGATAGATGGAGTCGGCGCCGTTGTCGAGCAGGAGGATCTGGGCGAACTGCTGGTTGGGGCGGAGGCGGGCGGCGAGAGTGGTCTGTTCGAGGCGGACGGCCATGTTGCCGGCGGCGTTCTGGGTGGTGCTGAGGTCGGAGACCGAGGCGGTGGAGTTGGCGAAGGCGCTGGTCATGATGCCCTGCTGGATGAGGGGTACGGCGGAGGCGCCGGGGCAGGCGGTGTTGTTGGCCAGGGTGCCATCAGCGCGGCAGCCGTTGCCAAGAGCGAGGTTGCGCTGCATGGCGAGGAAGCTGGGGAGGATGGGCTTGGCGTCGATTTGGTTCACGTCCCAACTGCGATAGAGGCGGGTGCCGCGGCGTCCGACATAGCCGGCGCTGCCGATGTATCCTTTGCCGAGTTCGCGTTGGATGGTGAGGTTCCACATGTGCACGGTGGGCAGCTTGAGATTGGGATCGAAGATGCGGGCCGGGGGCGCCGTGTTCTGGGTGGCGAGCGGGGGCGTCAGCTGGCTTGAGGGTTTGGCGTTGGGGGGGGCGAGCTGCGTGGGCAGGTTGCTGAGGCGGACATCGGGGACGGACTGGCAGCCGGGGGTGGTGGCGCCGCCGACGGTGGCCGTGCAGCGGAAGACCTGGCCGGGGACGGCGGAGGCGACGGAGGTGACCTGGAAGGTGGCGATGGGGTCGAAGGCCATGGTGTAGCCGGTGCGGATGACGGTCTTGCCGGAGTTGCCGGGGGACCAGGTGAGGGCGACGCGGGGGGCGAGGGCGCCGGCGTTCCAGTTCTTGTACCAACGCTCGGCCTGGACGAAGGTGACGAGGCCCTGGCTGCCGTCGATGTTCTTATCGGGGACGTAGGTACGGCCGCCGGCTTCGCGGGGCGGGGGGTTCAGCTCCCAGCGGACGCCGTAGGAGACGGAGAGGTTTTTGCGGATCTTCCAATCGTCCTGGGCGAAGAAGTTGAACTGCTTGGTGCGCTGGCCCTGGGCCCAGAGGGTGACCTGCTTTTCGCCGGAGAGGAGGGGCAGGAAGGTGTCGCTGCGGAGATCGCCGATGAAGTTATGGGAGATCTGGGCGGGGATGCCGAGCAGGTCGTTGACCATGCCCTGGAGGCGGTTGAGGTCGTTGGAGGCGATGCCGGGGGTGGTGGCGGTGGAGACGGCGGGGAAGGTGAAGCCGGTGGGGGGACGGACGGTGCGGGAGAGGGAGATGGCGGGGGTGAGGGCGACGCCGCCGACATCGCCGCGGCGGTCGTTGTGCTGGTAGATGCGCAGGTTGCCGCCG
Organism: Acidobacteriota bacterium; assembly: GCA_026393985.1. GTDB lineage: Bacteria > Acidobacteriota > Terriglobia > Bryobacterales > Bryobacteraceae. The sequence continues at coordinate 179,832 of JAPKZB010000093.1, forward strand.
AATTTCATGACGTGGGCGCCGGCGATGTAGGTGATGTTGTTGATGAGCTGATAGGTATTGACGGCGCGCTGGGTGCGGGGGGAGGCGGTGTAGTCGACGTCGGAGTTGTTGAAGGTGAAGCGGGGTGTGTTGGGGAACAGGGGGTTGGCTTCGCCCTGGGTGAAGAGGAAGTCGAAGCGGGAGTAGCCGACGGTGAATTCGTTGACGAGACGGGGAGTGAGGACGCTGCGGAGGCCGATGGCGGCGTTATAGGCCGGGCGGAAGACTTCGCCGCGGGCGGGGAAGCCGGGGAGGACCTGGGGACGGCCGTTGAGCGGGTCGCCGCCGAGGGTGTTTTGTTCGGCGCCGAGGAGGCGGCCAAAGAGGTTGTGTTTGTCGTTGATCACGTGGTCGATGCGGCCGAGGTACTGGGGGCCGCGGATCTGGAAGGGGGAGTTCCAGACGTAGTTACCGGTGTTGAGGCCGTCGCCGGAGGAGTACTGATTGGGGGCGGGGTAGGCGCCGAGGACGCTGCGGACGGCGGGGTCGAGGCCGCGGCGGAGGGGATCGTTCTGGAAGATGTTGAAGGTAGCGACGCAGTTGGCGTCGGTGGGACTGGCGCAGGCGCGGACGCCGGAGGCGAGGTTGCCGGTGGCGCGATCGACGAGGAGGGGGGTGTTTTGGGTGATGCGTTGGCCGTTGACGGTGAAGGGGTTGCGGGGGTCGACGACGAAGTAACGGAAGGCGCCGGTGAGGGCGATTTGATTATAGAGGTCGACGGATTCGCCGAAGGCTTTGTCGACGGGGTCGGCGAAGTTGACCTGCTGGCCCTGCCAGGAGCCGAAGAAGAAGGTTTTGTTGCGGCGGATGGGGCCGCCGAATTCGACGCCGTACTGGTTGAGCTTGATGATGGGTTTTTCGAGACCCTGCGCTTTGGCGTAGAATTCGTTCGAGTTGAGGGCGGTGTTGCGGAAGAATTCGAAGACGGTGCCGTGGAACTGGTTGGTGCCGCCGCGGGTGGCGACGGAGATGTTGGCGCCGGAGTTGCGGCCCTCTTCGGCGGAGGGGTTGGAGGTGGTGACTTTGAACTCCTGGACGTTGTCGGGGTTGAGGCGGAAGATGTTGTTGACGGGGTTGGGGTTGGTGCTTTCGTTGGCTTCGATGCCGTCGATGGTGACGTTGACGGCGCCGGTGCGCGAGCCGTTGACGCTGACGGTGCCGCCGGAGCGCTGGACGACGCCGGGTTCGTAGATGAGGAGATTGAGGGGGTTGCGGCCGTTGAGCGGGAGGGCTTCGATGGCCTTGCGTTCGATGACGTTCCCGATGGTGGCGCCGGTGGTTTGGAGGATTTCGGCGGTGGCTTCGACCTGGATCGTCTCGGTGGCGGAGCCGATTTCGAGGGTGGCGTTGACGGTGGCGGGGGTATTGATCTGGAGGACGATTTTGGCGAGTTGGAACTTCTTGAAGCCGGTTTTTTCGACGACCAGGCTATAGGAGCCGACGGGGATGGAGGGGAAGGCGAACAGGCCGGCGTCGGTAGTGGCGAGGGTGTATTTGAGGCCGGTGGCTTCGTTGGTGGCGACGACGTTGGCGCCGGGGACGACGGCACCGGTGGAGTCCGAGACGGTTCCCGAGAATTGAGTGGTCGAGGTCTGGGCGAAGGCCGGAACCAAAAGGGCGAGCAGGACGGCAGAACGGCGCAGGGGAGTGTACCCCGGAAAGCGAGACATCCTTTAATTATAAAGCTATTTCAAGCATTTATAAGGAGGTGGCGACGAGGCCGACGCCTTCGCGGCCGTCGAGGTGCATGCTGCGGGGGAGATCGCGGCGGCGGTAGGTCCAGCAGCGTTCGATGGTGAAGCCGTGGGCGAGGACGAGGCGGGAGAGGGTTTGTTCGTCGAGCAGGTGGAGGGCGGGGGGAATTTGGCCGAGTTTTTTGTGTTGGGAGATGGCGCGGACAGCGGGGACCCAGCCGGGCCAGGGGTGGCCGGCGGCGAGGCGGGCTTCGAAGGTGGGGACGAAGGCCTGGAAGGGTTGCTGGTAGGGAGTGGCGGCTTGAATGAAGAGGCGGCCGCCGGGAGCGAGCCAGTGGCGGGCGAGGGCGAGGCCGCGGGCGAGTTCGTCGCCGGGGAGGAAGTGGAGGACGTTGGAGGCGTGGACGGCGTCGAGGGAGGCGGGGGGGAGGTGGAGGTCGTGGGGGAAGCGGCCGGGGAGGAGGTGGAGGCGGGGGAGGTGGGGGGTTGGGGTGGCGGCGGCGAGGGTGGCGAGGTGAGAGGGATCGGCGTCGTTGGCGTAGACGGTGGCGCCGGCGGCGAGGGCGGGGAGGGTGGCGACGCCGTAGGCGGCCCCGATGTCGAGAACGGGGCGTTGGGTTTGGGCGGCGAAGGCGACGAAGAGTTCGCTGAGTTCGTTGAGGACGTTGGAGGTCCAGCCGGAGCGGTTGCGGGTGGGTTGGCGGCGATGCGTCATCGGAGAGTGACGCGGGCGATGCGGCCTTGGGGACCAACGGCCCAACCTGGTTGGACGGCGTGGTAGCCTTCGGCGGCGAGGGGTTGCCAGGTTTTGCCGCCATCGGTGGAGAGATCCGCGCCGTTGGTGCCGACGGCGACGACGGTGGAGCGGGTGAAGAAAGTGGCGCTGGAGCGGTAGCCGCGGGGGCCGGGGGCGGGGGTCCAGGTGTCGCCGTGGTTGGTGGTGAAGGCGGCGGTTTGGGTGGATTCGGCGGGTAGGCGGTAGTCGCCGCCGACGGCGACGGCGGTGGGGCCGGGGCCGAGGGCGAGGGAGAAGATGCCGGCGGAGGGGGTGGGCTGGCGGAGGGGGGTGGGGGTAACGGTCCAGGATTGTCCGCCGTCGGTGGAGCGGAAGACGCGGGCGGCGCTGGTGGCGAACCAGATTTCGCGTGGGCCGCGGACGACGAGGCAGGTGCCGCTGGCGGCGAAGGCGCCTTCGCCGGGGAGGGCTGGCGGGGTGGAGCGGGGTTGCCAGGTTCGGCCGCCGTCTGCAGTGGTTTCGATGACGAAGTGGCCGTTGACGGGGTCACCCATGAGGACGCCGCGTTTTTCGTTGGAGAAGGCGATGGCGTCCCAGAAGCCTTTGGTGTCGGCGTTGGTGCGGAGGAGTTGCCAGGTGGCGCCGCCGTCGCGGGTGCGATAGAGGCGCGATTTGTCGCCGGGGCCGCTGGCGAGGAGGATGGCGCGACGGGCGTTGAAGGCTTGGATATCCCGGAAGTCGAGGGCTTCGGCGCCGGGACGGGGCGGCGCTGCCAAGTGGCGCCGTCGGTGGTGAGCAGGACCGTGCCGCCCGTGCCGCTGGCCCAGGCGGTGCGGGCGTTGACCGCGGCGAGGCCGCGGAGGCTGGCTTGGACGCCGCTGGTTTGGGGGAGAAAGCGGATCTGGGCCGTGAGCGGGAGGGCCGCGAGGGTGAGGAGAAGCAGGCGCACCCTTCTCAGGGTAGCTGAGTTGGCGCGGGCTGGCCTAGGGTGCGGCGGCGGGTTCGATCTGGAGGCTACGGCGGAGGTACTCGATGCCTTCGACGGTGATGGTAAAGCGGCTTTTGTCGTCGGCAAGGACGAGGCGACGGTACTTGAGGTAGTCGCAGACAAAGGTCGCGCCTTCGCGCGGCAGCCTCAGGTTTTTTTCGAGGTCGATGATGGAGATCGCGTAGCCGATGAGGTTCCGCTTCTTACTGAGATAAAGCATGGACAGGATGCGGAGAATGAGCAGTTCGTCAGCTTGCAGTTCGGAGCGGACGAGGTCGAGGTCTAGAGTATTATCCGGCTCCGGGGAGGGCGCCGCGGCGGGGGGTTCGGGCAGCGTAGACGCCATGAGGGTGTATCGGCGGTTTGCGGGGGCTCCTTTAGGTCCGCTATAGTGCAATAGGTTCATCTTATAAAGGAGCTACTACGTATGTCTGACGCACCAGTTTCTGGCGCCCAATTTAAGCAGCAAATGCGCGACGGCCATCCCAAGATGGGTTTGTTTTTGAATTCGCACAGCCCGACCGTTGCCGAGCAACTTGCCCACACCGGTTATGACTGGCTGTTGGTGGACTCTCAGCATGGGCCGATGGGCTATGAGAAGCTTTCGGCGATGTTGTGCGCGATAGCGAGCGGCGGGGCCAAGTCGATGGTCCGCGTGGCGGGGGCGCATGACCGCGCCGGGATTCAGCAGGCGCTCGACTTGGGCGCCGATGGCATTTTGGTGCCGTATATCAACACGGCCGAGGAGGCGGCGCACGCCATCAGTTGCGCGAAATATCCGATGGCGGGGACGCGGTCGGTGTACTTTCCGCAGCGGAGCATGAATAAGGCGGGATTACTGGGCTATGCGGGCAGCGCGAATGACAACGTGATTGTGGCGCTGCAGGTGGAGACGGCGGATTGTATTGAAAACATTGAAGCGATTGCGGCGCTGCCGGGCGTGGATATGCTGTTTTTGGGCCAGAACGACCTGTGCATGTCGATGGGGCTCTATGTGAAGTACGAGTTTCCCCACATGTACACGTCGCCGGAGCTACTGGAGGCGACCAACAAGCTGATTGCGACGGCGCAGAAGAATAGTGTGATTCTGGGAATCTTCCTGTTCGGGACGGCGCGGGTGGGCGAGTTCCTCGAGAAGGGGTTCCGCTTTTTCAGCGTCGGCAACGACCTGCACCACATTTTGACGCAGGCCGGGGCGCACATTGGCGCGCTCGAGGGGATTGCGAGCAACTGGAAGCGGCGGCCGACGGCGCTGCTGTAGGGCCGGCAGGGGGCCGCGGGGGCTATTCGAGTTCCCGCGGCCGGCCGCGCTGGATGCGGCGGAGTAGGCTTTTTACCTTGGCAGGATCGACATCGGCGCCGGACTCGAACTGGAGGTCGGGGGTGCGCCGGAGTTGGAGGCGTTCAGCGACCTGGGTGCGCAGAAAGGCGCGGGCACCGTTGAGGGCACCGAGGACGATGGCCGGGTCGGCGCCGACGGGGATGGCGACCAGGACACGAGCTTTTTTGAGGTCCGGGGAGACGTGTACTTCGTTGACGAGGACGCCGTCGACGCGGGGGTCGGCGAGTTCGAAGCCGATCATTTCGGTGAGTTCGGTGCGGAGGGCTTCCGAGATCCTCTGGGCCCGAATTTGTGGTTCCATAGTGTTCTACTCCATCCACTCTACCCCGGTGCCGGTTAGCGTAGCGCCGAGGAGGGCGGCCGCTTCGTCTTCCGCCTTTTGGAGAAGCGCTTCGGCATAGGGACGGCTGGGGGCGACGGTGACAACGGCCACGAGACCCCGCGTGAGGGAGTCCTGGTGGCCGATTTCGGCGACGGCGACGTTGAAGCGACTGCGTAGACGGGCTTTGAGACTGCGAATGACGTTGCGCTTGTCTTTGATGGACTCGGCGTAGTCCAGGTGGAGTTCCAGATGGAGCACGCCGAGAGCGGCCATGCTAGTTCAGCGAATCTTGGATGACCCGCTCCATGAGGAAGGCTTCGATGATGTCGCCGACCTTGATATCGTTGGTGCCCGAGACGGAGATACCGCATTCGTAGCCGCTGCGCACTTCGCTGGCGTCATCTTTGAACCGTTTGAGCTGACTAATCTTACCGGTGTGCACCGTTTGGCCTTCGCGGATGATGCGCGCTTCGGAGTTACGGGTGATGGTTCCGTCGGTGACGTAGCAGCCGGCGACGTTGCCGACCTTGGTGATCCGGAAGATCTCGCGGACCTCCGCCTTGCCCTTGTAGATTTCCCGGTAGACGGGGGCGAGCAGGCCGAGCATCGCTTTTTTGATCTCGTCGGTGACTTCGTAGATGATCGAGTGGGACCGGACATCGATGCGTTCGCGTTCGGCGACGGCGGCGGCGGTACGGTCAGGCTTGACGTTGAAGCCGATGATGATAGCGTTGGAGGCCGAGGCGAGGAGCACGTCGGCTTCCGAGATGGCACCCACGCCTTGGCGGAGTACGCGGACCCGGACTTTTTCGGTCGACAGCTTCTGGAGGGTCTCCGAGAGCACTTCCGCCGTACCGCCGACATCGGTCTTGATGATGATGTTGAGGTCTTTGGCGTCCGAGCCGGACTGCATCTGCAGGTTCAGGGCTTCGAGCGAGATGCGCTGTTTGGCCTTGGCCATGGCCGCGTCACGGGCTTTAGCTTCGCGGTAGACGACGATCTGTTTGGCTTTAGCGGTGTCGGTAACCACCTGGAAAGCATCGCCGACTTCGGGCAGGCTGTCGAGACCGATCACTTCGACCGGGGTGGACGGCTGGGCTTCGCGGATGGGCGCGCCCTGGTCGTCAAACATCGCACGGACCTTGCCGAAGACAGCGCCGCACAGGAAGAAGTCGCCGACGCGGAGGATGCCGTTCTGGACGAGAACAGTGGCGACCGGGCCGCGGCCGCGATCGAGCTTGGCTTCGAGCACGTTGCCGATGGCGGGGCGGGTGGGGTTCGCCTTGAGATTCTTGATTTCAGCGACGAGAAGGACGTTTTCAAGCAGGAGATCGAGATTGGTCTTCTGCTTGGCTGAAACCGGGACGACGATCGTGTCGCCACCCCAGTCTTCGGCCTGGAGACCGTGTTCCATCAGCTGCCGCTTGATCGTTTCCGGGTTGGCGTCCGGCTTGTCGATCTTGTTCATGGCAACGATGATGGGTACGCCGGCGGCCTTGGCGTGGTCGATGGCTTCGATCGTCTGCGGCATGACCCCGTCGTCGGCGGCGACGACGAGGATGACGACGTCGGTGACCTTGGCGCCGCGGGACCGCATGCGGGTGAAGGCTTCGTGGCCGGGGGTATCGATAAAGACGATCTTTTTGCCGTGGATTTCGACCTGGTAGGCGCCGATGTGCTGGGTAATGCCACCGGCTTCGCGGTCGGCCACGCGGGCCGAGCGGATGGCGTCGAGCAGCGAGGTTTTTCCGTGGTCGACGTGGCCCATGATGGTGACCACCGGGGCCCGGGTAATGAGGTCGGCCGGGTTTTCGGCCAGTTCGACTTCGAAGCTCTTCTCCTCTTCGTAGGAGACGTGGCTAGTACTGGCGCCGAACTCGCGGGCGACAGTTTCGGCCAGCTTGAGATCAAGCGTCTGGTTGATGGTGGCGAAGATCTTCTTTTCGACCAGCTTTTTGATGACGAGGTTTGTTTTGATGCCGAGCTTGTCGGCCAGTTCCTTGACGGTGAGGCCTTCTGAGATCGTGATGTCTTTGTTGATGGCCGGGAGCGGGGTCTCCGACTTCCGGGCGTACCGGGTCTTGAGCAGACCCTCCTGCGGCTCGATTTCGCGCTTTTCACGGGCGCGCTTGCCGGGTTCCCGCCGGCCTGCTTCCGTGGTGGGCGGGGGAACGGGCGGTTCAATGCGTCCGGGGGTGGTGGGATGCATCGGGCGGCCACGGCCCATCATGGGCGGGCCACCGGGCCGACCGCCGCTGGGTTGGCCGGGGCCGGCGGGCCGGGGCGACGGCCCACCGGGACGGCCGCCCTGATACAAGGGACGACCGGGAGCGGGAGCGCCAGGGCGGGCAGGCGGCGGCGGAACAGGACGAGGAGTGCCGGGGGCCGGGGGGGCTTGGCGGAGCTGATTCAGACGGTCGACCATGTCCGGCCGGGGCGGAACCACCGGGCGAGCCGAAGGCTGACCAACGAGCGGGCGCTGCGGATTGGAGGTCTGGGCCATGGGCCGGCTGGCGCCCGGAGCGGGACGCGGCGGCGGCGGTGCCGGCATGGCCGGAGCGCCGGGGCGGGCGGCGGTGGAAGCGGGGGGCACCGGGGGCCGCGGAGCGGAGGGCGCGGCCGGAGGCCGCGGGACCGCCGGGCTACCTAGAATGATAGCGGACGGAGGCTGCTGGTGCGGCGGCATGGGGGGGCGAGGCGCACCGGGGGCTGGAGCCGATGGCGATGGAGCGCTGGGACCGGGCATGGCTTGCCGCGGACCCGAGGCAGCCGGCGCGGGCCGGGCGGGCGGCACGCTCGGCCGGGCCGGACCAAGCGGCGGCACAATGGCCGAGGGACGCTGCGGAGCCGGAGCGGCGGGGGCCGCCGAAACCGGGGCCGCCGAAACCGGGGACGAAGTGACCGGGGCTGGAGGCGCGAGGGCCGCAGCGGTGGGCGCCGGAGTTGCGGGCGGTGCAGCCGGGGTGCTAGCAATGGGCGGAACCAGCGGACCACCCGAGGCCAGTGGGGGGCGCAGCGGGAACATCGGCCGGGCCGGAGGCGGCGGAATCGGAGCCGGGGTTTCCGGGGCGGGAACCGCCGCACGGACCATTGGCGGCGGGGCCAAGGGTACAGCCATCGCCCGCGTGGCCGCTACTGGTGGCGAAGGAGGCGGCGCAACCGATGGGGTTACCACCGGAGGCGCGGGGGGAGGTCCGGGAGGCGCGACGGCCTTCGGCACAACGACGGCTGGGGGCTCAGCGGTAGGCGCCTGGGGCGTTTCCGCAGCCGGCGAAAAATCGGGTTCCTGGCCGGAAGCATCGAGGCTGGCGAGCCGGCGCCGCAACGCCACCGCAACATCCTCGTCAACAGAGCTGGAATGCGTTTTCTTTTCTTCTACGCCATACTCCGCGAGCATATCGAGGATGACGTTAGGTTTTACCTCAAGCTCACGGGCCAGCTCGTTGATACGAATCTTACTCATAGAAAATCAAATAGGGGGAAGCGTGTCGGTTTTCAGCTACATAGCGACACTGCTCCTGAAATCATAATTAGATTTGCCCCAGTCGCCATGATAGCAGATTCAGCAGCGAGTACCCTGTACATCGTGTGAGCGGGCGGCGGCAACCGGGGCAGTGCACTGTTTTAGCCTTCGACGGAGTCTTCCGCCGTAGGCGTTTCGCCGGGAGTTCTCGACTCCGCCGCCGCCTCGTATGGGGTTCCGTAGTAGGCGTTGACGGCTTCGCCGATCTTCTCCATATTTTCACTGCCGACACCGGGGACGGCAATAATCTGCTCGGGCGTCATGGAGCCAAGCTTTTCGACCGTATTGACGCCGCCGGCGAGCAGCTGCTCGGCCACGGCTTCGGGCAGGCCGTAGTCGATGAGCACGGACACGGGCGCGCCGGAGTTGGTGAGGGAAGCCATTTGCAGCTCTACTTCCTGGCGCTTCTCCTCTTCACTCTTGATGTCAATCTTCCAGCCGATCAGCTTGGCCGCCAACCGGACGTTCTGGCCCTTCTTGCCGATGGCAAGCGAGAGTTGGCTATCGTCGACGATGACTTCCATGTGCTTGCTGCCGAGGTCGAGGATGGCCACGCGGCTGATTTTGGCCGGGCTGAGCGCGTGGGTGGCGAAGGCCACGGGATCTTCCGAGTGCTCAATGATATCGATTTTTTCGCCGCGCAGCTCCCGGATGATGCTCTGCACGCGCATCCCTTTCATACCCACGCAGGCGCCGACGGAGTCCACATCGCGATCGCGCGAGGCGACGGCGATCTTGGTCCGTTCGCCGGCTTCCCGGGCGCAGGCTTTGATGACCACCGTGTTGTCGTAGATTTCCGGAACTTCCTGTTCAAAGAGCCGCTTGACGAACTCACAATCGGCGCGGGAGAGAATGACGCCTGAGTTCTTGCCGCTCCGCTCCACGCTCTTGATCACGCAGCGGACGCGGTCGCTGACGTTGAACGATTCGAGGCGCGACTGCTCTTTTTTGGGCATCCGGGCTTCGGTTTTGCCGAGATCGCAGATCATGTCCTGGCCTTCGATGCGCTTGACCGTACAGGTAGCCAGTTCGCCCACGCGATTGTGGAATTCGCTGAAAATGGTATCGCGCTCAGCTTCGCGCACCTTCTGCATGATGACCTGCTTGGCCGTCTGCGCCGAGATGCGGCCGAGAGCTTCGGTGCGGAGCTTGGTGCGCACTTCCCCGCCCACGACAGCGCGCGGGTCCTGCAGGAGGGCATCATTGAGGCTGATCTCCCGCAGCTTGTCGGTTACCTCCTCGACGATTTTTTTGACCCCGTGGATCAGAATCATCCCGGTCTTTTCGTCCATTTCGGCGACCAGTTCCTCATTGGTCTTGAACTGCTTACGCGCGGCGACCAGAATGGCGTCTTTGACAGCGTCAATGATGACCTGCGGATCGATGCCCTTTTCCTTGCTGAGCATCTCAATGGATTGATAAATCGTACCCAAGGTGTTGTCCTTCCTACCACTCGAACTTCAGATTAGCCTTGCTAATCAGATCAAACGGAATCGCCACCGGCTTAGCCGGAGTTTCCAGCGTGACAATGCCGTCAACAAAGGATGTCAGCACACCCTCATACCGTTTCGTGCCGTCGACCGGTTCCCGCAGGCTGATCTTGACCTTTTGGCCGGTGAAGCGGCTGTAGTCGCGCGGGCGGACGAGCTTCCGCTCGACACCCGGCGAACTGACCTCCAGATGGTAGCCCGCCGCGCCGGGAATGATATCGCCGGCGTCGAGTTCGGCGCCCAACTCGCGGGAGAGCAACTCGCAATCGGCGTGCGAGACGCCCCCGTCTTTGTTAACGGAAACCCGGTCGATATACACCCGCAGCAGGCGGGCCGCACCTCCGCCGAGCAGCTCGACCTCGACAATCTCGAGACCGGCCGCGCGGGCGATGCGATCGGCAATTTCGTATATCTGATCCACCAGAGGCTGTTTCATGGCAACCAATAAAAAAGTGGGCTTTCGCCCACTTCTCGTCATTCGTCGACATTTTCATTGTACACCCGCCGGGCGGCTAAACGGAGAACCGGTAGCCGACACCCCGTACGGTGAAGATATGGCGGGGGTTCTGCGGGTTGTCTTCGAGCTTCTGCCGCAGCCAGGCGACGTGGACGTCTATTGTCCGCGAAGATACCGCCGTCTGATACTCCCAGACGTTCTCGAGCAGCTCTTCGCGAGGCACCACCTTACCTCGCCGCTCAATCAGATACTGCAACAGCTGCAGCTCCTTGCCGGCGAGATTAACCGGCTTGCCGGCTTTAGTGACGTCGCCCTTTTCAAAGTCCACCTCGACGTCGCCGAAGCGGAAGCGGCGGACCGGCGGCAGACGCTCCTGCTTCACGCGGCGCAGCAGGGCTTCGACGCGGGCGACGAGTTCGGCCGGGTGGAACGGTTTGGTCAGGTAGTCGTCGGCGCCCAGCTTGAGCCCGACGACGCGGTCGACCACCTGCGTCTTGGCCGTGAGCATGAGCACGGCAACGTTGCGGCCCTGCTGGCGAAGCTCCCGGCAGATTTCGAAACCGTTCTTGCCGGGTAGCATGACATCGAGCACGAGGAGATCGAACTTGCCTTCGAGCGCCCGCTTGAGACCCGAGGGTCCATCGGTAGCCGACTCGACTTCGAAGCCTTCGGCCGCCAACAGGTCGGTGACTGTGAGCACCAACCCGGGTTCGTCTTCAATGAGCAGGATGCGGGAACTCATTTTGGCCTCCGTCCGGCGCCGCTGGCAACAGAATCCGGAACTCCGTTCCTTTGCCCGGGTCGCTCTTTACTGTAACCGTTCCGCCGTGGGCTTCGACGATGCCTTTAACGAGGTTCAGCCCGAGACCGGTGCCGTGCACCTGATCTTCCACCGCGCGGCGGCCGCGAAAGAAGGCGTCGAAAACGTGAGCCTGTTCGTCGGCCGGGATGCCGGCGCCGCGGTCCGCCACGCGGATGGCCACCCCACCGCCCGCGGCCGGGGCGGCAAACAGCGCCACCCATTGGCCTTCCGCCCCGTACTTGGTGGCGTTGGCGAGCAGGTTGTTGACGGCCCGTTCGAGCGCGAGCGGATCGCCGGAGACGGCCGGCAAACCAGAGGCGATCTCCACGACGAACTCGCAGCCGGCCTCGCGAATCAACGTTTCGTTGGCCGCGGCGCAGGATGCCAGCAGGGGCGCCAGGGCGATGCGCTCCCGCGCCGCATGCAACGTGCGGCCCGCACGGGCGCTGGCGTACTGCATTACCTGTTCCACCAACGCCGTCAGCTTTTCGCTCTCGTGCTGAATCAGCCCCCCGTAGCGCTCCACCTGCGCGGGGTTGGTAGCCATCTTGCCCCTGAGGTTGTAGGCGGCGGTGCGGATCACGGTGAGCGGCGTGCGGAGCTCATGGGAGACCCCGGCCACAAAGTCGATCTGCATTTCGGCCAGGCGCCGGGATTGGCGGCTGGTGCGGAGCACAATGCCGACGGCGGCCAGCAGCAGGGCGAGAATGCCGCCCGTCACGGCCAGATTGCGCCAGCGGGTCCGGGCGACGACCCCTTCGAGCGAACCGGCTTCGTTGCGGACGGCCAGCGTCCAGCGCCCTTCGTTGACATTCGGCGGGGGGCGCCGTCCGGGAGGGCCGCCGCCCCGCCGAAAAATGGTTTCAAACAGCGGCTGAAACAGGGCCACTTCGGCATCGGGCTGGCCGATGGCTTTGCCGGCGATGAAGCGGGCCGGGTCGTTGCGGACCGAGACGCTGTAGAGATACTCCGCCGCGGCTGGTTCGCCCAGATGACGGGCCAGGAGTTCGGGCACCAGAACGGTGGCCAAGTAAGGGCCGTCGAGATCGACCAGGACCCACTCCAGTTCCCGCAGGCCCGGGCCGGGTCCAGCCCAGGGGCCGGGAATGCGCGGGAACCGGGGCAGTTCGATCAGGGTTTGATCGTTCCGTATGCCGAGACCCCAGCGGCCGCGCTCCCCGGCCAGGCGGGCCAGCATTTGCCGCCGCACTCCTTCCCAGGCGAGGGGCCACGGAGTGGGCTCTGCGGTCATCGTCTCCGGGGCCAGGCGGAGAAGTTGGAGGTCGCCATGGGCGGGGCGGGCGATGTAGGCGGCCCGCAACATGCCGGGGTGGTGTCCGCTCTCCCGCCAGGCGTTGAGCCGGGCCAGGTAATCGGCGTCATCCCCCCGCGCGAGGGCCCGGCACAGCAGGGAGATCTCGTCGTTGAACTCCTGACTGAGACGATTCAGGCCGGATTGCAGCGTGGTTTCGAGACGCTGCTTTTCGGCCACGCTGACTTCGCCAATCCAGCGATACTGCAGGGCGCCCAAAATGCCGCACAGAAGCACAAGAGATCCAATCTCGAGCCAGCCCCGCCACCGCTGTCTGTTATTGCGCATCGTCTCCTTCACGGTAACCCCGGTTTCCGGCCAGCCGGTGTTAAGACTGGTTAAAACTCCCGGCCACGAGGCCCGCCAGCAGCGCCGTACGGTCCGCAATGCGGTCGATGAACAGGGACTCGTTGACGGCGTGGGCCCCTTCGCCCACGGCGCCCAGGCCGTCCAGGGTCGGTACGCCGAGCGCGGCGGTGAAGTTACCGTCCGAGCCGCCGCCGGTCGAGGACTCTTCGAGATCGATGCCCAGCTGCGCCGCCAACTGCCGCGCCTGCGCAAACCACGCGGCGATGGCCTTGGTCCGCTCCATGGGCGGCCGGTTCAGACCGCCGGTAATGGTAAGAGAGCAGCGGCCATCGAACGGCTTGAGCGCCCGGAACTTTTTTTCAAGCGGTCCCGAGTCCTTGAGCCGGGCGATGCGGATGTCGACATCGACGGAGGCCTCGGCAGGCACCACGTTGCTGCGGGTGCCGCCGCGGATGAGGCCGGGGTTCACGGTGAGGCCGATCTTGAGGTCGGTGAAGCCGGCAATGCGGTCGATCTGCCGCGCCAGCTCGACGATGGCGTTGGCGCCGTTGGAAAAATCAACGCCGGCGTGGGAGGCCACGCCCTTGGCCGTCACCTGATAGCCGCCCACGCCCTTCCGCGCCGTCTTCAGCTTGCCGGTGGGTCCGGTGCCCGGCTCGAGCACCAGCACCCCGGCACTCTTGCGCGCCTGCGCCTCAATCAAATCACGCGAGGATGGGCTGCCGATCTCCTCATCCGAATCGAGCAGCAGCACCACCGTCGACGGCACGGGGACGTCCAATTCGCGCAGGGCCTCCATGGCGTGGAGGAAAAACGCCACGCCGCCCTTCATGTCATAGACGCCCGGGCCCCACAAGCGGCCTGCGGCCTCGCGCCACGGCATCGTGCGCAGCGTGCCCAGCGGCCAGACGGTATCGGTGTGGCCGAGCGCCAACAGCTGCCCCGCACGCCGTTTGCCGGGCAGGGCGAACTCCAGCAGCAGATGGTCGCCATGGCCCTTGGCTTTCTTCCGCGTGACTCTGGCCAGGTGGCCCCAGCGGTCAGCGATCTGCTCCACCTGGCGGTTGATCGCCGCCGGGTCGTCACTCGGTGACTCGCACTCCACCATTTCGCGAATGGTTGCTACGATGCGGCGCTCGTTGGCCCGCGCCCAGGAAAGAAAAGAGTCCATCGTTTGTTAGACTAGCTAATTCCCATGGCCATTCTTGATATTGATGCGATTCGCGACATTCTTCCGCACCGGTATCCGTTTCTGCTGGTCGATCGTATTATCGAACTCGAAGAGGAACGGATCGTCGGCATCAAGAACGTGACGGCGAATGAACCCTTTTTTGTTGGGCATTTTCCCGAGTTTCCGGTGATGCCGGGCGTCCTGATCACCGAGAGCATGGCTCAGGTGGCCGGTGTGCTGGTGCTCAAGAGCATTCCGGACCGCCACTCAAAGCTCGTGCTGCTGGCTTCGGTGGACGAAGCCAAGTTCCGCCGTCCGGTGCGGCCCGGCGATCAGCTGCGCATCGAAATGACGATGGTGAGCCGCAAAGCGACCATCTGCAAGATGACCGGCAAGGCGACCGTCGACGGCGTCGTGGTGGCAGAAGCGACTTTGATGTGTGTCCTTCGCGATAAGCCGGCGGCCTGAGATGCCGATCCATCCGACCGCCATTGTCGACCCCTCGGCGCAGATCGACGAAACGGCTGTCATTGGCCCGTTTTGCGTCATCGGCGCGGAGGTCACCATCGGCGCCCACACGGGGCTGAAGGCGCACGTCTTTGTCGAAGGGCCGACGACGATCGGCGAAGAAAACATCTTTTACCCCTACTCCACGGTGGGCGTGGCGCCGCAGGACTTGAAGTACTACGGCGAACGCGCCGAGACGCGCATCGGCAACCGGAACAAGATCCGCGAGTTCGTCACCATCCACCGCGGCACCGCCGGCGGCGGCCTGCTGACCAGCATCGGCAACGAAAACCTGCTGATGGCCTACTCGCACATCGCCCACGACGTCCACCTCGGCTCGCACTGCGTGCTGGCCAACGGGGTGACGCTGGCCGGGCACGTGCTGATCGGCGACTGGGCCGTCATTGGCGCCTTCACCGGGGTGCATCAGTTCTGCCGCATCGGCAAGCATGCCATGGTAGGCGGCTACAGCGTCATCACGCAGGATGTGATGCCGTTTGCAACCACCGTCAGCAAGCGCGAAAACTCCGTCTTCGGCGCCAACGCCACGGGCCTCGAGCGACGCGGCTTCGACCCGGTGGCCGTCGAACACCTCCAGAACGCGTTGCGGATTCTGACGCGGGCCAACCTCAACACCACGCAGGCGCTGGCCCGGATTGAGGCCGAACTCCCGGCTACAGTGGAGATTGCCGACCTGGTCGAATTCATCCGTTCGTCCGAGCGCGGCGTCGTCAAGTAACGTCATGCCCTACGGCCTCATTGCCGGAAATGGCCGCTTTCCGATTCTGGCGCTCGAAACGGCGCGGCAGATGGGCGTGGCCGTGGTGGCGATCGGCATCAAGGAAGAGGCCGCGCCGGAGATTGAAGCCCTCGCCACGCGGACGTATTGGATCTCGCTCGGCGCGCTCGGCAAGCTCATCGACATCTGCAAGAGCGAAGGCATCACCGAGCTGATGATGGCCGGGCAGGTGAAGCACGCCTCCATCTTTTCTTCCATCGCCCCCGACTGGCGCCTCGCCAAGCTGCTGTTCTCGCTCAAGGAGAAGAACACCGAAGCGCTGATTGGCGGTGTGGCCGAGGTGCTGGCCGGCGAAGGGATCCGGCTGGTTGATTCCACGCTGCTGCTCAAGCCGCTGCTGGCCGGCGAAGGGGTGCTGACGCGGCGCAAGCCCAACGCGGACGAAGAGAAAGAGGTGCGCTACGGCCGCCGCATCGCCGCCACACTGGCCGGTTTCGACGTGGGCCAGGCCGTGGCCATCAGCAACCGCGCCTGCGTGGCGCTCGAGGCGATGGAGGGCACCGACGCCATGCTGCGCCGCGCCGCCGCGCTTGCTAACGGCCACCCGCTGCGGCTGATCAAATCTGCCCGCCGCCGCCAGCATATGCTGTTCGACGTGCCCGTGGCTGGCCTCGCGACCATCGCGACCATGCGGGAAACCAACACCACCATCCTCGCCTGTGACGCCGGCCGCACGCTGCTGCTCGACAAGGACGAAATGATCGCCCGGGCCAACGCCGCGGGTATCTGCATAGTAGGCTACAAGACAGATGAGTAAACTTCGTATTGCCGTCGTGGGCGCGGGCGCCTTCGGCCGCAATCACATGCGCGTGATTCGATCGCTGCCGGAGGCCGAACTGACGGCGGTTTGCGATACCGATCCCGCGCGCGCCGCCGCCGCCGCCGCCGAGTTCGGCTGCCGCGCCCTGCCGCTCGAAGCGCTGGCCGGAGCCATCGACGCGGCCGTCGTCGCCGTGCCCACCTTCGCCCACGCCGAAGTGGGCTGCGCGCTGCTGGCGGCCGGCATCGACGTGCTCGTCGAAAAACCCATCGCCCCCACGCTCGAGGCCGCCGACGCGTTGATCCAAACCGCCGCCGCGCACGGCCGCATCCTGCAGGTAGGCCACCTCGAACGCTTCAACCCGGCCGTTACCGCGCTCGCCGAACGCATCACGGTGCCCCTGTTTTTTGAAATCCACCGGCTGAGCCTCTTCACCCCCCGCGCCCTCGACGTCGACGTCGTCCTCGATCTGATGATCCACGACATCGACATCCTGCTCGCCCTCACCGGCCGCATGCCCGAGGAGGTGCGCGCCGCCGGCATCTCGATTCTGTCCGACAAAGTGGACATCGCCAACGTCCGCCTCGCCTTCCCCGGCGGCTGCGTGGCCAACGTCACCGCCAGCCGCGTCTACACTGAGCGGGTCCGTAAGATGCGCCTGTTTCAGCCGCATCAGTACATCTCCCTCGACTATCAAAAGCAGGAGGCGGTGGCCTTTTCCGTCGCCGGCGACCGGCAGATCGGCTACGATCCCTTCCGTATCACCAAGGCCGAGCCGCTAGCGCTCGAATTGGCCCACTTCGTGGCTTGTGTAACCGGACGGACCACGCCCCGCGTCGATGGAGGAGAGGCCCGGAAAGCGCTCGCCGTCTCGCTCGACATCCTCCATCACATCGAAGTCCACGCCCGCACGATTCACGAAGCCCTCGCCGCTCACCCCACGCAACTCTAATGGCGCCCTCCGACCCCAAGCCGCTGCAAAACGAGCTGCCGACGCTCTATGGCGTCGACTCGCGCCTCGAGCCGCGGCCCTGGCCCCGGATCATCGGCGCTTCGGTGGGTCTGCATCTGCTCGTGGCCTTTCTGCTGCGCGACGTGGCGATCTTTGAAGCCCGTTCCGCACGCCCGCTGCCGCAGACCGTGGCTCGCGTGGTCACCCCGCTCTACTTGCCCAATCTCGAGCCGACCCAGCCCGAGCCCAACAAGGCCAAGGTCAACCGGACCTTTGATGAAAACAGCCTGAAGCCGCGGCCGAATATCCAGATTCCGCAGGGCCAGCCCTCCACCAACCGGCCCGCCGCCCGCATTCCCGCTCCGGTCACCGGGCGCCCAGAGCCGGTCCGCCTGCCGGAGCCGCCCAAAATCGAGGCCGAGCAGCAGTCGGCGAAACTGGTGGCGCCCGGCGCCCTTGGCCTGCCCGCCGCGCCGCCGCCCCCCGAAAGACCGAAGATTCAGTTTGAGTCCGTCGGGTCGATGTCGGCCTCCGGCGTCAATCCCGGCACCGGCGCCGTACCGCTGCCGCCGGCGCGTTCGATCAGCGAGGTGGCGCGCGAATCCCGCCGTTCGAGCGGGGGAATCATGGTGGGAGATAGCGTGGGGGATGGGATCGGCGGCGTGGGCGCCGGCATCAACCTGCCGCCCTCACCCGGCCGCACCGGCAGCAACCTCGAGTTGCTGAGCGACCCCATGGGGGTTGACTTCCGACCGTATCTGATCCGAATCCTTGCCGCCGTCCGGCGCAACTGGCAGGCTGTGATCCCCGAAAGCGCCCGGATGGGACAGCGCGGCCGGGTCGTGGTGCAGTTTGCCGTGGCGCGCAACGGCAGCGTGCCGAAGCTGGTGATCGCCGGGCCCTCCGGCGCCCCGCCGCTCGACCGGGCCGCGGTAGCCGGCATCAGCGCCTCGAACCCCTTCCCGCCCCTGCCCACCGAGTTCAAAGGCGAGCAGATCCGGCTGCAGTTTACTTTTACCTACAACCAGCAGAACAGCGGCATTCGCTAGGGTTTTTTAAGGTGGTCCTGCCCGCTTAAGCCGCGGCTCGGCGCCAATGGCTCCTGCAGAATTCTGGAGCAGTATCCTGAAAGGGAATGCGAAGAAAGTTTGCCTCGGCGCTGGCCGCCTACGTCGGGCTCGCCGCCCTGGCCGCCTGGATCCTCGAAGAACCCAGACTGCGCGCGAGCGTACTGGTGCTTTTGGCCGCCCTGGCGGTCAAAACCTGGATTGCGGAGCTACAGTACCGGCTGGCCAGCCGGGATCGCCTGCCCGGGGGCCCGGAATAGCCCAAAGGCGTCAGAATTACCCGCGTTTGCGGGGCAGATTACCCATTTTTCGTGAGTTTTTCTAAGGTGAAATTCCACCCTAAAGGCAGCACTCTTACGCGCAGGGAAATGCCTTCATAGCTGGTACGATCACCGTAGTTAACGTTGAGGCGACTCTAGAGGTACTAGGCTGTTCCGCTCTGAAACTCCCAGGTTTCGATCTGGTATAGGCTCAGGGGACTCCTGTTCCAAACCGGAACAGGTACGGCCTTGCCGGTCGTTCCACGCGTTGGCGACAGGGCGTCGTTTTTCGCCCGCAAACCGAGTTGTTTCAATTATTTGGCTGCGACATCCATGGCTCCTCCCGAGTCTTCTCCTGCGCTTGCCGCGGAATGGTTCGACGGATGCATTGATTGTGGTGTCGCGCCGAAGCCCCGGAGAAGTCCGCCGCTCCCCCAGCCGACAGAGGAAAGACCGATGACCAGTGCCGCCGCACCCGCCAAAATCAGCCCAACCACGAAGTCGGGCAAAACCGCCAAGCGCGATGCCATCATTCTCGAGCATCTACCGCTGGTGAAAGCCATTGCCATCCGGGTTCACGAGAACCTGCCGGTTCATCTCGATCTCGACGATCTGGTCCACGCGGGCATCCTCGGCCTGTTCGATGCCGCCACCAAATACGATGAGCAAAAGATGGTCTCGTTTTCGAGCTACGCCAAGCACCGGATTAAAGGCGCCATCCTCGATAGCCTTCGGCAGCTCGACTGGGCGAGCCGCGATCTTCGCCGTCGCCACAAACAGATTGAAAACCTCACCCGCGAACTGACGAGCGAGTTACAGCGCTCGCCATCGGAAGCGGAGTTGGCCGAACGGATGGGAGTGGAGGTGGAGCGCTGGCGCCAGATGGTGCTCGAGCTCCGCAACGTGGGCCTTATCTCCGCCTCCACGCGGCCTGCCGAACAGGAAGATATGCCGGCGCCGGACTTCCCGGCCAAGGCCGACAGCCAGCCCGACCGAATCTGCGCTCGCCTGGAGCTGCGCGGCGTGCTCTCGACGGCGATGAAGACCCTCCCCGAGCGGTACCAGAAAGTGGTCTTCCTCTACTACTCGAACGAGATGACAATGAAGGAGATCGGCGGGGTACTCGGCATCAACGAAAGCCGCGTGTCACAGATCCACAAGATCGCCCTCGAGAAGATGGCCGGCGCACTGCACGAAGCCGGCATTCAGTCGAGCAGCGCGTTCTAAAGCCCCCCGCCCTACCGGACCGTGATTTGGTAGGGCATCAGCTTCATCATGCCGCCGCGCCGCAAAAGTTCGAGCGGCACACCGCCAGTCAGCTCCCGGATCGCCGCCCGCTGCAGCCGCATCTCCACCGACGGCGCGTTCTGGGCCAGCAACTGCTCCAGCAGCGTCCGCTTCTGCGGGTACACCACAATGCGCACCTGCTCGGCCTTGGCGATCTTGGCGCGCTCCTTGACCATCTCCACCGCCTTGTCCAGACCGCCGAGTTCGTCCACCAGCGCCCGCTCTTTGGCCTGACTGCCCAACCAGACGCGTCCCTGGGCCAGTTCGTGAATCTCCTCAAACTTCTTCTTCCGGCTCTCCGCTACGATGCCGACAAAGGTCTTGTACACCTCGTCAACCCCCTCCCGCAGCTTCTTCCGCCCGGCAGGACTCAACTCGTAATACTCCGAGTCGATCGCCGCGTTTTCGCCCCGCTGCACCAGGTCCTTCGTCAGACCCAGCTTGTCATATAGCCCCTTCAGGTTGATCTTGCCGTAAATCACCCCGATCGAACCGGTAATCGTGTTCGGATAGGCCAACACCGGATCCCCGGTCATGGCAATGTAGTATCCGCCCGAGGCCGCCACGTCGGACATCGAGATCACCATCGGTTTCTTCTTGCTCAGCAGCTTGACCTCGCGGAGAATCTCATCGGAGGCCACCGCATCGCCGCCCGGCGAATCCACCCGCAGAATCACCCCTTTGATCGACTCGTCCTCACCCACCTCGCGCAGCAGCTTCACCGAATTAGCGACCGTAATCGACTCCTCTTCCCCAAAGGCATTGCCGCCGGAGCTGCCGCGAATGATCTCCCCATCGGTCACGAGGATAGCCACTTTGCTCTTGCCTTCGCTCCTGCCCGCCCGCAGATAATCCTGCAGACTCACCTTCTTCACCTCGGCCCCACCGATGGCCTTCTTCACCTCATCAAAGAACTGATCCTCATAAAGCACCGCATCGGCCAGCTTCCACTTCACTGCCTGCTCGGCCAGAAACGGCCCCTGATCGACGGCCGCCTTGGCTTCGGCCGCGCTCATCTTCCGGGCGCTGCCGATCGTCTCGACCAGATGCCAGTACAGCCCATCGAGCACGGAATTGAGCACCTCGCGCGTCTCCGGCGTCATCCCGGTCCGGGTGTACGTATCGAGCGCGTCCTTGTATTTCCCCGCGTGCTCGGCCTCCATCTTGGCGCCAATCTTGTCGAGCGCGCCCTTGAAGTAGGTCACCTCCGCCCGCACGCCCTTCACATCGAGCATATCCTCCGGCACCAGATAGATCTTATCCGCCGCCGTCGCCAGATAATACTCCGGCGTCCGCGGCGCCCGCAGATAGACGAGCAGCGGTTTGCCCGATTTCTTGAACGCCAGCAGATCGCCCCGCAGCTCCTGCAGCTTGGCCCAGCCCACCGCCAGATTCCGCGGCATCAAGACCACGGCCTTCACCTTCGGGTCCGTTGCCGCCCGCTGCAGACTCTGCCAGACGTCGATCACCGTCACCGCCGGCGTCTGCTGCAGAAACGGCAGCCCCATGTCAACCGGCGGCTTCTCCGGAATCCCGCCTTCCAACCGCAGCACGAGCGTCGCGTCTTTGGCCACCTTGGGCTTCTGATCGCCCAGCTTGGCCAGCACCAGCGCCCCGATCAGCAGGGTCATCCCCGCCAGCACCACCCCAACCAACAAGCCGGCCAAAAACTTCTTCATATCCTACTCCCCGTTCAGGATCAAATCGACGCGCCGGCTGACGTCACCCAGATACTTGGCGTCCCCACCCGGTAACTCTACGGTCGCATAGCTCGAATAACCAATCTCACCGAGCGCCTTATGCACCTCTTTCCAATCGAGATCACCCTCGCGCAGGTCGACAAATTCAGGCACCCGCTTCCGGATCAGCGCATTGTTCTGGTTCTTGAAATCCTTGAGATGCACCTTCGCAATCCGCTTGCCCAGCGTCCGGATCCAGTCCTGCGGATAGCCGTAAAGCAGAATGTTCCCCACATCGAAATAGGCCGCCACGTACGGGCTCTTGAACTGGTCGACATACTGCGCAAACTCCATCGGCGAAAGCAGGAACTTATTCCACACATTCTCGACGCAGATCTTCACCTTCAACTTCTCGGCCAGCGGAATCAGCTTCTTAATCTGCACCACGCTCCGCGCATAGGCATCGCTATACCGCACGGTCTCATTCACCACGGCCGGCACGAGCAGCACCGTATCGGCGCCCCACGCCGCCGCGTTCCGCAGGCTCGTCTCCATGCCCTTCATGCTCGCCGACACCGCCGCCGGGTCCGGCGACGACAGCGGATAGTTCCAGTGCGCCATGTTCATCACCGAGTGAATCTTCATGCCGGTCTTCTCGGACGCCTTCCGGATAGCGTCCACCTCGGCCGGATCTTCCGTGGTCTTGCCCTCAATCCCCTCAAATCCCGCGTCCTTGGCCATCTGGAAGCGCTCTTCATAAGAAAGCTTGCCAGGCAGCATGGTCACCAGCACCCCCTTCTTCACTGGAAGCCGAGTGGCCGCCGCCAGGGGGGTCGCGGCCAGGGCCGCGGATGCGCTCAGAAGGGTTCGCCGGGTCATCCTTCGATGATATCGCTTCTCCATTCCGCGCTCACCTGTGGTCCAATGACGTTGATGCAACTCCGGATTGGTCTCCTCTCGCTCGCCCTCGCCGCGACCGCCTTCTCCCAAGTCAAACTGAAACAGTCCTCCGACCGGATCTCGGTCGACATCGACGGCAAACCGTTCACCGAATTCTTCGTCGGCTCCGACGTCCCCAAGCCCTACCTCCACCCCCTCCGCGCCGCCAGCGGCAAAATCGTCACCCGCTCCTTCCCCATGGATGTCGTCGCCGGCGAAGCCAAGGACCATCCGCACCACCGCGGCCTCTGGTTCACCCACGGCCTGCTGAATCAGTACGACTTCTGGGCCAACGAAAAGAACCAGAAGGGCGCCGGCTCGAACGGCCGCGGCGTCGTCATCACCCGCCGCATCACCGAAGTTAAGGGCGGCAAAAAGAAGGGCACCGTTGCCGCCAACTTCGCCTGGCAGGATCTCAAAGGCCAGACCCTCCTTGACGAAACCCGCACCATGACCTTCCACTCCCACCCCACCGAACGCTGGATCGACTTCGACATCACCCTCACCGCCGCCGCTCCCGTCACCTTCGGCGACACCAAAGAGGGCACCTTCGCCATCCGCCTCACCACGGATCTTGAAGAGAAGCACACCGGCAAGATGCGCACCGCCGACGGCAAAATCGGCGAAAAAGCCGTCTGGGGCAAGCGCTCCCCCTGGGTCGACTACGCCGGAACCGTCGCCGGTGAACCCCTCGGCGTCGCCATCTTCGACCATCCCGCCAACCCCCGCCACCCCACCTACTGGCACTCCCGCGGCTACGGCCTGTTCGCCGCCAACCCCTTCGGCATCCACGACTTTGAAAACGACAAGACCAAGAGCGGCGACCTCGCCCTCGCCGCCGGCGAAAAACTCCGCTTCCGCTACCGCGTCGTCATCCACCCCGGCGACGCCGAAGCCGCCAAGCTGGCCGACCACTACCAGAAGTGGTCGACCGCCAAGTAATCAGGCCCGCTTCCGAAACCACCCGTACATCGCCGGCAGCAGAAACAGCGTCAACATCGTTGACGAAGTGAGTCCCCCAATCACCACCGTCGCCAGCGGGCGCTGCACCTCAGCGCCCGCCGACGTCGAAAGCGCCATCGGCAGGAATCCCAGCGCCGCCACCAGCGCCGTCATCAACACCGGCCGCAACCGCGCCGCCGCCCCCGCCCGGATGGCATGCTCCACGTCCCCCCCGCTCTCCTCGAGCAGCCGGTTAATCTGGCTCACCATCACAATCCCGTTCAGCACCGCCACCCCAAACAGCGCAATAAACCCAATCGACGCCGACAGGTTCAGGTTCATCTCCCGCAGCCACAGCGCCGCCACCCCGCCCACCAGCGCAAACGGCACGTTGGCCAGAATCAGCATCGCCTGCCGGAAGGAGTTGAACGTCAGGTACAGCAGCCCGAAAATCATCACGAGCGAAGCCGGCAGCACCAGCGCCAGCCGCTTGGTAGCCCGCGCCTGATTCTCAAACTGCCCGCCCCAATCGACAAAGTAACCCGCCGGCACCGGCATCGCCGCCCCCACCTTCTGCTGCGCCTCGGCCACAAAGCCCCCCAGGTCCCGCCCGCGCACGTTGGCCTGCACCACAATCCGCCGCTGCCCGTTCTCCCGGTTGATCATCTCCGGCCCCCGCGCCACGCTCACCTTCGCCACCTGCCCCAACGTCACCCGCTCCCCGCCCGGTGCCCGCATCCGGATCTGCCGTAGCGCCTCCGGCGTCCGCCGGTACTCCTCCGGCAGCTTGATCACAATCGGAAACCGCCGCTGCCCTTCGATCATCTCGGAAACGTGCTGGCCGCCCACCGCTGCCTCCACCACCTCCCGCACCTCCGCCACGTTCATCCCATAGCGCGCCAACGCCGCCACCTCCGGCTCCACCCGCAGCTCAGCCGTACCCGAAATCACCTCCATCTGCGTATCCGCCGCCCCCGGCGTCTGTTCGAGCGCCCGCAGCGCCTTCTGCGCCAACTGCTCCAGCACCGCCGCATCCTCGCCAAAAATCTTCACCGCCACATCGGCCTTGATCCCGGAGATCGTCTCATCGAGCCGCATCGCCATCGGCTGCGTAAAGTTATACGCCACCCCCGGCACCGCCTGCAGCCGCTCGTCCAGCTTCGCAATCAACCCCTCTTTGGTCTTCGCCGTCGTCCACTGCTCCACCGGCTTGAGCAGAATATACACGTCCCCTTCGCTGATGCTCATCGCGTCCAGCGCCAGATCGCTCCGCCCCAGCTTGGTCACCACGCCCAGCACCTCCGGAAACGTCAGAACCACCTTCTCCACCTGCGTGCTCAGCGCCACGGACTCGCTCAGCGAAATCCCGGGCAGCTTCTTCGTCTGAATCAGAATCGAGCCTTCTTCAAGACGCGGCATGAACTCCGTCCCAATGAATCCCAACGACCCGATCGCCGTCACCGCCAGCAGCGCACCCATCGCCAGCGTCCACCGCCGGTGGTGCAGCACCCCATCGAGCACCCGCTCGTAACCCCGCCGCACCTTCTCAAACCAGCCTTCGTCCGTGTGCGGCTTTACCCCGCCGGCCATCACGAAACTCGCCAGCACCGGCATCGCCACCAGCGCCAGCACCAAACTGCCGAGCAGCGCCGAACACACCGTCACCGCCATCGGCCGGAACAGCCTCCCCTCCAAACCCTCCAGGAAAAACAGCGGCAGATAGACGGCAATAATAATCCCCACCGCAAACACAATCGGCCGCGCCACATCCTGCGCCGCATGGCGTAGCGTGTCGATCACCGACTCGTGATCCCGCATCGCCAGCCGCGCCACGGCGCTCTCCATCATCACCACCGCCCCATCGACGATCATCCCGAAGTCCACCGCCCCCAGGCTCATCAGATTGGCCGAAATACCGAAGTAGCGCATACCAATAAAGCCGATCAACATCGACAGCGGAATCACCAGCGCCACCAGCAGCGCCGCCCGCACGTTGCCAAGAAACACGAGCAGCACCAGAATCACCAGCGCCCCCGCCTCCATCAGGTTCTGCCGCACGGTCGCAATGGTCCGGTTGATCACCTCGCTCTGGTCGTAGAACGGCACCAGCTTCACGCCCTCCGGCACGCGGATCTGCCCCAGCCGCTGCTTCACCCGGTCAATCACGTTGCGCCCGTTCTCCCCCTTCAGCATCACGGCCACGCCGCCCACGGTCTCCCCCTTGCCGTCGCGCAGAATCGCCCCCTGCCGCTGCCGGCCGCCCGTCCGGATCTGCGCCACGTTGCCCAACAGCACCGGCGTCCCCGCCACCGTCTTCAGCACAATCCGGCTCAAACTCTCCCGCTGCTGCACGCGGCCCAGGCCAATAATCGTGTACTGCTCCGAGGCGTGTTCAATGTAGCCGCCGCCGAAGTTTTCGTTGTTGTCCGCAATCCGGTCAAAAACGTCCTTCACCGTGAGCCCATACTGTTCAAGCGCCCGCGGATCCACCACCACCTCCACCTGCTCGGTCTCCCCGCCCCACGAATCGACTTCATTGATGCCCCGCACGCTCCGCAGCTGCGGCTTGATCTGCCACTCCTGCAGCGTCTTGCGCGCGAGCGGCGACAGCCGGTCGGTCTCCACCGTGTACTGATACACCTCGCCGAACACCGTCGCCAGCGGCCCCAGCCCAGGCTCGAGACCCTTGGGCAGCCGCGTCCGCACCTCCTGCAGCCGCTCGTTGATGAACTGCCGGGCCACCAGCGTGTTCACGTCGTCTTCAAACATCACGGTGACAATCGACAAGCCAAACTTCGACACGCTGCGCACCCCGGAATTGCGTGGAATGCCCAGCAGCGTGGTCTCAATCGGGTAGCTCACCATCTGCTCAACCTCGGCCGCCGCCATCGCCGGGCATTCTGTAATCACACTCACCTGGTTATTCGTCAGGTCCGGAAAAGCCTCAATCGGAATCTCCGCCAGACAGTACAACCCGTATCCCGTTACCGCCAACAGGAAACCAATCACCAGCAGCCGGTTGGCCAAAGCAAAATTGATCAGAGCCGCCACGCCTACTCCTCCGCCAGCGACGATTTAAACATCTGCGACTTCAAAACGAACCCGCCCCGGCTCACCACCCGGTCCCCCGCCGCCAATCCTTCCAAAACCTCTACCAGTTCCCCCTGCGTCCGCCCCGTGCGCACCGGCCGCACCGCGTACCGCCCCTCGCCCTTGTCCAGAAACACTACCGCCTGCCCGTTCATATCCTGCAGCGCCCCCGGCGGCACAAACAGCGCCTCGGTGCTCCCGCCCGCGGCAATCTCCGCCACCCCGTACATCTCCGGCCGCAGCCGCTGCCCGGGGTTGGCCAACACAATCCGCGCCGGCGCCGTCCGCGTCTCCGGGTCGAGTTGATCGCCCAGCCGCACCACCCGTCCGGCGAACACCTCCTCCGGATACGCCTGCACCCGCACCGCCGCGCTCATCCCCGCCCGGACTTTGCCCAGCATCTCCTCGGGCAGCGCCGCAATCATCCACACCGTCGACAGGTCGCTCACCTCGAGCACCCGGTCGGCCGCCTTCAGCATCGCCCCGGTCGAGGTGTCCCGCTTGGTCACCACCCCGCCGTTGCGCGTCTTCACCGGCACCATGTCTTCTTCATGAACAAACTCGCCCGGCTTATGGTCCGGATGGTCGTCGGCCGGCACATCGAGAAACTCCACCAGATGCACCCGGGTCCGCTCCAGTTCAATCTCGGCGTTCTTCACCGCCGAAACCGCATCGCGCAGTTGCGCCTCCGCCAACTCGGTCTGCTCAAGCGACGCGGCTTTCAGTTGGTACAGCCGCTGCTGGCGATCCCGGTTCCGCTGCGCGAAGGCGCGCTGCGACTGCGCCTTGGCCAGGTCCGTCTTCGCGCGCTGATACTCGCTCCGCGCCTCGTGGACCTCGTGCGAATGCAGCCGCGCCACCACCTGGCCGGCGCTGATGCGGTCGCCCACATTCACCAGCAGCTGCAGCACCCGGCCGTCCACGAACGAGTCCACATGCCACGTGCGCTCCTCGTTCACCGTCAGCCGGCCGTTTACCCGCACGAGCAGCGGCTCGCTGTGCTTTTCCACCTCGACCGACACAATGTTCCCGCTCTGGATCATCGCCGCGTCCAGGCGCACCTCGCCCGGCGTCTTGGCCGGTTCGGCCGGGGCCGGCGCCGCCGCCTCCGGTTTGGCCGCCTCCTTCCCGCATGCCGCCAACAACAGTACCGCCGCCATCCAACCGTATCTCATTGGTTCGCCCCCATCGCCGTCTCCAGATTCACCACGGCCAGCCGGTAGTCCACCAGCGCCTGCACATATACCAACTGCGTCTCCAACTGCAGCCGCTGCGCGTCCAGCAGCCGCAACAGATCCGTGCCGCCTTCGCGGTAGGCCGCCGCGGCAATCCGCGCCGTCTCCTCGGCCTGCTGCCGCAGCGGTCCCAGCGTCTCGTCCACCTGCTTGCGGCGCATCCGTACCTCAACCTCAGCCGTCTGCAGCTCAGCCTTCACCAGCGCCTCGCCCGCCTTCAAACCGTTCTCCGCCACCCGGATCTCCGCCACCGCCGCCGCCACGTTGCCCTGGTTGCGGTTGTTCACCGGCAGGTCCATCTGCAAACCCACCAGCGCCGTATCCTGCCCCATCGTCCGCTTGTAGCCGCCCAGCACGTCGTAGTTCGGCCGCGCCTGCGCCACCTGCAACTGTTGATTGGCCCGCGCCGCGGCAATCACCCGCCGGGCCACGGCCAGCTCCCCGCGCTCGTTCAGCGCCTTGTCCACCTCGGCCGCCGGCGGCGGCGCGGCCCCCTCCAGCTCATCCACCAACTCCACGGCGCCGAATTCGCTCCGCCCCATCTCCCGCAGCAGCGCAATCCGCGCCCGCTCCGCCGCCAAATCCGTGTTGTTCGCCGCCAGCGCGAACCGTTCGGCCTCAAGCCGCACTCGGATCAGGTCCGCCTCCGCCATCGCCCCCTCCCGTACCCGGATCTGGTGGTAGTCCACTATTTGCGCGAAGGTAGTCCGCGTCTCGGCATACACCTTCCGCGCCCGCTCCGCCCCAATCGCCACCCACCACGCCTGCTTCACCCGCGCGACCAACTGCTGCCGTAGCAGCACCCGCGCGCTCTCGGCCACCTGCCGGTTCACCCCCGCCAACTCCGTGCGGAATTGGCGCTTCCGCGCCGTCTCAATCGTCTGCTGCACCCACACAAAGTTGTCCGTGTCCCGCGGGTAAGAAAACGGACCCTGCCAGCTCCCCCGCAGATTTTCGATCTGGAACGCCAACCGGGGATTCGGACGCAGTGCCGCCTGCTCCAGCAGGCCCTGCGCGGTCCCGATGCGCCCGTCGGCGGCCGCCAGCAGCGGATGCCTTTCAACCGTCTCGGCGATCGCCCGGGCTAGCGTCAAAGGCTCAGCCCAGAGAATTGGGGTGGTAAAGAGCAGTACTAGGAGGCGCAATGTGACGATCTTACCAGACCGTCAAATTACCTTAGGCTGCAAAACTCTCGGAACAAAATCGGGTTTGGTAGCCTAGACTGATCTCAAAGCGGGGATTTTTAATATGAGACGAATGCACTGGGCCGCGGCCCTGTCGTTTACGCTTGCCCTCAGTGGGCAGGATGGCCCTGCTCCGCAGGAGCAGGAAACCGAGCAACCACTGGCGGTCGAACACGCCGAATGCAGTTACTTTAGCGCTCCGGCCATGAAGCTGCGGGCCGACTGGAGCCACGCCGCCCGCATCGGGCGCCTCAGTCAGGAGACCATCCGGGTCGCCGCCCTGCTCAGCAGCGCCGGCGGGCCAGGGCGCGCCGCCACCGGCGACAGCAGCAATCTGGTGGACCGCAACATCTTCGGCGTGCTGCGCCAACGAGGTATCGAATCCGCCCGGCGTGCCAACGATTACGAGTTTTTCCGCCGCATTAACCTCGACCTCACCGGCCGCGTCCCCACCGTCGCCAAACTCAACGCCTTCGTCGCCGACCCCGACCCCGAGAAACGCGCCAAGGCCATCGACGAACTGCTCGCCAGCCCGGAATGGGTAGACAAGTGGACCATGTTCTTCGGCGACCTGTTCCGCAACACGGACTTTGTCCGCGCCACCGATACCAACCGCTTCGCCGATGGCCGCGAAGCCTTCTTCCGGTGGATCAAGGACTCGCTCGCCGCCAACCGCCCCTATAGCCAGATGGCGTCAACGCTCATCGCCGCGCGCGGAGAGAATTCGTTTGAACGCGGTGAGCTGAACTGGCAGGTCGGCAACCGGGTCACCAACGGGCCCGCCCAGGATATGTACGACCAGATGGCCGCCATGACCGCCGAGACGTTCCTCGGCGTCAGCCACTTCAACTGCATCCTATGCCACAACGGGCGCGGACACGTCGACACACTTTCGCTCTGGGGCCGCACCGCCTCCCGCGCCCAGGCCTACGGCTTCGCCGCCTACTTCTCGCAGACGGCCCTGGCCCTGGTCCGCCCGGTCTCCACCAACAACAACTACTATTACTGGAACGTCAACTTCAACGCCCGCGGCTCTTACGCCCTCGGCACCACCACCGGCAACCGGCCCCCGCGGACCCGGTTCGGCTCGAGCAATACCGTGGCCCCCGAGTACCCCTTTACCGCCTCTGCCGCGCCTCCCCTCGCTGCGGGAGACAACTGGCGCGAGGCCGCCGCCCGCGCCGTCGTCAACGACCCGCTCTTCGCCCGCGCCGCCGTCAACTACCTGTGGAAGGAGCTCATGGTCCGCGGCCTCGTCGAGCCGGTCAACCAGTTGGATCCCGCCCGCCTCGATCCCGACAACCCGCCCCCCGCCCCCTGGACCCTGCAACCCTCAAACGCCCGGCTACTCAAGGAGCTGGGCGAGTTCTTCGCCGCCAACAAATTCGACCTCAAAGCCGTCATGCGCCTGATCACGACTTCGGACGCCTATCAGCTCTCCGCCCGCTACGACGGCGATTGGAATCCGGCCTGGGAAAATCTGCACGCCCGGCGCTTGGTACGCCGCCTCAGTGCCGAAGAGTTGCATGACGCTCTCGTGCAGACCAGCAGGATTCCGGCCACCATCACCTTCGCGGTCAACGCGAACGACCGCACCCAGACCCGGACCGTCAACTGGGCCATGCAGATCCCCTCCCCCAGCGCCCGCGGCGGTTCGGCGGCCTTCCTGAGCGCCTTCTACCCCGGCAACCGGGAGGATTACGACCGGCGCTCCGACGGCTCCGACCTGCAGGCGCTCGCCCTGATGAACAACACGTTCCTCGTCAACCGCACCCGCGCCACCGGCGCCGGTGCCACCGCCAGCCTCCTCCGGCAGGTCATCAACCTCGACGAACGGCAGCTGGTCGAGACGCTGTATCTCAACGTCCTCTCCCGCTTTCCCAATGAGACCGAACGGGCGGCCGGCATCGCCGCCCTCAGCAATGGCAACCGGGGCCAGCAGGCGGAGAATCTCCTGTGGACCCTTTACAACAAGGTGGATTTCACCTTCAACTATTAAGGAGCCCCGCCATGACCCCCAACCATTCCCACATCCCCTTCTTCCGCCGCCCCTTCGCCTCGCGGCGCGAGTTCTTCCGCCTGCTCGGCGCTGGCGTCACGGGCTGCTTCCTCGCCGGCAACTCCCAGGCTCAGCTCGTCCGCAACCTCGACGTGAAAACCCGGAACACTGCCAAGAATGTCATCTTCATTCTGCTCACCGGCGCCCCGTCCCACGTCGATACCTTCGATCTCAAGTTCCTCGACGGCATCAGCCCCGCCGGCTTCCAGCCCGAGACCATCAAAGGCATCCGCTTCAACACCGGCGTCTTCCCTAAAATCGCCGCCCAACTTGACGACATCGCCATCCTCCGCAGCGTCCGCGCCTGGGCCGCCCAGCACTCGCTCTCGCAAACCTGGGTGCAGATCGGCCGCAGCCCCGCCGCCGTCCTCGGCGACGTCGCCCCCAACATCGGTTCTATCGTCGCACTCGAAAAACGGGCTGAACGCACGCCCGGCCAGCTCTTCCCCACGTTCCTGGCTTTAAACGCCGACGGCGCGGTGGGCTCCGGCTATCTGCCCGCGCAGTACGAGCCCTTCAAGACGGCGCCCAGCACCACCGGCCTCGCCAACACCGCGCATCCCGACGGCGCGGCCCGCTTCACCGCGAAATACGATCTGCTCGAAAGCCTCGACGCCCCGCTGCGCGCCAAGTCCCCCCTCTCGCCCGTCATGGAGGACTACGGAGCCTTCTATCAGTCGGCCCGCGGCCTCATGTACAACCCCACCGTCGACCAGGCCTTCAAGTACACCGCCGCCGACAGCGCCCGTTACGGTAACACCGGCTTCGGCAACGCCCTGCTCACCGCCAAACAGGTGCTCGCCGCCAACTCCGGTACCCGCTACATCCAGATCACCCTCGGCGGCTGGGATATGCACTCGGGCATCTACGCCCCCAACGGTAACAGCATGTTTACCCTCGGCCGGACGCTCGATAACGGCTACGGCGCGCTGATCGCCGACCTCAAGGCCGCCGGCCTGCTCAACGAAACGCTGGTGGTGATGATGGGCGAGTTCGGCCGCACGGTCGGCGCGCTGAACAACCAGGCGGGGCGCGATCACTACACGCAGCAGTTCGCCGTCTTCGCCGGCGGCGGCGTCAAAGGCGGCCGCGCCATCGGGGAAACCGATGCGCAGGGCGCCCGCACCACCGAGTTCGGCTGGTCCGAGCAACGCGACATCCGCGTCGAGGATATCGAAGCGACCATCTACTCCGCCCTCGGCATCAATTGGACCAACGTGCGCTACGACGACCCCTTCGGCCGCGGCTTCGAGTACGTGCCCTACGCCAGCGAAGGGCTCTACAAGCCGGTTGAGGAGCTCTGGGGCTAAAATCTCTCGCGTTAGAATCAAAGTAGATGACCCGCGTTCAACTCCGCTACCAGCTGCTGAAGCCCCTCGATGAGGCCCTCATGAAGAGCATCAACCGGGCCCACGCCATCTACGGCATCGAACAGATCAAGGTACAGCCGTCGCTTGACGAAATCCTCGTCGAATACGACGCCTCCCGGCTCTCGATCGATAAGGTGGAAAACAACCTGCACCGGGCGGGCATCCCCGCCGCCCGGATCACCGCACCGGCGAATACCCCGCCGCCCGCCACAGCGTAATCTCCATCCACTGGGAAATCTGCCCACCCCGCTCAATACTTTCCGCCCGCACCCGGTGCCACTCCGGGTCGGCCATAAATGCCCCCCACGCCCGCTCCCGCTCCCCGAGATCGGCGAACGGCGTTACGTACACCAAATTGGGTAGATGGCGGCCCGCCAGCGTGCTGCTGTACAGCACCGGCCGAATCCCCAGCCGGTGGAAGATCCCAATCTCCGGCCCCGCAAACCGCTCGTGCAACAGCTCCAGCTGTGGCCACGACGGCGAATGGTACAGCCGCATCTCAAAGATCCGGCCCTTCTCGCCGCCCCCCAACTCCAACTCCGGCGAATAACTCGTCGGCTCAAGCAGCGTTACCGACGCATCCGCCGTCGCCGGCGGCTCCACCCGGCTCTCGAGCCACTCCGCCACCGATCCGTAGCCCCGAAGCGTCGCCACCTGCGGCATCTGCGCCGCCACCACGGCATCGAGCACCAGCGCCGGACCCGGATGCGCCGGCAGCCAGCGATTCTGTATCCACTCGTGCACCGCCGGCCCCTGCGGCCCCTGATGCAACACAAACTGTTCCAGCACGTAAAGCTGGGTCTTCTGATTTGGCGAAGTCTGTCTCAGCACGATAATAATTGAGATTACCTCTATGCGCGCCGCTTTTGGATTGCTCCTCCCCCTCGCCCTGTTTGCGGCCGACTACCGCACCCCCGCCGGCACCCGCCCCGCCGCCCGCCGCCCCGGCGGAGAAACCATCCTGCCCGGCGGCCGCATGCTCGCCCCCCTCGGCCGCCAGTTCCAAACCGGCCCCGGCATCTGGGGCCTCGCCGTCTCCCCCGACGGCCGCCACGTCGTCTCCGCCGACGGCGGACCCAACCGCTACTCCCTCACCGTCCTCGACCAAAGCGCTGGCGCCTACCGCATCCACACCATCGAAGCCCTCGGCTCCCGCCCCAGGCCCGCCGACGATGACGACGACGAGTTCCGCAGCGTCTTCATGGGCCTGGCTTTTGAAAACAACCGCGACCTCTGGGCCAGCGAAGGCAACTCCGGCCGCGTCCGCCTCCTCGACATCGCCACCGGCAAACCCAAACAGATCCTCGAACTCAACGGCAACGGCTTCGCCGACTCCTACTCCGGCGACCTCGCCCTCGACCCCGCCCGTGGCCTGCTCTACGTCGTCGACCAAGCCAACTTCCGGGTCGTCATCTTCGAGGCGAAGAAAAGGCGAATGGTGGGTTCGTTTCGCACTGGGCGTCTCCCGTTCGCCATCGCCCTCTCCCCGGACGGCCGCCGCGTCTACGTCACCAACATCGGCATGTTCGAGTACAGCGCCATCCCCGGCGCCGATGCCAAGGCCGCTCGCCTCACCGGACTCCCCTTCCCCGCCTTCGGCTTCCCGAGCGCCGAGGCCGCACAGGGCGCCGAGCGCCGGAACGCCTCCGGCGCCCCCGTCGCCGTCCCGGGCCTCGGCAGTCCCAACGTGAAAGAGGCCAACTCACTCACCGTCGTCGACGTCGCCGATCCCGCCGCGGCCCGCGTCCTCGCGTTCATCCCCACCGGCAAACCCTTCGGTAACGGCATCCACGGCGGCTCCAGCCCGAGCGGCGTCCTCGCCCACGGCGACCACGTCTATGTCGCCAACGGCCACAACGACTCCGTCACCGTCATCAACGCCAAGACTCTGACGGTCGAACGCGAAATCGAAATCCGCATCCCCGGCCTCGAATCCCTCCGCGGCGTCCTCCCCACCGGCATGGCCATCCACGGCCATCACCTGCTCGTGGCCGAAGCCGGCATCAACGCCGTCGGCGTCATCGACCTCAAACACCACAAGCACATCGCCCACCTGCCGGCCGGCTGGTTCCCCACCCGCGTCGCCGTCCACGGCAGCCTCATCCACGTCGGCAACGCCAAAGGCCACGGCACCGGCCCCAATGCCTCCATGACCAAGGCCTTTGACCGCAGCTTCAACGCCGAACTCCGCCGCGGCAGCGTCTCCGTCTACCCCTTCCCGGCGCCCGACGAGTTCGCCAAACATACGGCCAGGGTGCTGCAGTTGAACGGCTTCCTGCCCCAAAAGGCTGCCGCGCCGGCGCTGCCCAAAGAGATCCGCTACGTCGTCGTCATCGTCAAGGAAAACCGGACCTTCGACGAAGTCTTCGGCGATGTCGTCACCGCCTCGAACGGCGCCGTGAACTCGGCGTGGGACCTGGCGCGGTTCGGCCAGTACGCCATCGTCCAATCCGAGCGCGGCAGCCTGCAAAACCGCGCCGCGCTGCGCAACGTCGCCGTCACGCCCAACCACCGCTCGCTCATCGACCGCTACGCCTTCTCCGACAACTTCTACGCCGACTCCGAAGTCTCCGTCGACGGCCACCACTGGCTCGCCGGCTCCTACCCGAACGCCTGGACCGAATCGACGCTCATGGCCGCCTACGGCGGTCAGAAGAACTTCCGGTTCCCCACCGCGGCGCCGGGCCGGCTCCTGTTCACCGGCAGTAACTCCTCGGTGCATCCGGAAGAGCAGCTTGAAGCCGGGGCGATCTGGCACCACCTCGAACGGCACAAGATCCCGTTCCGTAACTTCGGCGAAGGCTTCGAACTCGCCGGCGGCGACGAGGGCGAAGGGCTCAAACCCACGGGCGTCCGCTTCCTCACCAACGTCCCCATGCCGGACCCGCTCTACCGCAACACCTCCCGCGACTATCCCAACTACAACACAAACATCCCGGACCAGTTCCGCGCCACGCAGTTCATCAAGGAGGTGGAGCGCCTTTATATCGAGGGTAACGAGGAGTTCCCCCGGTTCTTGTTTGTCCACCTGCCGAATGACCACATGGCCAAGCCGCGCCCCGAAGACGGCTACCCATACCAGGCCTCCTACGTCGCCGACAACGACATCGCCCTCGGTCGCATCATGGAGTTTCTCTCAAAAAGCCCGTGGTGGAAGCAGATGGCCGTGCTGATCACCGAAGACGACTCGCAGGGCGGCGTCGACCACGTCGACTCCCACCGCACCGTGATGATGGTCGCCAGCCCCTACGCCAAAAAGAACTACGTCTCGAAGGTAAACTCCAGCTTCCCCGGACTCCTCAAGACCGCCTTCCGCCTGCTGGGCCTGCCGCCGCTCAACCTCTACGACGCCGCCGCCGCCGACCTGTCCGACTGCTTCTCCAGCGCCGACCCGGACTTTACTCCCTTTAAGCTGCTCTCTGTCCGGCCCGACCTGTTTGACCCGGCCAAAGCGCGGGAGCCGCTCGACCCGAAGCCGGGGCCGAAGATGGACGATCCCCGGGCGCTCAAAGAGCTGCAGAAACCTTAGCTTTCCCCGCCCGGCGCCGGCAGCGCCGCCAGCAGAAACCGCCCGGCCAGAATGAAGGCGAACGTCACCAGCAGCGGAACCGTATAGCTTCCGGTCGCCGACCAGAGCACCGACATCAGCGACGGAAACCACGACTGCCCCACCACGTTCACCGGCACAATAATCGCCAGCACCGCCGCCAGCGACCGGCTGCCGAAGTGCTCGGCGGCCACCAGCGGCAGCAGCAGCGAATCGACGCTCATCCCCAGGCCGAACAGCAGCGCGAACAGGTACGGCACCCGGTCCGGCGACCAGTCCAGCACCAGCAGCAGCGGCAGCGAGCCCACCATCAGGCCAAAAGCCCCGCTCAGCACGGCGCGCTTCGGGAAGCGATTGATGCTCCAGGCGAACAGAAAGCGGCCGGCCGAACCGGTGAGCAGCATCAGCAGGACGGTCAGCCCGTAGACGGAGTCCAGGCGCGCCTGGTTCGGGTAGTTCACCTCGCGCAGGATGAGCTTCAGGTGCTGGCTGATGCCGCCGATGCCGGCTATCGAGCTGGTGGTGCCGGTGAGCAGCAGCCAGAAGGCCCGGTTGCGCACGACGGGCGCGGGCTTCGATCGGGCGTGGTGGTCCGGCTTGGTCGCGGGCAGACCCCAATACGCGAGGGGCACAGCCACGACGACGATGCCGCCCAGGATTAGCAGAGCGGTTTCAAAGCCGTAGGCAAGGGTGAGCGGACGAGCCACCGCGACGACCGAAAGCGCCCCCAGCAGGCTGATACCGAAGTAGGCGAGCGCCAGCGCGGGGCCGGGCTTTTCGGGAAACAGGCGGGTCAGCAGGATCTGGTGGGCCAGCGGCCCGGCGAAGCTCCAGCCGGCCATGTACAGGATCCAGACCCCGTAGTAGACGAGCAGGTTCGGCGGCATGAGTCCGAAGCCGGCGAGCGACGCGGCCACCAGCACGGCGCCGCTCGTGATGGAGTGGCGCGGCGAGAGGCGGCGGACGTAGAGCGGGCCGAGGATGAGGGTGATGAAGGTGCCGAGCGGCAGGCCGAGCATGATGGCCCCGCGGGACCAGCCGTAAGCAGTCTCCCAGTAGTCGTAGAAGAAGGCGATGGCATAGTAAGGCAGGCCGACCGTGAGGCCGAGCAGCAGCGACGAGAGCGCGGCGATGCGCCAGCGAAAGTTCATTGCGCCGCCAGCAGGGCGCCGCGGGCGGCGAGGAGCTCCGGCTGCGGGGCCCGTTCAACGCGGCAGGCCGCGCGGAGCGCGGGCAGCGCGCGGCGGTCGACGGCGGCAAGGGCCGCGGTGAGGTAGCCGCGAAAGGAGAGGGTGCCGCCGTAGAGGCCGATCCTTTCGGGGCGGAAAAGATTGATGAGGGTGGCGATGCCAGCGCCGAAGGCATCGCCGGCGGCGCGGACGGCGGCGATGGCGACCGGGTCGTGGCGGCTGAGGCGTTCGGCCAGCTCCGGGGCGGTGAGTGCGAGGCGGGCGAGCAGCGAGGCGCCGGAGGCGGCGGCGTCGAGAGTCGCCTCCGGACCGTAGGGGACGTAGCCGAGTTCGGTGTAGGGGACGCGGTGGCCGGCGATTTGGAGGGCGGCGGCGATGGCGGTGCCGGAGCCAACGATGGCGACGGTTGCGCCGGGGGCGCAGCTGGCGGCGTAAGCCGTAAGGGCGGCCTGGCCGTCATTGAGCACGGCGGCGGCACGGGGCTGCCAGCCGTTGAGGAGAGGAAGGACGTCGCAGGGGCCGACGACGCCTTCGTCGTTGACGAGCCCGGGGACGGCCAGGCCGTAGACGAGCTCGGCCGGCGCGAGTTCGGCGCGGACGGCGGCGAGGCGGGCGTCGAGGTCGGCCGGGGTAAAGCCGGGGCCGGTGGGGAACTTCCAGGTTCGTTCGCCCGCGGGCGTTTCAGCGAGGATCAGCAGCTTCGTGCCGCCGAGATCAACGCCGAGCGGAATGAGGGGCATGTTGACCATTTTCAGGTTGGCGTGCGATAGCGTCCAATACACAGGGCCGCGAGTGCCGATAACCTGTAGTTATGGCAGCGCTCGATTTGGTGGATTTTCAGGCGGTAGCGACACTGGCGGAGTTAGGACATTTTGGCCGGGCCGCGGAGCGGCTGGGGGTATCGCAACCTGCGTTGACGAAGCGGATCCGGTTGGTGGAGGAGCGGATCGGCGGGAAATTGTTCGAGCGTCTGGCGCGGGGCATACGGCTGACGGCAGCCGGGGCGGCGTTGGCGGACCGGGCGCGGCTGGTGCTGGCCGAAGCGGAGGACGCCGAAGCGAGGACGCGCGGAGTGCTGGGAGGCACGAGCGGGGAGCTCCGCATCGGCGCGGGCTTGACGACCCTGTTCGCCGGGCTGCCGGAGGTGCTGGGTGCGTTTCACCGCCGGCATCCGGAGGTCCGGCTGACCGTGCGGGACATGGCGAGCGGGGAACAGGCCGAGGCGCTGCGGCGGGGGGAACTGGACGTTGGCTTCTTGCGATTGGATGCGGCGGGGCCGGGCCTGGAGGTTGAGGCGATCCGGCGGGAGGAGTTGCGTCTGGTGGCGGCGGCGAAGGGTCCGCGGAGCCGGCGGGCGTTGTGGGCGAGCCCGTTTGTCATGTTGTCGCGGAGCGTATCGCCGACCTTTCATGACCATGTTCTGGCGACGTGCCGGGCGTTGGGGGTGACGCCGCGGGTGGGGCAGGAGACCCATCAGTTGCTGACGGCGCTGGCACTGGTGCGGGCGGGGGTGGGGGTGAGTTTGGTGCCGGGGTCGGTGACGGCAATGGGGATCGCGGGGTTGCGGGTGATGGAGGTGGGCGTGGCGGAAGCGGCCTGGACGGTGGCCATGGCGTGGCGGCGAGAGGCCGGGGGGGGTACGCCGCTGCGCTATTTTCTGGGACTGGCGCGGCGGCACTGGGCACACGAGGCGAGGCGATGATCAAAGCCAGGCGTCTGGTGGCTCCCGCGTGCCGGGAACGAGGCGAGGCCGAGGAGCAGGAGAGGACTCCGCGACGAGCATGGGGCAGAACGCGAGGAGCTGGGCGGCGCCGAGGATCCACGATTCGAGACGTGCGGGCGGTAGGGTACATGCCAACGGTTTGCGCGATGTTGCTCGCGATGGGGGAGAACGCCATGGGAAACGCGATGCCTGCAATCCCGGTCTGCCGGATGATCTTCCGGCTGCCCATTCGGCGACCGATCAGCCAGGCGAGGGCGAGAAGGACGAGGGCGGCGATCCGGCGGGGCGGGTCGACAGGGTGGCCGGGCTAACGTGACGGAGCAGAATGGCCCCTGCGCGACCGTTGAGAGGGTGAAGCCGGGTTGCAGAGCAGACTCCTTTGTGTGGGGCAGCGGTTGAGAAAGCTTCGTGAGCCTGTCCCAGAAGGGGTAGTTCAAAAAGAGCAGTGTTTTAAGGACCACCAGGAGCGAAACGCGGGCCGGTAGCGGCGGGCGAGGAGGCCCGTAGCCTGCGTCAGATCGAGATCGGCCAGCAGGAGGCCGGTTGCGCCGGAGGGGTTGCTCGCGAGCAGGTCGCCATCGGGGGTGGCGAGGGCGGTGCAGGGCGGTGCGCGAGCGAAGGCATAGTTGACAGCGGCGAAGTTTCAGGTGTTCTTGGCGGCCCGGCGGACGGTTTCCGGATAGCGCCAACCTTCATGACAGATGGTCACGCCGAAGCGTAGGGGCCCGGCGGGGTTCAGGACGAGCGCGGCGGCGTGTAAGCCCTTGACTGCGGGGCGTTCGGTGCCGAGGATGGCGGTGATGCCGGCACGCCGGGTGGCCTCTGCAAGGGTAGCCCAGGCGGCTTCGAGGGTCCGGGCGTCGGGCGGAGGAAGCCCGCGAGCGGGGTCGCGATAGCCGGGGAGGGAGCATGCGGGGAAGCACAGGACGCTGGCCCCGGCGCGGGCGGCCTCGCGCAGAGGAAAACGGCCGGCGATCATCGCCCGCTCCGCAATGGCCATCTTGGCGGCATACCGCCCAAACAGGGCCAGCGCTGCTCCGCCCACCTGCAGCACCTGAGCGATGAGTAGCCCGAGCTTGCCATCTCCCAACACGGCCACCCGCTCGCCCCGGAGGCGCCCCAACTGCTCCTGGATCTCACAGGCCGCGGCGACGGGCTCGCAGAGCACCGCCTCCTCATCACTCCCATGCTCCGGCACCTCGACGAGGTTCTCTTCGGGCAGCGTCAGCCACTCGGCGAAGGCTTCCGGATGCCGGACAATCCCGAGTACCGTCAGCGCCGGGCGGTGCCACCCCAGCCCGCGGCCGCACCACTCGCTTCCCGACCCAGCTTCCCGAGTCAGCGTCTTCCACTACCCCGACGAACTTATAACCTGGACGTCCCGCGAAGCCGTAGTAGCGTTCGGCCTTCTCCCAAAGACCGAGGACGGGAGCGGGCACCTGGTTGATGAGCGCGGCGGTCACCTGTTCGCGGGTGAGCAGTTGGAGGCCGTGGCTGATGGAGCGGCAATCGTACTCCTGGGCATAGGAGCGTTCGTCGTGCAAGCGACGTTCGGAGGCCAGGAACTCGGGGGTAAGCCGGGGGCAGTCCGTGGCGCGGAATTCAAAGCGGGTCCAATCGGCCTGGCGATCGTGCCAGATTTCGGCGAACAGGTTGTTGTGGCCATAGGGGGTGGAGAGCGCCCACAAGTGGCCCTTTGAGACGGCCAGGCAGGGAGACAGGGCGCGGTAAGCGGCTGCGTTGACGAAGGCGGCTTCGTCGATGATGATGAGCGAGGCCTTGGAAAAGCCACGGACGGAGCGGGCGACGATGCGGGAGCCGTTGGGCAGCCGCAAGGAGCGGGGATTGTTGCCGTCGCCCCGGAGGGGGAAGCCGAGTTCCGCGGCGAACTCTTTGAGTTTTTCGGGGATTTCGCCGGCCTGGGTCTCGATGGGCGCGACCATGAAGATGAGCGACCGGGCCTGATGGACGGCGAGGTAGAGTGCGCGCAGGGCCGCGATGGTGCGTTTGCCGACCTGGCGGGCGGTGAGTAAGATGACCCGGGGGTCGGCGCAATCGAGAATCGCGGCTTGTTTGGGATCCGGGAGGAAGTTACCGGGCCGGGCGGCCCATTCGGACGGTTTGGGGGGGCGGACGAGCGGCCGATGCCTCCGTGGGACGCCACCGGGGACCTCGCTTACTCGGGTACATGGCGTCAGGCGGCCCGCGGCAATCGCGGGATTTCGAGGCGGCCTTGGCTGATTTTCCGATTGTCGCGGCGGGCGATGATTTTTACTAACTCTTTGTTATTGAGAAGGTTATCGACCCATTCGGGCGCCTGGTAGCTGGGTTCGCCTTGGGCGCGGGCGGCATGCTGGACGGCCTCGTCGACGATGACCGTGGACGGGATGTCCGGCTGGTCGGGCTGCATTTCGAGGGCGACGCTGACCGGTTCGGGCGGCGCCATGGGGGTATCGCGCCGCAGGGTGCGGAAGACTTTGTGGTAGTGGAGGACGGAGATTTCGTGGGACCGGCGGTCTCGATTGAGAGCGCGGCTGACTTTGTCGTTGACGATGCCGGCCTGATAGGCGCTGACTTCGCATTCGATGTCGTTCATGCGGGGATAGCGTTCGAGGATCTGGTCCTGGCCGATCTGGCGCCGGGCTTCCTGGATCCGTTCGAGCCGTTGGAGTTCGAACTCATGGAAGGCGATGTGGCGGATGGCTTCGAGTTCGGCCTCGGACTGGGGCTGCAGGTGGCGCGTGTTGATTTGGAGGAGGCGGCGATAGACGGCTTTGTCCTCGACGGTGAGGGTTTGCATGCAGGGGGGTAGGTCGGCCTCGAGTTTACCGAGGTTTTCGCCGGTGACGATGGAGTTGAGCGAGCTGATGTATTTGCCGGTGGGAGTTTTTGGTCCGCGGCTTTTGGCGCCGTTGGCCCGCGCGACGGCGGCGCGATGGGCTTTTTGCTCTTCGGTGAGGGGTGGTTTTTCCATGGTTTGCCTCGTGTTTTGCTGGGGAAACGGGAAAAGGCGGATTTGGGGGTGACTGCATGGAGGTGGCTGGCGGCGGCATGATGCCCCCTGGCAAGAGTGTGGGGCGCGCTGGCCAGACCGTGGTGGACGCGCA
This sequence comes from Acidobacteriota bacterium, assembly GCA_026393985.1. Taxonomy (GTDB): domain Bacteria; phylum Acidobacteriota; class Terriglobia; order Bryobacterales; family Bryobacteraceae. Next base: position 221,714 of record JAPKZB010000093.1, read on the forward strand.
ATGGATTGCGGTGGCTTACACGTTTCCTTCAGTCCGCGGGGAAATGATTCCGTGAACGGTGCCGCCTGATCATCATTTGCGCCGCAGAGGCGGGCGTTGGAGAGCCGAAGCCGGGCCGGAGTTGCCTTTGCGTACACTGGAATCAGGTTCTCGTTCTCGCAAGGGAGTGGAGGTTCAAGTTCTCTCATCCGCACCAATAAATTCAATAGCTTGCAATCATAGAGCGGCCTTCCAGGGCTACTTTTGTTGTCTAGGGTAGCGCAAATGGTAGCGCTGAGTAGCGGAAAGGAGGGGCAATCGGGGTGTCGCAGGGCAATGATCCCATCCACTTTGCGGCCTTGGAAGCGATGCTCCGTGCCACAGATCCGCGCGAAAATTCACCGGACCACTATTGACGACTTCACTGTCTGCCACCCCGAGCTGACCGCCGTTCTTGGCCAATCTGCTGCAGGCAGTACACGCACTCGAACTCATCCGATGATCGGATTACATGGTTCGCCTCACGTCGAAGATTCGCCGCGCCCGCCTCCGAAATTGTTGATTGAATCCACGCGCCATCCAGGGTTCGTCCTTCCTTCACGGCGTTTCTGAGCTCGACGCGAAGCGACCGGATCGCCTTGGTATCGCGAAGAAAGCGCACTAGCTCTCGTGCGGAATTTCTCCACCTCTAGTTGCGGCTGGGTGGCGGCAAGATGACCGAGCAAGGGTCGTTCTAGTTGATGGTAATAGCCTGCCAGGTCGAACCAATCACTGAACGGTACGGCGCGCTTGATTTCGCACGGCAAAAAACAAGCCGATGTAAGTGCGTCAGCCGCAGCCGCCGGTATTGCCGAGCCATTTTTTGCATCTGTGCCCAGGGAAAAGGATGTGCCGTTCGGGGGCTGGTAGCAACCGCTCAAGTTGGACGCCCGGTAGCCCGCACCTATCTTTGCGCGGACCAATGAGCGCCATCGACCATCGAACTTGTCCACCGGATTCGCAATAATAGGGGGTAGGTCCACATGTCGGTTGAACAGGCCATCCTCGACGCGGTACGATCGCTCCCATTCGACAAGCAACAAGAGGTTTTGAGCCACGCCACGCGTTTGCGGGACGAGGCGGCTCCGAAAAAGCCATTTCGAAGCATAAAGGGTATCCTTGCTGGCCGAGGGATTTCGGTTTCGGCGGCGGACATCGATGAAGCCCGGCGCGAAATGTGGAAGAGCTTCCCAAGGGAAGACATCTGAGGGCAGCGGTCCTGGCCGACACCCACGCGATCCTCGTGGTACTTGACGGCAGACGCGCGGATCTCGCGCGCCGCCACTGCCGCCATGGACAGTGCAACGACGGCCGGCGATCCCATATTCGTTTCCGCCATCACGATGGTGGAGATCCAATACCTCGTCGAAAAGGGACGCCTCAGCGCCGCCGACCAACGAATTGTAGTCGCGGCCGTCGATGACCTTCAGAATCCCGCTCGCCTCGTTCCGGTGGACCGCATCGTCGTAGATGCGCTCGGTCGAGTCAACCGAGATGAGGTTCCCGACATGTCTGACCGCATTTTCGCTGCGACCGCTCTTGCGCTTTGTGTGTCGCTGTTAAGTCATGATCGTAAGATCCGCGCATCTTCGGTCGAGACCATCTGGTAGTGAATCTCGAAGGTCTGCGGGTCCAGCCTGCCCACGCTAATCTCGCTTTGCGGCTGCGGGAATCCGCGTTCAACTGCTTTCGTGCCAACCGAAGTTGCCAACTTGATTCTGTCCGAGACGAGCCGCCGGTTAGTGGGCGGGCTGTGTGCGGAATCCGCCAAACCGGCCCAAACAGCCCGGACTGAGGCAAACCCAGGCAAGGCCGCAACTACAATCGGATCAATATTTTACGAAGGAGAATGAACCAGAGGCAGAGGTCGATAGTGGTGGCGTCGAGAGCATAGAGGCTCTGTCCCGGATCAACGGCCAAAGGGTCGGTCGCGTGCAGAGGCCGGGCAATGGCGATCAGCGCTTGGGCGAAATCGGCAAAGATCCGCCAGTCCCGATTCTCGTTGGCTTCGGCCAAAGTGGAGCGGGCCACCGAGCCGCGAGTACCCATATGATAGAGCTTCCCACGCATGGAGTAGAGGCAGTTTTCGATATCGCGGAGGCTCTCGCGGTAAGGAAGCTGAGCGAAGGCCATCGTTAGATACTGGTCCCAACAAGAGAACTTCTTCAAGTAGCGATCGCCGTTGTAACGGGCCACACCCTTCTGGAATTCTTTGTGCGGTATTTCGGCGAGCAGTTGGGCAAAGACGGTGCGACCAGAATTCATGCACCATTTTGTACCGAAGCCACTACCCCGGGGAGGGTGCGGAAGTGGTCAAAATGTCCCGACGACCCGTTCCAATCGTTCCCGAGGAGATTCGGCCGCAATCAATCGATTCCACGATAGTTGCGCCCCGCTCGAAGAATGTTTACCGGAATCTAGTGATGCAAGGCTTGCGGTGAGAATGTACGCGCACCGGGCTGGGCAACTGCCGTTTTTAGGGTTAATGGCTTCGGGTGTATTTTGAGTGAAGGAGGATGTGGACAATGAGGGTTCTGATTTTGGGGGCGACGGGCACGGTTGGCCGGGAGGTGTTGGCGCAGGCGCTCGCGTTGGGTTATGGAGTGCGTACGTTGGTGCGGGATCCGGCGAAGATAGCGGTGCGGCATCGGAATCTTGAGGTGATGGCCGGGGACGCCTTGAACGCGGGTGATGTCGACCGGGCGGTGGAGGGACAGGAAGCGGTGGTGTACTGTTTGGGGGAGAGAGTGTTGGGCAAGGAGACGACCTTGTTTTCTGATACGACACGCATCCTGGTTGGGGCGATGGAGAAGCATGGGGTGAAGCGGTTGGTAGCGCTGACGGGGATTGGAGCGGGGGACTCAAAGGGGCATGGCGGTTGGCTTTATGACTGGATCATTTACCCTCTCTTCACCAAGAAGATTTACCAGGACAAAGACCGGCAGGAGGAATTGATCTGGGGGAGTTCGCTCGATTGGACGATCATGCGGGCGGCTTGCTTTACGGACGGACCGAAGGGTGGGAAGTTGCGGGCGACGGACCAACTGGAGGGGGTGACGATAGCGAGAATTACGCGGGCGGACACGGCGGCATTTCTGTTGGAACAGTTGGGGAGCAAGCAGTGGTGGAGGCGGTCGCCGCTGGTAGGCTATTGAGCTGATTTGGTTGTTGCTGCTGGGGCTTGAGTTATTTGACGGCAAGAGTTTGAAGGGCTGGTACTGGACACGGGGAGGGGCGGTGCCGGCGCCATCCTGGGAGGCGCGCGACGGGGTGTTGCGGACGACACCGGGAGTGGGCAAGGAGGTGTATTTACTGAGCGAGGCGGAGTTTGAGGATTTCGACTTCCGCTTCGAGTGGCGGGCGGAGGCGGGAGCGAATTCGGGGAGCAAGTATCGAATTCAGATGTACGGGGAATCGGGGCAGCGCCTGGAGCCGGTTGGGCTCGAATATCAGATTACGGGTGATCCTAAAAACCGCCGACCGGCGATGGTCGGCCTCAGCTTTTGGAACCCACTGTAACAGTTTTTGTAACGATCAGAGCTTACATCGTTACAGCATCGGGTCTCGTGGCTACTTTCTCTCCTCCCGCCGTTAACCTGCCAGCAAGGTGTTTTTCCGTGACAAAATGAGAGAGAGGCGGTAAGATGCGCCTATCGAACCTGAACCCAAGGATGACGTCATGATTTGCAACGCCACCGATCTCTCTCCCGATCAGAAAGCAGCCCTTGAAAAGCTGCTTGGCCGTCGCGTTCACGACGGCGAAGCGGTCAGTGTTCGTACCTTCGAACCTGCCGTGGTTTCGCGTGAACAGAAGATCGAGATCGCGAATGAACTGCGGAAGTATTTTGCAGAAGTGGATGCCGCTCGCAAGCCGGTCTCGGATGCGGAAGCTGAAAACATCATCAATGAGGCCATGCGCAGCGTGCGCCCAGGCTATCGCCCCCATCAGTGAGGATCGTTCTCGACACCGCAATCCTTGTTCGCGCCCATGACGGAGCAACTGGGTTGGCGCGCGACCTTCTACTCCGGCTTATTGAGTCTGACCACGTGCTGTTGATCTCCGACGAGATGCTTTACGAATTAGCGAAGGTGTTGCGCTATCCAAGGATGCTGGCACTCCACGGTCTTTCGGAAGGCCGCATCTACGACTATATCGGCTTCCTTCGCCGCACCACTGAGGTCATTCGTCCGAATCCACTGCTTGTAACTCCAATTCGGGACATCAACGACACCGTCGTCATGCAGACTGCGATCATCGGCGAGGCCGATGTTCTGTGTACGCGTGACCAGGACTTCTTCGAACCTCCGGCAGAGCCTTTTTTACGAAGGGCCGGAATCGCGGTTCTCGACGACATCGCGCTGATGCAGCGTCTTCGTTTCTAACCGTCGCGTACCAAAACATCCTAGGCATGATGTTTCCGCAGATCCATTGAACAAAGCTACGCTAGTGGTCTGCTTCAAACAGTCTGTCGTTTATTCAGCGTACTCTGCGCCCGCATGACTTTGGCCAGGATATCCTGAGCTTTCGCCGTCCAGATGAAGGGCTTGGGCTCTGCGTTGTGGTGGTCGACGTATTCATCGAG